>OZ244626.1:3597500-4608913 GCA_965218495.1 Rhodothermales bacterium
GGTCCCTATCTACCGTGGGCGTTGGAGACTTGCGCGGATCTGCTCCTAGTACGAGAGGACCGGAGTGGACGAACCTCTAGTGCACCTGTTGTGGCGCCAGCTGCATCGCAGGGTAGCTATGTTCGGCAGGGATAAGCGCTGAAAGCATCTAAGCACGAAGCCCACCGCAAGACTAGGTCTCCCCTATGGGCCGTTCGAGACGAGGACGTTGATAGGCGGTAGGTGTAAGCATGGTAACATGTTCAGCCGAGCCGTACTAATAGCCCATCTGGCTTAAACCTTTGACTTTCTGATACAGTTAGGTCGTTTGCGCGAGCAGCGTTTAGGAGGCGAAGTCATCGTGTCAAGACTTCTTGCCAGCATTTGGCACATGAATTTTCTGGTGCTTATTGCGCGGGGGACACACCTCTTCTCATTCCGAACAGAGCCGTTAAGTCCCGCAGCGCCGATGGTACTGCCCTTCGTGGTGGGAGAGTAGGACGGTGCCAGGAATCTTCAGGTCGGTGCAAGGGCCTCACCCATCCGGGTGGGGCCCGCACCGCGGCTGGCAGCTGTTCTTTGTCGCTTCACGATGCTCACATCGATGGGGGTGCCTTCGGGTGGAAGGCTGAGATTAGACCCTTTGAACCTGATCCGGATGATGCCGGCGTAGGGAACACGAGTCGACATGGCTACAGGCCGCCTCATGAAAGTGGGCGGCTTTTTTTGTTTGCAACGACTTTTGGCCATGATCCGACGCTACGCATTGCTTTTGGGCCTGTGCGCCCTACCCCTGTCAACCCTTGCCCAGGTTGTGGGAACCGTCCTGGGCGACGAGGACCAGCTCCTGGAAGCGGCAGCGATACAGCTGTTTGACCGTGCGACAGGCCAGGAACGCTATGCCGCCGTAACCAGCCGCGACGGGCGGTTTGAGATTGGCAACGTTCGCCCCGGGCGCTATCTACTGGTAGCTACGTACTTGGGATATGCACCGCATCGGAGGCCGCTTACGGTGGCATCGGAGCCCGTCATGCTCCGCATTGTGCTGTCGGCAATGGCGCTGGAAACGCCCGCGGTGGTGGTCAGCACTGATCGTGCACGGCGGCAGCTGTCGCCCATCACACACAGCAACGTCACCGCGCGGGATTTGGCGCTGCTCCCGGGAATGAAAGACTTGCCGGCAAACCTGCGGCGCAGCACCTCGGTCACCTACTACTCCGAAAATGGCAACGACCTTGGCTATACCCATCTCCGGCTGCGCGGCTTTGGGCAGCGCCGCGTAGCGGTGGCCATCAACGGGGTGCCCCAGAATGACCCGGAAGGGCACAACGTGTACTGGATCAACTTTTACGACCTGCAGGGCACGGTCAAAGACATCCAGCTGCAGCGTGGAGCGGGCTCGTCATTCTATGGCTCCGCAGGCATTGGCGGGGCCATCAACGTTATTGCCTCTCCGTATGAGGCAGAGCGGTACGGGAGGATTGAAATCGGCTATGGGTCCTTTAACACGCAGCGGTACACGATTGAGGGCAACACCGGTCTTTTAGGCGGGAAATATGTCGCATATGGGCGCCGGAGTCACCTGCTCACCGACGGGTATCGGGATTGGTCCTGGTCGAAGTTTTGGCGCTACTTTGTGGGGATCACCCGCTACGGTGAGCGCCATACGGTAACGTTGCAGGCCTATGGCGGCCCGCAGACTGACGGACTGGCCTATGTAGGCATACCCAAATCGGCGAACAAATCCACGGTCACCGACGTCTACGGCACGAAGATTGACCGTCGGTACAACTTCAGCGAGTCGACACGGGATCGGGAGTGGTTTCACCAGCCGCACTCAGAGCTGCTTCACGAATGGGTCGCGAAGCCTTCGCTGCTCTTTAAGCAGACACTGTTTTGGATCAGAGGCATCGGGCATTTTGATTTTGATGGTTCATTTCGCTCGGCTGACTTCCTGCGTTTACCGGACCAGTGGCGCGGCTTGACCAAGAACGAGCGTGCACTGCCCTTATTTCTGTCGGCGCCCAGTACACAGGTGCTTTTTAGGGCGGCGCTTGACCAGTATCAGGTTGGGTGGTTGCCGCGCGCGATCTGGGTCCATAGGGGCGGCGAAACCACGGTTGGCTTAGAGGCCCGGCTGCATCAGTCGCTTCGGTGGGGCCGTGTCCAGGAGGCTACAGGGCTTCCGGCGGAGGTGGTAGGGCCAAGAAGCGACTATCGTGTTTATAGCGTGCGGGGTGAAAAGGTCGTGGCCTCCGCCTTTGGAAGCCACCTCGCTCGCGTGCATGAGCGGGTGGCCATGCAGGCCGATGTACAGCTTACCTGGCGCCAGTACCGCACCTACGACGAGGCGTTCTTTGGCAACGCCTTCAGGGTGCCCTATCTGTTTGTGAACCCGCGCCTCGGCGTAACCATCAACCCGGAGCGCCCGGTAAGCGCGTATGCCAGCGTAGCGCTGGCGAACCGGGAGCCGCGGCACAAATCCCTGTACGAGGGCGAGGAAGCGGGCGCAGGTGCTACGCCGCAGTTTAAGCAGACCACCGTGGGCACGTATGACTATGGAGCGCCGCTTGTCGGGCCGGAGCGCCTGGTTGACTTCGAGTTGGGCGCCGGAGTCTCGAAGACATCATGGCGCATGGAAGTGAACGTATACTTTATGCAGTTCGCTGACGAGATCGTACCTAGTGGTGGCCTTGACCAGTTTGGCGTGCCGCGTACAGGTAACGCGGACCAGACACGTCACCTGGGCTTGGAGCTTGAGGCTGCGGCGCGTCTGGCCCCCGGTCTGGATGTGTATGGCAATGCCACCATCAGCAGGAGCCGATTTGTGCGTTTTATCGAGTATGTGAGTCCTGAGGGTGTTGATCGCGCGAACAGTCCGATTGCTGGCTTTCCGTCACCGGTAGCGAATGTAGGCGTGACGTACGAGTGGAGAGGACTGCGGGCGCGTACAGACCTTCTGTATACAGGCGCGCAGTATGTGGACAATGGCGGCGGCCGGGACGGGAGTGGTGCCAACAACCCGGACTACGAGGTCGATGCCCACGCGCTGGTCAACGGGTCGCTTCGATACACTTTTGCGCAGCCGTCACCCTTCTCGGGACTTGAGGTCTATTTGGACGTCAACAACGTCCTTAATGACAGGGTCTTGCTGTACGGTAACGCAGGCTTCGGAGCTCCGCAGTTTTTTCCGGCGGCAACGCGCCACGTGTTCTTTGGCGCAAGGTATACGCTGCGATAGGCCGCATCACCAGTAGGACGCGGGTGCGGATCATGAGGTCGCCCCTCACCATTCCGATGCCGCACAGCCAGCATTTGTAGCAGGGCATAGGCTGATTTCCGACAATCATGCCCGGAGCCCACATGCCCGGCGACGCTGCGTCGCAGTCAGCAAAGTTGGCTGAACGAGCGTGCGTCCATTGCGCAATCAAGCTGCAGCGCCGGCTACGGGGCTGGTCTGGGCAGCAAGTCTTCCGCAGCAGGATTCGGAGGGCCGATTCAGGCGTGCTACATCCTTTCGTACCTTTGGGCAACTGCATTCTCGTACCAACACGACCCGCCTCATACCATCATATGGGACAGATCACGGTTTACGGCATTCCTTCCTGCGGTACTGTCAAGAAGGCGCGGCGGTGGCTTGACTCAGCCGGCCATTCGCACCACTGGGTGGACTTTAGAAGCGCGCCGCCCGGCGCGGAGCGCATAGCGGGGTGGGTCGACGTATTTGGCTACCGGCCCCTGCGCAGTACCAGCGGTCGTGCGTACCGAACGCTGCCCGCCGACCGGCAATTCTGGGAGGGCGAGGAATGGACTAGTGCTTTTTCGACGGACCCCATGCTGATCCGGCGCCTGGTAGTGGAGGTGGATGGCAGGCCGAATCGATGCCGGACGTGGGCTATCAGCTGCAGGGCGCTGGCCGGATTGAGTTGCAAACGCGTGGGCTCGGGACTCGGGCGTGCGCGGGAGCCGATTCGTACAGGTCCCGCGGAGTCATTCGTGCCAAGGCACAGGAAGATCACGCACTCCCCTTTTCCGATCCATGTATTACCGATTTAAGCAAAAGCAGTCCGCACCCAAGCCTCCTCACACCCTCGAGCGCCCGTCGGGACTGATAGGTGGAACGCTCCTGGCGCAGACGCGCATTGCGCTGAAGGTCGGTGTGCTACTGGTGGCACCGCTCATGGCGGGCGCCATTCTTTCCGGCTGCACTGACAAGGAAGCGGCGGACGTGTTGCCTCAGATAGGGCTGGTGGAAATGCTGCGCCTGGGGGACGAGTCTGCAGGCGATACCGTACTCTTTGGCTGGATCGACGGTTTTGTCACGGTGGACGGCGCTGGCCGCATCTTCGTGGGAGAAACTCAGGAGGCCAAGATCTACGTCTTTTCGGCAACCGGCGAGCTTCTGACCGTGGTGGGGCAGCCTGGAGAGGGTCCTGGCGAGTTTAAGCAGTTCGGGCGGTATATGCACGCAGGGCTGGGTGATTCGCTCTACGTGTATGATTTTTCGCAAGAAAGAGTATCGGTCTTTGAGCCCGAGTCGTTCGCATTGGCGTATGTCGTCAGGGTGCCGCGCGATGTCCAGTACAGCCCGAACCGATTCATAGGCGTGGCCAACGCTGGGTTTGTATTCAACTACTTACTGCCGTTTTGGGGAAGGTCAGGCGAGGAAATGGAGGTTGAAACACGCGTGGTGGTGGTAGATCGTCAAGGCCGCATCAAGGGGACGCCCCTGATCACCCTGCCAGCCCTTGAAGAATTCATTGCCACGGGCCCGTCCGGCGCCTCTTCTCTGAGTGTTCCGTTTGGCCGCGCGCCATTTGTTCGCATGGGCCCAGGCCAAAGCGTGTACACGGGATGGAATGAGTCACTGGATATAGCCATTATTGATGCCACGGGATTAACCCGCGGGTCAATCAGCCTTGAGCATGAGCCCGTTTCAGTTACCGCTGCCGACATAGACAAGTGGCTCGAAGGCAGAGGGTCATTTATCAGAGACGCAGTCCTGCAGTCCGACCGGCATGACACCAAGCCCGCCTACGACGATTTCCTGGTAGACGATTTGGGCCAGATCTGGTTCAAGACCACAAGGTCCGCAGTCACGGCGGCCACGGAGTGGCTCTTGGTAGATACCGATAGCAGAGTTCGCGGCACCCTTACCGCACCCCCTGGTATTCGCCTGCAGGCGATCAGAGGGGGCAGGGTATACGCTGTGGATCGGACCGGCAGTCATGCGGTTGTGGTGTATAAGGTTGAGGAGTAGGAGCACCTCCGAATCAAACAACTGACTGCTGCGCCAGGGGACGTAGCACCCTAGCCGAGATGAACACGGTGCTCGAAGGGGCGAAACAGCCCACATCAGCTCTCGTCGCGTGACCTACACAATCCGCTCGGACCAATGCGATTCGAATACGCGCACTTGGCAAATTCCGTGGGCATCAAGAGTATAACCGGCTCAGTCCCGTAAAGCACGCCCGCCGATATCCACTGGCGCGCGTATCTTGCCGCGCCAGAGACAACCCTACACACATGCGCGTTTCCACGCACCCTGCCGTAAACGAAGCGATTGCTATAGAGCATGGGCTAACGGCAGAGGAATACGGTTGGATCACGGAGCGCCTGGGCCGAACGCCTACGTACACCGAACTGGGCATCTATTCCGTGATGTGGAGTGAACACTGCTCCTACAAGAACTCTATCACGGTGCTGAAGACGCTGCCGCGCGAGGGAGAGGCGCTCTTGGTAGGCGCAGGCGATGAGAACGCAGGACTTGTGGACATCGGGGATGGGCTGGCTGTGGCGTTTAAGATTGAAAGCCACAACCACCCGTCGGCCGTAGAACCATACCAAGGTGCAGCGACCGGGGTTGGGGGAATCCATCGCGACATCTTCACTATGGGAGCCCGCCCCATCTGTGCACTTAATTCACTGCGCTTTGGAGCGCTCACAAGTCCCCGCGTGCGATACCTATTTGACGGCGTGGTGCGCGGCATTGGCGACTATGGCAACAGCTTTGGCGTGCCGACGGTAGCAGGTGAGGTGTTTTTCGATCCGTCATACGAAGGCAACCCTCTGGTAAATGCCATGAGTGTGGGGGTGGTGAAGGCGGGGCGCACAGCCAGCGCGACGGCCGCCGGAGTTGGCAACACCATATATATCGTCGGCTCGGCCACCGGGCGCGACGGTATTCACGGAGCCACCTTTGCTTCGGAAGAGATTTCAGAGGAAAGCGAAGCGAGGCGACCAAGCGTACAGGTTGGTGACCCCTTCACAGAGAAGCTTCTTCTGGAAGCAACGCTGGAAGCAATCAGTGAGGGCGTCGTCTCGGGTATTCAGGACATGGGAGCCGCGGGCTTGACCTGCTCCTCGTGCGAGATGAGTGCCAAGGGCGGCGTGGGCATGGACCTGGACCTGGACCTTGTGCCGGTGCGCGAGCCAGGCATGAGCGCATACGAAATTATGCTGTCCGAGAGCCAGGAGCGCATGCTCGTCAACTGCGCGCCCGGTCGCGAAGCAGACCTTGAAGCGATTTTTGACAAATGGGATTTGCACGCGGTGGCTATCGGGTCGGTCACCGACGGTGGGCGTGTGAAGGTGTACCATGGGGGGCAGTTGGTCGCGGACGTCCCGGCAGAGCACCTGGTTCTGGGTGGCAGCGCACCCGTATACCATCGTGCGGCGCGCCGGCCAGGGTACTTGGATGTCGTGCATAAATTTGACGCACCCCCGGATGTCGATGCGACCACGGCAACGGATGCGCTGGCGACCCTTCTCGCATCGCCCAACATTGCCTCCAAACGCTGGGTCTATGAGCAGTACGATACCATGGTGCGCACGGGCACAGTCCAGGGCCCGGGAAGCAGTGATGCCGCTCTGGTACGGCTTAAGGGTTCGCCCAAAGCGCTGGCGGTCAAGACGGATTGCAATGGTCGCTATGTCTACCTGGATCCGCGTCGCGGCGGCCAGATCGCGGTGGCAGAATCGGCACGCAATGTTGTCTGCTCGGGTGGACGGCCCTTGGCAATCACCAATTGCCTGAACTTCGGAAATCCGTACAAGCCGGAGGTCTACTGGACATTCAAGGAGGCCGTCGGCGGCATGGGTGATGCGTGCCGCGCGCTTGGAACGCCCGTTACGGGAGGCAACGTGTCCTTCTACAACGAAAACCCAGACGGCGCAGTGTTTCCTACGCCCACCATCGGAATGTTGGGACTGGTCGAGGACCTTAAGGCACACGGCACAGGGGCAGCGCTGCTGGCCCAGGGCGATGTCGTGTATCTGTTGACGCCCCGCGCATGGGCGCATCGGGCGGCTGCAAGTGACCTGGGCGGTACCGAATACCTGGCCTTTGCCCACGGCCTGACGGCTGGCCATGCGCCACACCTTGACCTGAGCGAAGAAAAGGCCGTTCAGAACGCAATGTTGCGCCTCATTCGCGCACAGCTGGTGCGGAGTGCGCATGACATTTCCGACGGCGGCTTGGCAGTGTGCCTAGCGGAAGCGGCAGTCTTTTCGGGGACGCTGGGGGCGACCGTCGACTTAGTCGTTGCCAAGCCTTACCGGCTTGATGCGCTGCTTTTTGGAGAGGCGCAGTCGCGCATCGTGTTCACGACACGTGCAGGCGCCGAGAATGCAGTCAAACAAGCCCTTGTGGGCATAGGTGCGCAGGCGCACCCCATTGGTCATGTCACTCGGGGACCGCTTGAAATCAAGCTAAACGGCGAAACTGTCATTCAGGAGGCCGTCGAAGTGCTGCATCGCGTGTATGATCAGGCCATAGTGCGACAAATGGGCAGCGAATGACCGCAGGCATCTGCCACTGATGGCATGGGCACTGTTCTTTCTAGAAACAGCAACACGCGTGACATGTTGGAAGGACTCCACCGCGCGAAACACACATATTGATAAATGGAGACCATTATGGCAGCAAAATACATTGAGGTTACAGACGCCACGTTCAAGGCGGAAGTGCTGGAATCCCCGGTGCCGGTTCTGGTAGACTTCTGGGCAGCCTGGTGCGGCCCGTGCCGTGCGATTGCGCCGACCATCGCAGCGGTGGCGGAGGAGTATGCCGGCAGAGCTAGAGTGGCCAAGGTCAATGTCGACCACAATCAAGTGTTACCGGTGCATTACAGCGTTCGATCGATCCCGACGCTGCTGTTCTTTGACCAGGGCAAGGTGGTGGATCAGGTCATCGGTGCGGTTTCGAAGCGAGAGCTGACCAAGCGCCTCGACAACCTCGTGGGTCAGGCGGCGTAGCGGAGCAGCTATTGTCTCTGCGGGCAGGCCGCCGAGATTACTGATGCGACGGATGCGCCTGGGCCGTTCCCCACTACGGTTGACATCGGTGCCGGCTTGGCAGCGCTGCGCGCATGCCCAGAATGACCCCTGATTATGAACGAACTCCCGACACACGTTGAGTTTTCGGGCGCCGAGCGGCACCGCTTGGTCATCATTGGGTCGGGCCCGGCGGGCTATACGGCGGCCCTCTACGCAGCGCGCGCCAATCTTAGTCCCGTGGTGCTGATCGGCCTTGAGCCCGGTGGGCAGTTGACGACGACCACCGATGTAGAGAATTACCCCGGGTATGCAGACGGTGTGATGGGGCCCGAGATGATGGAGGACTTTCAGCGCCAGGCCGCGCGTTTCGGAGCAGACATACGTCCAGGCATCGTGACGCACGTGGATTTTTCTGAACGTCCATTCCGTCTAGTGGTTGACGACGAGCTTCCGATGCTCTCGGACGCGGTCATCATCGCTACGGGCGCCAGCGCCAGGTACCTTGGCCTGGAAAACGAGAAACGGCTGCTGGGCCGGGGCGTGTCGGCTTGCGCCACGTGCGATGGGGCGTTCTTTCGGGGCGTGGACCTGGCCGTAGTCGGCGGCGGCGATTCGGCGATGGAGGAGTCGCTCTTCTTGACACGCTTTGCCACGAAGGTAACGCTGCTTCACCGGCGAGATGCCCTGCGCGCGTCAAAGATCATGCAGCAGCGCGTCTTTGATCACGACAAGATTGAAATCCTCTGGAACACGACGGTGGTCGACGTCCTCGGGGAGGACGAGGTGCATGGCGTTCGGCTCCGAAACGTGCACTCGGGACAGGACCGGGACCTGCCCGTAGGCGGCTTCTTTGTAGCGATCGGTCACACGCCCAACACTTCGCTATTCGAAGGCTGGTTGGAGATGGATGACCAGGGCTACCTGGTGACGGAGCCGCGTTCAACCCATACCAACATTCGCGGCATCTTCGCTTGCGGCGACGCGCAGGACCACGTTTATCGTCAAGCGGTCACCGCCGCCGGCACGGGCTGCATGGCCGCGATTGATGCGGAGCGATTCCTGGCAGCGGAGGACGGGAAAGTCGGATAGTCGGGCTGTGTGTCACGAAGGGACACGGAGGTAAGGGTATGATGTAGTGGACGTGTTCCGAACTACGTGAGGGATGGGGGTCGGCCCCCCGCAGCCGCTGTTCAGGCGGAGGCTGCAAACCACCCGCTGGTGCTGGGCTTAAGAGGCTTGGTGATGAGCGAGCGGCCAAATACTTGCCATCAAGCAGGAGCACCGCAAAGGTGTGCTGATCGAAGCGGCGCGTCTCGAATGCCTTCAGTAGCGCTGCCGTCTGCGTAACGAAGGCGTTGCCAATGCTGCTGGCACTCAACCCCAGACTATCGGTGAAGACTTGGGCCGCCTGCCTGTAATTGCGCCGCGACAGTCCACACAGCAACCCCCTGGTCACGTTTTCCCGGTCCATAAGCCCACGCTTGCGCAAGAGGCGGTACGTTTGCAGAGGACGCTCCTTTCGGGTTCGTACATTCCGTACGCGCGGAACGCGGACCGCAATGCGCTCCAAACCGACGCGGACGGAACCCGGATTCGTGCCCCAGCGCTGAAAGCCGGTCTTACGGTGCTTCCCACGTGCGCCGCATATGAAGCGGGCTTCGGCTTCCATGACCCATGTGGCCATCTTGGTAAGAAGATCATCGAGATATCCAAGGCAGCTGGCCAGGCCGATGAAATTCCTTTGCGCAAGCCCGCGAAGGTCCTCGATGAGTGATTGATCCAGCATAGGGGTATGGGTCATCATACGGCGTTGAGGTTGATGAGAATCTCACGAAGTTGTGGCAGATGGGCCGCATGGGCCACACGGCGCAGCTGAGCCTCGTGTTCCAACAGCGCCAGTGCCATCTGTTCGCGTTGCTGGAAAACGGCGCTGGCCGGGGTCTGCAACCTGCGACTGATGGCATGCATGAAGCGCATCACGCGCAGCCCCCGGTCGAGCTTGAGCAGCATGCCCGTGCGTTGAATCGTCAGAGATTGCTCCAGGCCCTCCCATAGAACCTTCGCTGCGGACCGATTGACGCGCGTCAAGTCCTGGTGAATACGGGTGAGTGCGCGTTCAGCTTCCCGGGCATCGAACCCGTTCCATGCCTGGTGGAGACGACTGCGATACACAGGAACAAGGTCTTCCGGAAGACCACAGGTGACTTGATCCAGTAGCGTATTGAGACAGCGCTGTATAGCGACCCTGGGGCCGAGCACCTGGCGCACCGCCGATTGCAGTCCCGTACTGCTGGGCAGCACACAGAGCAGCCCGGCGGCGGCCGAAAGACCACGATCGGACAGCGACTGCACAAAGGACGCAAGAGCAGAGACGTTCTCAGGGTAGCACGCTACCAGGCCAAGTATGCGGCGATAGCCCGTGATGGTCAGACCCGCTCCAAGAACGATGTTAACGCCGCGTGGGCACAGCCCGCGCAGCCAGATCGCAACGATCGGGTCGTCTTGCAGACTGCGCGCATGCAACAGCTGCCACGCTTCATTCAACTGCGCCGAGTCCGGCTTTGTGTCCTGGGCCGCAGCAGAAGGCTTGATCACTGCGGGCAGTGGTGCCGGCTGCTGCTGCGCTACCGGCATGGGCCAGTCGGTGGTCAATTGTTGCAGTATGTGCGTGCAGAGCTTCATCAGAAGCCGCCGCGAGTCACCGGAGGGATTGATCTGGGCGTCTAAAGGCGCCTCAGACCTCCCCAAAACAGGCTGTGAGGGGTTCATATGGTTGGAAAGGAATGGTGGAGACTAGGGTCCACCTCCACAGCAACTTTCCAATTCCCAACTTGAATTTGTGCGATCCCTGGGCTTATGGACCGGGAAAGCGTGGTAAGAAGGTTGCTGTGTGGACTGTCGCGGCGCAATTACAGGCAGGCGGCCCAAGTCTTCACCGATAGTCTGGGGTTGAGTGCCAGCAGCATAGGCAACGCCTTCATGTGCGCCGTGATAAGGCGCTTTTCTCTGGTGGGTGCGAATCCCATCCATCATCTGTCGCTCCAGGTGGTAGCGGCCAAGGCGGTTTATGGAGGTAACGACATGGACTGAAGCACTTTGGCAAAAGGATCGCTTTGCGATTCAGCGAACGTACGGGCCGGAACGCGTAGTGAATGCTGAGCAGGCCTCGAAACTGCTAATGCGAAAGCCGACCCTCCATGAAGTAGGGGAAGGCCGCCGGCAGTTCGGGAAGCGAGCGACACAGGCACCGAGCTGCTTTCGCCGGGGTAATGGCACTGGCACGTACGGAAGATGAGAAAAGACGCAACACTTTGGAATAGGTGGTCAAGGTCACCTACTCCCTCTGTTTGGTTGTTCAGGAAGAGGTACCCTTTCCGAAATGAGCGTATTTGGGTCGTTGCCTACCTGCGCCAAGGGCGCGTTGAGAGTATTTGGCCCTCAGTTGAGAAGCGTGTAATCCGTGCATTTATTCTGTCTAGCGCGATGATTTCATTCTCTGGGTTGATTGTTAGTCCTCGGAAGCTCCGGAACTCCATAGGGGCTTGGCCACGCTGACCTAGAGTGCGGATGTACTGGCCAGTGGCATCATATACACGAATATTCATGACTGCCTCGTCGGCCACGTAAATACGGCCCTGGCTGTCGGTAACAACAAACTTAGGTTACCCGAATAGATATTCGGGCGAAGCGGAGTCATCCTCACCCAGAAGCAAAACTTCACGCAACTGCACATCCAATTCCTGGATGTCGCGGGACTTTGGGCCGGACTCACCACCCGAGCACGCTGCTACGAGGGTGCATGCAAAGAAAAGGGCAAGACATGTGCCTACCACGTTGCACTTGGTACAGATCGATGACTGCGTACCAATGCGACCCTCTGCTGGCATCGGGACGTGTGCGGAACTTGGAATCATGGGAATCTTGGCTGGACTGGCTGGGAGATGAGCCGGCCTCGAATGCCACCCTGAGCGCGTACCTCGCCGCTCACGCGCCGGACACAATGCCGTGCCTCGGTTGCTCGAACAGTAAGCAGATATGGAACCATCCATTGCAGGGAGGCGTGCACTGGTTTAGTGTGCTCAGTCCAATCAGAGCCGTTTCATGTCATACACTGAAGAGTTCAATGCTCATGTCCAGTACAACGACTGGAAGGGTACCGTAACGGCCGCCGGTCCCATAAGCTGTGCGATGGACACGGCATGCCTGGTAGTAGCAGGCTATGCGGCGGCCGCTGCTGCGCCCACAGGAATTGGCTCGCTAGTTTTGTTGGCAGCCGATGCGATCATCTGCGTTTGTGGGTATTGTGAGGGCGGTTGTCTAACCTGGTTCTGGTAGCATGACAGCTATTATCCAGAACATATGGCCTGTTCTCATGGCAGCGGCGGTAATTCCCTTGGTTCTCTACCTCCGCAATCGCGGAGGCGTGAACTGAATTCCGCCCGCTCTGTCGGGAATTTTAGGCATCTGCTTGGGGCTGTTCTTCGCTGCCAGACTGGCCGTGGGAATGCTAACGGACTCATCAGCGAGTCCGGCTGATCTATTGTGCTTCTGTGCCTCCGTATCCATGATCTACTTCGGATTCAAAGGGCGGAAATCCCACCAGGCCGGCGTGGACGTGTTATAGAGGCGCCCGAGCTCTTGGGTGGGTGGGCCAGGAACAGTACAGCGCAGGGGATGATCTGACGCGAATGTCCGGGCGGATAAAAAATTTCCCATAACTGTCATGATGAGGCAGGCCCGGGTACAGCTCGTTGTGCCCGGGCGCATCCGGGAGAGCTACACGCCGGCACGGCAGGACTGGCTTCTGTCTCTCAATCCGATGAAGAGCGCGCCAATAAGCCGACCTTTCGCCTGACGGCCCGTGAAGGTCCCAGAACTCGCTTCTAACGCGCCTCGCGCGCGCGTTGTCCTTGCTTGACCGCTATCCGCGCAGCAGAGGGCCTCTTGCGCTTCGGTTTTTGCCGCACTCTCCTTGGTGGACATTCCCGGGGGTCTATATCCGTCACAGCCCGCGATCCGCCACCTTGCGCCCCCTGCCCTGCCCGCGTTCGTAGGCAATGAGCGCCGCACGTTGCTCACGGGGCAGTGCCTTGCGGCGCGCCCCCATATCAACCAGCCTGCGCCCCTCGGGGCCCCGCGCCAGCGCGGCCTGCGCTCCGCACGCAGCGCCTGCTCCGCTTCCTGTACCGCCCGCCGGCACTCGGCAAGGCGATCCGCGGACGGGCTCTTTCTCTGCGCGAAGGCATAGGCCCGCAGCTCCGACTCGAGAGGAGCAGTGCCGTCACCCTTCCTGCGCCACTTCCTGGCAGGGGCTGGTAGTCCCACGCGGTCGGGGTTCTGTCGCATAACAGCCAGCACCCCGTCCACGCCGAGCTTCGCGAGCGCAGCAGTCAGCGCAGCCAGGGCCATCGCGGCCTCCAAGCCAGCGTGCCCCCGCAGAAGATGCCGAATGCCCTGCAGGAGCGCCCACCGGGTGTCACCGGCCTCACGCTCGGCTCTCCGCAGCGCGCTACGGTGCCAGGCCAGACGGCGCTCCTGTCGCTCCACGTCCATGCGGGCGCGCTCCGTCGCACACCAGGCCAGCGTGTCACGGTACAGCGCGTACAGCTCCGGCGTCTTGTTGAAGTGACGACGGACGTGGTACATCGAATCCAGCCGCACCTTCCACACCCAGTCCGCCATGGGAACGGGCTCCGGCGACTGGCCGGTGGCCAGAAAGTCGTTCAGCGTCTGACCGAAACGCTCCTCCAGCTCGGGGCGGCTGCCCTTGAGACCGCGGATGCGGGAGGCCCCGATGTAGCGGCTGCCGTCGATGATCACCAAGCCCCGCGGTCGCGCCTCGATGCGCATGCCACGGCCCTGAAGGACGGCGTGCAACACCTTCCACGACTGGGCATTCGGCCCCATCCTGATGGTGATCTCCGCACCGAAGCACATCCGGTACCGGGTACCCGTACGCCACCAGTCGGGGGGCTCGTGCCCTGGAGTGATGGTCCACCCCATCTCCTGCTCCAGCCGGCGCAGCTCGGATTCGATGGCACGGAAGGCCCCTGGGCGGCCGTGCCGCCAGCCGTCCCACACCTTGCACCCGGCATCCAGGGACACCCTGTTCACCATGATGTGTACGAGGGCGTGCGGCTTGTCGTTGTGCGCGACCAGCCACGCCTGGTGCTCCTGCAGCCCCAGCCGCACCAGCACGCGCTGCGCGGCGAGCTCCATCTGCGGCTGCGTAGGGTCATCGTCAGGGTGCCAGGACAGCGAGAGATGGTATACCGGCGTCGTGCAGCGATCCTTGATGGCGGCAACATCCTCCATCTCCCGCGCTACCTCTATCGGATCCTCCATCATGATGTTGAAGCCGCCCGCCCAGGCGACACGCCCCGGGGTCACGGGTTAGGTACCGCGCCAGGCCGCGGAATGACTGACCCTTGACGGCCTTGCCGATCATAGCTCATCAACGTTGGAAAGGATGGCCGCAAGGACGCTGCGCAGCTCGCGTAACTGCTGCAGCCGGCCGGTGGCGTTGGCGTGGTACGCCAGCTGGTTCAGGTTGACACCGATGCTGTTGAGCTCACGTCGCGCAGCCTGATCGACCTGGCTGCGAATGCGCGCGCCGACCAACACCTGTCGGCAGTAGGCCGCGCGGCGCAAGTGGCCGGGCACTCCGTGATTCCGTCGCGCCAGACGATGCGGTGTTCTACGAGTCGGACAAGACCGACATCAATGATTCGCTGGGCGTGCTGGAAGCCAGAGAGGCGGAAATCACGCGGCTCTATTATCGCATGGGCAACGAGCATCCGCTCACGCTGGAAGAGATCGGGCAGCGCTGTGAGTTGACCCGTGAGCGTGTCCGCCAGATCAAGGGAAAAGCCCTCCGTATGCTGCGCCAGGAGCATCGGAGTGATTACCTCAAGGCACATAACGGACAACCGAGTACTGCAGCGTAGTCCGACTCTGCCGACGGGTCCCTCGTGCGCGCGAAATAAAATAAAGCGGCGCGCTGAAGCGTCCTATGCGGACCAGCGTACGATGCGATGGGTACCACTCCGCATGCCTTGTCGCAATCTATTCTGCTTGTTAACGCAATCTCCACCCACAATCGCCGGCCCCAGGCATGCGGGTCACCTTTAACGCCTTCAACGCCATGTATGCACTCACCCGGCGGATCATCCCGCTTTCCTGCGTAGCCGTTCTTGCCGTGGGTCTGGTTCAGGCCCAGGCCGTTCAGACGATCACCCTCAACGATGCGGTGCGAATTGCACTGGATCAGAACCACCAGCTCAAGGAAAGCGCCAACCAAGTGCGGCAGGAGGAGAATACGCTGCGCAGGGCCAAATACTTTCTGACTCCGAATATCAGCTTGAGCATGAGTTCCAGCCGCTACTTCGGGCTGACCTTTGACCAGACCACGGCACAGCTCGTCAACTTCTCGAGCGACGGATTCAGCCTCGGCACCAACGCGAGCCTTACAGTGTTTGAAGGGTTCAGGGAGTGGGCGACGCTAAAGCGGGCCCGGCTGAACGTGGCGGCGACCGGACTAGAGCACGAGCAGAAGCGGCAGCTGGTGGTGTTCCAGGTGATGAAGCAGTACTTGGTCCTGCTCAAGGCGCGATATCAGGTCACTATACAGCAGGAAAACCTTGCGGAGCAGGAGCAGTTATTGGAGCAGGTTGAACAGTTTGCCAACGCTGGCTCGCGTCCGGTTTCCGATCTCTTCCAGCAACAGGCGGAATCCGCCAGTGCGGAGCTGGTGCTCCTGGGTGCGCAGCGTGACGCGGAGGCGGCCGAAAATCTCCTGATCCAGATGCTCCAGCTTGATCCCTTTGGTGAATACGACTTTGTGGTGCCGGACCTTTCGGCGCGTGCACCGGTGCCGGAGGACTATGATGTTGAAGACATGGTGCGCACGGCCTTTGAGCGGCGCTTGGACCTGCGTGCACGGGAGGCTGCCATTGGTGTCAGTGAACAGGGGATCAGGGTGGCACGTGCCAGTTGGATGCCGCACGTAAGCCTTTCGGCGCGTGCCGGCAGCAGCTACTCAAGCTTGCAGGGCAGCGCCACCGGGCGAAGGACGCCTTTTGGCACGCAGCTCCAGAACCGTCGGAGCGAGTCGCTGGGACTCAGCCTGTCGATCCCCATCTTTGACAAATTCGCGACCCGAACGGCGGTCCAGACCGCGCGGATTCAGCACAACAATGCGCAGCTCAGCCTCGAGAGCCTGCGCCAGGAGATCCGGCTGAATGTGCGACAAGCCTATCTGGACTACCTGTGGGACGAGAAGTCCCTCGACGTATCCGACAAGCAGCTCCTGGCAGCGCAGCAAGCGCTGGAAGCAGCGCAGAAGCAGTACAATGTGGGCTCAAAGACCCTGATAGAGCTTGCGCAGGTGCGGTCCAGCTACGTGAAAGCCGCCAACAACCGGGCTGACGCGATCAGCAGTTTCTTCTTCCGCAAGCTGCTGATCGACTACTACATCGGCGTGCTTGACCCAGGCAAGCCGCTGTTCGAATAACCCAGTAAGTTCTTGGCAAAGAAGAAAAAGAAAACATAGCCCATCACCCGGCGTCTGCTCTTCAGACTCGGTGGCGGACTGTTCTTGGTGCTCATTCTGGCGGTGGCTGCGGGGCAGCTTGGGGGCGATCGGTCCTGCGGCACGGAGGTTGAAGTTGCTCGTGCGGGACTCCGAATCATCACACGGACCGTTACGGCTTTCGGCCGTGTCCACCCTGAAGTGGAGGTCAGCATCAGCCCGGATGCCTCCTGAAGAGATCATCATGCTCCCGGCTATCGAGGGGACAGAGGTGGTACAGGGTCAGCTCCTTGCGCGTGTCCGCCCGGACTTCTAGGCCGCGCAGGTGGAGCAGGCACAGACTGCGCTTCAGCTGGCCAGCTCAGGCGGATCCCAGCCGCAGGCGGACCTCGCGCTGTCCGAACGGGAGCTCACGCGCCAGCATCAGCCTTTTGAGCGCAAGTTGGCTGGCGTGCCTGTCCTCACGCCTGCTGCCGCGCGCCTGACTTATATCCCATCGCTTATTCCCCAAACCGTCACACGTGTTGCCTCAGCGGCAATTGGCGCCGCCTGCGCCCCGTCCGGCGGCGCGGTGCGCCACTATGGAGGGTGAGTTCCGGGTGCCGGCCAGTTGGGCCTCCGGCAGCGTGGCCCCTCGCTCTATGAGTGAATGGCGCTGCCTAACCGGAGGCTGTGCGCAGTGTAGCGGACCTCAAGTCCGGCGCCGGCCGCACGGCTGCGAACGATGCGCCTGTTGCTTGCGGGTGGGAGCGCGGACCCCGCTAACCACTGCAGCGGCGGCAGGAGTGATCACGCGTTCTTCGCCCCGTGCGACAGCGTGCTGGGCGGTTATTGACTCCTGCCGAATCGTTCTAGAAACTCGACGGGGTAGGCCGGCGGCAATATAGGGCCACCGTCCAGGATTCTCTGCAGGATGCTTGGCGCCCATTGATCCAGGGCACCGGCCCTCTCTTGAAACGATTCCGCATCCGTGTCTAATCGCTCAACTCACCCGCGGGCCTCCGCATCCCCCTGCACCAGAGCCAACTGGGCTGCGTAGTTCAGCGTATAGGCTCTCTCGACATTAGCCCAGCCCGCCCGGATCTTATGGCGACAGGGTAAGGGCGTCGACCGCCGTAAGCCGGGCCCGTTCCTGCGTGTTGAAGCATCCCGCCCCCACTCTTCTGCCATTGCGCGCAGAGTAATCAGGCAGTCCGATGCGTCGGAATAGCCTTCAATCCCTCTTGGCAACGCGTATCACTTCGGGGGAGCGCCTGCCGCCCAATGGCGGCCAGGGCGCTTGGCGTGATAGGCAGCTCCCCGTAATCAGCGCCAGAGCAGGGGTCGCTGCAGGGTCTTGCATAACAATCGCGCGGCGAGCCAAACGAGTCGACTGGTCGTCGTCGTCGAATCGATATGCCGTTGCCCATGCTGGCTTGTACCGGGGAAATGTGACAGACGCCAAGGCCCTCAGTGCCGGCGCCACCGTCTTCTCGACCTTCTTCCGTATTCCTTCCCGGTCGGACCAAGTAACAAGTAACCAGTACAAACGAGTGTTGCCAAGCGATAGTTCCATGATCACGGAACTACAGTGACATGACGCGAATATTCACCGAATCACTCATTCCATAGTGCACAAGTCCACCGGGCCCCGCTTTAACATTCTACTTACGGCCGAATGGCAGATTAACCCCGTATGAATCGCCGGAAGGGGTGTGATATTCCACGAATTCAATTTCCGGCAGCACAGCAAGTGGTCGCGTATGCCGTTTGTCGCCACCATGGCTAACCACGTATACGCTTACAGCGCGTACGACGTCCTCGGGGTAAGGCCCCCGACCAGTATGGCGGTACAGAATAGCCATGGCTTGACTTGTTACACCCAACAGCCCTGCGGGATATCCGAATTCGTCATGCGGCACTCTCAGTGTCCGTACGAACCGAAAGTCATCGGGTGCAAACACTGTGACGCGTCGCAGTCCAGTATCTAAAACGTACACGGAGCCCTTCGGACCGATGACTGCGGATGTTGCGAACTGGAATTCTCTAGGTCCATCACCTTTCTCCCCGATAAGCCCCACCACATCTCCTGCTGACGACACTTCGTTGACTTCATGCCTGTCTTTGACAAATCTCTGTTCCTGGAATCCACCGAGACGCCTGGTACTGAGGCAAAGAACACGTCACCGGGAGCATCACCGATGCGGAAAGCTTCCGTGAGCGTGATCCTTTGCTGACCACTTCCGGAAGGCACAGCAATCAGCATGCATACGCCTAGTGCAATGAGTCTTCCAAAAACATGCATTGGATTCATTTCACACATGCGGAGAAGACACCTCACCAAAATGAATCATGCACAATCGCCGCAGATTTAATGGGATTGCACATTTTTTAGTTGGGTTTCGGCGGCTTCTGCCGAGATGGGCCCTCAAAGTAGATATCTTTTGGCAATAGATGGCGCTACGGGCCGAGTGTGTGGGTGCAAATGGGACGGTGCAAGCTTATATGGGCCCAAATGCGTGCTCACACGCGGATTTTCGGGCGCAGGCAGGCTCGTGGAGTGACTTCTCGGGCACGAAATCCCGCAGGAATCCTCTGATTGCACGCGTAAGCGGCGATCTTGGCAGGGTGCAGCGCCTCAGAGCGTCCGGACAGCTGCGGGTTTTGCTTTTGCCAGCGTCAGCAGCGCACTACTGCGCGCGGGCATTGAGCGCCAGGTGTTGCCTTTGCAGTCCTTTGGGGCCGGCAGACCGAATCCCCACTAACCCCTCGACCCCCGGAGGTGCTCAGGACCTTGGTCAGCTCCTTCATGTCCTCCCGGCGTATCGGCTTCAGATTCGACTCGTACTGCATGAATATCGCCCCGCACCAGCGCTGACGCATCTCCGATGATCCCCAGCGCTTCACGTTCCGTGATCGGTTCGCTATAATGCTGTTGAGGTTCTCGATGATGTTCGTCGTCTTCAGACTGTCTCTGACAGCCTGGTTCCGCACCCCCAACCGGTGAAGCGTCAGCGTATCCTCCAAACCCTCCTCCAGACTGCGCGCGGCCTTCGGACACGATCGCTGCAGCGTTTCATGCAGCGACACAAGCGCCGCCCGTGCCTCCTTGTACGTGGGCAGTTCCCATGCCGCCTGAAGCCGACGCTTCATTTGCGTGGCCGCTGGCTCGCTCTTGATGTGACGCGTCACATTGGTACGCTTGTGCCATTGGCAGCGCTGGAATACGACCGCATCCCCAAACACCGCACTGATCCCCTTGCGAAGCCCGCGGCTGCCGTCCACCTGTACCAACAGCTTGTCGGTATGGGTGAAGCCCCGACGCAACAAATCCTGCAACAGCGACTGCACCTGCGCACTGTTCTCGGTACGACTTTCCGCAAAGCCCAGCACGACCTTCTCGCCCTCGGTCGTGATGCCCATCGCTACGATCATCTGCACACCAGCCAAATACTTGCCATCAAGCAGGAGCACCGCAAAGGTGTGCTGATCGAAGCGGCGCGTCTCAAATTCCTTCAGTAGCGCTGCCGTCTGCGTAACGAAGACGTTGCCTATGCTGCTGGCACTCAACCCCATACTATCGGTGAAGACCTGGGCCGCCTGCCTGTAATTGCGCCGCGAGAGTCCACACAGCAACCCCCTGGTCACGCTTTCCCGGTCCTTAAGCCCACGCTCGCGCAAAAGGCGGTACGTTTGCAGAGGACGCTCCCTTCGGGTTCGTACATTCCGCACGCGCGGTACGCGGACCGCAATGCGCTCCAAACCGACGCGGATGGAACCCGGATTCGTCCCCCAGCGCTGAAAGCCTGTCTTATGGTGCTTCCCACGTGCGCCGCATATGAAGTGGGCCTCGGCTTCCATGACCCATGTGGCCATCTTGGTAAGAAGATCATCGAGATATCCAAGGCAGCTGGCCAGGCCGATGAAATTCCTTTGCGCAAGCCCCCGAAGGTCCTCGATGAGTGATTGATCCAGCATAGGGGTATGGGTCATCATACGGCGTTGAGGTTGATGAGACTCTCACGAAGTTGTGGCAGATGGGCCGCATGGGCCACACGGCGCAGCTGAGCCTCGTGTTCCAACAGCGCCAGTGCCATCTGTTCGCGTTGCTGGAAAACGGCGCTGGCCGGGGTCTGCAACCTGCGACTGATGGCATTCATGAAGCACATCACGCGCAGCCCCCTGTCGAGCTTGAGCAGCATGCCCGTGCGTTGAATCGTCAGAGATTGCTCCAGGCCCTCCCATAGAACCTTCGCTGCGGACCGATTGATGCGCGTCAAGTCCTGGTGAATACGGGTGAGTGCGCGTTCAGCTTCCCGGGCATCGAACCCGTTCCATGCCTGGCGGAGGCGATTGCGATACACAGGAACAAGGTCTTCCGGAAGACCACAGGTGACTTGATCCAGTAGCGTATTGAGACAGCGCTGTATGGCGACCCTGGGGCCGAACACCTGGCGCACCGCCGATTGCAGTCCCGTACTGCTGGGCAGCACACAGAGCAGCCCGTCGGCGGCCGAAAGACCACGATCGGACAGCGACTGCACAAAGGACGTAAGAGCAGAGACGTTTTCAGGGTAGCACGCTATAAGGCCAAGTATGCGGCGATAGCCCGTGATGGTCAGACCCGCTCCAAGAACGATGTTAACGCCGCGTGGGCACAGCCCGCGCAGCCAGATCGCAACGATCGGGTCGTCTTGCAGACTGCGCGAATGCAACAGCTGCCACGCTTCATTCAACTGCGCCGAGTCCGGCTTTGTGTCCTGGGCCGCAGCAGAGGCCTTGATCACTACGGGCGGTGGCACCGGCTGCTGATGCGCTGCCGGAATGGGCCAGTCGGTGGTCAATTGTTGCAGTATGTGCGTGCAGAGCTTCATCAGAAGCCGCCGCGAGTCACCGGAGGGATTGATCTGGGCGTCTGCAGGCGCCTCAGTGCTCCCCAAAACAGGCTGTGAGGGGTTCATATGATGGGAAAGGAGTGGTGAAGGCTAGGGTCCACCTCCACAGCAACTCTCCAATTCCCAACTAGAATTTGTGCGATCCCGATTTAAGCGGGCAGGGCCACCTGCCTAGGCTTACCTTGCAGGTTTATCCCACTCACGCGTTGTTACCTACTACCATGCTAAGCAACAACATGCACTATTCTGCCAGATCCACGATATGCGCGGACCTGACGTCCATAAAAACTCCACCGCAGCCTGCATCTATGACACTGGGCAAGTCTGTATGGAAAGCAGGCTGCCCAAATCCCCCGGGACGAGCAAGCGTCCTCGCGCCGCGCCAAAATTGCTCACTCAGTAGTCGATTCGTGGCTGCTAAGAGACCGGGTGCACCGCACCGCGCCGCGCGACCGATGCCCCCTCCCGCCGCGTTTTGCCCAGACCGTTGCACGCGCTGCCACGGCGACAAATGGCTATTGGACCCGGAAAGCGCAGAGCACATTTACTCAATGGCCGCCAGTGCGAAGCCCTATACCTTGCGCTGCGTGATAGTGCTACTTCTTGCACTGGCAGCAGGCAGTGCAGCCGGGCAATCCGAACCAAGAGTGGTTGATTCGCCCGTGGTGCCGTTTGAAGAACTTTTTGTTATTGAAGACACGATCCGGCTTGATGCGTCTGTGCTGCTGGGGCAAATCAGATCCCTTCATGTAAATGACGCCGGGGAGCTTCTTGTAGACGACGGTACAGAGACGGGTATTCACGTGTTTAGCTCGTCTGGAAATCTCGTTCAGTCTCTCGCCTTTTCCAGTTGTTTTCCGGGAGAATGCGATTACGAGCTTCCCCTGACCCGCTTCATTGGACGTGACCACATAATGTCCCTAAGGGGCATGAGTGCGGTTATCTTCGATCGTGACGGTCAGTGTGGTAGCTCCCAGCGTTTAGACGATTTTTGTCGCGCGATTTGTGGATTGAATGACACGATTATTGCTTACAGGCTTGGCCCCGAAGGTGAATCATTCTTCGACACGTATACGCGGTCGCTTAAACTTGCAAATACGGAGCAGTCAGAGCCGACTCCGTTTCGTGATCTAAATTTAGTCAACTTAGGGTACTGGGGACGCGCCATGGCCTGTTTTGATGATGGACCATATTTCGTCTTTCTAGAAAGTATGGATGGAGTCCCCCTGTTTCCGAGCGAGCAAAATGTCCGATACCGGCCGAAATTCTTCCGGCAGCGAAAGAGAGATGTGCCGATAGGCCATCCAAATCAAAGCGAGATGAAGACGGCGTTTCCGCAAAGTGTAGGAATCATCGCACTGGACAGTACTACGCGAATTGTACAGTTCAGGACCTGGGACGAGCGGTGGCGCCTGGACGGCAGGCCGGGCCACCCCATACCGGCATTCAGCGTTTCGAGCAATACTGGACTCTTCCCTTCCCGGAGTACCATTTCGACTGTGTTTCCAAGAACCACTGGCAACGGCTTTCTCTATTCCATTGGAGACGTCGAGCAGCTGCCAAATGGCGAATTCAGCAACCCCGTCATTGTGCGGTATCGATTCATACCTCCTGTGCAAACCGCCGAATAGAACGGGTATGCAAACTTCACGCCCAGTATGCCAATAGTCAACGGTTTACCAATACAAGAGCGACAAATAGGAAACCCAATGCCAGGCTTTGCGTGCACTTTGTGCTGCACTAGTTTTCAGTGGGCAATGCCGTCGAGCAGCAGGTGCTTGACTCACCAGTGGTATCATTCGAAAAACTCTTTGCGATAGAATATGATCAGAGTCAAATCTGTTTAGCGACATTTACAAATAACGTCAGCGAAAATTAAAAGCACCGTGTTCTGACGGGTTTTCGTAGATGGCCGGATTGATGTTCCAGCCAGTCCATAAGCGAGATGGTTACCGATCAGCAGGTCCGTTTTCTATTCGACTTTGTCATGAGGCACGAAATACCGATAGCGGCGGCCGCGGGCAAGGCGGCCATGAGCGAGACGACGGCCCGCAAGAATGTTCGGCTGGGCAAGCTGCCAAGCGAGACGGAGTAGCCGCATAGCTGGCACACGCGCTAGGATCCTATCGCAGGTGTATGGGAGGAGGTAGTAGCCTTTCTGGAGGTCAATCCCGGCCTTCAGGTGAAGGCGCTGCTTGAGGAGTTGCCGCGCCGTCACTTGGGCACATTCAAGCCGGGCCAGCAGCGTACGCTTCAGCGGCGGGTCAACCAGCGGAGAGCGTTGCGCGGGCTGGCAGTGCCGGTGTACTTTGACCAAGAGTATGCGCCCGGGGATCGGGCCCAGTCGGACCCTACGTGCATGAACAAGCTGGGCATCACGATACGTGGGGTGCCGTTTGCCCACCTTCTGTATCACTTTGTGCGGCCCTTTTCGAACTGACAGACCGGTACAGTCTGCAGGACGGAGAGCTTTGAGGTGCTCTCGGTGGGTCTGCAGAACGCACTGGTGCGTTTAAAGGGCGTGTACCTCGGCCGCACCAGACGGACTCAATGAGTTGCGCGGTGCGCGCTTTGTAGCGCGGCAACGCGGAGCGCTTTACCGATCGTGACCAGGCCCTGCTGCGCCATTACGGGATGGTCTCCTGCCCTACGCAGCGAAGGAGTTCTCATGAGAATGGCAAGGTGGAGCAGAGCCACCGCCGTCTAAAGCAAGTGATCAAGGCTCAGCTGGTTGCACTCTTCGGGGCTGCCCACTACAGAGAGCTAAATCTGGTGGGGAACCCGGTGCCTGTGTACGATTACGGGATTTTGGCGTTGCCGCCGTGTGAGGAAACTTGCCGTCAGCAACGTGTCTTGGCTGGCTTGGAAGCTAAAATCTGGTGTACCGACGCTGTGACGGACTGCCTTGCGCCAGATAGCCTAGTTGAGCTTATTACTATTCCGGTTTGCCTTATATCTGCCTAAGCCAGCTACGAATACGCGGCTTGACAAGAACTGGACTGAGGAGAACTATTGCTTGCAGCGGTGTGCGGAAGAGAGTTAGTGGCCTTTTCAAAATACATTGTAGTCTAATTAGTGATTGCCCGAAAAAGGCCTAAGGGGAGCAATATGCGGGCAGATTGTGGGTGGACGGTAAGCCTGTTGTCGCGGTCAGGGGTGTGCGCAAGGCGCGCAGCCCCCGAATATGAGTGGATTTGGCACAAAGCCGCGGCCTTCAGCCAGCTTTTCATGCCATTGCACTACAAACACGATATAGGTTTGCGCTCTCCCCATTGCAAGGAGTCTGGCTTGCTTCCGTGACGGCGCTTGGTAGGGCCTTACTGCGCCCTACTGCGTGTCTGGTACCACTTTCGTCGGCGCGCTTCCTTCTGCTTCAGAACCTGACCTATGCGGTGCACATTGGTGGCCACCACTACCAGTGCCAGCGTCCTGTCGAAGCCGGTCTTGCCATGGGTGCGCACTAGTGACATCCCCCGGTGATCGAGGTTATTGATCGCCGACTCTATGGCCGGGTGTTGACGCCGGGCTGCCACGAAGTCCGGATGGGTCTCCCGTTCGCGGTCCGCTTTACGGAGCCGCCCCTTTCGGGGCATCACGTTCAGGTCCAACAACTTGTCAAGCTGCTCGCGATTCTCTGGTGTGTAAAACCCCTTGTCCATACTGCATGATGCCAGCGCCGGATAGCGCCGCTTCGCCTCTGCAAGGAATGGTACGATCATGTCCTGGTCGCCACCTTCGTGTTGCACGTAGTGGCGCAGAATGAATTGGTGCTGATCCTCCAGCACGCACACCGGTACCCCCAACTCTGCCATCACGCCCGCCTTCCCTTTGTCGATCCAGCGCGTGTGGGGCTCATGCACGGAGAAGAGCTTCTGGCCGTGCGGAATCTTCTCGCCCTTGATCAAACGGCGCAATACCTGGTCTATCAGCTTGTCCGCAGTCCGCAAATACCACGACACCTCCGCGCTTTCAACATCGTTTTGCCTCAATATCGCCTGCGTGGCCGCTGCCTTCGACACGATAGTGCGGCAAAGTGCCAGGTAGTTTGCCACTTTCGACGTACTACGCCACTGCCGGGAAGTGCGCACGCGATAAAAGGCGCGCTCCATTTTCTTGATCCAGGCCTGCGACTTGCGCCAGCCCGCTATCGCATGCTGCTGGCACAGACGCACCAGCTTCCTGATCAGACGGCGCAGCGCATCCCACAGCAAACGGACATCGGTGGGCCACTCCACATGGGTCTTCGCAACCGCTGAGTCGGCCCGGCAGTGAAGCGGATCCGATGACCTGTGCTTCAACAGCTGATGCCCACGGGCCACCACCACCGCATTGATCTGCTGCAGCGTCTCCTCGGTAAGCAGACGCACGTTGTCAATAACGGTCTGCAGGCGATACTGGTGCTTATCTCCAAAATCTGCATGCCCCAGCATCTGGCGCAGCGCCGTGTGAAAGTTCGCCAATTCCACCAGACGGTCGAAGTCGCAGTCAAGCGCCTTCTGCAGCGTGCCCAGCACGAAGATCCGCCACAGACACAGCCCGGGGCGACCACGCCGCAAATTGACCTTCGCGCCTAACTGCTCCCGCAGAATCGCGAACACCCGCTCGCGGGTCTCGCGGTGCGTGAAGATGTCCTGCAGTCCACGGAGTACGGCCGGAATATCGTCTCTGGACCGAGCGTCAAAGCTGATCTCTCCAATGGGCGTGTGCCCAAGCTCAAACTGTGTCTCAAAGATCGCGAGAATAGCAGTAAATCGGGCGAATGTTGGGGCAGAAGCGTACTAATCACGCCAATAACGGCTAAGATCGGAAAACGGCGCAACATTCGCTAAAACAACGCAGGCAGCCGTTGGGGAAACTGCCCCGAAAACAGCCGCTCGACACTCCAAAATGCCCGATTTTCCGCCGCACGCGCCCGTACATCCGCCCTATGCGCCCAAGACTGCCGGTCTGCAGAGCCGATCAGGCATTTTTCGGGCAAGCACTAATTACTCGGAATATCCATCGCCCGCGACATTGGCTGGCTATAGTCGGGGGTGCGTGTGTGTTGGGATGCACAGGGGTAGGTGTAGGGCTGCTGTTGCAGTTGCCTGAGCTTGGGACTACGTCACTTTTGCTGTGGGGATTGCTTTATTGGATTCTGGGACTTGCTGCGGTAATAGCCATATTGATCTACTGCGTACAGTGGGCGGTGACACTGACACTACACGTAGTTAATCATGCGGCCAAGAGCACTCCAGAATAGCCTTTCCGAGAGGGGACTGCGAATCCTTTCACTGATTAACGTTGTCGCCAATGCGCGACAGCGCGTGGTTCGCCGCGGCGTTGACCTTCCGACTCAGCCAGGTGCCCAGCCCCGCGTCGCACAGATAAACACTGGGGCGCAAGCCCTCCCGTGCGGCCTTTTCCGTGACGCTAGCCAGCACCCGGTCGTTCAGATTCACCGTCAGCCGATGTCACCGGCGCGTGGGCGGATGCCGCATTGCTTCGCTAGGCACCCGTCCGCAGCTTGAGGTGCGCTACGGCCAGTCTCTGCAGAGGTCGGTCTACGTTGACGTGTGCGTCTTTGAGGCCGTATGTGCGCAGCACTGCGAAGCGGGCCGGCATCACCGGGCCGGGCGCCCCGCACTGGATCACGGCGCACCTGCCCGCGAGGTCAAAGAAACCCTCGGACACGCGTCGCTGGCGACCACTTGCCGTTACACCCACGCCCGCCCGGGTTTCTCCAGCGCTACGTACCTGTCCGTATAGCAGTCTGTGTCGCAAACTGCTAGACGGAATAAATTACCAAGGTAACAAAAATTGCAAGCCACGCTCCACGTAAGTGTATGATAAACAATCCTTTATAACCGTCCTGTGCATCGCGCGTGAACAACACAGACTGTCACACTGAAGCGCTTCGTTTCGCGGACTTGGGGCGGCGTAAAGTTGTCGGAAAGTTCGACGACGGTCCTATGTCATCGGACGCAGGTTTGTTGCTGTTACGAGAGGCCGACTAGCGGCCCGAGGTCGCTTTCATGGCACCTAAATTTTCGAACAAGGCACGTGCATCAAAACTGAACCCGGCTGCACCCGCCTCGCGTAGCGTCCGTATTTCACCACGGGTCGGATCAGTTTCTGGTGCTTCCATAGTGCTGCTCCATCAGGCGTTTAGGTGTACGGATCTTTGCCGGAATATAGCCCAACTCCAGGCATGCACGCCCGAATGTGGGGCGCTGGGCTTCGTTCGCGATGTACTTTAAGTTCCATGTCACCTGATAATCTCTGCCGTTGCTAGCGGCTATGGCTATGTGGGCAGCATCTTCGGCCGCCTTGCGCGGCACCGCGCCGTTAGCAAGCAGTTGCCTTGTGAGCCTACCCGCCGCTGTCGAAGGATCAAGCAGCTTAACTCCGCCCAGTAGTGCCAAGCGGTCACGCGCCGCATTGGGATCGCCGGCACGGGCTTCCGATACTACCAACTCCAGGCGAGTCATCGCGTGTGCGTGGTCACGGTCTGTGCGCTGCGCGGTCGCTGTGACTGGGATTTGAGGCATCGTCATGAATGAGTCAAAGGTTTGTTAGATTGCCCTTTCGCGGCGTTTCAACACGGACGCTTGCCATGCCGTCAAGCTGTCCAGATTGCGCATACTGGTACTATGAGTCGTTCCACGTACCTCACTCTTGTGACAGCCCTTGCGGCATTCGCTGTGTATACGCTCGCGTACACGATAATGAAGGCTACGGCGCCCGCGTATGACATCGTGATCCGCGGGGGCATGATCTATGACGGTTCCGGCGAGCAGCCGTACGCAGGAGATGTGGCAATCAGTGGCGACACCATCGCGGCGCTGGGCATAGTCGAGGGCCGCGGCAAGCGTGAGATCGATGCAGTGGGCCTGGCCGTAGCGCCAGGCTTCATCAACATGCTCAGCTGGGCCACGGAGTCGCTCATAATCGATGGCAGCTCGCAGAGCGACCTGAGGCAGGGCGTCACGCTGGAGGTCTTCGGTGAAGGGTGGTCCATGGGACCGCTTACTGAGGGCATGCGGGAAGACCAGTTGCGCGATCTGGTCGACTATGTGGGCTCCGAATCAGAAGTGGCGCGGCTTTTTGGCCAGCCGGAAACCGGGCCGCTCACCCTGCCCTGGACCACGCTTGGAGAGTACTTGGAGTTCCTGGACGAGAAGGGTGTGGCGCCCAATGTGGCGTCGTTTGTTGGGGCAACCACCGTACGAATCCATGAAATCGGACATGCGTACCGCTCGCCAACGCCACAAGAGCTTGCGCGCATGCAGGAACTGGTACGGCTGGCCATGCGTGAGGGGGCACTGGGGGTGGGATCATCTCTGATCTATGCGCCCGCATTCTACGCGGACACCGCGGAGCTTATTGCGCTGACAAAGGCGGCGGCCGAGTACGACGGCATGTACATCTCGCACATCCGTAGCGAAGGATGGCAACTGGTAGAAGCGGTTGAGGAGCTGATAGACATTGCACGGGCGACGGGTGCGGCGGCCGAGATCTATCACCTCAAAGCGTCGGGGCGCACGAACTGGCACAAGCTGGATACGGTCATCGCTCGCGTCGAAGCCGCGCGCGCGGAGGGACTGCAGATTACGGCAGATGTCTATCCGTACGTAGCAAGTTCGACGGGGCTCAATGCGGCGATGCCACTTTGGGTCCAGGAAGGTGGGTTTGCTGCCTGGCGCGAACGGATGATGGACCCGGCCACAGCTGACAGGCTGGAGAAAGAGATGATGACGGCGTCAGACACCTCAGAAAGCCGCCTAGTGCTGGCAGGTTCCCAGAATGTGATGGTCGTTGATTTCCGAACCGATAGCCTGCGCCGTTACATTGGCATGCGGCTATCGGAAATAGCGGCCAGCCGGGGCGTCACGCCGGCGCGTGCGGCCATTGACCTGGTGGTGGCCGATAGCAGTCGTGTAGGTGCAGTATACTTTATGATGTCGGAGGAAAACGTCAAGGAGAAGCTTGCGTTGCCGTGGGTCAGTATCGACTCGGATGCGGGATCCATTGCGCCCGAAGGCATCTTTCTGAGGAGCAACCCGCATCCGCGCGCATATGGCACCTTCGCCAGGGTGCTTGGCAAGTATGCTCGCGATGAAGGTGTCCTTTCGCTGCAAGACGCGGTCAGGCGCATGACTCTGCTTCCAGCAACCAATCTCAAGCTTCACCGCCGCGGCGCGCTGCGCCACGGGTACTATGCGGATGTAGCGATCTTCGACGCCGACACCATCATTGACCATGCGACGTTTGAGGAGCCGCATCAGCTCGCTACCGGGGTGGTGCACGTAATCGTCAATGGCAAACCTGCCCTACTTGACGGCGAGCTCACGGGTGCGCTTCCGGGCCGCGTCGTACGTGGCCCAGCGTGGCACCGGTAGCATGGGTGCCGGCACTCTGAGAAGTAATGCAGGGCCGCGAGCCCCCAAGCGGCCCAGCCAGCAAGGCTTGAATTGTGCCTGTGAGTGCGTGTTTCGAAAATTGCTTTCTTTCAAACGGTTATTTATGGGCTTAGCATGACGAGTCTCAAGAAACTTGGGCAGCGCCGCGCCGCCGCGCTTCTAGGCGGAGGCGAAGGGCGTATCAAGCGCCAAAAGGCCAAGGGCAAGCTTACCGCGCGAGAGCGGTTGGATGTGCTGCTCGACGATGGGTCCTTTGAAGAGATCGGGATGTTCGTTCGCCACCAGTGTACGGACTTTGGTCTTGAGAACAACCGTCCAGCCGGGGATGGCGTCGTGACGGGATACGGGACGATTCACGGACGCCTAGTCTACGCCTACAGCCAGGACTTTACCGTGTTTGGCGGGTCTTTGGGCCGAAGCCATGCAAACAAAATTGTCAACATTTTGCGGTTGGCCATGGAAAATGGTGCGCCCGTCATCGGATTGAACGATTCTGGAGGCGCCAGAATACAGGAAGGCGTCGTGTCCTTGGGTGGCTATGCCGACATCTTTCTCCAGAACACGCTGGCCTCCGGCGTAGTGCCGCAGATCTCGGCAATCATGGGCCCATGCGCCGGCGGAGCGGTCTACAGCCCGGCTATTACTGACCTCATATTCATGGTGCAGGGCACGAGCTACATGTTCGTTACTGGACCGGATGTGGTAAAGACCGTAACACAGGAGTCGGTGACTGCGGAGGAGTTGGGCGGCGCCGGCACGCATGCGTCCAAGAGCGGCGTGGCGCACGTTACGAGCGAGAACGATGTGGAGTGCCTGCTTCGCATTCGAGAGCTCATGGGCTATTTGCCCCAGAATTGTGAAGAGCCGCCCCCAAAAAGGTCAACAGAGGATCCCGGGGACCGCAAGCCGAAGGCGCTCGATACGCTGATTCCCGAGAACCCGAACCAGCCGTACGATATGTGCGAGGTGATCCAGAGTGTGGTTGATGACGGCCAGTTCTTTGAGATCCACAAAGACTTCGCGGCCAACATTCTCTGCGGCTTTGCACATGTAGATCGCCGATCGGTGGGTATCGTAGCGAACCAGCCTGCTGTGCTCGCCGGGGTTCTGGACATTGACGCGTCGCTGAAAGGGGGGCGTTTCGTGCGATTCTGTGATGCATTTAACATCCCTATAGTGGTCTTTGAAGACGTTCCGGGGTTTTTGCCCGGTACTGACCAGGAGTGGGGTGGCATCATCAAGCATGGTGCGAAGCTGCTGTTTGCGTTCTGCGAAGCGACTGTACCCAAGATCACTGTAATCACGCGGAAGGCCTACGGCGGCGCATATGATGTGATGAATTCGAAACATATTCGTGGCGATTTGAACTTCGCTTGGCCCACCGCGGAAATCGCAGTTATGGGCCCAAAAGGCGCGGTCGAAATCATCTACCGAAAGGAGCTGGAAGGCACGCACGATCCTGACTCACTACGGTCTTCTTTCACCGAGGCGTACCGCGACAAGTTTGCCAACCCGTATGTAGCTGCCGAGCACGGCTATATAGACGAAGTGATAGAGCCCAGCCAGACGCGATCAAAGATTGCGCGCGGCTTGCAGATGCTCCAGAACAAGGTCGTCAACAACCCTCGTAAAAAGCACGGCAACTTACCTCTTTAGGTAGCTGTACCCATCCTTCATCGCGTTTTGCACGTATGGTTGCACACTGGCACCGCATTATTGATGCTTTCCGCGCACGGGAACTTATAGTTACAGTTGATGTTGGGCCCACTAGTGCCATAACTTAAAGATGCAAACGTTGCATAGGATAAGGAAGTACTTTAACTTGAGGTATCGCCACTGAGTATGCGTTGTCCCGTGAACGGGAGGAGGAGACCGTGAAAAGAACGCTATGGATCGTCGCTATTGCCGTGTGGGCCGTGCAGTCCGCATCCTCCCAACAGCCGGGGAGCCAGTGGCCACCTCCGCTGGAGCCGATACCTGTAGAAGAGCTGGCCGGATTCGATTGGTGGGTTGCGCAGCAGGACTTGGGTTCCTTAGAGGATTCCCTTACCGATGATCAGCTTGCCCGCCGGCTGAGCCGGCTATATCGCTACCAGGCGCAGCTACTGTTGGCGCAGGCGGACGGCAACATTGCGGAAGGGGCGATAATTCTGCACAAGGCCCTGGCGGAAGTTGAGGCCCTGGCGGAGCAGCCAGGCATTGCCGACAATGTGCGCTTCCGCGAGTTGTTCCGCTCCATAGTTGCCGAGCACGACTATTACTACGGCAGGCACATGGAAGGGGATTATGGCAGCGTCTTTGAGCTCCGTGCGGAGATCTTTGAGACGCTGAGCCACCTGGAAGACCCGCTGGCGACTCCCACAACCGAGCTAAAGGTGCTTCGCGCCATTCGTACGACGATACCTATGACCGAGAACCGGAGCGTGGAACAGGTTCGCAACAGGTTACTCGAGCAAAGGCGGGATTGGCTGATCGAGCGGATGCGCCTGGCAGACACCTACTTCCCGATGATAGAGAGCATTCTTGAGGAGGAAGGTCTACCCGATGAGTTGAAATACCTTGCGGTCATTGAGAGCGGACTTGAGCCGCGGGCGCGGAGCAGTTCGAGCGCCGTTGGGATGTGGCAGTTCATACGCCCCACGGGGCAGGCCTACGGGCTGGAATCATATGCCTGGACAGACAATCGCATGGACCCCGTAGTGGCCACACGTGCGGCAGCCCGACACCTCAAAGATCTCTATGCGCAGTATGACAACAACTGGCATGTGGCCATGGCGGGATACAACTGCAGTCCCAAGTGCATCATGCGCGCTGTCCGAAGGAACGGCGGCAAGATGGATTACTGGGGTATGTATCGCCACTTGCCACCCGAGACACGTGGCTACATACCCACCTTCATCGCGGTCGCCCAGATCATGTCGAATCCCACCGCATTTGGGCTGCCTGGAGACGTTTCGGGCCCGGAGTACGCGTACGATGTAGTGCCAGTGACGGGAATGCTTTCGATTGAAACTATAGCCAGCATGGTAGGCGCGACTGAAACAGAGATTCGGCAGCTCAACCCGGAGTTGCTGCGCAACTACTTGCCGCCGGGCACCAGGCCCTATGAGCTTCGCATCCCGCCTGGCACAGCGTCCCGGTTTGCGGCAGCATTTGCGGATCTGCCCGAAGAGGACAAGCGGACGGCGGCCGAGCACACCGTGCGGCGCGGCGAAAGCTTGGGAAGAATCGGGAATCGGTACGGAGTTACTGTGCGAGACCTTATGACTGCAAATAGCCTGCGCAAAACCACGATCTACCCGGGGCAGCGCTTAGTGGTGCCTGTAGCCGGCAAAAGCGGAAATCTAGCGTCGCTGGCTAGCGCAGGCATTCGTACAGTGAATTGGGGTAAGCACGTGAACCAGCCAATAGCACTCGACTTTGAACCCAAGCCTGTGATGGCGCGAGTGACACCACCGGTGCGGCAGGCCAGTCAGCCTGCACGATCAAATTCCTCTACGGCGCAGACTAGCCAGCCCAGGACCGTTACCCACCCGGTACGCCGCGGTGACACTCTGAGCGAACTCGCAGAAGAATACGGCACAACCATCTCGAGCATCAAACGCCTAAATGGTCTGCGCAGCAGCAGGATTAGGCGTGGTCAAACGCTTAAGATTGTCCCTGGCAAGAGCAGGACGGTAGTTCACGTGGTCGAACGGGGGGAGAATCTGTCCAGGATAGCCAAGAAGTACCGGACGACGGTGTCTCGCATACGCACGGCCAACAACCTTAGGAGCAGCATCATCCACCCTGGCCAGAAGCTGACCATTATAATGCCGTAACCCTTATGCGAATAGCAGCAACATAAATGTTAAGAAGGCCATCACCAACAGCACGCCCGGCAGCAGCTTGATGCGACGTGTCCATATGATCGGGACGATGGCCACGGTGAACAGCACGGAGCAGAGGATGGACAAGCCAGCCTCAAAGCTGTAGCCGGTGATAAGGGGCGCCACCACTCCACAGACACCCATGGCCAGGAATACGTCGAACGTGTTCGACTGCAGGATGTGACCGAACAGGAGCATGTGCCGTCCTTGCCGGGCCACCTTAATCGCCACAACGATGTCTGGTAGTGAGGTGCCTACGGCCAATGCAGAAGCTGCAAGGACTGTATCCCCAATGCCGAAGAGCTGGGAAGTCCATTCTACTGCCTCAACGATAGCGACTCCGGAGTAGTAGACGACCACAATCGTAACGGCCAGAGAAGCCACCAGCATCATGCGTGGCATCGCCGATAGTGAATTGGCCACGGAGGAAGCAAAATCTGATCGCGGCACCTGACGCTTCCATTTATAGACAGTCCAAACCAAGACAGCCAAAATCAGGGCAAGCCCGGCCAGAAAGGTCACTTCGGCAGCCGGATTGTCGCGAAACACCTCCAGATGCTCGTGTTTTGGGTCAATCGCTACGACCAGAAAGAGCACGAATGTTGCCGCCAGCGGAATCAGCTGAATGAGGAATTCCCAGCCTGCCGACCGTGTTCTGACGCCTGGACGCGTCCCTCCCGGGGTACTTAGCAAGGGAATGTCGTCGTTGTCGGACTGAGGGTGCTCAGAGCTTTTCCTTTTCAGCTCAGATGCAATGAAGACCGAATACAGAATCAGAAAGCTGACGGCATGCCAAGTGCCAAAGTATCCGAACAGATAAAACACGCCGGTCAGCACTACCGAGCCGACGGCGAATGCGACCGGGATGCCCAGGAATCGTTTTGGCCAATCCTTTGTGCCAAATGTGAGTGATCCACCGGCTAGTGGCGCGCGCCATGAGAGCAGGCGCACGCGTTGATTTCTTCGCACAAAGCAGAATAGTGCTATCACACCAAGACCAAAACCCGCGGCAATGTTGGCAACGATCGTGCCGTAAATCGTGGGCACGACCAGCTGCGGCACGTTGCTGAACACCGCAGCAATGGACGTGAACAATTCCGGCAGCGAAGTACCAATGCCTACGATGAAGCTGCCAATGAAGTAATCGCTCAGCGCGAGCTTCCGGCCCAGGCTGCTGGCGATGTCGATCAGCAGGTCCGATGACTTCAGGATCACATAGATCGCAGCCACCAGGATTAGAACCGGATACAGAGGCTCGATGCTTCTTGCGTCAGTTTATGGGCCGGTCGTCCCCTGCGGGGAAAGTGCTCACCTCGGCAGTCTCGCTCAGCGCAGGACCGCTTTAACGTATTCCCTGCGCATACGAGCGATACCCGCGATTGAGATTCCTTTCGGGCATACCGCCTCGCACTCTGCGTGGTTGGAGCAGTCCCCAAAACCTTCCGCCGACATCTGGTCAACCATAGCGATCACGCGGCGTGAGGCCTCTACGCGGCCCTGTGGCAGTAAGGCCAGATGCGAAATCTTGGCAGCCGTAAACAGTGAAGCCGAAGCGTTGGGGCAAGCGGCTACACACGCGCCACACCCAATGCAGGCCGCATAGTCCATAGCCTCATCAGCGGCGTCTTTGCTGATCGGCAGCGCATTGGCGTCAGGTGCCCCACCGGTCGTGCTCGAGACGTAGCCTCCTGCGGCAATGATCCGGTCAAAGGCGCTGCGGTCTACCACCAAGTCCTTTACAATAGGGAAGGCCTTAGCCCTGAAGGGCTCCACGACGACTCTGTCTCCATCCCTAAATGTACGCATGTGGAGCTGGCAAACAGCCGTACGCTGCTGAGGGCCGTGCGCGACGCCGCCTACCATCACACCGCAGGAGCCGCAAATTCCTTCCCGGCAGTCATTGTCGAATTCTACCGGGTCTTCTCCGCGACGGATAAGCTGCTCATTCAGTACATCCAGGAGCTCCAAGAACGACATGTGCCCGTTGGCGTCCGCAACGGTGTAGTCAACCAGCTGGCCTGGAGCGTCTGGTCCGGCCTGGCGCCACACTCTCAGATGGATGGTCATGTTGTCAGCCATGCCCGTGCGCTTGGGTTCACTGATTACTTGTAGCTCCGGCTCGTAGGCTCGACGGTATCGAACACGAGCGGCTCCTGGTGATGTACGGCAACAGTGTCGCCACCGGCATACTGCCAAGCAGAGACATGGGTAAAGTCCTCATCGTTGCGCAGTGCCTCTCCCTCTGCGCTCTGGTATTCCTCCCGAAAATGCCCGCCGCACGACTCTTCGCGCGCCAGCGCGTCGCGCGCCATGAGCTCGCCGAGCTCCATAAAGTCCGCTACACGCCCTGCGAATTCCAGGTTCTTGTTGTAGGTCCCGTTTTCGCCAGGGACACGCACGCGCTCCCAGAATTCCTGGCGCAGTTCGGCAATCTCCACTGCGGCGGCTTCGAGCCCTTCTCGGCTGCGCGCCATGCCTACATGGTTCCACAGCAGTTGACCAAGCTCGCGGTGGTACTCCGTGACCGTTTTGTCACCCCGGCTGGCCAGAAGCGCATTGAGCCGATCCGCGGATTCCCGCTCGGCACTAACGAATGCTTCATGACTTGTCGTCACGCTGCCATCAAGTCGCGTTCCGCTGATGTATGCCCCAAGTGTGTATGGAATGACGAAATAACCGTCGGCCAGCCCTTGCATCAGAGCACTGGCCCCGAGGCGGTTGGCGCCGTGGTCGGAAAAGTTGGCTTCTCCCAACACAAACAGTCCGCTGATGGTGCTCTGCAATTCATAGTCTACCCACAAACCTCCCATCGTATAGTGCACTGCCGGATAGATGCGCATGGGCACTTCATTCGGGTTTTCACCTGTGATGCGCTGGTACATCTCAAAAAGGTTGCCGTAGCGTTCGCGGATGGCCTGTTCGCCAAGGCGTGCGATAGCATTGGCAAAGTCCAGATATACGGCCAACCGGGTTTCTCCGACGCCCCGTCCGTCGTCACATTCTTTTTTTGCAGCCCGTGAAGCCACATCGCGTGGCACCAGGTTGCCAAAGCTTGGGTACCGCCGCTCCAGATAGTAGTCACGTTCGACTTCCGGGATCTGGCCTGGCGGCCGTCGGTCCGAAGAGTTCTTTGGTACCCACACGCGCCCGTCGTTACGCAAGCTCTCGCTCATGAGTGTAAGCTTCGACTGGTAGCTGCCCGAGACCGGGATACAGGTCGGGTGGATCTGCGTGAAGCACGGGTTGGCGAAGTAAGCGCCGCGCTTGTAGCAACGCCAGGCCGCGGTCACGTTGGAATTCTTGGCGTTAGTGGAAAGGTAGTAGGCGTTGCCGTATCCGCCGGTGCACAGGAGAACGGCGTCGCCTAGGTGGCGCTCAAGCTTGCCGGTGGCCAGGTCCCTGGTGATGATGCCGCGCGCATGGTCGTCCACCACGACCAGGTCAAGCATCTCCCGCCGCGGAAGCATAGTGACATTGCCGGCGGCGATTTGGTGGCTAAGCGCCTGGTAGGCGCCGAGCAGCAGTTGCTGTCCGGTTTGGCCGCGTGCGTAGAACGTTCGCGATACCTGCGCCCCGCCAAACGACCGGTTGGCCAGCAGTCCTCCGTATTCTCGGGCAAAGGGGACGCCCTGAGCAACGGCCTGATCAATGATGTTGTTTGATACCTGTGCGAGGCGGTATACGTTGGCCTCCCTGGAACGGTAGTCGCCGCCCTTGATAGTGTCATAGAACAGGCGCCAGATCGTGTCACCGTCGTTGGGGTAGTTCTTGGCAGCGTTGATGCCCCCTTGCGCCGCTATGGAGTGCGCACGCCGGGCAGAGTCTTGGATACAAAAATTCTTGACCTTGTAGCCGAGGCCCGCCAGGGTCGCCGCGGCGGAGCCGCCAGCCAGTCCAGTTCCCACCACGACGATGGTGTGCTTACGCTTGTTGGCCGGGCTTACGAGCCCTACTGTGTCCTTGTAGGCGTCCCATTTGTCCTGCAGCCGACCAGAAGGCACCTTGGCGTGCAGCGTGCTACGGGTAGGATTCTCCATCACGAAAACTAGCTGAAGTAGATCCAGATAGGGACAACAACAAAGCCGACCCCTACAATAAGGCCAAGTGCTGCGCCTGCCGGATACAAAACGGTGCTCAGCCTGGGTGATGTGAGACTCAGGGACTGCAAGGCGCTCCAGAAGCCGTGCCGCAGGTGGAACCCAAGCAGGATGATGACGGCCGGGTATCCGAAGGCATACAGTGGGGATTGAAACTTTTCTGTCATCAGGCGCCGCAGGTCGCGGATCTGATCTCCATCCACCATTGCCACATAGCCTTCCGTCATGCCCGGTCCGAACTTGAAGTGGATCAGGTGCAGCACAAGGAATACCAGGAGCACGACGCCCGAAATGATCATCGTCTTTGATGCTAGCGTCTGCCGACTCGGCGTGCCCGCGCTTCTGTACCTGGCATAGCTGCCTCCTCGTGCCTTCCGCTTGCGGAGATATATGTTGATACCAATGTAGGCGTGCATGGCAAAGAACGCTGCCAGTCCGATCTCCAGGATGTAGAGTACGACGCCGTAGCTGGCCAGCTTATGGGCGTACAGGTTATACGCGTCCCCGCCTTGGAGGTAGGTGAGGTTGCCCAACATATGTACGATCACAAAAAGCACCAATCCGAGGCCCGTAAGGCCGGTAAGCACCTTACGGCCTACAGGCGACGCGAGCGCATGGAGCAAGGACTTTGCGCGGTTCGACATAGCGTATCAGACGGACGGCGATAAAGGTAGCGGAATTGCGACTATCATGCACCTCGGCGTCGTTTGTCAGCTTGCATCAACGGACAGGTGCCTGGCGGAGTCCTTTGCGGCGCCACGGTGATACGATGTGGGCCGAACTGAGGTCCGACCTGCGGCGCCGTGTGTACGGCAACGCGAGCAGAGGATCCCTCCAGAAGTCATGGAATCCCGACGTCAGCATCCGGCCATGGATTCCTCGATCAGCAGCCTTGATCACAAGGGGACGTCTCCGGTATACGCCCATGGTACGCCGGATTCGATGGGAAGCCGGCACTGGTAGATGTGGCCACCAATGTGAATCGCTTTGGCAGGATATGGAGCGTACGAACGTCGCATGCCGAACGGTCCGCCCGCAGATGATAGCGCCACTGAGCGAATGGACACGCACGCCTGCACCATCTGGCACAATCCGGCACGGGCGCCGCGGCCGGATCCTGTAGCAACCATCCATCGGGAGGTGCCGGGATATCGAATGAATGCCCGGCGTACTGTCAGCGCATGGCCGCGCAACTGACCATTTCCAATGCGGGGCGCCGCGCTCCACTGAATTGGCGCCAGCCAGGGCGAAGCTAGTTCAGAGGCGGGACTCTGGTGGGCGAAAATGGCACTAATTCGCAGTAAACGACGCAAAAAGTGCCAACTGGGCACTCAGCCAGATAGCACCTACCGATGGCCAATGGGAACCACGCTCAAGTGGCGTGGCCCGCAGTAGCGAGCCCGCGGCCGGATCAGTCGGTTCTCGTGCCACTGCTCCAGCAGGTGCGCCATCCAGCCGGTGATGCGGCTCATGGCGAAGATCGGCGTGTAGAGGTCTATTTCAATGCCGAGCATGTAGTACATGGGCGCGGTGTAGAAGTCTACATTCGGGTTGAGACCCTTCTCCTTCTCCATCACATGCCGAATCTCCTCGCAGACCTCGCCCCACTTCTCTGCGTTGCGTTCCTTGGCCAAGGCCATCATCATTTCACGCAGAATGGTGGCACGCGGGTCAATGACTTTGTAGACCCGGTGCCCAAACCCCATTATGCGCTCCTTGCCCGCAAGTCGTGCGCGCACGTAACTGGCCGGGCTCTCCCCGGACTGGTCGATCTGGAGCAGCATCTTCATCACGCGCAAGTTGGCGCCACCGTGGAGTGGGCCGGAAAGGGCGGCGATAGCTCCCGAAATCGCCGCATACACATCTGCCAACGTGGAACCGATGACACGACCCGCGAAGGTGGACGCGTTCAGGCTGTGCTCAGCATGCAAGACGAGCGCGGTGTCCAAGGTCTTCTCGGCCTGCGGTCCGGGCCGCTCGCCACTTAGCATGTATAGGAAGTTGCAGGCGGTGGATCCGGTACTTAACGGCGTGATGGGGTCTTGTCCGCAACGCAGACGCGCAAAGGCCGCAATAATTGCCGGAATCCTGGCGGCCAGCCGAATTGACTTGCGGAGGTTGGCCTCGGCGCTCATGTCGTCCGCTTCCCCATCAAAGTGGGCCAGCGCCGAAACACACGTGCGCACCGCCGCCATAGGCGCCGCGTCTTCGGGCGTCAGCCGCAAGATGTCCAGCACCATTGGCGGCAGCGTACGCTCCGCACACAGGCGCGCCTCAAGGTCTGCCAGCTGGCTGCGCGTTGGCAGGACGCCGCGCCAAAGGAGGTAAGCCACCTCTTCAAATGAGACATGGCGTGCCAGCGTGCGGATATCGTAACCCCGGTAGACAAGCTCGCCCTTTTGGCCGTCAATAAAGCAAATCGACGACTCCAGCGCGACTACACCCTCTAGCCCAGGTGTGCTGCGTGCCGGAGCAGCATTGCGCTTGATGCCGTCACGTGCCGGGGCGGTCGAAAGGGCCATTGAGGAACTGCACACTTACGTTGAATGGTATACGCCGGCAAGGAGTCAAAGTGCCTGCATGGAGCAAGCGGGATCCTACGGACACCCCGGCGGGTAGTATAACAAATCGCGTATCAGAAATACCCGAATTAAGCGCGATGAACCCGACTCCAATGGCCCTATTTGTGGCCCTTTTCCTAATAACTCCAAGCTTTTGCGCGCTTTGTAGCGAGCGGCGCACCGTGCTGATTCTGCGCTCCCTCTGGAGCTGGATCCGCACGGACCTGCACATCCGCCCGAGTATACGCCTGAGCATGCCCGAATTTTCAAGGGGTATGCACAGCACGCGCGCGCACCATTCTTTGTCATGGCCAAAGAGATCATCATCAACGCGGAGAAAGCGCAGACGCAGATTGCCATCGTGGAAGATGGCACGCTGGCGGAGCTCCATGTGGAGCACGCCACTAGTGAGCGAACCGTGGGCGACATTTACCTGGGTCAGATCCGGCGCCTTGTGCCAAGCATCAAGGCTGCCTTCGTAGACATTGGGCAGTCCCAGGATGCCTTCCTGCACTACACCGACTTGGATGAAAATCTGGCGCAGTTACTTTCTTATGCACAGGAAGAGGCGCCCCATCTGCGGGATAATCCTCCGCAGCTAGCGGCACCGAAGCCCAACCGCAGCGCACGGCCCGGTCGGAAGCGCCGTACTCACGGGTCGCTGGACCTCCTGAAGAAGAACCAGCGCATCCTGGTGCAGGTCGTCAAAGAACCGATCTCGACCAAGGGTACACGTGTGTCCACACGCGTATCGCTGGCCGGCCGCTTTCTGGTGCTGGTCCCGGTGGCGGACCTCACCGCCGTGTCGCGCAAGATTTCGTCACAGAAAGAACGCCGTCGCCTGCGCACCTTGGTGCAGCAGCTCCGGCCGGCGGGCTTCGGCATCATTGTGCGAACGGTGGCTAGGGGAAAGGATCGCGCAGCGCTAGAAACCGATCTGAAGCTGCTCTTGAAACGGTGGAGGCAATTGGAAAAGCAGATCGCCGGTACCGACAAGGTCCCCGCCAAGGTGCATACGGATGTCAACATGGTATCGTCGATTATCCGAGACCTCTTTTCCAATGATTACGACCGAATCCTGGTCGATGAGCCTCGTATGCATCGCAACATTCAGCGGTACATCCAGGCCGTAGCGCCGCATCTGGCTCGTGTCGTGAAGCTGCACAAAGACAGTCGCCCCATATTCCAGGCCACCGAGCTCCAGTCGACCATTGAAGACGCCTTTAGCCAGAGCGTGCAGCTGCCCTCGGGTGGCTACCTCGTCATCGAGCAGACGGAGGCGATGCATGTCATTGACGTTAATTCGGGAAGCGGTCGGCAAACGAGAAACATGAGTCACGAGGCATACGCGCTAAAGGTGAACCTGGAGGCCGCGCGAGCCGTGGCTAGACAGACGCGGCTGCGCGACCTGGGCGGCATCATTGTGGTCGACTTTATCGATATGCGCGACATGAAGGATCGCCAGAAAGTCTTTGAGGTACTCAAGGAGGGTTTTCAGTCGGACCGCGCGGCGACCAAAGTCTTGCCGATGAGCGACATCTGCCTCATCCAGATCACGCGGCAGCGCACGCGCCCGAGCATCAAAGCGCGGGACGAGTCGGCGTCCGATGAAGCGCTTCGCAACGGACATGCCTCACCACGAGACTTGGTCGCCTCAATGGAGGCGTGGTTGGGTGCTCATTGTAACGGCTCCTCCGGAAAGCTCTTCCTGCATGTGCATCCCTTTACGGCGGCCTACCTCAAGCGCGGAGTTCCGAGCCTGTGGCTCCAGTGGCAGCTGCGCCACAAGGTGCGTATCGTGCTTAAGGAAAAGTCCAGGATGAACGTGATGGGCTATAGTTTTGAATTGCCCAGCGCTTCGCGCCAGAAACGCGCAGCGGTTGACGTTTCACAGCAGCGCAGAGGGAGCGGCGAAAGAGGGAAGCAGTCCAGGAAGCGGCCGGCAAAGGCTGCTAAGGAGGACGCAGCGTGAACAGCCGCCCAGGCGTCCTTGCCGTCGCGCTAGGCCTGTGCCTGCTGGCGTCTGTGCCAGTGGCTTCACAGCCCGTCGCGGTGCGTGCAGTGAGTGTGGCAGTCGGTGTCGTGGGCTTCTCCCATACCGGAAACGTCCCTGCGGGCCAGCGCTATGAGTACGAAGGGCCGGTTCTGGCGCTTGTTTACCAGCAGCCCAGCCTTTTTGCTTCGGCTGCGCTGGGAACAGGTAGTCCTACGCTCTTGGATGTAGCGATATCCGGCTGGTTGGGCTTGCGTGCGCTGGAAGTCCAGAAGCGCGGCCTGAAAGTACCCGTTATTCTGACGGTCGGCCACCGTCGCGTCTACACAAGTAGTAAGGCGTGGTGGGACGGTACCCGGTTTGGGTTGGGCGTGGGCATTCAATGGGCGCCCCCGCGCACAGGTCTGACGGTGCGAGCCAACCCTGCGCTAAGTGTGGTGACGAGTACGCTGGCTACAGGCTATGGCTTTGCGCCTGGGGCGGAAGTGGATGCAGCCCTGGTGATAGCACAGGTGCGGCCAGGACGGCATCTGGAGCTGGGCTACAACTTCAGGTACCAGGTTTGGAATATCAATCCGCCGCGGGATGTGACCTCTGAGCTAAGTCGCTCCCTTGACTATGAGAGCGTGATGCATGTCGCGCGTCTGGGGCTCCGCTTCTAGTATGCGCCTTAAGCCACGGCGGCTGGTTCGCGCAATGGAGGACGCCGCCACGCGGCTCGGCGTCACCATTCGGTGGGAAAAAGGACAGTTCCACGGGGGACGGTGTACCATTGAAGGCAAGGAAGTCGTAGTTCTCAACAAGCGGAATCCCGCAGAAACGCAATTGGCCATCCTTGCGGAAGTGCTGCGAGAATTACCCTTGGACTCCATATACATACGTCCGGCCGTGCGTGAGGATATCAACGCCCTCTTGGTGAAGGACTGATATGCGGGTCACTCTCCTGGGGACGGGGACATCGGTAGGTATTCCGATTATCGGCTGTACCTGCACGGTCTGTACGTCAACAGATCCGCGGGACGTGCGTACGCGCTGCTCCTGCCACATCCAGATGCCCGGGCTAAGTATCGTCATTGATGCGGGCCCCGACTTCCGGCAGCAAGCGCTCCGTGAAGGTCTTATCTCCATTGACGCGCTGCTGATTACGCATCACCACAATGACCATGTCGCGGGGCTGGATGAACTCAGGCCGTATTTCTTTGACAACCGGAAGTCCTTGCCATGCTACGCTAGCGGCGCGGCGCAGCGAACGCTGCGGCAGATGTTTCCATGGATATTTGATCCTCACGCCAAGTACGCCGCGGCACCCAAACTGCAGTTAGAGGCATGTACGCACCCCTTTCAGGTGCGCAGTCGTTACGGCGGCCCTGAATCTGTACTCGTAACGCCGATAGAGTTGCGCCACGGCAACATGGACGTGCTAGGTTACCGGATCGAACGATTTGCGTACCTTACCGACACCAGCCATGTGCCCGAGGCGGCATACGACGACCTGCAAGACCTGGATGTACTTGTCATAGATGCCCTGCGGCATAAGCCGCACAGCAAGCACCTATCTATCGGAGAGGCGGTCGCGGTGGCGGCACGTGTGAGGGCGCGCCAGACGATTTTGATTCATATGACCCACGGTGTTAAGCATGCCGACGAGGATGCCAAGCTGCCTGACGGGGTCATGTTAGGGTATGACGGCCTTTCCTTTGATGTGCACTGACAACTGTGAAGATTCTTATTCTTAATGGTCCCAACCTTAACCTGCTCGGCGAGCGGGACCCCGGGATCTATGGGTTTTTTTCGCTCACGACCATTGAGGAGAACCTGGTCCGAGCGTTTGAGCAAGTGGACTTCGAGTTTTTTCAGAGCAACTCGGAGGGCGCCTTGATCGATAGATTGCACAAAGCGCATGCCGACAAGATTGGAGGCGTGGTGTTTAACCCAGGCGCGTATACTCACACATCGGTGGCGCTACGGGATGCCATCGCAGCCATCACGCCGCCGGTTGTGGAGGTGCACATCTCCAACATCTACGCGCGCGAGGAATATAGGCACCGCTCATTGACTGCGTCCGCGTGCGTAGGACAGATTTCAGGTCTTGGTACGCGTGGCTACATCCTGGCCGTGGCCTACCTCATCCAGTAAGCCTGACCGGTGGTCCCAGCGCATGACGACGGGCAGGTGCCTCCCGGCACCAAAGGCTTTGGGTGTGACTCGCAGGCAGGGTGAAGCCTGCCTGCGTTTGTATTCGCTGCGGTCGATCTGGCGGAGCGTCTTTGCTACGAGGGCTTCGTCAAAGCCTGTGGCTTGAGAAATCTGCTGCAAGTCCTGCTGCTCTTCTATGTACCTGCGTAGCACTTCATCGAGAACCTCGTAAGGAGGCAGGGAATCCTGGTCCGTCTGGTTGGGGCGCAGCTCAGCAGATGGTGCCTTGCAGATGGTGTTCTCCGGAATTATTGTGCTGCACCGGTTTATGTAGCGGGCAAGCCGGTAGACGTGGCCCTTCAGCACATCGCCCAGCACACCCAGCCCTCCATTCATGTCACCATAGAGCGTGGCGTAGCCCACAGACAACTCGCTCTTGTTGCCAGTAGACAGCAGGAGGTAGTTGAATTTATTGGATAGCGCCATCAGGATCGTACCCCGTGCCCTGGCCTGGATGTTCTCTTCGGCAACATCCGGCGCGGTGCCCGCAAAGGCATTTGCCAACGCCTTGCCAAAAGCGGCAACGGGGCCCTTGATGGGAATGGTGAGCAGCGGGATCTCCACCGCATCCGCCAGTGCCATTGCATCATCGACGCTGTGCGCTGAAGAGTACTTTGACGGCATAGACACGCCTACAACCCTGTCTGAACCCAGAGCGCGTACGGCCAGCGCACAGGTGACGGCGGAGTCAATGCCCCCCGAAAGCCCGATAACCACCTTGGTAAAGACATTCGTCTTATAGAAGTAGTCACGTATTCCGACCACCAGGGCATCGTGGAGTCGAGCAATGGAATCCGCTGCCGGCGCCGGCGTGGCGGCAGGCCCGTCCGTGTCCCAGAGTGCCAGTGTTTCCTCAAATGCGTTCATGCGCAGCAGCGCCTTGCCGCCCGGCCCATACACGCAGCTGGTTCCATCAAAGATGAGCTCCGTGTTCGCGCCGACCTGGTTCACGAAGACGTACGGGATGCCGTGCGTCCTAGTGCTATGGGCGATAAGCTCCTCGCTTTCAGCGCGCTTGCCAATTGCATAGGGGGACGCGCAGATGTTTACGAACAAGTCTGCCCCGGCGGCTGCAAGCTCTGCGACGGGATTCGCGTCATACAGCGTGTTGGCCGCAGGCTTGGTATTCCAGAGGTCTTCGCAGATATGAATGCCAAGGGCCATGCCTCGCCAGCGGACGACATCGCGGCGAAGACCCCGCTCAAAGTGGCGGCGCTCGTCAAACACGTCATACGTAGGCAACAGAGCCTTATGAACTACGCCAAGCCTCTTGCCGTCTTCGTAAAGAAACGCAGCATTATGCAGGGGCTTGCCTGCCCCACGCTCGTTTGGCGCCAGCCCGCCCACGATGAGGCCCAGTGAGGGTGCGATGGCGTTGGCCAGTGCCTCGCGCGTCCTTTTCTCTTCTTTAACGAAGGGGGCGTGCTCAAGCAAATCGTGCGGCGGGTAGCCGATCAGCGAGAGCTCAGGAAATACCACCAGGTCCGCCGATTGCGCGTGTGCCTTGCGGCAAAAGGCAAGTATCTTGTCGGCATTACCGCGCAGGTCTCCGACAAGGGGGTTAATCTGGGCCAGTGCTATTTTCACGCGGGATCAACGCTTTGGTGCTCCTGTACCACTTCATTCACCGATAGGCCGAGCCATGAAACTCCTTCGCACCTTCTTACTATCGGCAACCGTTTTTGCTGCCTCCGCGGGCGCGGCGCAGGATGTTGCCTTTGTGAACGCTAACGTGATCACGATGGAAGATGATGAGGTGACGCCCGGCGCAACGGTGCTGGTCAGTGGGGACCGCATAGTAGCGGTGGGCCCGGACGTTGAGGTGCCGGCAGGCGCCTTGCGCGTCGATGCCACCGGCAAGTTCCTGCTGCCTGGTCTTGCCGAGATGCACGGGCATGTGCCGCGCCCGGACGAGCCTGCACAGTATACCGAGGATGTGCTCTTCCTGTACGTGGCTAACGGCATCACAACTGTGCGCGGCATGCTTGGCGCCCCGGGGCAGCTGGAACTGCGCAGGCGGGCTAACAGCAGCGAAATCGTTGCGCCTACCTTGTATCTGGCCGGCCCTAGCTTCAGCGGCGGTTCCATCAATTCGCCGGAGCAAGCCGTGGAAAAGGCCCGCCGCCAGAGTGAAGAGGGATGGAACCTGCTCAAAATCCACCCCGGTTTGACTATGGAGGAGTACGATGCCATGGCCACCACTGCACAGGAGGTCGGCATACGTTTTGGCGGCCATGTGCCGGCCGATGTGGGTCTGATGCACGCCATAGACCGGGGCCAGGAGACCTTCGACCATGTCGACGGATACGTGGAGTACCTGCGGACCGTGAATGCCAATGAGATCGATGAAGAGGCACTGGCGCACGCGATAGCACGCACGAAAGAAGTAGGGGCGTGGGTCGTGCCAACCATGGCGCTATGGGAGTATCTCTATGGATATGTTGACGCCGATGTCCTGGACGCTTATCCAGAGCTTAAGTACATGCCGCCGGGCGTGGTCGAAAGCTGGTCCCGTCGTACCCGCCGCGTGCAAGGTGAATCTGATCGCGCGGCTGCGGAGAAGCTTATCGCTTGGCGTATGCACATTCTGGGTGCGTTGCATCGCGCAGGGGCGCGCATCCTGATGGGTACCGATGCACCACAGGTCTTCAGCGTGCCTGGGTTTTCGCTGCACCGCGAACTCACGCGCATGGTGGATGCCGGCATGGACCCGCACTCGATTCTCGTTTCCGGGACGGTTAATGTAGGTGAATACTTTTCCAACGAGGACACTTTTGGCACGGTGACGGTTGGCGCACGCGCGGACTTGCTCTTGGTCGACGGCAATCCGCTGGAAGATGTTGCGCATCTTGCGGGGCCTTCGGGCGTGATGGTCCGCGGCCATTGGCTTTCGCGTGAAGCGCTTGATGCTGGCTTGGCAGCTATCGCTGCCCGCTACGCGACTAACCCCTAGCGGTATGCTGCCTTCCTTGCGCCGCTTGGCATGCGGGATCTTTGCCTTGTGCGTAGCCTGGTGCTACGACTGCGCCTGGGCGCAGTCGGCGAGTGAGCTGCTCAACACTGGGCAGTACAGCCGGGCCCGCACGGAATTTCAGGAGTTGCTGGCCCCGGAGGCCGGTGACGCCATCGAAGGGTACTTTGAAACGTTCCTCCAGACGGGGGATTGCGAAGCCGGTCTGGCGCAGGCGGAGCGCTTCCATTCCCGGTGGCCCAACAACGCACATGTGCACTATGCCCGGGGTCGCCTGCTGTGGGCTGTGGGCCGCCTTGCCGAGGCTGAAACGGCCTTTGTCAACGCTATCCGAGCAAAGCCTGACTATTGGCGGGCAGGGTTTGAGGTAGCTGACCTGTTTACCGCCACGGGGCAGGAGCCGCGTGCCCGCGGGTTGTATTCCACACTTCGCAACAACCTTCGGCAGGGCATCTTTACCACGGCAGCCGATATGGCGGTGGGTGCGCAGGCTGCAGTGCGGCTTGAGGAATACCACGATGCCAACGATGCGTTGTCGACGGCACTGGCGCTGGACGAAGGCAACGTTCAGCATCTCCTCTGGCATGGCGACTTGTACCGCATCACGTACGATGCGGCGCAGGCGCAGGCACTGTACGAGGAAGCAATGGCGATCAACCCCCACCGGGCGGAGCTATATGTAGCGCTCGCGCAGGCTACTGGCAGCTACGCGCGCAAAGAGTCGCTAGCGCGTGACGCGCTCAAGAAGATGCCAAACAGCGTCGATGCGCTCAGCCTCCTGGCATTCCTGCACATACTGGACGGACAGATGGACGAGGCCACCTTGCGCCTTCAGGAGGCCCTGGATATCAATCCTGCGTCCATCACCGCGCTGGCCCGCCTGGCAACTGCGCACCATCTGCGGGGCGACACTGCCGCCTTTGCCGAGGTTGAGCTGCGGGCGCACAAAATCAACGCGCGACCTTCGAACTTTTACCTGGCGGTCAGTGAGGGACTGGCGCTGCGGTTTCGGTACCCGGACGCAGCGTCGATGGCGCTCAAGGCGGTTGGAGCGGACCCCAACAATGCGGCTGCCAATGCTGAGCTGGGCACCGCGCTTCTGCGGCTCGGCAACAGCGGGCAAGCCCGGCGCTATCTGGAGCGGGCCTATGAGCGAGACGCGTTTAACCTCTTTGTGGCGAACACGTTGAGCCTTCTGGATGAAGCTGCGGAGTTTCGGGAGATGGACAGCGAACACATACGGCTTCGCATCCACCGCTCGGAGGCAGACATCTTGGGACCGGCCATGCTTCGCGAGGCGGAAGCCGCATTCCGGGCGATGGCCTCGCGCTATCCATACCGACCCCAAGACAAGATTGTTATTGAGGCCTACAACGATGCTGATGACTTTGCTGTCCGCGTTGCGGGAGTCCCGCACATCGGGCTGTTGGGCGTGAGCTTTGGCGATGTTCTTGCCGTCAACACTCCAGAGGCGCGCGGCGACACGCCGTACAACTGGGCGCGGACACTATGGCATGAAATCGCTCACACGATGGCGATTGGTACGAGCGATTTCCGTGTACCGCGGTGGCTTACAGAAGGGCTTTCGGTCTACGAGGAGCAGCGTGCGCACCCTGAGTGGTCGCGCGAGTACGAGCTCCGCTTCTTTATGGCATTCGACCGGGACCGGTTGCACCGCCTGGAGGAAATCGACCGGGGGTTTACGCGTCCGGCATTCCCGGGGCAGGTAATGATGAGCTACTACCACGCCTACAAGGTCGTGGACTATGTCGTGGAGCATCACGGCTTCGATGCCGTACTGGATCTCTTGCGTGCATTGCGCAGCGGCAACACCGAGGAGCAGGCGGTGCAAGACGTTCTGGGCATGACGCGTGCCACGCTGGATGATGGGTTTCGGCGGTCGCTGCGTGTCAGGCGGACTGAGCTTGCTGATGTGCTGCAGGGGTGGCCTGACATGCTGGCGGAAGAGGTGGCCGGCGGTTCGTTGGAGGAGTGGCTGAAGCAGCAAGGGAAGAATTCGCTTTTTGGCAGCCTGCAGGCAGGAGCGGAGGCACTCTCGCGCAACGAGGATGATGAGGCCGAGGCACGCTTTAAGGAGGCGCTGGAAATCTATCCGCATTTCACTAGTGCGGGCAATGCGTACCAGGGTTTGGCCGCCGTGTACCGGCGGCGCGGCGACGAAGCGGCCTTGGCGAGAACGCTGGAGGCCTACCTGGCAGTGACGCCATTCGGGGCAGAAGAGGCGCGAGAGCTCAGCGCGTTTTACGAGGAGCGCGGGGAATTGGACCGGGCCTTGGAACTCTTGCGGCGCTCGCGCACGACTGCGCCGTATAGTGAGGACGCGCTAACAAGAGTGGCGGAGCTGTCTGCAGCTCAGGGAGACTTTGCGGCCGAGGTCGAGGCGCGCCGTGCGCTCTTGGCGCTGAGTCCGGTGGACAAGGCGAGCGCATATTTTGAGCTGGCACAGAGCCTGTATAACGATGAGCAAATTGCCCGAGCCAAGCGGGCGGTGCTGCAGTCGCTGGAGATCGCACCGGGATTTCGGGAGGCGCAGCAGCTGCTTCTCGCGTGCGTTGGGGAGGGGCGATAGCGCATGGCAGCCAACTGTGTCTTTCGTTCAGCGCTGTGCGGGCTCGCGCTCCTGGTGGCGGGCGAGGTGTACGCCCAGGCAGACTACGGCTTTCGCTTTGCGCGCATACGGTTTGAGAGTCCCTACGGGGGGCGTGGCAGGGGAGGCGCCGCCTGGGCGCACGACTACCCCACGGCAGAGGAAAACTTCTACACCGCACTGGAGCGCACCACGACCATCCATGTTGAAGAGCCCTACCTGGTACTTGATCTTAAGGATGATCGCATCTTTGATTACCCCGTGCTGTACCTGTGTGAGCCTGGCTACTGGCAGATGGATGACGAGGATGCTGCGCAGCTGCGCAAGTATCTGGAGCGTGGCGGGTTTATCCTGTTTGACGATTTCAGAGGGGACTACGAGTGGATCAACCTCTATGAGCAGATGCAGCGTGTCCTCCCTGGCAACGAACCTGTGGAGCTCCCGCCAACACATCCGATATGGTCGATCTATTATGACATCGATCCGGTGGCGGCTCCGTCGCTTGTGAGCGGATATCAAGGCTCCACGACGGCGGATCGGTACATGGGCTATTTTGACGGGGCGGGGCGCCTGATGGCGTTGGCAAACCACAACCAGGACATTGGAGACGGCTGGGAGTATCCCAACAGAGACTTCGCCAACGCGTCCACGGTGAGCTTTCAGATGGGCATCAACTTCGTCATGTATGCGCTGACGCATTAGCCTCCGCGGGCAGTGGCACATTCACGGCAGCACCATGTATGACTGCCGCTGCGACGCAGGGCCGACGACAGCACGTTGTCGCAGGCTGATCCCGAGCAGCATTCATAGAACACTACATATACCCGGTGGCTTTTTCAACGAACAACGATAGCACGCAGCTGGAGCGCCTGCGTGATGGCAAGGCGCGCATTCTGACCCAGGTGCGGCGTCGGATTGTCGGCCAGGAGGCGGTCATTGAGCAGGTGCTCATGGCACTTTTTGCCGGAGGGCACTGCCTAATCACAGGCGTACCGGGCTTGGCCAAGACGCTTTTGATTAAGTCACTGGGAGAGATCCTCGATCTGTCCTACAAGCGGATTCAGTTCACGCCGGATCTCATGCCAGCTGACATTACGGGCATAGAGATGCTGGAGGACGATCTGGCCACCGGCACGCGCCACCTGCGCTTTGTGAAGGGTCCCGTCTTTGCAAACATAATTCTGGCGGACGAAATCAACAGGACTTCGCCCAAGACGCAGGCGGCGCTACTTGAGGCCATGCAGGAGTATCAGGTGACCAGCGGCGGCGATGTCTACATGCTCGACAAGCCGTTTTTCGTCCTTGCTACGCAAAACCCTATTGAGCTTGAAGGCACTTATCCCCTGCCTGAGGCGCAACTCGACCGGTTCATGTTCAACATCGTGATTGACTACCTGTCGGCCGAAGAAGAGCTTGAGGTCGCTCTGCAGACGACCTCGCGCGAGGAGGCAATGCTGGAAACCGCGCTCAGCGGCAAGGACATCTTGGCCTTCCAGTCGTTGGTCAAGAAAGTCTACGTTCCACAGAATGTCGCACAGTTTGCGGTGGACCTCGTGCGCGGCACGCGCCCGAATGAGCCCGCCGCGCCGGACTTCATCAAGAACTGGGTGAGTTGGGGCGCGGGGCTGCGCGCCGCGCAGTATCTGCTTTTGGGCGGGAAGGTGCGGGCGGCGTTTCGTGGTCGCTACAATGTAGCCATTGAAGACATCCGCGCGTTGGCGCACCCGGTACTGCGGCACCGCGTCATCACGAACTTCTACGCGGAGAGCGAAGGTGTGACGGTAGAGGGTGTCGTCGACCGGTTGTTAGAGGTGGTGCGGGAGCCGGTATCTGGGCTGGTATAGCGGGCACGCGTGGCCATCACGTTGCGGTCCAGCGTCCGTTGAATTAGGCCGTGTTGGCGCTGCTGAAGCACTGCTGCCCAGTGCTGACGGTGCTCGGCACCGGTCCAACTATGCACGGCCACGCCGGTCCCTTCATGAGGGCAGCGTGGGGATCAGGCAGATGAGATTTCGGTGCGCAGGTGTCACGGAATGAGGCGTTGCGGAGCGACACCGCAGGCGCAACAACTGGATCATGTCTGCGACGTACCCTACAGCTCAATGCTCTGACCCATATCGGGCACTACTACCGTCGTGTCCGGGTATGCCTTGGCGATGGCTTCGGCCATCCATGCGCGGGCTGCGGTTTCGCCGTGGACTAGGACGGTCTTCTTCGGACGGAGGTGGCCGACCAGTCCGACCAGGTCCCTCCGGTTGCTGTGACCGCTGAAGCGAAACCGCTCAACCTGGCAGGCAAGCGGCTGCATGCCCGCCTTCCGGTCCAGGATAACGCCGTTCTGGCCTTGCTCATTGGCCTGAAGCAGGCGGCCGCCCGGAGAGTCTTCCTTGCAAAAGCCAACCATCAAAATGGCATGCTTTTCCCCCTCTACGAGTAGCTGCGCGAGCTTATTCGACATCGTGTTTTCGAACAGCATCCCGCTGGCTAAGACAAAGATGGCTGGCTGGTGCGTAGCTTTCAAAATCTTGGCCTGCTTAAACGGATAGCGCCGCTGCTCGACTTGAAAGACCTCAAACTCGTCGTTGATACGCGGCGTGTCATGTCGCGTCTGGTCATAGATCCTCGACACCTCACGCATCCCGCCCGCGGTATACACGGGTACACTCTTGGGAAGCCGTCCCTGTCGCTTGAATCGATCGATTACAGCCAGGACTTCCTGCGCGCGTCCCAGCATGAACACAGGCACCAGTGCGCATCCCTCGCGTGCAATAACGCCCTGGAGTGCCTCGCAGAAACGGTGCTCTTCGGCCTTGCGCGTGGTTAACTCCGCGCGAGGGTCGGCGCCAAGCGTCGTCTCCGTGACCAGTATATCAATGGGTGGCTCGGGGTAGCACCCGCCGGGGATGATTGCCTGCGATCGCGTATTGGTGTCGCTGGTGTAAAAGAGCCGCCGCTCGCTTCCCTTTTCTGAAAACTGGATCAGTACGCCCGAAGAGCCTAGCACATGGCCCGCGCTATAGAATTCCGCGGACACCCGCTGCTGGCCCTGCTGCAGCACGAACGGCTCCTCGTAATCATGCGTGGAAAAGCGCGCCAGCGTATCCTCCAGCTGTGCTGCATCAAATAGCGGCAAATGCTGTGAGGAACCCTCCCGATACTTGCGTTCCTGCAAGCGTGCGGAGGCAAACAACATGAACTCCACCAGCGCACGAGTGGCATGCGTCAGGTGCACGCGGACCTGCGGAAAGTTCTCCACCAATGTAGGCAGCCCGCCGATATGGTCATGGTGGGCATGCGTGACAAAGACATGGCTGGCATGGTCTGCACCGTAGAGGCTCCGAATCAGGTCGTACCGCGGCAGGCTGGGAACGCCCTCGGCGTTTGGGTCAGCACCGGCATCCAGAATCAGGCCGCCCTCGGCAACAGACAGGAAGTGACAACTGGCTCCAATCTCGTCGGAGCCGCCTAAGCTCAAGAATTGCATGCGCTATGATAGACCGCCCGGGCCTTGGCCCCGGCGGCATGCTAAAGAGTTTTCTACGGCGTAGGCCTAGGACTTAAAGCTCTTCCAGTCCGCCAGAAAGCGCGCCAGGCCGATGTCGGTAAGCGGGTGTTTGAGTAGCTTCTTGATGACGCCCAGCGGCATCGTGGCCACGTGCGCCCCCATTAGCGCCGCCTCTACGACATGAATGGGGTGACGGATCGAAGCGGCCAGTACTTCCGTCTGGAAGTCGTAGTGGTTGTATATGGTGATGATTTCTTCCAGCAGCTTCAGACCGTCGGACGAAATGTCGTCAACGCGCCCAAGAAAGGGACTGATATAGGCGGCACCGGCCTTCGCTGCAACCAGCGCCTGCGTTGGCGAAAAGCACAGTGTGCAGTTGACGCGGATGCCTTCTGCATCAAGCGCCTTGATTGCTTTGATGCCTGCAAGAATGAGCGGGACCTTTACCACGACATTACTGTGGATGGCGGCGAGCGCATGTGCCTCGTGCATGATGCCGGCAAAGTCGACAGCCGTAACCTCCGCGGACACGTCACCGTCCACCATCTCGCAGATTTGCCATATTTGCGTGTGAAAGTCCAGTGTGCGGCCCACCTTTTCGGCAGCCTTCTTCATGAGCGAAGGGTTGGTGGTGACGCCATCAAGGACGCCCATATCCTGGGCTTCTTTGACCTCGTCAAGGTCGGCGGTGTCTATGAAGAATTTCATGTCTGTTTTTTGTTGCGAATCGACCCGTCTTGCGTCCTGTCCTCGGCCTTCAAGATAACCATTGTCCGGTCATCGCTTAGGAAGCTCACCGGCCCCGTAAACGACTCGACATTCTCCTGGATCAGCTCCAGCAACTCGTGGGCGCTCCTGTTGCGGTGCTGCACTGAAAACGACTGCAGGCGGCGGTCCGTGTATTCTTCCTGCTCCTTGCCCATGGCCTCGGTTACACCGTCGGTAAACATTACCACTACATCGCCAGGGTTAAGCGTCACGCTGCTTCGTGCATAAGAAAGCGCAGGCAGGATGCCTAAAAGCAGGCCGCCGGCCTCCAGCTGCAGGATGCTGCCATCTGCGCGGATGAGCAGTGGCGGCTCATGGCCGGCATTGACATACTCGAACCGGCGCGTCTTGGCCTCGTAAATCCCAGCGAAGGCGGTAATGAACTTGTCCGGGGGCGTGTTTTCGTATATAACGCGATTGATGTTGCTTACCGCCTGATCCAGTGGCATGCGCATCGGTAGCATGATGTGCGTGCACGCGTGGATGCTGGACATCAGCAGTGCAGCGGGCATGCCTTTGCCTGTGACATCGGCGATGATGACATGGATTCTCCCACCCTCCAGTGACAGCACATCAAAATAGTCTCCGCCTACCTCGCGGCTGGGCAGCGCCATCGTCGCGATCTGCAAACCCTCTACGTTCGGGATTGCGCTGGGCAGGAGGCCCCGCTGGATGTCGCGGGCGAGACGCAGCTCCTCTTCAAGGCGTTCTTTTTCGATACGCTCTTCGACCAGATCCGCGTTCTGTATCGACACGCTGGCCAAGCTGCCAAGCGAGTACAAGAACTCTATCTCGTTGGCCTCGTAGCTCTGCCTTGTCATCTTGGGGCCCATGCACAGTATGCCTCGCACCTCGCCCTGCTGTTTCAGCGGGAGAGCCAGCTCCAGGCCGTGACGGTGCAGCGCGTCGCGTACCAAGGTGGAGCCGGAGGGGCCATCCACAAGGGTAAGCTCCGTGACCGCGTCAAAAAAAGTCGGCGCAAACGAGGGGTTTGGGACGCCTTGCGCCGAGACTACATCAAAAGAGGGCTGGGCCCGCTTCAGAAAAAAGATGTGCTTGCTGACCATCATCTGTCCCATGAGGGCAAACGAGAACAGGCGAACCAGGCGGGAACGCTCCGGCGTAGCATTGAATTCCTGTGACAGGTCAAAGAGCGTGTTGAGCTGCTGCACGCGGTAGTCCAAATCACGGTTGGCCTGCCGAAGCTCTTCAACAACCATTGAGTTGTGAATGGCCGCGGCGGACATGTGCACCAGCGACTGGACAAACTCCAGCTCAGCGTCATCAAATGGCTGGCGTGTGGCTTTGCGTCCCAGCCCTACAAGCCCGATGCGGCGGTCCTGGTAGCGTATCGACAACACCAAGGCAATGCCGTGGGCCATCAGCTTCCGCGGAATTGCATCACCCTGTAGCATCTCGCCAGTGGAATGGTCTCCCAGTGCGAGTTGCGTGTCTTCCTGAACGTCCCGTATCCCCTTGACAATCGCCACGCGGTACCGCGCTTCGACCGGCATGTACAAGAGAACCATGCCGCGTGTCACCAAGAGCTTACTCATGGCGGTCAGCAGCAGGTTGCGCAGCACAAAGTCCAAGTCCAGCGAGCTGCTCAGGACCCGGCTTGTCTCAAAAAGCGAACGAAGGTCGTAGCGCTGCGTGCGTTCCGCGCGTCGCATAGCCGTTACTGCGTCCACTTCATCTTGTCTTGATGGGGGTTGCCGAGTGCACTACAGCGAAAGGCTGTCGCCGGGAGCCAGGACCCGTGCGGGCAGTCCCGCACGGCCCATGGCAGATGTCCATGTGCCAATGTCCATCTCAATAGGAGGAAACGTGTTGTAGTGCATTGGAACGTTCAGGTTGGCCTGCACCATCCGTGCGGCCCGCACGCTGCCTTGAACTCCCATCGTGAAGCAGTCGCCCACGGGCATCAGCATTACATCGACCGCGTGGTCCTCACCAATCCACGCCATCTCCCCAAATGCGTCGGTGTCTCCCGCGTTGTAGATGCATTTTCCCTCGGCATGTATAAGGTACCCGTTCGGATTGCCGCCGTAGGTGCCATCTGGGAAGGACGATGAATGGCGCGCGTAGGTCTGCGTCGCGCGGCCCCACGGAAACTGCCACATGCCACCGGTGTTGAGCGAGAGGACGTTGGAATGTCCTTGCGCCTGGACGTAGTTCGTAATTTCAAAGTTTGCCACCACGAGGGCGCCGCAGCGCTTGGCGATATCCATGGTATCGCCCCAGTGGTCGCCGTGTGCATGCGTCAGGAAGATTACATCGGGGTGCAGGTCGGCCGGTGTGACAACACCTTCGGAGTGCTTGTTACCCGTCAGAAACGGGTCAAAGAGCAGAGTGGTGCCCTCCGCAGCGAGTTGGAAGGTAGAGTGCCCGTAGTAGGTGAGCGTCATGGCAGCTGCGCTACTTCATCAGTAATATCTTACGGGTCTGCGCCCGCCCGTCTTTGCCTACGAGTCGCACGAAGTAGGTGCCGTTGGGCAGGTCTTCTCCGTTAAATCCAACCTGCCAGATGCCTGGCTTGTGCGAACCCACCACTAAGTTTTGCACGAGCTGTCCGGATACGTCCCAGACTGAAAGGCGCACGGTTTGCTCCGCGGTGATTTCGAAGCTGATGGTCGTTTCCGGATTGAACGGATTGGGGTAGTTGTCCAGAATCTGTGCGGTGAGCGCATGGCCTGCACGCAAGGCGATTCCAAGCTTAATGGTTCCCGACAGTTGCTCCAGGCCACTGCCAAACCGTTGACGCAGCCGATAGAACACTACCTGACTCGCTACGCTTTCATCGATGAAGGTGAATTCGTTTTCTCCTTTAGCATACACGACATCCACCTCGTCAAAGTCCGTGCCGTCAAAGGAGCGCTCGATAATGTAGGCGGGCTGTAGGCCCTGGGGTGCATCCCACGACAGGCTGACGCCAAGCGCGGTAACCTCGCCCCTGAAGTTCTGGGCTGGTGCGTGAAAGGCAAGGTTAGTCCCTACGACGGCGCTGCCGGTGGCGGGCCGAAAGACCAGGGGGGAGGTGCCTTGTTGGTCGAAGCCTAGTACTGCCAGACCTTCACGTGTTGATTCGGACTGGCGCATCATAGTGCGGATGTCGGTTCTGCTGCGCGCAGTGGACCAGACTCTGATTTCATCAATCTCGCCCTCAAAGCGCGGGATTTTTGCGTTTCGATCTGCGCCGGCTTCCAGGCGGTGACCCACGGCTAGGTGCAGAGCTTCATTTGTGCCCTGTGTTGCTGCATCGTAGATGGAGTCGGCGGGCTCACCGTCAAGATACAGGCGCGTTGACCAGTCTTCAGGGTTATGTACCAATGCCACGTGGTGCCACTGCCCGTCAGCTACGGGCCGGTGGGAGGCTATGGATACGTGGTGTGGTCCCTGTTTGTGGTAGCTGCGAACGCGGCCGTAGGTGTCTATGATGAGCTCCAGCGGATAAAGCGACTCGTTTGTTCCGTTCCACGTAGAAAGCACAATACGGTTGCGTGCAACGGTCTTTATCCAAGCTTCCACCGTGAAGGCTGCGTCCCTGCGGATCGCTGGCAATCGTTCCTTATCAAGCACAAGCGGCGTGCCTGGCCGATCTAGGCGCAAAGCGCGGTTTGTCCAGCGAAAAAGCGGTGTTTCCTGCCGCACCTCCTGCATGATTCGATACGCGTCCTGCGGTGCTGGCCGGCCTTCCTCGGTTGCCATGGCGGGTGCCATGCTCCAGGCGGCAAGGCCTCCGGTGCTGTTTGTTCCAGCGCCGAGCACCAGCTCAAAGGACCCTCTAAGCGGCCGAATAGCTGAGACCCAGTAACGCCCAGCCTGCTGTTCCTCAACCTCCAGCGGAATCTGAAGGTACCCGTGACGCAGCACGAAAGCGTCGTTGAGGGTCCAGCCGGGCGGAAAGTCTACGTAGAATCCTGCCACCGCGAGCCTTCCCGTCCACTGCGCGAAAATGGTACAAGGCTCTCCTGCCACTACCTCGTCGGGACCCCAGACCTCGGAAAACTGTCCAACGGCGGGCATCGCCGCGCAGCAGCCTAGCGTCCACAGCATGGGAATACGCACAGAAGCGCCAATAGCGCCCATTTTCCAAGTGTCTTTGTGAGCGAAAGGCCCTCAAGAATACTCAAACGGGCTGGCAAACGCCAGCCGCATCGCGTTCGGACGGGTTCAGTTAAGAAATATAAACCACAGGGCCCGAAAGGAAGCTATTCCCAGCTCGCCGCGTTGAGCTGCGTGACGTCGGGCATAGCCGACCCGATATGGTCTTCAGAATCGGGGTCCTCAAGGAGGTAAATGGCGACGCGGCCCGTGTCGTTTAACGAGTACTCAAACCTGGAGCCGGTACGAGGCGAATAAATAAGCGAATCGAGGACTAGGCCATCTGCTCCAAAGAGGCTGTCGGCGGCGACCAGCACCAGAGAGTCCTGCGCCAGCCACATCATCAGCGAGTCGAGCGAGCTGGGGAATACGTCCAGCTGCTGCTCATGGTACACAAGCGCTGTGCGTACGTTGCCCATGCGGGCTTGCGTCATCTCCGTAATTGCGCGCGCGCGCTCGACCTCTTTCCAAGGTTCGGTAATGGCTCGGACAAGCCAATAGCCCAAGAAGATAATGAGGAGGCCCAGACCGACCTGGATCGCGACCTTCGTGCCTTGAATTCCCATAGGACAGCGCTGAGAGTAGCGCAGTATATCGCGTGGATGTGTGGCCAAAATACACGTTGCAGAACTGCAATTGCAACCACCGGGCCGCGGTTTCATACAAAGGCCGCACAGGACACGTACCGAGGATGCACGAAGCCCTGAAAAGTTGCCCAGACGCTAGCGGAAAGCCTTGACGCGCCTGTTGATCAACATTGACCATGTCGCCACACTACGCAATGCGCGCAGGGAGTCCTTTCCCGATCCTGTAGCTGCAGCCATGCTTTGTGAGACGGCCGGAGCAGACGGGATCGTGTTTCATCTGCGGGAGGATCGCCGGCACATCAATGAACACGACGTGGCGCGCCTGAAGGAATCCGTGCGCGGAACGCTGGACTTTGAGCTCTCGGTGGCTCCCGAAATTGTCAGCATCTGTTGTGCCACACGCCCCGGCCTGGCGACGCTTGTGCCGGAGCGCCGTGAGGAGGTAACCACCGAAGGAGGGTTGGATGTGCCGCGTCACCTGGACACGATTCAGGCCACTACGGCGCGCCTTTTTGATGCAGGAATACCGAAGGTGGCGCTGTTTGTAGATCCAGATGAAGCGCAACTCGAGGCGGTCTGTGCAACCGGCGCAAACGCTGTTGAGCTGCATACCGGTGACTTTGCTTCGGCGCCCACGTCTGCTGCCCAGCGCGCCGAGGCGCGGCGGCTGGCACAGGCTGCCGCCCAGGCCCGGACCATGGGGCTGACGGTTCATGCTGGCCATGGGCTTGACTATCACAACTATCCCGTGTTTGCAGCAGCCGTACCACATGTGGAGGAGGTATCAATAGGGTTTGCAGTCGTAGCCCGGGCAATGCTGGTCGGCATGGACGAGGCCGTGCGCACCATGAGGTACCTTGTTAAAGGGTACTAGGCGGGCGATGGCTGAATTCCGCTGTGGCTATATCACGCTGGTGGGAATGCCCAACGTGGGAAAAAGCACGCTGCTCAATCGACTGCTGGGCAAGAAGCTTTCTATCGTTACCCCGAAGGCGCAGACGACACGACACCGCATTCTTGGCATCCTGTCGGAGCCTGAGCTGCAGATCATCTTTCTGGACACGCCAGGCGTGATCCGACCCCACACTGGTCTGCAGCAGTCTATGATGCGGCGCGTCACGGGAGCGGTTGGCGAAGCGGACCTGCTCCTGTTCCTGGCAGACGCTCGGGCGGACAGCCCGGACACGCTAAGCCTGGGTCGGGCCAGTGGGCAGCCTGCCATTCTCGTACTCAACAAGATCGACTTGATTCGACAGGCCGAGGTGCTGCCACTTGTGAAAGCGTACCTCGACCTGCGGGCCTTTGAGGCGGTTGTGCCGGTGTCAGCGCTAAAGGGGTTTAACGTAGATGTGCTGCTTGCGGAGCTCAAGGGCCGCTTACCCCTTGGCGGACCCTTGTATCCTGCCGACATGATCAGCGAGCATCCCGAGCGCTTTTTTGTCAGCGAGATCATCCGCGAAAAGCTGCTTGAGCGCTTTCGGCAGGAAGTCCCTTATTCCGTGGCGGTCAACATTAGCCGGTACGAGGAGAACCCGGGCCGAAAGGACTTCATCCAAGTGGACATCGTAGTGGAGCGCCAATCGCAGAAAGGCATCTTGATAGGAGCCGGTGGCCGCGCCCTCAAGGCCGCGGGTGTCGCGGCGCGCAAGGATATTGAGGAATTTCTGGGCCGCGCCGTTTTCCTGCAGCTATTCGTGCAGGTGCGCCCTAACTGGCGCAACCAGGACAAGCTACTGCGTTCGTACGGATACTAGGACACCAGGTGGATACCCAGTCCATCTGTCACGGCCACATGCAGGGCACTTGGCACCGAATTGGCGGCGATTTGGTGCCAACGAAACGCCCTCCGCCCAGGATTGCTGGTTCTGAGCGCACTAAAGCGTGAAGCCAGTGCATGGAGTGGCGCATTCAAGAGGGTCTTTGTGCGCGCATCGTCTGCGCGCAGGTCATACATGCAGCGCGTCAGTCCATCAAGCCAATCGGTCGCGTCCTGCGCATTGGCCGGCGCCGTCAGCACCAACGGCGCTGGGGGGCGCGCAACCGCAGCAAAGTTCCACAGAGGTGCCAGCCCGAAATGCCGCGTAACGGCCTGGTACAGGAGTATGGTACCCCGGAGCTTTCCATCGTACGAGTGCCCCGCGATGTGGGGTGTGGCCAGACTGGCCGCGCGCAAGAGGGAGAGGCTGGGGGTGGGCTCATTCTCCCAAACGTCCAACACGGCGCCGCCAAGCGTGCCGTGACATAGCGCTGACTGTAGCGCAGCGCTATCGGCAACCGCACCGCGTGCCGTGTTGATGAGCCATGCGCCCGGTTTCATCCGGCTCAGGGCAGACTGGCTGATGAGGTGGTGCGTAGCGTTTGAGCCTGCGACTGCCAGCGGCACATGAAGCGTGACGATATCGGATTCGCGAAGCAGCTTGTTCAAGTGCACGTAGCTGTGCGGCCCGCCGGATGCATCTGCCAGCGGGGGATCATTCTGCAGCACGCGCATGCCAAGCGCCCGCGCACGACGTAGGACGCGGCTGCCGATGTCACCGCAGCCTACAATTCCCAGGGTCTTGACTCCTGTAAAAAGTTTTTCGCGGCTGGCTATAACAATTAGGGCGGTAGTTACGTATTCAACGACCGCTTCGGCGCCAGCGCCTCGGGCGTGCGCAAAGGCAATGCCGCGCGCCTGAAGTGCCGGCCGGTCGATGTGATCCGTGCCAATAGTAGCAGAACCTACAAACTGGATGCGTGTGCCGGAAAGCAGATTGGCGTCAACGCGTGTAATGCTTCTGACCAGGAGAATGTCCGCGCTTTTGGCGGCCGTGCGCGTGATGGCACGTCCAGGCATCGTACGCACGCTCCCGACATGCCGAAAGGCCTCGTGCACATGCGGGATGTTCTTGTCAGCCAGGACGGTCAGTGCCATGTCGAGCGCGTTGCCTTTACGTATTTGTCAGCGCTAACGTGTACTTAGCGAACCGTTGCACATGTTTCAGGAATTGTTAGCGTATCAGTAGCATGACTAAGGCCTTCAAGTCGGTAACAAAGTGGGTGTGCGCTTCATTGATAGCGCTGGCCTGCGTCATAGTCCCTATCCGGCCTGCTGTCGCCCCTCCGGCATCCGTGGACGTCGTGCAGGCCCTCCATCCGCCCCCACCCGCAGAGGCCGTTCGCGAAGCACTGTTCAACCCATGGCACGTGCAGCCGTTGCCAGCTGAAGTAGTTGACTTGGAGACCCTATGGCTTGCGCGCCTAATGTATTCTGAGTCAAAGCGGGCCGACGAGCAGGAATTGGTAGGCTGGGTGGCCCGCAACCGCGCGGAGACCGGTTTTCGTGGCCGGCATACCATCGAAGATGTCGCCCAGGATCCTTATCAGTTCAGCCCGTTTGTGGTGGGAAAAAGCACCTGGCACTATTACACCAGCCTGACGGTTGAGTCTAGTGCTCCAGGATGGCAGCGGGCACTGGCGCTGGCCTACTATGTGCGGCATGCCGACGCATCACTACGCCCGTTTTCGCTGGACACGCGGCATTTCTTCAGTGAGCAGTCACTGGTCGTCTCAGACAGCCTGCCCGAGTGGACGATTGGCCGGGAGGCGGTCGTACCGGCACGCCCTATGCAGTTGGAGCCCCAACGGTTTCGCTTCTTTGCGGGCGTATCATAACCCCACCGAAAGGCGGAGCATGGCGGTGTTTAGCCGCTGCTGTCCTTCTGGAGTCAGCGTGACGAAATCAATCACGAGTTCATCTTGAATGAAATTGGTGAGCCCGAACGTGTACGCAATCTCCGGGTAAAGGCGGAGACCACCGATGGTGATCTGCAGGCCCAGGCCGGCCTCGGCTGCAACGGAGACGGGGGCAAGGTCATTGCTTAACACCTTGTCCGTGAATGACGGAAATCGAAAGACAGGTCCCGCGAACGCGTACGGTCCAATCACCGGCGAACTGATGCCGTAGCGGAAGAGCAGCGGTACTTCCACCATGCTCACGTCGAACTGGTCGCGCGTGGCCGGAAAGGTGTCGTTGAGCCCCTCAAACAGATGGCCAGCGTCCAAATAGCGCAGGCCGGGTCGAACGCCCACGGGGCCTAGCGAAAATTCGAACCAGGCGCCCACATGCCAGCCTTCCTTGCTCTTGAATCGGGTTTCAAGGCTGTTGTAGGAGACGTCGGAAAGCTGCTGATAGTTCAGGCCGACGGTAACGCCGAAGCGCTGGGCGGTGGCTTCGGGGCCGCGCACTGCGCTTACCAGCAGGATGCCACATACGAGGAAGCGAAGCTTCATAGCAGGAAGATTGGGACAAGCCTGCAACAAGAACGGTTGACTCGTGTTTCCTTGAGGGCTATGCGACGGAGGCTATGAATATCGGGATCACGTGTTATCCGATCTATGGTGGTAGCGGCGTAGTTGCAACGGAGCTGGGCAAGGCGCTTGCACGCCGCGGGCATCAGATCCATTTCATCTCGTATCAGATACCGTTTCGTCTGGGTGCGCTAACAGACAACATCTATTTCCACGAGGTTGGTGTCAGGAGTTACCCGATTTTTGAATATCACCCCTATTCGCTTGCGCTTAGCAGCACGATGGTGGATGTTGCTCGCTACCATGCGCTGGATCTGCTACATGTACATTACGCAATTCCGCATGCCACCAGCGCCATCCTTGCGCGGGACATCCTGCACGGCCACGGAATCGAGGTGCCGGTCGTGACAACGCTGCACGGCACGGACATCACCATAGTGGGTCAGGATCCGAATTTTGCGCCGGTGGTGACACACTCGATCAACGCGTCCGATGGTGTGACGGCGGTTTCCGATGCGCTTAGACAGGAGACGTATCAGGCGTTTGGAATTTGTGGCGACATCACGGTCATCCCCAACTTCATCAATGTAGAGCAGTTTTCCAGGCGTACCACCTGCGCAATTCGTGACCGGTTTTGCCCCAAGGGCGAGAAGGTCCTTGTGCATGTTTCAAACTTCCGGAAGGTCAAGAACACATCTCAAGTGGTTCAGGTTTTCAGCAATTTGCGACGCCGGGGGATTGCGGTAAAGCTGCTTCTGGTCGGCGATGGGCCGGACCGTTCTTTGACCGAGCGCCTCGCGCGTTCACTTCAAATGCATGAGCACGTGCGGTTTTTGGGCAAGCAGGATCCGGTTTCTGAGATTCTTTCGATGTCGGATGTCTTCATTATGCCGAGTGGATTCGAGTCCTTCGGGCTTGCGGCATTGGAGGCTATGGCCTGCGGGGTGCCCGTCGTGTGCTCCGACATCGGCGGCCTACCGGAGTTGTTGGCCGGAAGTGGTGGCGGGTTTCTTTGCCCGCTGGGTGACATTGCGGCTTTTACTGATTGCGCCGCGCTCCTTCTTCAGGACGATGCGCTGCGTGAGAAAATGTCCACCGCCGCCCGCGTCCATGCGGTGCGCTATTTCAACGAGGACTCTATAGTCCCGCGTTACGAGGCTTTCTATCACAGCGTGCGTGTTGGCGTGGCCGCTTAGACCTTCCGCAGCCGGGCGCCTATTAGGTGCATAGCGGCGGATCGCTTTGCACGCTGCCGCGGCGGCGGTACGTCACAAAGGAAAAGCCGTCTCCGGGTTCTTCGGCGACCAATTCGTACCGAGTTCCAATGAGGTGCGCGTAGGGTGGAAAATACGTGTCCCCTTCGTAGGCTCCCTCTACCAGCGTGAGCTCAAGCCGGTCGGCCAGCGGCAGTGCTTCGGCGTACGGGCGCGCACCGCCGCCAACGAAGACTATGGACTCGTTTCTTGTGGCCCCGGTAGCCTGGGATAAGGAAGAAAAAGTCTCTATGTCGGGAAAGTCCGGGAGCGGGCCCCGGGACGTGAGCACAACCATACGGCGCTCAGGCAACGGCTTGCCAAACTGGCGGATGATGCTTTCGAACGTTGTGCGACCCACGATTAGCGCGTGCCCGCGCGTGAGCCACTTGAAGCGCTTCAAGTCGTCCCTGAGCGGGGGCCAAGGCAAATTGTGGCCGCGTCCTATCAGACGATCTCGCGAGGCGAGGGCAGCGATGATAACGGTTTCCGGGCGCGTGGAGGCGGAAGGCATCCAAACTACATGTCTTCCCAGTACTGCTTCGGCATATCTTCTGCCAGCGCGAGAGCTCCTTCCGCGCCGATAAAGAGCGGATCTTCCACGGGGGTGATTCGAAAGCTGCCAAAGTCTGCCAAGGCCGTTGCGATGGCATCAGCTAGGCCCTTGGTCTGGCTGCCGCCGCCAGCCAGGTAGATGTTCTTATGCACGCGTTCTTGCAGCATGGGCTCGTAGCGCCCGACCAGGTCGATTAGCGTTTCGGCTATGGGTTCCACCAGGCTTTCGCACGCCTGGGTGACCTCGGAAGTGATGTCGTGCTCGATGAACTTGCCAGATACCGGCATCATTACCTTGATGCGACCCTTAGCTTTACCAACCCTGCCGAACTCTTCCTTAAATTGGCGAATCATTGTTGCACTCATCCGCGTGTCCGGGTACTTCTCGCGCAAGAGGTCACATAGCTGCTTGTCGACAAAGTCGCCTGCGCTAAGTAGCGACCGCTGGTCATCTTCGGAGGGCATGGTCCCGTGCATGACGCAGAAGTCGACCGTGCCCGCACCAATGTCAACTACACAGGCGTTACTCAGGGCGCCCAAGCGGTACGCCACTGCAAACGGTTCGGAGACGACCATGAGCGTGTCTGCGTATTCGCGCGCAGCTTCACGGATGGCCAGCTTGTTTACGTTCAGCGCTTCGGCCGGGACCCCGATGGCAGCGTATATTTTCTGACCCTTGAGCGGTTTGGCCAGCTGGATAAGGTGGTGAATCAGCTGCTTGACAGCTTCCTCGTCGCGCTGCACACCATCGCGTATCACGCCAAACTCCAGCGGGCGTACCAGGTTCACCGAGAGCCGGTGTTTTATCGCCTCTTCGCCGAAGATGATGTCTTTGCCCAGCATTTTGCGCGCGATGAAGTCTTTGGGCCAGCCCACATAGCTGTACTCCCAGTGCCGCTGTCCGTTATTGGCTGCGACAGCACTTCGCGAAGTGCCGAGGTCGATGCCGATGCGCAGGACTTCCGGGGCCTGCTTTTCGTTGTTACCCGAGCTGTTGGTAGCCATTTCCAAGGCCTTATAGTGATGGGTTTGGCGCGCCTGTTCAGCGATCAACCACGTGTCTGCTGCTGTAAGTTACAAAGTTTTGGGCGTTTTCGGAAGGGACTTATATACTTACCTGTAACTTTTCTCCGATTGGGCCGTATGAGGATTAAACCAGATCGGGGGAATCATGACAGGGCCAGGCAGATCACACCGCAAGGAAATCACACTTTTAGCGTTGGCACGGCGGTACCCGAGCGAGGGGGCCGCCCGGGAATGGTTTGAGGCCATCTATTGGCCGGAAGGCCGCTTTTGCCCGCAATGCAGGGGCACCGATACCTATGCTTGCCCGAAACAGACCATGCCGTACCGTTGCCGCACGTGCCGCAAGCGGTTCAGTGTTCGGACGGGAACGGTGCTGCAAGCCTCACGGTTGCCATTGCTCAAGTGGACCTACGCCATTTATATTGAAATGACCTCGCTCAAGGGCGTATCCAGCATGAAGCTTCACCGCGACCTGGGCATAACGCAAAAGTCGGCGTGGTTCATGCTGCAACGGATTCGGGAGGCGTTCGCGCCGTTAGCCGCCGCCGCGTTTGCAGGCCCGGTTGAAGCCGACGAGACGTATGTTGGGGGCAAGGAGGCCAACAAGCACGCGCACAAGAAGCTGACGCGGAACGGTTGGCAAGACGGCTGTAGCGGGGCTGAAAGACCGCGGTACCGGCCAGATTCGGGCCAAGGTCGTTGAGGACACAAGCGGCCAGACGTTGAAGCAGTTCGTGTATAACCACACCGAAATCGGCGCAACGGTCTACACGGACGACGCCACCGCTTACAAGGGCATGATCGGTATGGAGCATGAGACGGTCAAACACAGCGTGGGCGCATGGGTCAACGGCATGGCCCACACGAACGGGCTGGAGTCGTTCTGGGCCACGCTGAAGCGGGCGTACCATGGCGTGTACCACAAAATGAGCGCCAAGCACTTGCAGCGGTACGTGCACCAGTTTGCGCAAAAGCACAACGTCCGGGACATGGACACGCTCGAACACATGCAGCACGTGGTGGCCGCACTGGCAGGGCGGCGGCTTATGTACAAAGATCTGATTGCGCAATGAGAAGGGTCAAGGATACGAAGGACGAGTTACACGCTGAGTTTGAGCGGATCGACAACACGCCCAGTCCGAATCCGCGCTATCGCGGACTAACGATACAGAAGGCGGTAAGGCAACTGGTGAAGGCCAGGCCGAAACCAAAGCAAGCGGCAGATTTGAGGGCAAGAAACGACGAGCTTCGGCACGTCTAAGCCCCAAGCAGTGTACAGTTAAGTATATAAGCCCCTTTCGGAACCCCAGCTGGAGAAAACCCAGTGTGTCATTTTACCAGCGGACGCGGGCGCTCGAAGTTGTTTCCCGGCGGATTTCAACGGGCGGATCAGCCGCCCTGTGCGCGTAGACGTATGCAAACAGGCGGTAGCATGTAGTCAGGTTTTCTCCTGCGCGAATGCGCAGAGGAGAAGCACTTCCCTGGCGGAGTCTGCTTCCGAGTTGGCGCTCCCGCGGACTTACTGGCCGCACACAGCGACAAAACCGGTAGCCACGCCGTAAGCACAGCATTCAAATGCACTGTCGAATGAGGCCTCCGACCGGCATAGCGCTGGATGCGGCCACTGATTCTCCAGGTGCCACCAGCCCGGCCTGTGTCGAAATACGGGCCGCAGCTGCGTGGTGACCGTCGCAATTCCAGTCTGCTAGTGGCGATTATCATTTGGTATCTAACTGGCCTTGCGCAACCTGGGGCTCATTCGCCACTGCGACAGCATCTCGCGGAGCGTTTTCATGCTTCTCCGCGACACCGGTATCAGGAGACGCGACGAACTTATCTATACCTTCAAACAGCGCACCCGCGATCGCTTCCCGGAACTCATCGGACTCGAGTAGCGCTTCGTCATGCCGATAGTTGATGACAGAGATCTCGGTCAGGATCGATGGGATCGCGAGCGCTGCCGGGCCTTCCTCGAAGCGCCACCGATCTGAAAGCACGGCAAACGGTCCGCCCTTGGCACCCCAGTCTTCCACCGCCGGACTGAATTGCCGTACGACCTCACAAAGCTCCGCCTGAACGGATTTCGCCAGGCGCTGCGACTCTTCCTGCTTTACGGTATTTGCCAGCTCGCGCACACTACTTCGCCAGTTCGCGATGGTATAGCCGGAGTTAACATTTTCACGCCTGGCAAGACGCTCTGTGGTTTCCGAACCTCGGGGACTGAAGTAGAACGTCTCAATGACCGACCTTGGCGAGGACTCCAGGGCATTAACGTGGATTGAAATCAGGATGTCTGCATTCTCCTCCACGGCGAATTTTACGCGCTCTTTGATGGTAAAGCTGACGTCGGTGCGTCTGGTCAGGCGCACCTGAAAGCCGTGCGCTGTCAGTCGCCGCTCAAGGCGACGAGCGACATCAAGTGCTATGACCTTCTCTGTCAGTCCCGATGGCCCGACAGCGCCGGGGTCTCGCCCGCCATGGCCAGGGTCCAGAACGATCGTTCTGATGCCAAGGCCGAAAACGCTTGCCAATGACACGTCAGCATCCGCTGACAGCTGAAGTCCCGGATCATCACTGGCGCCAAAGCGCTGTTCAATTTGCTCTTCCGGCGTAGCGGGTGCCACCGGCTCCAGTTGGCTGGTGGAGGGCCCAATGCCACCGAAGACGGCGACCAACAGTGCGGCCAGGATGAAAAAACGATTCCCCCATCCCGGCCCAAGCTCTTCTTTCGATCTGGTCCGCGATGATGGCTTGGTGAGTCCGAGGTTGTCCTCGTACACACCGCGCAAAAACGCCGCGTTGCCTTTGGGGCGTCGTGTTGACATCGCTCGTTAAACGGCTACTGGCGCTTTGATAGCTGGATGATGGCGATATTCATGCAGCACAAAGTCTTCGAATTGGTAGTCAAATATGGATGGAGCACGCCGGGCGAATTCTAATCGCGGTAGCGCATACGGCGTACGGGTCAGCTGTTCCCTGATCTGATCCAGATGGTTAAGGTAGGCGTGTGCATCTCCAATAGTATAAACCAATTCCCCCACTTCAAGATCGACCTGTTGTGCCACCATGTGCGTGAGAAGCGCATACTGCGCGATGTTGAATGGTGCGCCCAGAAAGAGATCATTGGATCGCACGTAAAGCTGACACGACAAGCGGCCGCTTGCCACGTAGAATTGGAAGAACATATGGCAGGGTGGCAGCGCCATCTCGGACGTTTCCGGCGGGTTCCACGCACACACTATGTGTCTTCGGCTGTGAGGGTTTGCGCACAGGCTCTTTATGACACTGGTTATCTGGTCAGCACCCCGAAAATCGCGCCACTGCTTACCATAAACGGGTCCGAGCACTCCTTGCTGGGCCGCAAACTCCTCATCGTTGCGGATACGCGTCTCAAAAAAGTTCATCCAAGCCATCCACTCTTCCGAGCCAGAGGGCGGTACTGGGTGCCCGTTGCTCTTTAGGTACCGCCTAAGCGGCCAGGCGGTCCAGATGGAGATCTTCTGGTCTACCAGCCATTTGATGTTGGTATCGCCAGAAAGGAACCAGAGCATTTCGCAGGCGAGCCCGCGAAACCATACGCGCTTGGTAGTGCATAGCGGGAAGCCTTCGGCAAGGTCAAACCGCATCTGGTAACCGAACACGCTGAGCGTGCCAGTCCCAGTCCGGTCTTCTCTACGGACGCCCTTTTCAAGCACGCTGTGGAGCAGCTTCAAGTACGGTCTCATGCGCCATGCGGAACGCCGGAGGACTCCCGTGGGTTCTTCACGGCTAAAAACGAGGCCACGCAGTCGACGTTTTCGTTCGCGACTGCAGCAATCCCAGTGCAAAATATACTATTCGACGCTGATGGATCCCAATCTGCACCAAAAGAAGGGCATTGAGCACCTGAACAAGGTTTTGCGGTACGCTCCGATGGTTGCCAAGGGCGGCAAGGCCACCGTACACCTCACCTACGAGGACTGGCATGTTGTCGCCGACACGCTCTTCCGCATGAATACGCCGCGGAAGGCGTTGCCGGAGGCGATTGCGGATTACCGCCTAGGGCCGCATCATAGGAGCATAGAGCTTGATACCCCTGCACTGCAAATCACGGTAGAGATGTTCTAGAACAGGAGCCTGTACGTCAGCCGAATGTCACGCCCCGGCAGCGGAACAAGATCCTTCAGAAATGAGGTGTGCGGCCGGCCAATCGCGTTGGTCAGGTTGCGACCCTGCAGCGAAATCACGTGGCCCGTGTTGCCGGGAAAAAACTTGTACTTCGCAGACGCGCCCAAGTCCATGTATCCGTCAGTGGACGTCTCGAACTGCGCAACACGCTTCTGTGCGCTTACAGATTTCAGCGAAATGGCGAGTTTGAGTGCGCCTATTTCGTAGGACAGTTTGCCGCCAATCCTCATGGGTGGAATGCGCGGCAAGGGCTCATCCCTATCTGTCCGCTGCGCGCGCGTATAGTCACTCCAAAGGCGCATGGCCGCATGCTGTTTGCCAATGTGAAACAGCTCGCCTTCAACCTCTACCTCAAAGCCAGTGAAGGATGCTTCACCCTGGGAAACGCGAAACACCGATTCTCCGTCCTCCCGCTCCTGCGTGTGACGCAGGTAGATAAAGTCTACGTACCGATTCGAAAAGCCCGAAGCACTCGCTTCAAACACTTCGTGGTGCACATGAACGGAGGCATCAAGGCTTAATGCCATTTCGACGTTCAGATCTGCATTGCCAATCTCAAAGGCCTGCGTTGCCACGTGATGGCCATTGGCATAGAGTTCGCCAGGGTGTGGAACCTTGATGTTCCTGGCTGACCTAAGGGCCATGGTCAGCACTTCAGAGTACTGGTAATTGATACCGACGCCTGCAGAAACGCCCGAGAATGTCCGCTCCCTGCCTATGTCTGGGGTGATACTGGCACGCTCGTAACGCAGGCCGCCTTCCAGACTGAAGGGCCCGGCGTCCAGTCTTTCCAGCAGGAAGGCGGCGAACCTGTTGCTTTCAGAACCGGGCATAAACGCTTCGTGGCCAGTGAGCCCCAAAGTTCGCTGGTCCATCTGCAGGCCTGCCACACCGTGGAAACCGCTTGAAAGCGCATGATCAATCTCCAGCCGGCCCTCCACCACATCGTTGTCAAAGGTGCTTCCCACGCCACCGTGTTCCAGCTCATCATGCGTGTAGTCAGTGGACCCAAGACGAAGGCGCACGCTATGCAGGAACTCCCGGTTTGCGCGCCAGTGCCCTTCAAAATCAAAGGAGACTTTTGCCATGTCAACTCGGACCCCTTCGTCTTCCTCCACCTCGTGTCCATCCCCGTCGTCGTGATCGTCCTCGTGGTCTTCATGCCCCGGAAGTCCGTAATTGGTGCCATGCAGCGTTACTGCTGCGCCAACGAATCCCCAAGATCCAATGTAAGACAGTCCGCCAAAGCCACTATTCAGCGTAACGTTGCTGTTGACGATAGCGTTCTCATCGTGACTGCGATTTTCGTCCTCGTCAATACTAATACTGCCTTCGGGCACTTTGAACTCTTCCGTGGCCCGGGAGAGGCCGCCAAGGGTCCAAGCGAAATTGTCACGGGCGCCACGAAGCTTTAGGGCGCCTGTGCGCCCCAGCGAAACGGAGTTCAGACGTCCTGTAAAGACGCCCGTGATGGGGCTGGTGGGCTTCTCGTTCGGTACGCGGCCGTCCAGCACATTGACAACGCCCCCAATCGCGTTGCTTCCGTAAAGCAGCGTGGCCGGTCCCCGTATAAACTCAATGCGTTCCGCCAGCAGCGCCTCGACTGCCGGTGCGTGATCCGGGCTGATATCTGATGCGTCTGCATTGCTCAATCCTTGTTGAAGAACGCTGACGCGGTTGCCGCCAACCCCGCGAATAACCGGTCGGCTTGACCCCGGACCAAAGTAAGTTGAAGTGATGCCAACCTTGCCTTTGAGGCTTTCCCCCAAGCTCGATGCGCTGGCATCTACGAGATCCTGATAGGACAGTGCATCGGCGGGCCGAACGGCGTCGGAACGTGTCATTTCTACGGGTCCAGCCGACACGACGACCTCATCAAGACCGACATGCGCCAGCACCTCGAAGGTTACATCTGTGGTTTGGCCGTTCTCAACGCTAACTTCGAGGATGCTGCGTCCCCATCGTGGGCTCATTGCCTCCAAGAGGTGTGGTCCGCTCCCAAGATTGTTAAACTCAAAGGCGGCTGCCTCATCGACTGCGGTTAGAATTCCCTTTCCAACAAGGCGAACTTCTGCGTCAAGGGCAAGATCTCCGCTGGAATTGTATACGACGCCTTGAATTCGCCCGGTGTCCTGTGCGTGGGCGGCCGTCGATGCGGCAAAGAAGAGGCCTATGGCTACAGTGACTCGGCGGGCGGAGTCGTAAAATCGGGTTCTGCTGTGCATTAAATCTATCCGGCTGGACCACCCGCCAGAGTGAATCTATGCTGTGCTAAGCGCAAGAATACCCGGCGGCGGCCATGAATGGGCATGTTCAGAGTTTACGGTCTTCGCCGCTGGAGGAGCCCGTATAGGCCGCTGCGTGAGAACCGAGTGTACCGCGGCAATGGGTGGCACCGAGACAATGCGCGTTACGACGGTCCAGACTTCGGAATTACGGGGCCCAATCTGGTATTCGTCCACGTCACGCCGGCACAGCAGACAATCGTCCTCGGTTAGGAACTCAAAGTCAGGATGCCAGCCACTGTGCGTGTGGTCGCAGTCACCACTGTAGTGCGACGCCAAGCGGAGCCCGTGATGTACGAGGTGAGCGGAGGGTGAGACCGTGCCCCCCAAGAGGAACGCCACGAGAAGAACCGTGGCTCGCCTGCGGACTGTATGGACGATAGCTAGTTGCACTGACTTCTGATCAAGAGCTTCCAGGCTCACATAGCAGGATGATCCCCATTCAACTGGCAAACGAGATGCATGGCGCAAGTTCCATGTCTCCGTTGAATCACCTTTCGCATTCTCCATGTGCTTTCACCGAGTTGACAGCGGCATGTTTCCGACGAGTTGGCCGGTTGCAGACCGATGTTCCAAACTGTGGGGTGAACCTTGGGCAGAGCATGGGCGTCCACTGATCACGATGAACGTAGGTCTGCTTTGGGCACCTGGCGCACGGCCCAATTGGGGGCGGAGGTTGTCCTGAGACCTGAAGTGTGCGGGCAGGCATTGAGCCCGCAAAATGACGTCTTGCGAATTGCACCGGCGGAACTAACGGGCGCAAGGTCACAACGCAACTGATCAATGATGACCAGCATGCCGGCGCGTGGCCGACCATTTGCACAACTGCATCTCATCAGACTCAGCCCGAAATGATCACGGAACGTTGCCGTGAGCAGCGGTACCCGGGTGCGAGGTGAGATGCCCCAGTGCTGCACGCCACTGATGTCTAGAACAGTATTCGGTATGTCAGCCGGACATCCCGTCCCGGCAATGGAACGAGATCCTTCAGGAATGAAGTGTGCGGCCGGGCAACAGCATTGGTCAGGTTGCGACCCTGCAGCGAAATCACGTGGCCCGTGACGGCTCGGAAAATCCTGTACTGAATGCCCGCGCCCAAGTCAATGTAACCGTTGGTGGGGTTCTCGTATTGTGCGACACGCTTTTGCGCGCTTACCGACTTAATTGAAGCGCTGAATTCCAACGAGCCGGTGTCATAGGTCAATTCGCCACCGACTCTAAATGGCGGGATCCGCGGCAGCGGCTCTGCATCGTCGGTTTGCTGCGCGCGCGTATAGTCACTCATGAGGCGCAAGGCCACATGGTGATAGCCTTCATGATACAACTCGAATTCGGCTTCTACCTCGAAGCCTCTGAAGGAGGCTTCTCCTTGGGATACGCGGTACACCGCCGCTCCGACGTCTGTGTCCTGCGCGAGTCGCAGATAGATGAAGTCTGAGTACTGGTTCGAGAAAACCGAAGCCGTGGCTTCAAATCGATCGTGGTGCACATGGGCGGACAAGTCAAGGCTTAAGGCCGTTTCGACACCAAGGTGTTCGTCACCGATCTCGAACGCTTGGGTAGCGACATGGAGTCCATGGGCATAGAGTTCGCCCGGGTGCGGGATTTTGATACTCCTGGCCACGCCAATCGACAGGGACATGTCCTCGGAGTACTGAAAGTTGGCGCCTCCACCTACAGAAAAAGCGGAAAAGGTCCGTTTTCTTCCCTGATCTGGCGAGATGTCGGCACGCTCGTAGCGCAAGCCGCCTTCCAGTCCAAAGGCGCCCGTGTTCAGCCGCTCAAGCAGGAACAGGGATAACCGGCTGGTTGAGGATCCCGGCATGAATGCCTCGTGGCCTGTAAGCGTCAGTTCTCGCCGGTCCAACTGCAAGCCTACGACTCCATTGAATCCATCGGCAAGGACATGATCCATCTCCAGGCGGCCCTCAATCAGATTATTGTCGAAAGTGGTCCCCACTTCACCGCCTTCCAACTCATCATGCGTGTAGGCTGAGGACCCAAGCCGAAAACGCACGCCTCGCAGGAAATCCCCGTACGCGCGCCAGTGTCCTTCCAGGTCAAAGGCAACCTGCCCCATGTCGACGCGAACATCCTCATCTTCTTCCTCCTCTTCATGTTCGCCTTCTTCTTCGTGGTGCTCCCTGTGTCCCGGAAGTCCGTACTTAGTGCCGTGCAGCGTAATGGCTGCGCCGATGTAGCCCCAAGACTCAACATAGGACAGTCCTGCGGAGCCTCTGTTCAGCGAGACATTGCTGTTTGCGATTGAGTTCACAACTTCATCTTGATCACTATCGTTGTCGTGACTACCGCCGTTTTCATCGCCGTGGTCCTCTTCCTCCACGATGCTGCCCTTGGGTACCCTGAATTCTTCCGTTGCCCGTGCCAGGCCGCTAAGTGCCCAGGCAACGTTACCACGGGCGCCGCGCAGCTTGAGCGCACCCGTGCGACCCCGCGAAACGGAGCTGAGGCGCCCTGTAAGCGTGCCCGAAATGGCGCTGGTGGGCTTCTCGCTCGGAACGCGGCCATCGTGCAGGTTGACCACGCCACCGATGGCGCTGCTGCCATAGAGCAGTGTGGCCGGACCGCGAATGACTTCGATGCGGTCAGTCAAGAGTGCTTCAACTGCCGGGGCGTGGTCCGGGCTGATGTCTGACACATCCGCAACCGTAAGGCCCTGCTGCAAGACGCTTACCCTGTTGCCCCCTACGCCGCGAATGATCGGCCGACTGGAACCTGGCCCGAAATAAGTTGATGTGATGCCGACCTTGTTCGTAAGGGTCTCACCCAAGCTCCCTTCGCTGGCCTCGACAAGGTCCTGGTGTGAGAGTGCGTCGGCAGGTTGAACGGCACGTGAACGTGTCACCGCCACCGGTCCTGCTGACACGACCACTTCTTCCAGGTCGACATGCACTACGACTTCAAGGGTTACCTCACTGGTCTGACCGTCTTTGACGGATACCTCCAGAATGCCACGCCCCCATCGTGGGCTGACTGCCTCCAGGATGTGCGCTCCATCAGGCAGGTAGCTAAAAGAAAAGCTGGCTTCTTCGTCCACCGCAGTTAGAAGCCCCATCCCAACGACGCGGACCTCGGCGTCCAGGGCCAGGTCACCGGCGGTATTGTAGACTATGCCCTGAACGTGCCCTCCTTTCTGGGCCCAAGCGGTACTGGTACAGGCAGCGATTAGCGGAATGGCAAGCGCGACGCAAAAAAGTGCGCCGGTATATTGATTTTTGCAAAGCATGATGTCTGTCTGGCTGCGCCGCTGCCAGAGGACATCAGTACTGCGCTAAGCGTACAGCGAAGTGGCGGGCGCCCCGGCGGCGGCCATGAATTGGAGTCTCACTGTGTGTATTGACATGAATTCCGGGGGGCCACGAATAGGCTTCGGCGAAAGACGGACGAGCGCCACTGTGCCGGCCGGCGCTTTTGAAGCGCCTGCTTCGCCAGGGAAGACCGCTGTTGACGCAAGCAAGACCTGCGAAATGTCCAGGTCGCGCTGGCAGAGCAGGCAGTCTTCCTCGTCTAGAAACTCAAAGTCTGGATGCCAACCACCGTGCGTATGGTCGCAGTCGAGACCATAATGCGTCGCAATTTGATAGCCGTGGTGGACGCGGTGCACGACCGGAAGCACGGTGCCGCCCAGCAGAAACGTCACCAGAAGGACGGTCGCACTCCTACAGGCAGTATGGGTGTTTCCCAGACGCACGAATTTCAGGTCAGGAGCAACGAGGCATGCGGATCCGATGGATCCTACTTGAAAAGTAATACGAATCGCATGAGACAGGTTCCGATTCGCTAGTGAAATTCTTCCGCGTGTCGAATAACTTACGGAGACAATCGACGCGGAATGGACCCAGCGATCTTACTGGTTGGCACGCTAGACACCAAGGGGCGTGAGTTTGCCTTTGCACGCGAGCTGATAAATGCGCGTGGGATTCCCACGACCCTGATGGATGCCGGTGTGCTCGGCGCGCCCGGCGCGGAGCCGGACATCGGCGCGGAGGCCGTCGCCCGCGCGGGTGGAGGTAGCCTTGAGGTCCTCAGGGCAGGTGGTGACCGTGGCGCAGCGCTGGATGTCATGACACGCGGCGCGTGTACACTGGCCGCAGAGCTGTACGGCCATGGGCAACTCGCCGGGGTCCTGGGGCTGGGAGGAAGCGGGGGCACGGCGATTGCTACCGCAGTAATGCGCGCGCTGCCGGTGGGCGTGCCCAAGGTCATGCTTTCCACCCTGGCATCAGGCGATGTAGGGCCGTATGTGGGGGCGATGGACATCGCGATGATGCATTCGGTGGTGGATATCGCGGGTCTGAACAGGATTTCGCGGCCCATCATCGCCAATGCGGTGGGGGCGGTCTGCGGAATGGTGGAGCAGGATGTGCCAGCGACCATGGACAAGCCGCTGATAGCGGCGACGATGTTTGGTGTCACGACGCCATGCGTGATGCGCCTGCAGCAGGCGCTGGCGGAGGAAGGCTACGAGGTTGTCGTTTTCCACGCGACCGGCACCGGCGGGCGTGCCATGGAAGCCCTGATCGATAGCGGGTTCTTTGTCGCGGTGGCGGACGTCACGACCACTGAATGGTGCGATGAGGTGGTGGGCGGCGTGCTGAGTGCGGGCCCGGACCGTTTGGGGGCTGCCGCGAGAAGCGGCATCCCCCAGGTAGTTTCGTGTGGAGCGCTTGATATGGTGAACTTCCGCGGGCCGGACACCGTGCCGGTGCAGTTTCAGGCGCGCAACCTGTTCAAGCACAACGCCAACGTGACGCTCATGCGCACGAGTCCAGCGGAGTGCCAGGTGATAGGAGAGCACATTGCCCGGCAGATCAGCCGCGCAAAAGGGCCGGTCAAGCTTCTGCTTCCGCTACAGGGCGTGAGCGCAATTGATAAGGAGGGCAAGGCGTTTCATGACCCGGCGGCCGATGCGGTGCTCTTTGGTGCGCTGCGTAAGAATGTGGCGGCGAGCGTGGAAGTGGTGGCGCTCGACCTTCACATCAACGATGAGGCCTTTGCGCTTTCCCTTGCGGAACACCTTCTGGCACTCTTGGCCGAATCCTGAACTATGGAGGACATGGCGCGTCGCCTTTACGTGGCGCCGCACTTTATTGCGACGAGGAAGCACGGCCAGTGGAGCGCCGACGCTTGCCTGCAAACGACAACAGGAATGCAAAGTATTGGTAGCTGCAAGGTCGTCTATGGCGCCGATGTGGAAACGCTCGTATTCGACTGGGGAACGATCAGGATTCTGGGGGAGCCTGCGCTTACGGGGGGCACCACGATGACCTTTGCTGAGGTCGAAGTGTTGCCTGGCACGGGCCATGAACGTCATAAGCACGACGACGCGGATGAGGTCATCTACGTCATTGAGGGGGAAGCGCTGCAGATGCTAGATGACCTGCCGCCGGTGCCAGTGGGTCCAGGTGCAAGCATATTCGTTCCGCGGGGTACCTTCCATGGAACGCAGAACACGGGCCAGAACGTGCTGCGACTGGTAGTCGTCTACGCACCTGCGGGCGAAGAAAAGGTACTGAGGGCGCTGCCAGGCGTGCGGCTCAAACCTGCCATACGATGAGACGCATACTTTTTTTGCTCATTTTTTGCGCTGCCTGCCAAGCGCCGCAGCCAGATGACCGGGTACCCCGCCGCATTGAGGTACTGTTTTTGGGGCACGAGAGCCAGCACCACGATGCCCAGACCTATGCGCCACTGCTGGCGTCGGCATTGGCCACGCACGGCATCAATATCTCCTACACCAACGAGGTGTCATCGCTGAACAGGGGAACCCTGCAGCACTACGACGCGCTCCTGCTGTATGCCAACCACGACTCCATCACGAAGTCTCAGGAGCGGGCATTGCTCGACTTTGTCGCCTCCGGCAAAGGCTTCTTGCCGGTACACGCTGCCAGCTACTGCTTCCGAAACTCGGACGCTTTCGTGCAACTGGTAGGTGCGCAGTTTGAGAGCCACGGCACGGGCACGTCTGTTGCCGACATCGTGGCGCCGGACCACGCAGCAATGGAAGGCGTGGCGGCATTTGAGACATGGGACGAGACGTACGTGCATACGCTGCACGGGGAGGACCGTACGATCCTGATGGAGCGCCGGGACGGTGAGCATGTTGAGCCCTGGACCTGGACACGCACGCACGGCAAGGGACGCGTATTTTATACGGCCTACGGACACGACGAACGCACGTGGAACAGCCCTGGGTTCCACGCGCTGATGCGCCGCGGAATCCTGTGGGCAATAGGTGATCCTGTGCGGGCTTTGGCTGAAGCCTACGAAATAGCAGATCTGGGGTACATCACGCACGACAGCATTCCCAACTAGTGATTGCCCGAAAAAGGCCTATTGGGAGCAATATGCGGGCAGATTGTGGGTGGGCGGTAGGCTTGTAGTCGCGGTCAGGGGTGTCCGCAAAGCGCGCAACCCCCGAATATGAGTGGATTTGGCACAAAGCTGCGGCCTTCAGCCAGCTTTTCATGCCATTGCACTACAAACACGATATAGGTTTGCGCTCTCCCCATTGCAAGGAGTCTGGCTTGCTCCCGTGACGGCGCTGGTAGGGCCTTACTGCGCCCTACTGCGTGCCTGGTACCACTTTCGTCGGCGCGCTTCCTTCTGTTTCAGAACCTGACCTATGCGGTGCACATTAGTGGCCACCACTACCAGTGCCAGCGTCCTGTCGAAGCCGGCCTTGCCGTGGGTGCGCACTAGTGACATCCCCCGGTGATCGAGATTATTGATCGCCGACTCTATGGCCGGGTGTTGACGCCGGGCTGCCACGAAGTCCGGATGGGTCTCTCGTTCGCGGTCCGCTTTACGGAGCCGCCCCTTTCGGGGCATCACGTTTAGGTCCAACAACTTGTCAAGCTGCTCGCGATTCTCTGGCGTGTAAAACCCCTTGTCCATACTGCATGATGCCAGCGCCGGGTAGCGCCGCTTCGCCTCTGCAAGGAATGGTACGATCATGTCTTGGTCGCCGCCTTCGTGCTGCACATGGTGGCGCAGAATGAATTGGTGCTGATCCTCCAACACGCAGACCGGTACGCCCAACTCTGCCATCACGCCCGCTTTCCCTTTGTTGATCCAGCGCGTGTGGGGCTCGTGCACGGAGAAAAGCTTCTGGCCGTGCGGAATCTTCTCGCCCTGGATCAAACGGCGCGACACCTGGTCTATCAGCTTGTCCGCAGTCCGCAAATACCACGACACCTCCGCGCTTTCAACATCGTTTTGCCTCAATATCGCCTGCGTGGCCGCTGCCTTCGACACGATAGTGCGGCAAAGTGCCAGGTAGTTTGCCACTTTCGACGTACTACGCCACTGCCGGGAAGTGCGCACGCGATAAAAGGCGCGCTCCATTTTCTTGATCCAGGCCTGCGACTTGCGCCAGCCCGCTATCGCATGCTGCTGGCAAAGACGCGCCAGCTTCCTGATCAGACGGCGCAGCGCATCCCACAGCAAACGGACATCAGTGGGCCACTCCACATGGGTCTTCGCAACCGCTGAGTCGGCCCGACAGTGAAGCGGATCAGAGCTCTTGTGCTTCAACAGCTGATGCCCACGGGCCACCACCACCGCATTGATCTGCTGCAGCGCTTCCTCGGTAAGCAGACTCACGTTGTCAATAACGGTCTGCAGGCGATACTGGTGCTTATCTCCAAAATCTGCATGCCCCAGCATCTGGCGCAGCGCCGTGTGAAAGTTCGCCAATTCCACCAGACGGTCGAAATCGCAGTCGAGCGCCTTCTGCAGCGTGCCTAAAACGAAGATCCGCCACAGACACAGTCCCGGGCGACCACGCCGCAAATTGACCTTCGCGCCTAACTGCTCCCGCAGGATCGCGAACACCCGCTCGCGTGTCGCACGGTGCGTGAAGATGTCCTGCAGTCCACGGAGCGCAGCCGGAATATCGTCTCTGGACCGAGGGTCAAAGCTGATCTCTCCAATGGGCGTGTGCCCAAGCTCAAACTGTGACTCGAAGATCGCGCGCATAGCAGTAAATCAGGCGAATGTTGGGGCAAAAGCGTTCTAATCACGCCAATAACGGGCCTAAGATCGGACAATGACGCAACATTCGCCAAAACAACGTGCAACCGGAGTTGGGGCGATCGCCCTGAAAACACCCGCTCGGGGCACTATAATGCCCGATTTGTTGCCGTTCTCACCCGTGCATCCGCCCTATACTCCCAAATTTGCTGACCTGCAGAGCCCTTCACGTATTTTTCGGGCAACCACCAACTATGAGCGGCGGGACCCGCCGCCGATGTTCCAGTTGCCGCTGGGTCCGGAAGCCTCACAGCGGCACATCCAGATCCCGCCCGGCTTTTCACTGGAGGTCTTTGCTGCCGAGCCTGACATAGTGAACCCTATGGCGATGGCCTGGGATGATAAAGGCCGTCTCTTTGTGATCGAAACAGTTGATTATCCCAATGCACGCAAGGACTGGCCCGATGGTGAGGACAGGATCAAAATTCTGGAGGATACAGATGGCGACGGGCGGGCCGACACGGTAAATGTGTTTGCCGATGGGTTAAGCGTCCCGACCAGCCTGACCTACGCCAACGGCGGCTGGGTTGTGTCGCAGGCTCCAGACATGCTTTTCTTGAAGGATACCGACGGAGATGACCGCGCGGATGTGCGCGAGGTGCTTTTTACAGGCTTCGGCACGTACGATACCCACGCGGGCCCGTCAAACCTGCGGTACGGCATTGACAACTGGATATGGGGCACGGTGGGGTACGCCGGCTTCAGGGGCGCTGTCGGCGCGGATTCTTTCCGTCTGGGTCAGGGAGTCTACCGCTTTTCGCCGGCAGGCGAACAGCTCGAACCCATAGCGACATTTACCAACAACACGTGGGGTCTGGGATTCTCGGAGACATTCGACGTATTTGGTTCAACGGCCAACAACGAGCACAGCGTTTTTGTGGCCATCTTTGATCGCTACTACGCCGGGGTGCGGGGCCTTACGGGCGATGGAAAGGTCAAGATTGATGGTCACTACGCCATTCGACCGGTAACGAAGAATATCCGCTAGGTTGATGTCTGGAACGGTCTCACGGCAGCGGCGATCCCCAGCCTTTACACTGCAAGAGACTTTCTGGAGGAATACTGGAATCGTATTGCTTTTGTCAGCGAGCCGACGGGGTATCTGCTGCATCAGGCTATTGTTGAGCCCAGCGGCGCAGGCTATGCGGAGCGGGATGGTTGGAACCTCCTGGCAAGTAGCGACGAATGGGTTTCACCGGTTCAGGCGGAGGTGGGGCCGGATGGTGCAGTATGGATCCTCGATTGGTACAACTTCATTGTGCAGCACAACCCCACGCCGGAAGGCTTTGGCACCGGCGCAGGCAACGCGCACATCAATATGTTGCGCGACAAGCAGCATGGTCGCATCTACCGGCTCGCCTACAAAGGCGCGGCGCCGGAGCCGTATCCCGAACTTAGCGGGGCCGAGGACCTGGTACAGGCGCTAAAGCACACGAACATGTTTTGGCGCACGGTGGCGCAGCGCCGAATCGTAGAGGGCGAGATGGTAGCTGCAGGGCCGGGCCTTGTCAGGCTTATCAAGTCGCGCGGAATGGATGAAGTCGGCCTTAACAGTCCCGCCGTGCACGCGCTATGGACGTTGCGCGGTCTGGGCCTTTTGAATGGCTCCGATCAGGCAGCGCTTTCGGCGGTGTACGGCGCCCTAGCCTCAATTCCCACGCGTCATTTTGGGGACTTTGGACATGACAATTGAGGCATAGATCGTCATGCAAGTCGGATGTGCAGTGGCAGGTTGCCCAGCCAGGGAATGGGCTCTGCGGCGTTGTGGTACCCGGCGGCGCGCAGGTACGGGTTATTGGTTCGTCGGGGTAGCTGGACGATGATGCGATCGGCTTCGATGGTGATGTCGGCTCCGGCCCGCACAAACTTGCGGAAGAGGGTACGCGGCTTGGCTGATTCCATGCCGTTGCCAATCCTGGTGGCCTGGAGGCGATAGAGCGTACTGGCCATGAGGGTGAGCTGCAGGTCCACGTCGATGTTCATCGGTACTGCGGAGCTGAGCGCATCCATGTGGAAGAAGTCGATGGCATCGGCCAGCGTGTTTTCTATGACCATGCGCCGGGCATAGCGATCGACCAGTTGAGCAGCCGGGGTCGTCCACTGATTGGTGAGCAGCAAGGTGGGTTTATCGTGGCCGAGGTCCTTGATGGCCATCTGCCGGAGGTGTCCGTTATAGCCGCGCAGGCGGACCTTCTGCTCCAGGATGCGGGGCGTGCGGAAGGTGCGACCGACGTTGGTGAGTCTTATCTGCCGCCACTGCTCTTTCGGTTTGGCGGCCAACTCCTGCAGCATCTTCCGGGAGCGGCGCCGCAGCGTCAGGAAGGCGATCCCCCGTTCCTGCAGCCTTGCCAGGTTGGCATAGGTGGTGAAGGTGCTGTCAAAGACCAGTTCCTGCGGCACGGCCCCGGTGCGCTCGCGCCAGAAGTCGACAAAGCTCAGGATCTGCTCGTTTCGCTTTTTCTTGCGTATCTGGGCATCGACATAGACGAAGTGCCGCGCCTGCGCATCGCGCGCAACCATTGACAGGATGCCCATCTGGCTGCGGCTGCGCTTGGAGATGTAGTGTTTCTCTACGAGGGTGTCCTTGCCGTGGTAGGGGATGGTGTGGAAGTCGAGGTCAAAGGAGGTTCCTCCTCCGAGCGGGATGCCGAGGCCGTGCGTGGCCTCGTGCCACCCCTCCATGAGGCTGCGGCAGTGGTCGGGATGGACGCGGCACGAGTATTCGGTGAGCGTGGAGCGCTTGGGCATTATGTTGAGTCCGGCAAACAGGGCCAGTCCCGGGTCCAGGGCCTCGGCCATGACATGGGCGCTGCGCCGCAGCCCCCACAGCTTCAGTGCCAGCAGGGCGCGCACGGCGCAGCCCGCCGGAATCATGCTGCTGCCGGGCATGCCACTGCGCTCAAGCAGCGTATCGAAGTGGACACGGGCCAGATCGTGCGCGAAGAGGAAGAGGCCGCCAAAGTCGGTATGGAAGCGGCGTGGTGACAGGTCCAGCTGCCGATAATTGGCCACCGCGGCCTGTTCCGGACGCATGTTATCGAGTCGTTCCTGCAGCCCGCGTCGGTGAAGCTTGCCGATACCGGCCGCCCGTAGCACCCGCATGACCGTCACGCCACTTACGGGGACCCCTTGCTGCGAGAGTATCGCAGCGATCTCCGTAATGGACAGGTTTTCCTGTTTGCGCAGCGCGACTATGCGCTGATCGCGCCCTTGGCGGGCCAGGGCCCTGGCCTCTGCGGCGGGCTCGGGTGCTTGCGGCTGTGCCTTCTCTCGGCGCTGCCGAGCACTGAGAAAGAAAGGCTGTTCCGGGTTGCTCTGGAATTCAGCACAGAGGTTACGGACCGTTCCGTAGGAGTATTCGAAGCGCTCTGCGACCTCTGCCAGGGGCAGCTCTTCGACGTATCGCGCTCGGAGGGCTTCGTACTGGCGGTGTACGCTGTTCTTGGGTGCGAGGAAGAAAGCGGCGTGTTTAGTCATGTTCGTAATGACAATGTGTAATATAGTACACCCGTTATTACTGCAATGACTAATGCGTGACGTTCCTGTGTCAAAAAAGATGATATTCCGGCCTGGATGTGCCCGCATGCTGGCAGGAAGGCCCAAATCGAACCTCTTCAGGGAAAAACATGGCTATTGGCAGCCCTCTCCCTTACCCGTATCGCTACACCGAATCTGTTATAGTATAGTGACACTCGTTACACATAACACACGAGGTATGACACGAATGGACGAAAAAGGGCCTTACAGGGCCGTATTGCGCCAGAATTGCACTGCAAACTGTCACCTGCCCGCAGCCCGTGGTAATTCAGGCTAGCGCATCCGGCTTCAGGAGTCCGGAAGAATGCCTTGCGCGTGGTGCCGCGCGACGCCGCATCGCTGCAGGCAATCATGGATTCGGGCGCCTTGGCAGACGAGGATCTTGGCGTTCGCCTTGCAGCGCTGCTAGCAGTGAGCGAAATGCCCCCGTCGGATGCAGCCGGACGGCGCCTCTACGCGATAAGCACTCACGAAGTAGCGAGGGAGGATGTTTGGCTTTCGGAGGCGCTGTACATTGCGGCCAGCACGCATCGGGACGGCTTCCTTGCTGCCTATGCGGAAGATGTAGGGCAAGTCGATGCTGACGCGCTTGCTACTGCAGACTGGTCCGGCATGGACCTAGACGACAGCGACTGGCGGACCATGACGCTCCCCATGGCATGGCGCCAAACCGAGCATCTGCAGTCCTTTGACGGCGTGGTTTGGTTCAGAAAGGAGGTGACACTGCCGGCCACCACGCACGCCCTATCGCTGGGCCTTGGCGGGATTTACGACAGCGATGTGGCGTACGTCAACGGGACGGTAGTCGGGGCATCCAAGAATGCATATGCCACCAAGCGGGTCTATTCCGTACCGCAGTCAGTCCTTCGCGAAGGGCGCAACGTGATTGCCATTCGCGTAGAAGACATCTTCGGAAATGGAGGTTTTCGGGGCGAACCTGAGGACTTGCACCTGCGTGGCGGCGGCTTGGACATGCCCTTGGCCGAGGCATGGCGATACAAGGTTGAAACCGAGTATCCGGGCGGCAAGAAGGCCGACCTTAGCAGCCGCATCCCGTTGGCGGCCCAGTTTGCACAGAGGCATCAGGAAGGCGCCGTCGGCGAAGAGGAAGACATTGCTGTATCTCAGGAGGTGGCGCTTTCGGCATTGCCTGGTCTTTTGCGGTTTGATATGCCGTCGTTTACGGTAGCGGCCGGCACTATCGTGCGCCTGACCTTCACCAATCCGGGTGACATGCCACACAATGCCGTGTTCATCACGCCGGGCAGCACAGATGCCGTGGGGATGGCCGCGGACCGGCTGACTGCCGGTGATTACGTGCCGGACATGGAGGCGGTGCTCTTTGCTACGCCGATGCTGGATCCTGGCGGATCGGCCTCTATTGTATTTGAGGTACCGGCGGAGCCGGGTGACTATCCGTACCTCTGCACCTTTCCCGGGCATTGGCGTCTGATGCAGGGTACGATGATTGTGACTGCCCCGTAGCGCAGATACCCGACCGAGAGGCGCGCGCTCCCTGCACGAATTCGTGGCTTCGCCTGATGCATTCAAATGCCAGCGCGAGCAACTCAAACAGGTCGGGATTGCAGGGCGGCGAGGCACCGGCTGTACACGGTTTCCGCTCAGGTGCCAGCTTTGTCAGGTACGGCCGCATGTGAACCACGAACATCAGGTCCGGGCGAAGCACAAGATTCACGCCCAGTGCAAAAAGGGCGCAAGGCGGGCACAAATGTACCTCGTCTCAAGAGTACGGACAGGCTATTCGTATTCCGTCCCGAGAGAACGTGCGATTCTGCAGGACAACCCATTTTATCAGTCGGGTCGGTAAGATGGTAGCCTGCAAGAGATCAAACAGGGCCAATTGCGCTGCTTTGCTGGCGACGGTGTAGCATTCGGGACCTAGAGGCCTCACGTTTGACTACGCAACAGGCCTAGCCTTCAACTCATTTGGTGGCGTGCGCGTAGAGTGCCCCCGTGCCTGTGATCGCGCTGCGCTCCAATGTCTTTGGCTACCTCCCATCTCGTGTGGAGTAAGCGAATGGTCTGATGAGCATAATGCCGAAGATAGCGACCTGACAAAAGGCGGCGCGGAGCTGCGACCTTGCGAGCGAATCAGTTTTCATCCTTGTCGCAGTAGAATCTTACACCCCCATTCTCTCTGTCAGCAACGCGCGTTTGATTCTTGCAAGGTAAACTCATCACGCACTCACTAAATTCGATGCGCTGCTGCCTAGTTGCGGTGCCCGATAACACACACACGGAGGGGACGGGCTTACTACAGTAGACTGCCTCATTTCCATTCTCTTCATCAAGGAAGCGCGTAGGATTCTCACATGGTAGTTTCTTCTTGCACTCAGCGAACTCGGCGCGCCGCCGTTTCGTTGCGTTGCCCGGCAATACGCACAAGGGGGCAGAGGCCGGCTGGACGAAAGGCATAGCTCCCACCGGCAGCCGTGGCTGGCTGCCATTGACCGTTAGTCGGGTTGGCATGCCATAGCCAAGCGGTGCGTGTTTGCTGTCAATGTTGTCTGAGAGGATCCCCAGCATGGATTTGCCTGGCTGAATTGTCATCGGCGAGCTGGCGAAGCCGGTTTCGGCAGCTCTGACCAGGGTGTGTATTGGCGCACATGAAACCATCGGATTCTGGCAGCTACTGGAATAGTCTCCACTACCGATGCCTTCGACGGCATTGTGATATGCATGTAGTTGACCAAGGGCCTCTACAGAAAACGCCCCTCCCAGCAGCACTGGCACCGCCGCAAAGAGGAAAAGGTTGTAAGTGGTCTTCATGGCATAAGGTCCCTCTCGGGACAGGTTAGTGGATGCGCAAAGCGTCTGGTCTTTCCAGCAATTCGGCGCAAGGGAGTAGCAGGTTCCCTCTTGGACCCTGCCACTGCACTTATACTACTACCCGCTGCACAGTTACACGTAGTCCGCAGAAACAAAAACTCTTAGCCCACGCGCGACTTTGCACCGGACCTAAATATTCTCCGTAACCACCTGGTAGTCCGAAGAACGTTACTAAGGCACACATGTCTTTCATTAGCAGACTAAGATCACATCGCATAGCTGCCTGCGTATGCGATATCGGCCGACCATCGTTGCCAAGAACGCGATCCTGTGCCGCAGCCTTCTAGTCTCGAATCTCGCCACCCTCGTCATGCAACTTTCATTGTTGCTGACCCCAATTATAGTTGATGTTGGAGAGGCATATCAAGCAGTTGAGGGACAGCCAGCGGAAAAGCGACTGCTGAAAGAGGGGGAAAGCCTGTGCGGACACGGGATCGGAATTCCCCTGGTCCAACTTCGCCATTTTGGGAACCCACCACTGCCCAGGTTTTGTCTCAGCCGACCCAGGTATTCAACGGCTGGTCGACGTCGAATGGATCGCTCTTGGGAGCCCATGCCACAAACGGACTCGAGGTGGCAGAGGCAGGTACCGGGTCCGGTGGTCGGATTCTCGCCCGCGTCGGGACGTTGAAAGCGCTGCCAACGACAATTGCTTCCCCAGGGGCCAGGATGGTAATCTGATCCATCAACCTCCGAGATTGGAAGGGTACGATCTTGCGGAAGTGATCGATGTCTTCAGGATTCTGGAGGCGGTGAACAACGAAGTTTGCGCACTGCGATCCCCGATGACGAGCACGTTCTTGGCGAACCGGGCATCTCGAGGGTTTGCCACCTTGTTGAGGGCATGCCAGGCGATGACTATTGCCATGACGACGGTCTTGCCCGAGCCGGTCGCCATCTTGGCGCATAGCCGGGTAAATGCGCCGCCGTCGGACGGGATATCGATGCCCATCCGCTCGACCGGCGGCGCTTCGGTGAGTCAGATGAGCGTTTCGGCCGCCTCGAGCTGGCAGAAGAAGAACCGGCGGTTCTCGAACTCCTCGGGATCGTGCCAGTGCTCCAACAGGCGCTTCGTAATTCCCGTCACGCCAGCGTAGCCAGCGGCGCGCCACGCCTTAACCCGCGCTCGAATTCGATTGACCAGGGGAATCTCACGGAACACGCTGGGATCGTCGAACACCCGGGATTCTCCCGATGCTACCACGTATCCAGCAGGCCTGCGACCATCCAAGAGATCGAACAGGCGTGTCGCCCGATCATACCGCCTATGCTGCGTCGGCTCCTCGTAGGGAGAATTGACAATCAGCCGGTCGATGGTAGCGCGCGGCACTATCCGGCCTCCGGTGGAATCAGAGGCTCCAATCGGGCAATCAGAACCGGGAGGTCGTCGCACACCGTATCCCAGACGAGCGGCAGGTCGATGTCGAAGTAGGCATGGACGAGGCGATTGCGCATGCCTACGATCTCCCGTCGCGGGATGGCCGGGTGCGCCCGCACCGTGTCTTCGCTCACATGCGCGGCAGCCTCGCCAACGATCTCCACCGACTTCAGAACAGAGAGCTGAGTCCGCCGGTCCCGCACGAATTCGTCGTACGACATGCCTTCCGTGAAGGACAATGCATCACGTGCGGCAAGCAGCATGTCCAACAGGTATGCCAAGTCATCACGCGGCATAGACCACCTGCGCGGATTCCAGAATCGCCTTCCGGCGAATGTAGTTTCGGCTTGCCTCGATGGCCGCGCGGGTTACCAAATCGACCTTGCGACCGAACAAGTCGCCCAGTTCCCACTCCATTTCGGCGATCCCGAACAGGCCCGGCGTGCGTACGGTCCTGAAACGGATCAGGACGTCTATGTCACTGTGAGGCCCAAAGTCATCACGCAGCAGGGAGCCGAACAGTGCCAGTTCCTCCACTTGCCAACGGTCGCAAAACGCCGCGATGGCATTCATAGGTACGCCGATACGGGAAGCCAGCCGCTCCTGATCGTCGATAGTATTGGTCTCCGGTTGCACTGAAGCCTCCATTACTCCAACTCCACGATCTTGACCGCTCCGCGTTCGTGCCCGCCACGCTCGAAGGATAGCGAAACAGTCCCCTTATAGGCTGCCATTAGAGTCGCGTCGAGCTCTGCCTTGAGGCTCCGCGCCAGCTTGGCCCAACCATCCTTGGTGCCAGCCATCGGGAAGCATTGCTTGGCCAAAGCGGCTGCCACTCGCGACGTATCGCAGGCGGCCCAGATGTTGTTGATCCGCCGACCAGGAATCTCGTCCTCGTACTTCTTCCACATCACCGGAGTCTGCCCCTCCAAGTCCTCCAGCCTCTTCAGCTTTGCCAGCCGGTCCATGCCCTCCTGGGGGACCGCCCATTGCCGGGCAGTGCCGCAACGGAAGACGCGACCCTCGTATTGATAGGGCTCTGAACGTCCGGCTGTGGAGACGCCCTGCGAGTCAAGGGGCATCCGCCTGTAGACACGTGCATCTGGGGGCAGGTGCCTGTCAGGGTAGAAGCGTTTTTCCGGCGTCGGCTTGCGGCATTGCCCGTGGGGCAATTCCACCATCACGTGCCAACTGAAGGACCCGATCACCTCGCGCCGGGTGCGTGGCTCGTACAACTGACGGTACTTTGGCAGTTTCCGGTCCTTCGCGTACCAGAGCAGATAGTCGGCCACTTGCGGCAGTGTGTTGGCCGAACTGCCGCCGGTGGCCGCGTAGGAGATGGTAGCCATCCAGTTGTCTGCACCGAAGATGTCGTCCATGACCACGTTGACGCGATGGACGCACTCGTCGCCGATCCGCACAAAGCAGCTTCCGCTCTCATGCAGGAGCTCGCGCGTTAGCAACAGGCGGTCCTGCAGATAGGAGAGACAGGAATGAATCCCGAGCTCCCAGGTGTCGCGGAATGCACGAATCTGCTCGGGTTCAGCCGATAGGTCTGCATCCATGCCGTCCGTCACGTCGCGCCGATTCACGAAAGGCTGGATGTTGGAGCCGTAGCGGATGCCGTAGGGTGGGTCCATGTAGACCATCTGGGCCTGTTTGCCCATACCCTCCTTCTCGATCAGGCTTTTCATGACCAGAATGCTGTCGCCGGCGATTAGCCGGTTGCTCCAGTTGTACCGGTGCCTGTAGAACCCGATGGCTTGGCGGAGCGGCGGATTCTCCTCCGGTGCGTCAAACAGGGGTAATTGGTGCTTGGTGACGCCTCGCTTCTGCACTGCTTCAATGATGGTGCGCGGGTCGATTCGCTCGTGTACATGGAGCGAGACGGTCGGAACCTCGAACGAAGTGTACTCCGCCTTGCCGGACCAGGAGAGCTGAAGGTCGAGATGCGGGTCATAGGCGTAGGATTTGGCGCCGGCGCCACCATCCGTTTTCGGCGTGACGAGACCGACAGGCAGGTTATTCACGGGCTCCTTGCCACTGTGCACGAAAGTGTCAGTGTCCCGCCCTACCTTGTTGCGCCGCCGCGCCATGATGATCCTGGGATGCCGGGGCACTGGGTCGGGAGTGCCGGTGCCCGCCTTGACTGCCTTGACTGTGGGGCGAGCCGCTTGCCCATTCGCGTCTCGCGAAATGCCTCGAAGATCAATACCAAAATTCGCTCGTTTCGCTCGTTTCGGGCGAGGCACCAAGCGAACGAACTCGGGGGCGCCAGGATCCCAGCCTGCTTCAAAGCATCGGTCTGGCACCTCGTGCGTGGACTGGGTGGCATCAAGGCATTGGACGCACGACTGGGCCGTGGCACCTCCTTCGATTTGGACTTCCACACCATTCCCTATCACGGCGACCGGGCCCTGGTCGAGAAGCACTACGTCTCCAAGCGCAGCCGGCGCCAGCGGGGCATCCTGACCTTCGTGGCCCGCGATGCCGCCAGCCGCACCTTCGCCTATGCCCACGCCCAGGTCCGCAAGGAAGGGCAAATGAACGAGATCCTGCACTTTGTCGATGGCTGGCAGCAGCGGACGGGCCGCAGGCCGGCCGAGCTGGTCTTCGACAGTCGCCTGACCACCTACGCCAATCTGGCCAAGCTCCATCAGTGGGGCATCCGCTTCCTTACCCTGCGCAGGCGGACGGCTAAGCTGCTGGAGACGCTGATTGCCCTGCCCGCGGAGTCCTGGCGCACCATTCGGCTCTCCAACGTAGGGCGGGCCTATCGCACACCGCGCGTGTTTGAAGAAATGATTCAGCTGAAGGGCTACCCCGAAAAGCTCCGGCAAATCGCCATCACGCAGCTGGGACATGAAAAGCCGACGCTACTGAATACCAATGACATGAAGACCTCGGCGGCGAAGCTCATTGACCGCTATGCCCGACGCATGATCATTGGAAACAACCTTGCCGATGCCATCGACTTCTTCCATATGGACGTGCTCTCCGCGACGGTGCCCATGAAGATCGACGTCGACCTGCAGCTGACCTTCATGGCCAGCGCGCTCTATCGCATGCTGGCCCATCGCGTAGGAGGACTCTATGCCAAGAGCAAGGCACGCACGCTCTTCCGCGAATTCGTCGCCGCCTCCGCCACCGTTACGCTGAGCGAAGAGCAGGTCACCGTACGGCTGGGGAGGCGCGTTCACAACGGAGCACTGCTCAAAGCTGGCTACCTGGACAGGACCGATCCCATCCCGTGGCTCCAGAATCGACGGCTGTGCATCGACTTTGTCTGACGGGGAAACACGGCCTCCTTAATGCGAGTTGCTGCTCATGGAGATTCCGGCTAGGCAAGGATGCCCCGAACGACATGCGCCTGCTCAACACCTGTAAGTTTGTGGTCCAGTCCGCGAAACTTCACGGTCAGGTGCTCGTGGTCTATGCCAAGTTGATGCAGCAGCGTGGCGTTAAGGTCGCGAATGTGTACGGGATTCTCCAAAATGTTGTACGAAAAGTCATCGGTCTTTCCGTATTCAAATCCTGGTTTGATACCTCCTCCTGCCATCCACAGCGAAAAGCACCGTCCATGGTGATCCCTTCCGGAACTGGGATGGCCCAAGGCGCCCTGGCTGTACACCGTGCGTCCAAATTCGCCGCCCCAGACGACCAGGGTTTCGTCAAGCAAACCGCGCCTCTTTAAGTCTTTTACCAGGGCCGCGGAGGCCTGGTCTACGTCCCGGCACTGGGAAGGGAGCTGCTGCTGCAGGGCGATGTGCTGATCCCAGCCCCGGTGGAATAGCTGCACAAAGCGTACGCCCCGTTCGATCATGCGCCGCGCAAGCAGGCAGTTAGCGCTGTAGCTGCCTGGCTTGCGCGATTGGGGACCATACAACTCAAACACCTCGGAGGGCTCATGGGACAGGTCCATGAGCTCTGGAACTGCCGTCTGCATCCGGAAGGCCATCTCATAGGCTTCCACGCGCGCCAACGTTTCTGCATCGCCAACCTCTGCCGCCTGCCGAAGGTTGAGCGCAGCCAAGTCGTCCAGCATCTTCCGACGCTGGCTTCGAGTGACTCCCGGCGGGTCTTGCAGGTATAGCACCGGGTTGACACCGGGCCTAAGCAGAACACCCTGATGGCTGGAAGGCAAGTAGCCACTGCCCCAAAGGCGAGCAAAGATGGGCTGACCAGGATTCTTGCCGCTTCCCTGCGAGAGCAGTACCACGTACGCTGGAAGGTCTTCATTTTCGCTGCCCAGCCCGTAACTGAGCCATGAGCCGAGGCTGGCGTGCCCAATTTGCTGGGACCCCGTGTTAATGAAGGTGATGGCAGGGTCGTGGTTGATAGCCTCCGTATACATCGACTTGACGATGCAAATGTCGTCGGCTATTGTCTGGGTGTGCGGCAACAGGTCGCTGATCCATGTGCCGTGTTTCCCGCATCGTCGCATAGGCCACCACGGCGCCACCACTGGAAACGAGTCCTGCCCCGCCGTCATGCCTGTCAGCCGCTGCTGCCCGCGTACCGACGCCGGGAGCTCCAGCGCGTGAAGATCCCGCTGCGCAGGCTTGTAGTCAAAGAGATCTACGTGTGATGGACCGCCCGACTGAAAGAGGTAGATGACGCGCTTGGCCTTGGGCACAAAGTGCGGCCCGCGCGTTGGCCGGCCCGACCCCGGACTGACCAGCTGGGATGCCGGCGAGAAAAGTCCAGGAAATAGCAGCGAGGCAAGTCCCAAGCGGCCGATGCCGCGCGACGTCTGGCCCAAAAACGTACGCCGCGTCAGGACCTGTTCGTGCTCGCAAAGAGGATGCATCAGCTGCGTGTAATGGTCTCGCTTAGGTTTAGCCCGCATCGCTCACCAAGCTCTTGAATCGCCATAATTCGGGGCGTCTGTAGGCAGTGGGTCACGGTTTGGGAATGCGAATGCTGATTCCCGCCTTCTGGAGCGTTTAGTCGGCGGCTGCAAGCGCTGTTTCGGGCATGTTTCGAGCGCGAATCAAGGCTTTTGTTCGCGCACCGGTGCTTCTTGGATACACGTATCCTGCAACCACCATGTGGCGTCTATCAATCTGTGGGATAAGTTGGATCCGGAACGGCCTATGAAGGTGAGGCGCGTGCGCCGACCTGGGTGGTGTGCACAGCGCCACGCAAGTTGTTTAGCACGCGCGCGAACAGTTGCTGCCAGGGATAGGCCTCGGGCAAGAGCAGGCGGACTCGGCGTACGCTTACCACCACCAGTGCTGCGATCTTCAGTAGCCGCACACGGATAGTAGCGCACTGCGCCTGCGCCATCGCGGTGCCCTGCAAGCCAAAGGTCTTGATGATGGTCATCAGGGTGTTGGCGACCGTAGAGAAGTACAGGCGCAACTGGTTGCTCTCCATCATGGACGTAGAGGTGCGGTCAGCGAACAGGGTAAGCTGCTGCTCCTTGAGCCGGTTCTCCATGTCTCCACGCGCGCAATACAAATCTTCGTATAGCGTGCGCGCGTCGTACGCGTCTTCGCTGAAATTGGTGACCACGAATCGCGCGTTATAGCCGCGCGGTCCAGGCAGCCATTCCGCCTTGGCTATCACGCGCCGAGCACAGCTCCAGCTGTCCTTCGTCTGGTACTCGAAGCTGCGGAAGCGCCGCGAAGGCTGCCCGCTGGCCTCGCAGGTGGCCTGACTCTGCTCCATAGCCTCCTCAACGATGCGTTTCAGCCGCGCATTGAGCGGCATACCAATGATGTAGTGCAGGCCCTGTGCTTCGCACCATGCCATGATATCATCGCGGCAGAATCCTGCATCTGCACGAATCCAGATGGGCACCTGCGGCCACCGCGCACGGATACGCGCTATCACTGGCGCCAACTCCTCTATCGTGCCCGCTGATGCGTCAATGTTGGAGGGGCGCAGACGAGCGGCCAGCACATGCTTTCCGCTAACGATGTACAGCGGTAAGTAGCAGTAGTGGCCATAGTAACCATGAAAGAAGCGCCCCTCCTGCTGGCCGTGAATCGCGTCATCGGTAGCATCGAGATCCAACACGATATTCTCTGGCTCCTCGCCCGTTACATCCATGAACAAGTCCGCGAGCATGGTGTCGATCTTTTCAGGGTCCGCTACGATGCGCTTGTACCTGTGCGATGCGGCCCCTCCTTTGGAGCCGAGCTCCAGTCGGTTCAGTGTGCTCGAACTCGCCAGCGGATGTCCCTGGTCGCGTTCCCGTGCCCGGTGCGCACCTGTTACATCTTCGCAGCCCACGCCCATGGCCAACACGGGATCGTCCCGCAGACGGTCATGGTCGTTCACGTCTTCGTAGCCCAAGCATATCGCGTAGACACGTTGCCTGAGCATCGCCTCCACGGTATGCTCGACCCTGCTGGGATCACGGTGGTCGGTGAAGCAGGCGGCAAAGCGGCCTATGACGTCGAACATCCGGTCGGCCTCCCGTAACAGCAGCGCACCTGCGTCCGAGGACATAGGGCCGCCGTCGAACTTTCCGACCACTTTACGCCGTCCCAAGTCCTCGAAACGAAGCTCTTCAGTATGACAGTCTGTCTTGCTCATTTGCAGTGCAAAGGATGGTTATAACTGATTGCACATCATACACTTACGTGGGGCTTGGGTTCCCATTCTTGGCACACTGGTGATTTATCCGGGTTAGCAACAGGCTGGCTACGACCATCCAAGCCGCATGCTCGGCTATGTCCAATGCCTCGTTGCGGGGGGACTCGCCTACGCTCAAGTAGGATAGTGCGCGCTGCGGGTCCACGCTGAAGGTCGCATGCGCTTCCTCGAGGCGATGCGCAAGGATTTTCTTCATCTCCCGATCAGCCTCCCGGCCGGTGACTTCATTCACGGCGAATGTGATTCGCTCTTCTGGTGGAAGCAGCAGGATCCGCTCGGCAAGCGCTCGGCTGGCTTCCACGAACTGAGGATCGTTAAGCAGCACCAGGGCTTGGAGCGGCGTGTTGGTACCCTCCCTGGTCACCGTACACACCTCGCGCGTGGGCGCATCAAACGTCATCATAGCTGGCGGCGGCGCGGTGCGTTTCCAATACGTATAGAGGCTGCGGCGGTACAGTTTCTCTCCGTGATCCTGCACAAAGGCCTGGGCGGTGGCCGGTGTGCTGCCGTAGTGGCTCACCTCCTTCCATAAGCCAGGTGGCTGGTATGGGTTGACACTGGGGCCGCCCAGGCGGGGCACAAGCAGCCCGCTGACTTTGAGCGCACCGTCACGAATGAATTCCGCCGGCAAGCGATACCGCGCGCCGCGTGCAAGGAGCTCGTTGTTGGGATCGGCCGCCAATAGCTCAGGCGAGGCGCTTGAAGACTGGCGATAGGTGGCCGACATCACAATCATCTTCAGCAAGCCCTTGACGTCATAGCCAGACGCGATGAATGCCGTCGCAAGGTAGTCCAGCAGCGCCGGATGTGAGGGCAGTGCGCCGCGTGCCCCGAAGTCTGCAGGCGTTGCGACCAGACCGCGGCCAAAAAGCAAATGCCAGAACCTGTTGACGGCCACACGGGCAGCGAGCGGATGGTCCGGCCGGAAGAGCCACTCGGCCAGCTCCAGGCGCGAGAGCGATGAGTCTGCGACCAATGGGGGCAAGAATGCCGGCACGCCGGGCGATACTGTCTCCGTCGGCTGATCATACTGCCCGCGGTGCAGCACTTGCGTTGCGCGCGCTGCCGTTGCGCGCTCCATCACCATGGTCGGAAATGCCTCCGTCAAGACCGCCAGACGCTCCTCCAGGTTGTCTTCCTCGTACCTAAGTGCCGCGGCAGCACCGGAGGTGGCGGCAAACGTGGCCTGCAGAAGCTCCTGCTGCGCAACATCGCGCGCCTCAGGGGCGATCAGTAGAGCAGCCTGTACCGGTGGCGGGTGAGCCGACCCGTCGTCCGCGCCCTCCATCGCAAAGATGCGAAAATGCCCCGCAATCTGATTGTTGCCCTCACCGAAGCTGAGCATCACGGTAAAGTGCTGCGTCACTGCGGGATCAAGCGGGGCTTCCAGAGTCAGGGTGATGTGCTGCGCTTCGCTATTGTTGGGCGAAGGCGACCATCCGTTGATGCGCCGGTCATCCAGTGCATCCAGCGCAGGATAGTCGGCGCTCGCAGATGTGGCCGTGATGCGATGGATTGGCAGGGCCAGGTGCGGATCTACCTGCTCAGAAGGCTGCGAGCCCGCACTCACATGCACACTGGTCAGAATGAAGCCGCCCTCCGGGCCATGGCCGAGGCGTCCGGCTTGGGATGGATAAAACACTATACGCAGGCCCGTGATGGGCTGCGCGAGACCTTCGGAAACCAGCGTTACGTTGTAGGCAGCCAGCCAACCCGGCTCCGCGATACGTACCGATCCATCCTCAAGCACCTCGCCGGTATATCCACTGTTAGGTGTAGTAACGCCACGAGCGCGAAGCGCATGCAGGGCCAGCCCCCCTCTCCGCGCTGTGCCAGACTTGCGCGTTGCTGCTCCTCCTAGGCTCTCTGTATTGGACTGGGCGCGTGAAGCTCATCGCGGACACGAGCCAGAGCAGCTTTGACTTCATCGATCTCCTCGTCCGTGGCAAGAACGGTCCTGGCCGCAAGAGAAGGAACAGGGTTGATGCCGCTGTTGCCATCCAGCCCGCGCTCCTCAATCGTGTTGAAGAACGCAAAGAGCCGGTAGTAGTCGCGCTGCGTGATTGGATCGTACTTATGGTCGTGGCACTGCGCACAGGCCAACGTAAGTCCCAAAAACACCTCTCCCGTCGTCTTTACGCGGTCCGCGACGTAGTTGGTGAGGTTTTCTTCGGGTATCGTTCCACCCTCATGCGTGATCATGTGATTCCGATGGAATCCCGTAGCCACGCGCTGCATCTCGGTCGAATTGGGCAGCAAGTCTCCGGCCAACTGCTCCGTAACGAATGCATCAAAGGGCATGTTGGCGTTAAAGGCGCCTATTACCCAGTCTCGCCAAATCCACATGTGCCGGCCGCCGTCTATAGAATAGCCGTTGGTGTCAGCATAGCGCGCGAGGTCCAGCCAATGCAGTGCCATACGCTCACCATAGTGGGGCGAGGCCAATAGCCGATCCACCAGGGCTTCGTAGGCGCCACCATCCCGGCTCGACACAAACTCGCGTACCTCTTCCGCGGACGGTGGCAGTCCGGTAAGGTCCCAATGCAGTCGTCGAATCAGCGTTCGGCGGTCAGCCACTTTGGACTGCTTCATCGCCTCGCGCTCCAGGCGAGACAGAACGAATCGATCGATATCATTCCGCGGCCAGCTCCCATCCCGTACGGAGGGTGAGGCCACTGCTTCAGGCGGCAAGAATGCCCAATGAGGCTTCCACATAGCGCCCTGCTCAATCCAGCGCCGCAGGATGGCGATGTCCGCGTCCGAAAGCTGCCGCGGCGCTTCCGGCGGCGGCATGCGCTCCTTCGCTATGGGCGAATTAATGCGCCGGACAAGCTCGCTTTCGGCCGCCTTGTGCGGCACAATGACAAAACGGCTCGAGTCATCTTTGAGTGCAGCAAAAAGCCCTTCCTGCGTATGCAATGAGAGGTCATTCTTGCGGCTCTCCGGATCGTGGCCATGGCACAAAAAGCAATGCTCCGCGAGGATCGGCTTGACATGGAAGTTGTAGTCAACGACCTCCGGCAGCTGAGCGCGCTCGCGCGGCGCACACGACATGACGCACAGGACGCTGAAAACGGCGACGTAGCCTGCGATCCTTAAGTGCCACAGCGAAGCCACGGGGGTACTGCTGTACTATTACCAGGCGATACCGTAGTCTTCTCCGTGATGGCTGGCACCGCCCCAGAGAGTGCCATGCTCCCGATCAAAGAAAATGGCAGTGATGGGCCCGGAGGTTCGGGCGCTAAAGGTGGTAGTATACCCCATTTCGCGCAACTCTGCCCGTACCCACGGCGGCGTGGCGTCCTGAAGCAGCAGGCGCCCCGGGCGCGACTCGTGCGCCCCAAAGGAGCCGCGCAGCTGGAAGCTATTGATGTTGGCGGCTTCCACGGACTGCTGTACGTTCATGTCGAACTCCACGACATTGAGGAAAAACTGAAGCAGGTTCTGATCCTGACTGTCACCGCCTTGTACCGCGAAAGAGAGGTACGGCTTACCGTCTTTCAGCGCCATTCCCGGTGTCAGGGTGGCGCGTGGACGCTTGCCGGGCTCCACAACGTTGTAAGGATTCTCTGCCGGATCCAGCACAAAGCTCTGCATCCTTTGGCTGAGGCCGATGCCGGTCCTGCCGGCAATGACTGCCGGTATCCATCCGCCGCTGGGCGTCACCGATACAACCCATCCTTCTTTGTCTGCAGCCTGAATCGAGGTGGTGCCGGCGTAGAAGTCGGCCTCGTAGCCGGCATCGCTGGATTCTCCTCCAGGGTCCGGTGTCCACTCGTCCAGATGGTGGAGGAACGGGTTTTCGCCGCCCTGGAAGGGATACGGGTCGCCCGGCTTGACGTCAGGATTATTCTTTTCCCAGTCGATGGTCTCACTGCGCGAGTTGGCGTACTCTTTGGACAAGAGGCCTTCGAGCGGCTCGTCGGGAGGGTAGTAGGGGTCACCGTAATAGAAGTCGCGATCCGCAAACGCCATATTCATGACCTGGTACAGGGTGTGGATGTAGCGTGTACTATTGTACCCCATCGCCTCCAAGTCGAAGTCTTCGAGCATGTTGAGCGCCTGAAGCATGACCGGGCCTTGCACCCAAGAGGTTAACTTGTACACCTCGATACCGTTATAGGTAGTCATGGCGGGCTCTTCCTGGTACACTTGCCACTGATCCAGGTCCTCCATGGTGATCAGGCCGCCTTGCTCCTGCGTACCCCGTACGATCTCTTCGGCTATATCCCCGCGGTAGAAGCGGTCGTAGGCCGCGTAGATCGCCGCTTTGCGAGACTTGCCTGCCGCCAGCGCCTCGGCTTCGGCGTCGATTAGCCTTTGCAGGGTCTTCGCGAGGTCCTGCTGCCTGAAGATCTCCCCAGGTTTGGGAGCTTCGAACTCCTCGCCAAAGTTGGGCAGCATCACGCTCCGTGAATACGGCCACTCTTTCAGCTTATCCTTTTGTCCCTCAATGCTTTGGGATGTTTGAGCCTCAATGGCATACCCTTCAGCCATCTGGAGCGAGGGGCCAAGAACATCGGCGAGGCTGAGCGAGCCATACTCCGCGAGCATGACCATGAGTCCGCCGGGCGTGCCGGGGGTTACGGCGGCCAACGGCCCGAACTCCGGAGGGTACTTCAGTCCCCTTTCCCTATAGAACTCAGCAGTCGCGCCCGTGGGTGCAGTGCCCAGGGCATTGATGCCGATGACCTTGCCCGTGTTGGGGTTGTAGATGAGCGCTTGGGTTTCGCCGCCCCAGCTTAGGACATCCCACATCGTGGCGGTGGCCCCGAGCATAGCGCACGCGGCATCAACGGCATTGCCTCCCTTGGCAAACATCATCGCGCCGCCGGTGGCCCCAAGCGGCTTGCCCGTAATGGCCACCCAATGTCGTCCGTGAAGAACGGGTTTCACTGTACGCTGGGCTAGGGCCGCCGAAGGCAGCAGCAGCGCGATGGCTGCCAGCGCAGAAATGCAGCGTGGCTGGTTCATGGTAATAGGAGTTGTGTTGCAGCTATGGTGTTATCCCCACGAAGGTAATCCAACCAGAGCACTGTCTTTCCGGTGCACTCACAGGGTACGCCGTAGCGGGGCGCCCTCTCCGAGGTCCGACAGGATGTGGCCCATCCTGTCGCGCTTCGTGCGCAGGTAGGATTCATTCGTCTCATTGGCGGGAATCTCAATCGGCACGCGCTCTGTTATTTCGAGCCCGTATCCATGCAACCCGACCCGTTTGGTCGGGTTGTTCGTCATCAGCTTCAGCTTCTTGATCCCAAGCGCTCGCAGGATCTGGCAACCGATGCCGTAGTCCCGGTGGTCCATCCTGAACCCGAGCGCCTCGTTCGCTTCAACGGTATCCAGGCCCTGCTCTTGAAGCTCGTAGGCGCGCAGCTTGTTCAGCAGCCCGATGCCGCGTCCCTCTTGCTTCATATAGAGAATGACGCCTGAGCCTTCGGACTCGACATGCTGGATGGCCTTTCGCAACTGGTCGCCGCAGTCGCAGCGATGTGAACCGAAGATGTCGCCTGTGACGCATTGGGAATGGACGCGCGTAAGCACCGGATCCTTTTCGGTCCAGGTTCCCTTGTAGAGCGCCAGGTGCACCTCTTGCGTAAGTTCTTCCTCAAAGGCGGCCAGTTTGAAATCCCCGAACTTTGTCGGCAGCTTCACATCAGCCACACGACGTATCAGCGTCGTGCGCTGCATCCTATACGCGACCAGATCGCTGATCGTGACGATCCGCATGTCATGGCGCCCGGCCATGTTCAAGAGCTCCGGCACGCGGGCCATGGTGCCGTCCTCGTTCATGATTTCGACAAGCGTGCCGACGGGCTGAAGTCCGGCGAGCCTGCAGAGGTCCACAGTGGCTTCGGTGTGCCCGGTGCGCCGCAGCACGCCACCTCGGTGGGCCCGCAGGGGAAAGACATGGCCGGGGCGCGCAAAGTCGCCCGGCTTGGCCGCGGGGTCTGCGAGCGCACGGATGGTCACCGCGCGATCTGCGGCGCTGATGCCGGTGGAGGTGTTGCGCCGGTAGTCGACCGAAACCGTAAAAGGCGTGTCGTAAAGGCCCGTATTGCGCTGGACCATCATGTCCAACTCAAGCGCGTTCGTGCGCTCCGCAGTCATCGGGACACAGATGAGGCCGCGCCCGATGGTGGCCATAAAGTTGACCAGCTCGGGTGTGATGGTTTGTGCTGCGCCGATGAAGTCGCCTTCGTTCTCGCGATCTTCGTCGTCAACGACAATGACGAGCTTGCCGGCGCGAATGTCGGCGATAGCATCTTCGATGGCATCGAAGGTATCGCTCTGCATGGCATGCGGCTTTATGCGGCCCGCACCGGCGCTGCTACCGCACGCGTGAGCGGTATGGGCGCGGCGCCACTCTCCGGGGACTACCCCCTTGGCTTCACATTAGCGAGGGCGCTCTTTTCGACACGCAGCTTGACGTTGGTGTACACCTCGACCAGAACGCTCTCGTCGTCTACCTGGAGCACAGTGCCATGGATGCCGCCGGCGGTTACCACCTTGTCATTCTTACGTACTGCCGCAATCATGGCCTTGCGTTCCTTTTCGCGCTTCTTCTGCGGGCGAATGATAAAAAAGTAGAAGATCAGAAAGAGAAGGAGGATCGGCAGCAGCATAGTAGCGAAACTACCCTGGCCCGTCCCTGCCTGAATCAAAACAAGAGTGAGAAACATAATTGGCGCTGGGGAAATTAGCCCATGAAAATACGATGCCACCGCCCCATTCGCACGGGACGCCCACTGCATGTATCTGAAAAAAAAGAAGGGTAAGCGTACCGCATCGCATCGCTACGACCTCCTACCGCTGCTGCCTTCCGGCCCTGACGGGGTTCAGAGGGAGCTGACCGCGCGGGACTCACCCTTCTCAGGCCCCCAAACGTACCACGTCGGGGACGGTTCCGCGCCCTTTAGAAAGTGCCAATTGCGTCGACGTTGATGGCGACGCGGTAGCCACCGGGAACCGCGCCAAAGTCGTTCCTTACCTGCCGCAACCAGATGCTGAGACCGCGGAACGATCGTGGCGCCTTGATCATTATGTGAAATCGCCACTTGGTCTTCACGCGTGCGATAAAGGCCGGCTCTGGCCCCAACATCTGGAGACCGGAGGGGAGCTGCTTGGCCGCCAGATCCCTCCATTGCTTCGCGATTTTGGCGGTGCGCCTCTCATCCGGCCCTCGCACCTCTATGTTGACCAGGCGCCCGAATGGCGGGTAGGACAGCTGGTCCCGCGCCTGCAGGAGCGCTTGTGCAAATCCGCTGTAGTCGTGCTCCCTGACGTGATCGAAGATGGGATGGTCCGGGCGGCGGGTCTGGAGCATAACTTCGCCGCGTAGCGCATGACGCCCGGCGCGTCCGGAGACCTGCAGCAGCAGTTGGGCCGCACGTTCTTCAGCCCTGAAGTCCGGCAGTCCCATGCCTACGTCGGCGCTGACCACGCCGACCAGCGTTACGCGGCCAAAGTCGAGTCCCTTGGCCACCATTTGCGTCCCCACCAGGATGTCTGCGTGGCCTTGCCCGAATTCGCTCAGGATGGCGTAGTGGGCGTCTTTGCGGTGGGTAGTATCCAGGTCCATGCGCAGCACCCGCGCATCGGGAAAGAAACGCTTGAGTTCTTCCTGGACGCGCTGCGTACCGACACCCAGCTGTGCAAAGTCGTCGGCCCCGCACTCGGGGCACGCAGGCGGAAGGCGCGTAGAGTAGCCACAGTAGTGGCAACGCAGTGTTTCTCTTGCCCGGTGATACGTAAGCGTAACCGAGCAGTCGGTGCACGCAGGCAGCCAGCCGCAGCGCTGGCATTCCCATATCGGTGAGTATCCACGTCGATTCTGAAGCAGGATGACCTGCTCCTTGCGCTCCAGGCGCTGCGCTATGGCTGTGCGCAAGGACTTTGACAACGCATTTTGATGCCGGCCGGAGCGCCGCTCGGCCCGAAGATCTATAAGCTGAATGTCTGGCAACGGCGCGGCCTTTAAGCCTGGCACTGGCACTCGTTCCTTCATGGTGAGGAGACTGTACTTGCCGGTCCGCGCATTGTGCAGGCTTTCCAGCGACGGCGTAGCTGAACCTAAAATGCATACCGCGCCGTCCATCTTGGCGCGCATCACGGCGACATCCCGCGCGTGATAGCGAGGCGCCGGGTCATGCTGCTTGTAAGACGAGTCGTGCTCTTCATCGACCACGATGAGGCCGAGATTGGATACGGGTGCCAGGATGGCAGACCGCGGCCCAATTGCTACGGAGCAGCGGCCGCTGCGCAAGAGGCGCCACGCATCGTAGCGCTCACCGAAGCTCATTCGTGAGTGCAGCACTGCGATCTGGTCCCCAAACCGAGCCCGAAACCGCTGAACGGTCTGCGGAGTAAGTGAGATTTCGGGAACCAGGACGATGGCGGTCTTGCCCTGCGCAAGCGCGGTCCCCAGTGCGGCGAGGTAAACCTCCGTTTTGCCGGATCCCGTCACACCATGGAGCAGAAACGTGGAGTAGGATTCGGCCCTGATCGCGGCCTCCAGTTGTTCTCGTGCCCGTGCCTGCGCGGCGTTGAAGGTGGGCGGTCTGGAAGGCTTGGATGGAAACGCACCGTAATCCGGCATGCGCAGCACCTCTTCTTCCGATTCTTCAAAGATGCCCTTGGCTACCAGGCGTCTGGCCGTCGCGGCGCTGGCTTCGGCTTGTGCAAGAAGCAGTGCTCTGCGCGGCACCCGCTGGCCCGCCTGGAGGTGGTGGAGGCAGGCGCGAACGAGCGCCTTCTGCTTGGGGCCGCGCAGCTGCATAATGACGTCTTTGAGTGCTGCGGGCGCCGAAAACGCAGGCGTGGGCCGCAGGTAGCGCTGCTTCATGGGGCGCTGTTGACCCCGCTGCTCGCTTGGCAGCGCGGCGCGCAAGACCTCGCCCCAGGCGCACACATAAAAGGTGGCAATCCAGCGGGTCAGTGCCAACAAGCGCGCGCTGACCGACGGCGTCTCATCCAGGATGGCTGTGATGGACCGCATCGTATACTTGCCTTGAGGCGGATCGCCGCGTTCGGTGATGACACCTACAACCGATCGCTGCTTTAGTGGTACGCGTACCAGGCACCCTATCTGCGCGGCCCCTTCCTGCCCAGGCGGCACCAGGTAGTGGTACAAGTGGTCTACGGGAAAGGGTAGCGCAACACCGACGGTCACAAAATGGCAGCGTTTAGCGCGTTTTCAAGTGGGGCGTCCCCAATTTGCTATGACGCATTCGGGTCGTACAGCATGCCTGTACACAGGCACATCCTGCGCTTCATTCGCGTGAGCACATCGTAGTTGGGGCAGCTTTGACAGCCATTCCAGAAGACATCGTCCGAAGTCAATTCCGAGAACGTTACGGGCCTGTACCCAAGCTCTGAATTGATCTTCATCACGGCGAGGCTTGTCGTGATACCAAAAAGCTTGGCATTGGGGTATCGCTCGCACGAGAGCTCAAAAGCACAGCGTTTGATGCGGCGCGCCAGCCCCATCTTCCGGAACCGTGGCGCGACAATGAGTCCGGAGTTGGCTGCGTACTTGCCGTGGTCCCAAGTTTCAATGTAGCAGAAGCCCGCGACCTCGTTATCGGGCCCCAAGGCGATAACAGCCTTACCTTCGGCCATCTTGCCGCGCACATAGGCTTGTTCCCGCCGGGCAATGCCCGTGCCACGCGCCGCGGCAGCGCCCTCAATCAGCTCGCAGATCCGCTCCGCAAAGACAAAGTGCTTCTCCGTGGCTACCTGGACCTCAACACCGGCAGCAACGCTCCTGTCTATAACGGGTAAGGCCAGCGCCTCCGCACCCACAGCACTCACAACAGTAGACACTCTTGCAAAAAGATGAACGCACGTATAAGCGCATCAGTGCTTTGTGTTTCCGGGCTGAGGGATGATTGCTGAACGCCGTAGCCTCCAAGGCGTTAATTCTCCATGATACCTGCTTCAAAGGCTAGTAGGGAGTGCCCTTCGTGCGCGTTGCCCGTCGAGGGTGCGCCGGCCCAGTGTCCGTACTGCCAATACGAGTATCCCCGGCGGACAGTGAAGTCAAGGATCGTCGTGCTGGTTGCCATTCTGGTGGCCGTCGTATGGCTCGTTGGCATTCTTGTATCTGCACTTCGGTAACGCTCCATGGGCTTACGGGTGTTAGGGGGGCTTACGCCGGCGACGTTTCTCTGTAACTACTGGCAGAAGAAGCCACTGTTGGTTCGCGGGGCGTTTCCGGGGTTCGTGTCGCCTGTATTGCCGCAAACCCTCTTGGCTCTGGCCTGTCGGGACGGCGTATTCCCTCGGCTAATCCTTGAAGATGTTGGCGAGTACCCGTGGGAGCTGCTCACGGGACCGTTCGAGGCCGAAGAGCTCCAGGGCCTTCCTGAGACGGGATGGACGATTCTGGTGGGGGGTGTGGATCGACATGTGCCGGCGGTAGAGGAAGTTCTGGCACCATTCCGTTTCCTGCCAAACTGGAGGATTGATGACGTTCAAGTCAGTTACGCTCCTCCCGGTGGGAATGCGGGTCCTCATGTAGACAACTACGATGTGTTTCTTGTGCAGGGGTACGGCCGCCGCCGCTGGCAGATCAGTCATACCCCGGCGCCTGATGGTGTGGCATTTGTGCCTGAAGTTGATGTGGCAATTCTGGAGGAATTCGTGCCGGATGCCGAGTGGATCCTATCGCCAGGCGATTTGCTCTATCTGCCACCGCGCATCCCACACTGGGGCGTGGCGGTCGACCCTTGCATGACGTTTTCCGTAGGCTTCCGCGCGCCCGCTGAGCAGGACATCCTGCACGGCTTGCTGGATGCAGCTGCCGCGAGCAGTGATGGGACGGCGCGCTTTGTTGACGCCGGGCGCGCTCCAACTGACGATCCCGGTCGAATTGATGCGGCCGACCTGGCGTGGGTGCGCCAGGCGGCGCGGCGCTTCCTGGCCACGGGAGAAGATCTCGACACGTGGTTTGGCGCCTACATTACGCAGCCTGCAGATGCGCTGGAGTTGCCCCAGGAGCCGCTGAGTACGGCGGATGTGCAAAGTCTGCTGGAATCTGGCCATGCGCTGCGCCGCCTTTCGGTCGGATACCTCGCGCACTTCGAGGGCACTGGCTGTTTGCGCCTTTTTGCCTGTGGCCAGGAATACGCGTTTGAAGGTGGGCTGGCGGAGGCTGTCCCGCTGCTCACCGGAACGCAGCCCCTTACGCTTGACACGCTCAAGCCGTACCTTGCCGTGCCCGCCTTTGCATGCGTGCTCACGGAACTTATCAATTCTGGATGCTTGATTGTTGACTAGTGATGATCAGGTCATGGGATCGCGTCGGTAGCAGGCCCTGCGGGGACTATTCGGTCTTCACCGTACGAGAGGACCGGAGTCGCTCGCCCCGCACCGGGCAAGTACATCCATTCTACGTGCTGGAGTCAGCGGACTGGGTAAACTGTCTGCCCGTAACGGCGGACGGGATGCTGGTCTGCATTCGGCAGTACCGGCACGGCACGCAGTCGGTCGCTCTTGAAATCCCCGGCGGCTTGGTGGACGACGGCGAAGTGCCAGCGGCGGCCGCCCAACGCGAGATGCGTGAAGAAACCGGCTACGTGGCTGAAGAAATTGTACATTTGGGCACAATGCGGCCCAACCCTGCGATTCTGAACAACACCTGCCACTTCTATATGGGCCGGCATGCTACCAGGCGGCATGGGCAGCATCTGGACAGCGCCGAAGACATCGAAGTTGTGCTCATTAGTGTAGCGGAAATTCCGCAAATGGTATCGGCCGGCGAGATTACACACGGCATCTCTCTGGCGGGGCTATTCTATCTGGACTTGCATCTGCGTGGCATCAGGCCAGACGGTGTACGCGCTTTGTGAAGCCTGACCATGGCCATACCTGAGAGGGAAGTAGGTTTTGCCGGGTCCAAAGCTCCAACGGGCCTTGTGTTCTGGCGGCGCAGGGTCCAGTACGCTCTGTTTGGTGGTGCGTCGAAGACTTCCAAGGTGTTCGATATCACAGTCATCTTCGCCATCCTGGCGAGCGTGGCTGTGGTGATGCTCGAAAGTATACGGACGGTCAATCAGCTTTACGGGGAATACCTGCTCGGTGCTGAATGGGTGTTTACGATCATCTTTACCGTCGAATACGTTTTGCGACTTGTGTGCGCGAAGTCTCCTGTGCGCTATGCGCGCAGCTTCTATGGCATCATTGACTTGTTGGCTGTCGTGCCCACCTACGTGAGTGTCCTTCTTCCGGGCGCCCATGCTCTGCTTGTCATTAGGCTATTGCGCATCCTGCGTGTGTTTAGAGTTCTCAAGCTGGTTCAATATCTGTCTGCCGGAGACCTGCTGATGGACGCCTTGCGGGCTAGCTGGCGCAAGATCACGATCTTCCTTATCGCCGTCTTTGCACTGGTGACCATCCTGGGCTCGCTCATCTACCTCATCGAAGGCGCGGAAAATGGCTACGACAGCATTCCGCGCAGCATATATTGGGCTATCGTGACGCTCACGACAGTAGGGTACGGAGACATCTCCCCTCAGACGGCCCCGGGGCAAGCACTTGCGGCGATCGTGATGATAATTGGGTACTCGATCATTGCCGTGCCAACGGGCATAGTATCGTCCGAGATCGCCCTGGCGCGGCGGCCTAAGAAGGCTGGCACGGTTTGCGGCCAGTGCTACGAGTCAAGCCACGAAGAGGATGCCCGATTCTGTCACGGCTGTGGGGGTTTGCTTTAGCTCTGCGGAAGCAAGTGCTCGCCGGCCGGCTCGCGCAGGTTATAGCGCGAGCTCATGACTTGGCCGTAGGCCCCGACCGTGGCGATTAGGAGCATGTCGCCTTCAAGTGTTTGGGGGAGGCGGCGCCCATGGCCCAAGATGTCGCCGGTTTCGCAGATGGGGCCCACTACCTCAGCGGTGATGGCGGGAGACTCATCCAGTCGCGTGAGGTTTACGATGGAGTGGTACGAACCGTAAAGGGCTGGACGGATCAGCGAATTCATCCCGGCCTCCACGCCGACGTAATGCGTGGCGCCTTTCTGTTTGACCTGCGTGACGCGGGCCAGCAACACGCCGGATTCTGCTACCAGGTAGCGGCCGGGCTCCATCCACAACGCCAGATTGGGGTAGGCCAGTCGAAAGCAGCGCAACCCTTCGGCGAGTGCATCGAAATCGAGCGCGGTAGCGCCGGGCCGCTCGGGTACCCCGAAGCCGCCGCCGATGTTGAGTAACCGCACATCGCTGAAGCCCTCTGCGAGCGAGGCCAGAAAGTAGGCGGTTTCGGACCAAGTGCTGCTCATCAGGATGCCACTGCCAACGTGCGCATGCAGCCCTACAATGGCCATACCTGCGTCAGCCGCCAGGCGTTGCAGGCGTGGCAACGCTCTCGGAACGATGCCGAACTTGGACTGCGCGCCTGCGGTGCGGACATGCTTGTGGTGCCCGTGCCCGCGGCCGGGGTCGACCCTCACGATAACCTCTTGGCCGGCAAACACGTCGGGCCACAACTCAAGCGGCCGAATGCTGTCAAGTGTTATGTGGCCGGCCAGGCTGAAGCCGGCCTCATATTCCTGGCGCGGCGCGAAATTGGGCGTAAAGAGGACGCGGTCCTTGTTGAGCCCGGGAAACACTTTGTGGATGAACTGAAGCTCCCCAGGCGAAACGCACTCAAAACCCAGACCCGCGTCATAGAAGACGCGCAAGACATCGGGATGGTGGCTGGCCTTCATCGCATAAAAGCAGCGGTCCACGGTATCCAGGCCCAGGACACGGCTGGCGGCCTCGCGAAGCGTGGTTTCGTCGTACACATAGCAGGGAGTCTCATGCTGCGCGATGCGCAAGAGGTCCTGGCGGCGCCGCCTCCACCAAACTGAGAGGTCAGGGCGAAGATCGGTATCGAAGAGCTCGCGATACGTTCTTCCAAACAGGCCGCTGCTGCTGACGTGGCCGAAGATCTGGCTATGCAGTTTGGCTACCAGACGCACGGCTTGGGACTCTTCGACGACAAAGGTGAAGTTGCGGTCACTGGCGGCCTGTGTGACGAGATAGATTTGCTGCTCACTTAGGGCTTCGAGTGCAGGTCCAAGCTCGTGCAGCACGCTTCGGATCTGCCGCCCTACCAGGCTGACCGCCGCGCACGACTGGATCTCTCGTGCGCCGCTGAAGACGCGCAGATCTGACAGCAAAGCCTCAAGTTTGGATGGTGTCACCTTAACCCCATGGATGGGGTCAATGGACATGGTGACGTTAGTTTCCGAAGTAGCCACCAAGCCTATAGAGAGGTCATGGCGTTCGAAAACGCTACACACGCGAGCCAGAAAGCCTACCGAGTGCCACATGCGCGGCGTTTCGATGGCAATAAGGGTCAGCCCGCGCAGCGTGGAGATTGCCTTAACCTGTGCGCCAGATGCATCTACATCTGGCGCGATGACGGTTCCCTGGTCGTGCGGCGCATGCGTCGAGCGGATGTGGAGTGGGATGCCGGCAGCGCGCAGCGGATCAATGCAGCGAGGGTGCAGCACTTCAGCGCCGGTACTGGCAAGCTCTTCCGCCTCGTCATATTCGAGATGCTTGAGCAGGCGGGCCGACGGAATTATGTACGGGTCGGCCGTGAACATCCCGGGCACGTCTGTCCAGATTTCTACTCGCTCTGCTTCGAGTTTCGCGGCCAGGTACGAGGCTGACGTATCGGAGCCGCCCCAGCCGACGAGCACCGTTTCTTCGCGCCGGTTGCTTGCTATAAAACCCTGCGTCAGCGTAATGATGTCGGCAGCCAGTGCAGCTTGCAACGCTTCGTCCGGTTCATGCCGACACTGGTTGGACAGGTACTGCTCGTAGAGCGGCGCGCGCAAGTCCGTCTTTGCCTTGAGCATCGCGCGCGCGTCACGCCATGTCGTCTCGAGTCCTTGAGAATTCAGGAAGGCTGCGCCGAGCGTGGTGATCATGAGTTCGCCCCCCGACAAGACGCGCGCCCATACCGCAGGCCCTACCTCGCGGGTCAGCGAGATGCCGTAGGCAAGGCGGGTGATGCTGTCGAAGTAGCGTGCCAGCAGCTTGGCGCCATCAACTTCCAGCTGCCTGGCCAGGTGCAGATGTCGATCCTTGATTGCCTGAAGCGGCGCTTCATGCGCGTTGGCCAGCGCAGCGTCGAGAAGCGCTTCAAGCTCGCGTGAGACCCTTTCCATGGCCGAACACACCAGGACAGGGTGTTTGCCCGCCTCAAGATGGCGTCTAGTGATTGAAGCTATGGCGTCCCAGTGTGCACGGGTGGACAAACTGGTGCCACCAAACTTGAGTACTACGCGTGGTAACGTATCCACGGTGGCCAATGAAATTGGTTGAATCGAGCAGCCCGGCGGAGCCGATGTCACGCATCGCCAAGGCAAGCCATTCTGCCATTAGGACTAGATGCAGCCGCTTGGCACGCGCGATGAAACGCCGCCAGTCATCGCGGGATTCTAGGCGCGTCTGGTTCACCACTTTACCGAGTTGGCGGGGTACGGGTGCCCGCTATCGGGAAAGAATGCAAGAGGTCTGCCAGAGCAGCAGCAAGTCAGGTCGCGTGGCAGCAGAAAGTTGGTGTCGGAATGCGGGTTTGCGAGCGCAGCGCAGATAACTCGCGTCGCACACAGTCCAGGTGCGCGCAGCCAGGCACCTTCAAGCACTATTATTGCCCGCGAGAACAAGCAAGGACACGGGTTTACCGTAAACGTGGGCATGTGCGGGTGGAGGCGCATCCATTACCCTTTGCCGGCGTCCGGTCGGGGAGGGGTCGCCGCAGCCCTCCCCGAAGCCGCGCAGTGCTTTGTGATCACGGCTCGCTGGTACCCAAGTCGCCCGGCTTGCTACATCCGAAGAAACAGAACCACTCCTGAGTAGGCCAGTGCACATTCACCGATTGCGCAATGGGACGATCTCAACCTACCTTTGGCACAGGATGTGCCTGGGTGGAACTGCCTGTGCAAATCAATTCCGCCTTGCGCATAGGCGTCTGCGTTGCGGGCGGCACACTGGGGTCGAAGACTTTCTACTATTCTAGAGAGAAGAATTGCGGCGTCCACTGGCCGATGACCGCAGCTACGAGCGGTCCAAGTCTACATCGTCCAGGTCGGTTGCTTCACCAACCTCGACTTTTGCACTGATGCTACCATTGTCCGCAGCCTGCCGAAACCAGTGCTCTGCCTTCAAGTAGTCCTGGGGCACACCCTTCCCATCGTTGTACATCACGCCAAGGTTGTACTGGGCCTCAGCATGGCCGCGAACGGGGGCACCGCAGAGGTGCTACGACGGTCCGGCTCGTCTGCGTTTTTCGGACATCTTGGACCTTTTGCTGGCGAGACGCTTGGCACGGGCGAATTCACGCGGCTTGAATTCGCTTGTCACCTGCGCCATGTAGTGTCTTGCGTCTGTGTCGCCCTGCTCTGCGGCCAGCGAATACCATACGAATGCTTCGACAAGGTCCTTCGTTACGCCTCTTCCATGTTCGATCATCCGGCCTAGGTTGCGCTGGGCGGGGGCGTACCCGCTGTTGGCTGCCCACCGGTACAAGCGGACGGCTTCTGCGTAATCCAAGCGCGTGCCCTCTCCGCGTTCATGGCAAGCCGCAAGGCTGAACCGCGCACTGACTGAGCCCTGCCTGGCCGCTTGCGAAAGCCACCGGACTGCTTCTGCATAGTCCTGGTGCACCCCGTTACCGCTGTAGTACAAGACACCCAGGTTGCACTGGGCACCCGTATGCCCCTGGTTGGCGGCGGCCCAATACCATTGCGCTGCCTCCGCGAAGTCTTGTTGTACGCCCTTGCCCAGATGGAAGGCGCATCCAAGAAGGAACTGAGCCTCGGGATCGCCACGCTCGGCGGCAGGCCCATGGCGCTGGAGCAATGCCGAGTAGTTTTGCTGCCGGATGCCGGATGCTACGTGCTCCTTGGCATGGCCAAGAATCTCTCGAGATTTTCGCTTGAAGATGGCACCTGCTAGCCAGCGAATCCACAACATGCCGCTATAGACAATTTTGAAGGGTTTGGCGCTACCTCAGTTGGCCGATCGCGGGCCGCTACACACTCGTCAATTCCTTTGGGGATTCATCCCGACGCCCACTGGCAACGGTTCCAGTCGCGTCGAATTGCTTTGCCAATAGGCGGATTCTAGCGCAACCCAGAATCTCGTGCGCACCTTCATGTCCCTGATCGGCTAAGGGCACCAGCCAGGCGCAGGCATGTACATGGTTTTGCAGGGCGCCCGTGCCGAAGTAATACATACCTGCAAGGGAAAGCTGGGCGGCTGCCAGGCATGTCTCTGCGGCGTGCCGCTGCGAGTAGCTTGCTTCGGCTTCATCCTGCATCGTATCCTGCACCTGTTCGGCCTTCGTGCCCAGCAGAGCTTGCAGCTGCCGTCACCCGACCTCTTGGCCGGAAACGTGGTGTCCGTCATGGGGCCTAGGCAGCTTCAGTAGGTGTGAAGGACGTTGAAAAAGCCCGACAACACAAGGCCACGAGTAGTGCAGGATCAAGATGGCGCAGTATAGCCCAATTTTCAGAGAAATGCCGGATGCTGCGGTTGGCCACACGCGCGCGTGCCATGCTGCACCAGGGAAACGCCACACGTACGCAGTCCTTTCAACATCTACAGTCGCGAACGAAGCGTCCATGCGGATCGTGCAGCAGCACGGCTACTTTGGATAGCTGATCACCAAGCGCCGGGTCCACACGCGGCCCGTCTCTCGCGTGCTTTCTGGATATGCTGGAGCAGCTCCGCGTTATGCCAATGCTCAGATACCGCTCTGCTGACAGCCGTGCCGCTTATGGTCGCTAGGCCACAGCGGTTCGGCCATTACTCCTCCAGACTCCTGACAATTTGCTCCGCTCGGGCTTTCAGGCGAACCTTGATTTTCCCAAGGTCGAATGGGTTTAAGTGCCGCTCCAATTCGGCCTTGCCATGCTGACCTTCTTCATTGTCTTGGTCAGCGGCCAGTGAATACCAGATGTAGGACTCGGCGGCATCTTCCGGCACGCCATGCCCTATGCCATACAGATAGCCAAGGCGCGCTTGGGCCTCGTCATGCCCATGCTCCGCTGCTTTCAGGTACCACTTGGCGGCCTGCTCGGCATCTGCAGGCCCGTCGTAACCGATATAGTAAAGATTGCCGAGCTTAAACTGGGCGTCTGCATGTCCCTGCACGGCGGCGTGTAGATACCATTTGCCCGCCTCTTTATCGTACTTGGCAACACCGTCGCCGTCGTAGTACAGCTCGCCCAAACGGTGCTGAGCTTCCGGCATGCCCTGTTCGGCAGCGTCGCGAAGCAATGCTGCGGCTATAACACTATCGGCCGGCACGCCCAATCCGGTGTGGTACATATATGCCAAATCGTATTGGGCCTCGGCATCGTCCTGCTCTGCAGCCTTCGTAAGCCAGTGTGCCGCTTCAGCCTGGTCCTCTTCAACAAACATCCCCATGTGATACAGACTTCCCAAGGTCTGCTGAGCGCGCGCATCGCCGCCTCCCGCGGCCCGTTGCAGCCAGAGAACGGCTTCCGCCGCGTCTTCGGGTACGCCCCGGCCCGACAGGTAGCATGTGGCAAGCAAAGCCTGCGCTTTTGAAAAGCCCTGGTCCGCAGAACGTCGTAACCAGAGCGCAGCTTCGGCAGGATCTTCTTCCGCGCCAAGCCCTTGCAGGTAGCTTAGGGCAAGCTTGTACTGCGACCGCGCATCACCCTGCTCCGCAGCCAAGCGCATCCAATGTGTGGAGTGAGCAAAGTTCTGCGGCACGCCCTCGCCCGAGTAGTAGCTGACCGCAAGGTCGTGCTGTGCCGTAAGCTGCCCGTTGGAGGCGGAACGCTTCAGCCACCCCAGGGACTTCTTGAGGCTTGCCTTGACCCCCGCCCCCGAACGGTATGCAAGGGCCACAAGGTACTGGGCGCCGGCATGGTCTTTCGTCGCCGCGCGCAGGGCCCAGCGTACCGACTTTTTAAGGTCTTGCGGCACGCCCTCGCCCCGAGCGTACATGTGAGCTAGACAGCTCTGCGCTTCCAGGTGGCCCTTCTTAGCTGCCTTGCGGAACCACCGCGCAGCCTCTACCATGTTCTCCGGCATCTCTTTCCCCACAAGGAAGAGGTGCCCAAGCGACCATTGGGCATCAGGGTCGCCCCCTTCCGCGAGGTCTATCAGCTGCAGGTGCTCTGGTGAGTTAGCAAGCATAGCCGCTAAGAAACGGGTAACCATTCGACGGGGCAGCCACGCATTGGCAAGTGCAAAAGCACAGGTATACCCCCGAGCGTGGTGCCTATAGTATATCCGAAACCGGCCCATTTGTTGCACAGTTAAGGGCAAGAAACGCAGCGCACCGCAATGCATGAACGCCTGTCACAGCGATACTGCCAACGGCAGCGCCCCGCACCACAGTGCCAGACGTAAGGCGCTGCTGCCGGGTTTTGCCACCACTGTGGTACCACCCGCTCCGCTGGCGAATTGACCAATGTCTGGCAGGCATTGTACATTGCCAAGTGTCAGTGCCCCGAAGGCGGGTCGCAGCTACGGCCCAGCGCATCAACCATGAATCATAGAAGCCGCCGAAGGAATGTGATCGCGGAGCTCAAGCGGCATCCGTGGCTCCGCGCAGCGGATCTTGCCGGAATCCTTGGCGTGAGCGTAAGCACCATCCAGCGTGACTTCGCGGCGCTGCGCAAGCAGGGCGTTCCGGTCGAGGGGCGCAAGGGCAAAGGCACGCGGCTCGCTGAAGGGTTCGTCCTTGATCCGGTAGCCTTGACGAGCGATGAGGCGGCGCTGATGGTGGTTGGCAGTACGGTCGTGGCCGAGCAGCTGAATGAGGACATGCAGCTGGTGGCTCGGGCCGCACGCAAGCGGCTAATGGACGTCGGCGAAAGCCAGCTTGCAGCGGATGTCGCGGCGCTGGAAGTGAAGTTACGATTGGCTCCAAGCGGGATGGGTGAGGCCGCGCGCGAGCGCGAAGCCCTCGAGCTCCTTCGGCAAGCGCTGATAAGCCAAACGGCACTTCAGTTTATTCTCGAGAATAGCGCGGAGCCGCGGACATTCTATCCATACGGACTGAGCCGCGTCGGTGCGCGGTGGCACGCAGTGGGATACTGCGCTTTGCAAGGCGTCGTATGCAACTACCTGGTGGATGCCATGCTTAGCATTGTTCTGCAGAAAGAGAAGTTTACGCGGCCCGGAGGGTATAAGTCGGATGGAACCGCAGTGCTCAAAGATGCCAAGGTGCCGGTTCGGGTCCAGTTTGATGCGGTTAGCTCTCAGTGGATCGTTGCAGCCACGCCCAGCTTTGTCACAACGATCCAAAAGAAAGACGACGGTATCGTGGTGACACTGGGAAGTGCGCCGGAGGCTCAGGTGTTCGCATGGATATTGGGGTGGGGTGCCCATGCCCGCGTACTCTCTCCTGTAACGGTCCAAAGGCGTGTGGCGTCCGAAGCGGCGGCTATGGCAATGCTGTACGAGGACACCACGGATGGACGCAAACGGCAGCCTACATTGTTCTGACGGAGCATGTCGACTAATAGCGGCTACCCACTATCTTTCGCGCAAAAGTGTCAGCGGTTGCTATGAATCCACTTTGGCTACAAGTCGCCGCTTGGATCGATCGCCTCAATGAGCGCGTCGGGCGCGTGATGTGGTACCTCACGCTGGGCATGATCTTAGCCGGGGCCTACAATGCTATCACGCGCTACCTGTCTCGAAATGCACGCATAGAACACGAAACTGCTACTGGGATTCAGCACGTCCTGCACACGATTGGGACCGTTGCCTTGAAGATGAATTCCAACGTGTTTATAGAGCTGCAGTGGTACCTGTTTAGTGTAGTGTTTTTGCTGGGAGCCGCATACACGCTAAAGGACAATGCGCATGTACGTGTGGATGTCTTCTACGCCCGCTTATCCAGGAAGCATCAAGCGTGGGTGAACCTGTGTGGCGCAGTGCTTTTTCTTGTACCCTTCTGTGTGCTCATGCTGTGGACATCGTGGCCGGTTGTGGTGGATTCCGTTGTGCGCCTTGAGGGCTCCCCCGACCCGGGAGGGCTGCCACGCTACCCGCTCCTGGCTGTGATTCCCTTGGCCTTTGTATTGCTGCTCATGCAAGGCGCCTCACAGATCATCAAGGACGTAGCATTTCTTCGCACACAGAGCTAGGCGGCTATGGGATACGAGTGGCTGGCCCCACTGATGTTCGCTGCGGCGCTGCTTTTCATTTTTTCTGGATACCCGGTTGCTTTTGCCCTGGGCGGCGTGACAATCATCTTTGCCATCCTCGGCATCGCCACTGGCTACTTCGACTGGCTGCTTTTGCTCGCGCTGCCCGACCGCCTATCGGGCATCATGTCCAACTATATCCTGCTGGCAATTCCATTTTTCATTTTCATGGGAACCATGCTGGAGCGAAGCGGCCTTGCGGAGGACCTGCTAAAGACTATTGGGCAGCTATTCGGGCCGATGCGCGGAGGTCTGGCACTGGCTGTCGTATTTGTAGGTGCGCTCCTTGCCGCTGCTACGGGGGTGGTGGGCGCGTCGGTGGTGGCCATGGGAGTGATTTCGCTGCCAGTCATGCTGCGATACGGCTACTCAAAGGAGTTGGCTTCGGGCGTCATCTCAGCGGCAGGGACGCTGGGACAGATTATCCCGCCCAGTATTGTGCTGATCGTGCTCGCCGACCAGATGGGCGTCTCGGTGGGCAGTCTCTTCGCCGGCGCCCTGGTGCCGGGCCTGGTTCTGGCGGGGCTCTATGGCCTCTATGCCATGGCAGTTGCCATCGTGCGCCCAAAGCAAGCACCTGCACTGCCCGTATCCGAACGCAACATTACGCACGGCGAATTAATTAGGCGCGTCTTGCTGGTGATGCTGCCGCCGCTGCTACTGATACTGGTAGTGCTCGGCAGCATCTTTGCCGGCATTGCCACACCTACCGAGTCCGGTGCGCTGGGGGCTACGGGGGTGATCCTTCTGGCGGCAACGAACCGGCGCCTCACCTGGCAGAAGCTTCGAGAGGCGCTGGAAGAGACCACGAAGCTGACCGCCATGGTGATGCTGCTCCTCATCGCTTCGACGGCCTTTGCACTGGTGTTTCGTGGGCTGGACGGGGGATTCTGGATAGAAGGAATCCTGTCGAATCTCCCGGGCGGCGTGATTGGGTTCCTGATCGCGGCCAACCTCGCCATTTTTGTCCTTGGATTCTTTCTCGATTTCTTCGAGATTGCATTTATCGTTATACCCCTTCTCATCGTGCCTGCAGCACAGCTCTTGTCGCCGATGCTGGGCGTTCCCGCAAGCCTGGCACTGATCTGGTTCGGTGTCATGGTGGGGATGAACCTGCAGACCTCATTCTTGACTCCACCCTTCGGGTTTGCACTCTTCTACTTGCGTGGGGTGGCGCCACCCAGCGTCACTACGCCAGATATCTACCGGGGCGTCCTCCCATTTATCGTGATCCAGCTGGTGGGGCTCCTGCTCTTGATTCTTTTTCCGCAGATAGTTCTCTGGTCCTTTTAGCGGCCCTGTCGCGACGTAGTGCTGCCCTGCAGTATTTCGCGGAAGAATGCCATCGGGTCGCAACGGGCGCCAGACTGTTCCAACATCTACAGGCACCGGTCAAGCCAGTAGTGCGTAGCGAGGGCAGCGAAAGGCAGACTGCCGCTTTTTGAGTCTCCGGCGCGGACGGAGCGGCCGAGTCTTGCAGGGTGGCTGCGCCTCAAGGAGCGCAGCGGGCTGCCTCCGCTCTTGGCAGGGTTTTTGTTGCAAGGCCGGCCACGTCTGCTGACCGGTGCAGCAGGGCAGCAACCGGCACCGAACCAGCTGCAATGTGTCGCAATGCCTCTGTGGGTTAATTAGTCGCGGAATGCCGAATGAACGCCGATGGGGAGAGGCGCGATGCCACGGTTAGCGTGAAGTGCCAACCTGCCTATAGCGTAACGGACTGGTGAAGCGGCAATGCCCGGCCGAGGCGACAATGCAGCGCCAATCCCTGGCATTCGCGACACGCTGGCGCAAACTACCCAAGCTGCCCGAAGCCCCGCCGCTAACGTGTCCTGGGGCAGCTCAGGCACGGCGCAGTCAGTGGAGCAGCCATTCTCAGATCTTCAAGTGTTGCCTGCACCCGATGGACACTTTCTCCCTAGTGGCCATGCAGGTAGTCTGCAAAGGTCTGCTCGCTCGTCCCAAACCAGGCGGTCGCATCCTTCTGCCATGCCGTATAGGAATCATAAATCGAGGCATACTCGGGGTCGCTGGTTCCCTCTTTCAGCAGTTCTTGTGCGCTGGCATAGGCGGCATCCAGTACGTCTTGCGGGAATGCGCGAACCTCAGTGCCGCCTTCAATGAGCCGGCGAAACGAAGGCGGGTTAACAGCGTCGTAGCGGGACAACATATAGAGATTTGCTTCGGCGGCTGCTACCTCGAGTGCATGTTGGTAGTTTGCGGGTAGCTTATTCCAGGCATCCCTGTTGATATAGAAAGAGAGGTTTGCACCAGGCTCCCACCACCCTGGGTAGTAATAGTAGCGAGCTACTTGGGCAAAGCCGAGCTTTTCGTCGTCATATGGGCCGACCCATTCCGCGGCGTCTATGGCGCCGCGCTCAAGCGCGGGATAGATTTCGCCCCCCGGAATCTGCTGTACGGTAACACCCAGGCGGTCCATGACCCGTCCACCCATGCCCGGGATTCGCATGGAGAGGCCCTTGAGGTCACCAGCAGAGTTGACTTCCCGGTTGAACCAGCCGCCCATCTGGACCCCGGTGTTACCACCCGGTAAGTTGAGGATGTTATAGTCCGCAAAGAGCCTCCTCAAGAGCTCCATGCCGCCGCCGTGATACGCCCAGCTGTTAAACTGGCGCGCGGTTAGCCCGAATGGCACCGTAGTATCAAATGCCAAGGCGGGGTTCTTTCCGATATAGTAGTATGACGCGGTGTGTCCCATTTGGGCGGTGCCCTTCTGGACGGACTCAAGCACTTCAAAGGCGGGCACGAGCTCGCCGGCAGGGTATACCAGAATCTTGAATCGGCCACCGGTAAGGTTGCCGATCCGCTCTGCAAGTACCTCGGCGGCGCCGTAGATGGTGTCCAGCCCTCGGGAGTAGCTTGACACTAGACGCCACCGAAGTGAAGGATCGCCAGTCTGAACGGCTGGAGCGCCGCTATCGCCGGAGGCGCAGGAGGAAAGAAGCAGGCCCGCTGATGAACCGAGCGCTGCGGCTTTTACGAAGTCACGCCTCTGCATGGGTAGTGTGGGTTAAAATGGTCTACCCGCGCGGACGAAGCGGGCGCATGACGACTTCCGATATCAGATAGTTATCCGGGCCCTCAAGGATATGAACAACCGTATTCGCAATGTCCTCTGGATGCATCGGGTTTTGGGCACCTCTGCTGCCTGCCAGGCGGCCGAAATCAGTCTGCACGGAGCCAGGGCACACACTAGTGACCTTGATGCCATCAGAACGTAGCTCCTTCATCAGGGCCTCACTGAATCCGCGCAGCCCGAACTTGGTGGCATTGTAGGCGCTGATGTTGGCGTTACCGATGATCCCCGCTATGGAAGCGATGTTGATGATATGGCCTCCAAAGCCGGAGCGTCCGTTCTGTGTTTGCATCAGCGGAATCACTGCACGCGTACAGAAAAATGCTCCGCTGAGGTTTGTGTCGATCTGGAGGGCCCAGCTTTTTGTAGGTAGCGTACTGAGCGGCCCGAAGCGGCCCAGTCCGGCGTTGTTTATCAGCACGTCAACTTGCCCGGGGTCATCGGCAAGTGCAGAAAAGGCAGCAAGGACCTGTTCTTCGCTGGTTACATCGCAGCACACAGGCGCAAAGAATTCACCCAGCTCCTTGCGTAGTTTCGCAAGCTTTGCTTCGCGGCGTGCAAGCCCATATACACGGCTGCCGCGTGCTATCAGCTGCTGAGCAAAGGCGCGTCCGAGCCCCGCGCTGGCACCGGTCACCACCACGACCTTTCCCTCGAGGTCCATCTCGTCGCAGTCTACGTTTGCTGCCGCTGTAACGATAGTCGTCTGACGCGGTTCAAAGGGAACGCTATGCCCCCGTTTACATCCCATGCAGCCCACGCGTCCAGAGCTCTTTGCCCGACACGTCGCTTGGACAAGCGACGCGCCGCTAGGACTTGAGGTATCACACGCCGCCGGTCCGTACATCACGCTAGCCGACGGGCGTCGCCTCATCGACTGCATCAGCGGCATCGCGGTATCGAACATCGGCCACCGGCATCCGCGGGTGGTTCAAGCAGCGAAAGCGCAGTTGGATCGCCACCTGCATGTAATGGTGTACGGAGAGCTGATTCAGCAGCCGCAGGTTGACTATGCGGCACGGCTGTGCCGCGAGCTGCCTGCGCCCTTGCAGGCGGTGTACTACACCATGACCGGTACCGAGGCCAACGAAGGTGCGCTCAAGGTGGCCAAGAAGTGCACCGGCCGCACCAAGATGGTCGCGTTCGAGCGATCGTTTCACGGAGATACGCACGGATCGCTCAGCGTCACAGGTCGTGAGGTGTATCGCAAGCCGTTTCAGCCCTTGTTGCCCGGTGTCTCGTTCCTGCCATTTGGCGATATCGAGGCACTGAGTAGCATAGATGCTGAGACTGCGTGTGTCATCACGGAGCCCATCCAGGGGGAGGGCGGCATGAATGTGCCGTCTGATGCATGGATGCAGGCGCTTCGTGCCCGGTGTACCGATACGGGTGCCCTGCTCGTCTTTGACGAAATTCAGACCGGCTTTGGGCGGACGGGCACCCTCTTTGCCTTTGAGGGCTTTGGCGTAGTACCCGACATTATGACCGTGGCCAAGGCAATGGGTGGCGGCATGCCGCTGGGCGCGTTCATTTCAAGTCATGACATTCTGGGGACGCTGCGCACGGATCCGCCGCTCAGCCATGTGACCACCTTCGGCGGGCATCCAGTATCGTGCGCTGCGGCGCACGCCGCTTTGGCGGTCATACTGGAAGAGAAGCTGCCCGCACGGGCTCGTGAGATCGGGCGGATTGTACGTACGCGGCTCAAGCACCCGCGCCTTCAGGAGGTACGGGGACGCGGGGCGATGCTTGGACTTGCGCTGGAGAGCATTGCCCTGGCAAGACAACTGGTTCAGTCATGCCTTCAGCAGGGCCTCCTGTTAGGCTGGACGCTTCATGCCGGAAGCCTCATACGTCTGGCTCCGCCCTTAAACATTCCGTTCGATACGCTCAGCCACGCGCTGGACACCATCTTGGTCGCGCTTGACAAGTAGTGCTTCAAGAAAGCGGGCGTAGGCCTCGTCGTAGGCCGGATGTGGCACTGGCTCAAAGCTTCGTTCGATGCGCGTCATGGCGGCCATTGCGGAGGCGAGATCTCCGAGCTCGGTGCCGGTCGCGGCCAGGATAGCCGCACCCATGGCGGCCTCCGGGTACGCCACGCGATGCATGACGCGGCGGCATACATTGGCTCGGCACTGCGTCCATATGTCACTACAGCTGCCCCCGCCCGTGGCATAAACATCACCTCCGTCAGTCCCGGCGGCGCTGTCCAGTACTTCATATGCCAAGCGTTCCACAAAGGCCGTTCCCTGAAGGCAAGACGCGTAGCGCGCAAGAAGGCCCTCTGCCGGTTTCACGAATCCGCATACCTCGGCATCGGCAAATGGAAAGCGTTCCCCCTTTCCGGTAAGCGGATACGACACATGCGGCGTCGGAATGAGCGCCAGGGCCTTTCGGTCAAGTACGCCGGGGTCATGCCCGGCAAACCATCTGCGGATCCAGGCAGCCCCCGTATTGCTGGCACCGCCCGGCAGCCACAGTCCGCCTGGCAGCTTATGCGAATAGAGGTTCTGCCCTTGCACCACCATGGGGCTCAGCCCCTTGAAGATCAGGGTTGTTCCGAGCGCGGTGTTGTAATCGCCGATGCGGCGCATGCCACTGGCGATGGCACCTGCCACGCCGTCGGTGGCGCCGGCCACCACCGGCAGGCCATCGGGCAAATGCGTTTCCATGCTAGCGGCGCGCGAGACTCGGCCCATGACGGTGCCGGGGGCGATCACGGGAGGCAGTCTGTCCCGGATAGCGGCGTCGATCCAAGTGGGCCACGCCTCGTGCTCTAGGTCGTAGCCCATCTTCAGGGCATTGGAGTAATCCGATGTGAATGTGCCCGTGAAGCGGCTCGAAAGCCAATCCGCAGGATGGCAAAGGCGCGTGGTCTGTGCAAACAACTTCGGGCGGTGGTGCTGGATCCACAAAGCCTTCGGCAACGAGAACGACGCCGAGAACTTGTACGGCATCCCATGGCCGGTGGCCTCAAGCGCAGTCGCCTCCTCCCGCGCCCGAGCATCATAGTACATGAGCGCAGGGGCCAGCGCGCGGCCACGGTCATCTGAGCATACCAGCGTGCCGGAGGTGGAAACCACCGACAAGCCCCGAAGGCGCGCCCTACCGGTTCCTATTTTGCGCAGCACAGCCTTCGTCACGGCAGTGAGTGCTTCCCACCAGCGATGTGGCTCCACGGTTGCCTGCGGCCACGCGTGGCGGGCTTCGGCAACTACAAGGCCGGTGGCCGTTGCTACGATGCCGCGTAGGCCACTTGTGCCCAAGTCAAGCCCAAGAAAGAGCGAACCTTGGTGCATGGCGGAGGGGGAGGGATTCGAACCCCCGGTGCCTGACGGCACGCTGGTTTTCAAGACCAGTGCATTCGACCACTCTGCCACCCCTCCAGACAAGAAAAGAGCCGGACCTAGGTCCGGCCCACGTTGAGCGGAGAGGGTGGGATTCGAACCCACGATGAGCTGTAAACCCATACTCCCTTAGCAGGGGAGCGCCTTCAGCCGCTCGGCCACCTCTCCGAGCATCTGGTGCGATAACTACCGTTCAGCAAGTGTTGATACGTAACCGCGGCCTAGCTCAGTAGTTCCTCTGGCCCTCGCATCGGTGCTCCAGAGTCGCAGGCGCCTGCACGCTGCGTGAGGGCTGGCGGCTTCTCAGGTAATACGCAGGTTGGCTCAGGCTTGTATATCGAATAAGTGGCCGCTTGTGGTCCGGGTTAGTTGCGATGCATGCCCACGAAAATGGCCGGACTTAGCTGTTTTTGCGCTTGCAACGTGCAGCGCCGCGGGACTAATCGCGCCGACGCAGGCCGGATGCGAATCAGTATCATACACAACTAAAAGGACGCGTAAATGACATGGGGTTAGTGGCAGGGCTGTCAGGCAATGCGAAGATGCTGTCGGCCGAGACGGCGCGGAGCGATTGCGCTCGAATCCTGATGGATGATGAGGCCGTCCATGCGGCCTTTCGATTGTGGCAGGACGTAGTCATTCTCACTGATAGTCGCTTTATCAAGGTCGTAGCAGGGACTGCGCGGAAAAAAGGTGAGATATCTTTCGGTACCCTATTCGAAAATCACCACGTTTTCCAAAGAGACTGCCGGAACCTTGGGCCTAGATGTGAAGCCAAGCTGTACGTACCCGGTCTGAGGCCCAGAGGAGGAGGGTCCACGATCAGCAAATGTTCCGTCACGCAGCGCTTCAGCAAGGGCGTTGACGTGTACGCCATTCAGAAGATTCTGGCGGATTACACATGCAGGTAAATCAGCCAGAGTAGGATGGACTTTTGCAGAAGCGCGCAAGATGCTCAAAATTCTGTGCCGCATGCCCGTTTACAGGTAACAGAACGGGCGATATTGGGCTCGTGGTCGTGTCGCAGTTGCAAACAAAATGAGCGTGACTCCATGGTATTAGCACATTTATGAACCCCCGTCAGTCTTCCACCGACATTACAGGGGCTCATCCAGCTAAATGGTCCTGACCTAGGTTCGGGTGGTCTTTGAGGGCGCATCGACCGAAGTTAAGCGGCTTGCGCCGGTCTCTCCGCGTAGGTGTAGGAGGCAGGAACTGCCTGCCCCAAAGTGTCTGGGCAAGCACCCTGGCGGCCCAAGAGCCACAGAGCAGGCAACTGCTCCATACTGTGGCACTTGGGCCGACAGGCATGTTTCGCCACGTATCCCGACGACTTGTGTCTGCGCATAGCATCGCAAGTTTGGTTATGTGCGGCACTTTCCGCGCGCAAAATGTCGCGTCGCCCGTGACAATAAGGGGCTGGAGGATTCATAACTTTCTTTCGTCTGCCATTGCAGTTGCAAGACAGCAGTGCATCGACTCCTCATTTCGTGACTTCCTGCTTCAGCGTAACGCATAACCGGCCAGACAATCACTTACCTGGTGCTGGAATACACCCTTCGGGGTTGCAGTGCGCCCGTACCCCTGGCGGAAAATCCCGGCGGATTCTTGCTCAGCGTTGTGCAGGCGCGCCACACGCGGCGAGCCTCCTAAAACGGGTGTAGCTGCCCACTTCTTCCATCGCACGATGATCAAGCCTGCCCTTTCGAAGGTTTATTCCAATGCAAGCCTTACCATGTTGTCAGACACGGTCCCAATCTTGGTTGTGCTTGGCATGGTCTTGTCTGGCTGCGCGGACTCCATTGATACTGCGGACGGCGACCAGAAGCCCGCCGCCGAGATTGTGCTGGAGGAAGTGCTCCGGCTTGGCGACGAGACTCGCGGAGACACCGCACTTTTTGGAAACATTGCGGACCTTGCGGCAAATTCGATGGGCCAGATCTTCGTCGCCGAATACAACCGCGACTTCGTAAGCGTATTTTCTGCCAAAGGGAAGCCTGTAGCGGAAATTGGCGGCACGGGCGAGGGGCCAGGCGAATTTCAGCGGATTAGTGCCATCTTCGTCGGCTCGGACGACTCTCTTTACGTTTATGACCTGCAGGTGTACAAGGTGTCGGTCTTTGAGCCTCAGACTTACCAACTCGCGTATACTATTGCGATTCCCTTCGACAAAACCGACATCGGGGTCTTAATACCGATCGACTTGGTCGGTGTGGCCAATGAGGGTGCCGCAATGGCTTTCTTGCTTCCGTACAGGCCAGCTGCCGACACGGATCCAGTTGGGCAAAAAGATCGGGAATTCCAGATCAGCGTCGTGTCAAGGCAGGGCAAGGTAATACGGCCGCTAGTGACCCTGCCGCAGGCCATGAACATCGTGACGTATCGGGGAGGCGGCGTATCAGCCCGGAGTCTTCCTTTTGGCCGCAGGCCACTTAGAGCATTTGGCCCCGATAAGCATGTATATGCAGGGTGGACTGATTCAGTGGGCATATCGGTTACGGACCTTCATGGAAGCCAGATTCGCTCAATTAGGCGCGAGCATGATGCGGTGCCTGTAACACAGAAAGACATAGATGCTTTGCTAGCGTCCCTTTCCGAGGCGTCCAGGGAGGTCATTCTAAATGCGGATCTCCCCGAGACGAAGCCGGCATTTGAAGCGCTGGTGGTGAACGATGACGGACGGCCGTGGATAAGGCACAGCAGTGCCGCCGGCGATACGCTGGCATCATGGTCGATCCTGAATGCTGACGGCACCATTTTCGCCAACGTGGAATTGCCGGCGGGCACAGACTTGGAGGCTATTCATTCGGGAAAGGCCTACGGCACGCACTCCGATGAAAAAACCGGTGCGGAGTTCGTCGTCGTGTATGAGATTGGAAATTAGTGGGCAAGCGGGTATTGAGAGCGTCATCGGGAGAGAAAAGATTGATCCAGTGCCCATGGCTTCCGCGCGAGTGGGACTGGAGGGACTCTTTCTATGCGCTCTTTTGCCCTATACTTTGATCTGGCAGCCCTGCAATTGCGGTCCGTGCTTGATTGACGTAACCTACCCTGCAATGGATTGTTGTGGGGTGCAGGTGCCGGCACAGCGGGACCCACGGCCATGCGCCCGTCACTAGCGTCAGTGCCTTGCGGGCGTGTTAGTCCGGCACTGGTAGGCTGTGCGCCCGAAAACCGCTGGCGCATCGGCGCCTTGGTCGCATGGGCTACATTGGAGCTAACGGAACTCGCTTGGGCGGCGCTACTTGGCCGCGTCTGCCAGGGCGTTGGCGCCGGAGATGATCTCGAGGATTTCAGTGGTGATCGCGCTCTGCCGTGCCCGGTTGTACTGCAGCCGCAGAGAGCGCAGCAGCTCGTTGGCATTGGAGGTCGCGTTGTCCATGGCGACCATGCGCGCACCCTGTTCTGCCGCATTGGATTCCAGAAGTGCCCGCCAGATCTGGTAGTTGACCTGCTGCGGCAGCAGCCTGTCAAATATCGTCCAAGCATTCGGCTCAAAGAGATAGTTCGCAACGAACCGCTCCTTGACGTCCGGGGCAGTTCTGTCCTCCGCGGCCATGACCGGCGTCATGAACTGTTCTGAAGGGATGGGAAGGAGCGGCTCGACGATGCGATTCTGGCTGATTGTGTTCTTGAACTCGTTGTAAACAATCTTGACCTCGTCCCAGCGGCCACTCAGAAATCCTTCGGAGGCTATGCCGCCGATCTCCTGCGCAGTGGAAAAGCGCAAGTCGCGAAACACGCCGCTGTAGTCACCCTCCATCTGGTAGCGCCGCCTGGAAAAATATTCTTGGCCTTTGCGGCCCACGGCCAGCATGTGCAGCCCGCCGGCCTCCTGCACGGCACGATACGAAGACCTGACAAGCTGCTCCGCGCTCTTAAAGATGTTGCTGTTGAAAGCGCCAGCAAGGCCACGGTCGCCGGACACCACGATAACCAGGGCAGCGTCAGCGGATTCGCGCTGGGCAAAAAGCGGGTGCACTTCCTCGTCGAAGTCACCGTGCCGAACAAGGTGGCCGATGGTTTCGGCGATCTTGTTCGCATATGGGCGTGTCTTGAAGATACGTTCCTGCGCGCGGCGCAGCTTGGCCGCGGCCACCATCTTCATGGCGCGCGTGACCTGCTGCGTGTTCTTGACACTCCCGATCCGCGTGCGTATGTCGCGCAGCGTCGCCATAGCGGTCTAGGCTTTGGTCGTATACAGCGCTACCAGGCGCCTGGCTTCTTCGCGAAAAGAGTCCTTGGTCTCATCGCTGAGCTTGCCTGTGTCTCTGATGGCGGCTAGAGCCTCTGGATGGCGCGTGCGCAAGTTGTCAACGAATTCCTCCTCGAAACGCCTGATGTCGCTGACCGATACAGCGTCCAGCAGGCCTTCGCTGCCCACAAAGATTACTGCGACCTGTTCTTCCACCGGCACTGGCGTGAATTGGCCCTGCTTCAGCAGCTCCACCAGGCGTTCGCCGCGGCGAAGCTGGCGCTGCGTGGCCGGGTCCAGGTCTGACCCGAATTTGGCAAACGCTTCGAGTTCCCGGAACTGCGCCAAGTCGAGTCGGAGCATGCCGGCGGCACTTTTCATGGCCTTGATCTGGGCACTGCCCCCGACGCGGCTGACCGAAATGCCGACGTTGATGGCGGGGCGCACACCCGCGTTGAAGAGGTCGGGTTCCAGATAGATTTGCCCGTCCGTGATGGAAATCACGTTGGTAGGAATGTAGGCATCCACCGCGCCGGCCTGCGTCTCAATGACAGGCAATGCCGTCAGGGAGCCACCACCCTTCACGTGGCCCCTCAGGGAGAGAGGCAGGTCGTTCATCTGGCGGGCAATGACTTCACTACGCGTAATCTTCGCCGCGCGCTCCAACAGGCGTGAGTGGAGGTAGAATACATCGCCGGGGTATGCTTCACGTCCCGGCGGGCGCCTCAACAGCAGCGACACCTGACGGTATGCTACGGCCTGCTTGGAAAGGTCGTCATAGATCACCAACGCGTGGCGTCCGGTGTCGCGGAAGTACTCCCCAATGCATGCCCCGGTAAAGGGCGCAATAAACTGGAGCGGGGCCGCGATAGACGCGGGTGCGTTGACGATCACCGTGAAGTCACGGGCACCGTTTTCATCAAGTGCCTTCGCTACCTGTGCCACTGTTGATGCCTTCTGGCCGATAGCTACATATATGCAGTAGACGGGCTCATCTGTCTCGTGCGTGCGCTTCTGGCTAATGATGGTGTCAACCAGGACGGCGGTCTTGCCTGTCTGCCGGTCGCCAATGACCAGCTCGCGCTGACCGCGCCCGATGGGGATCATCGAGTCGATGGCCTTGATGCCGGTCACCAGTGGCTGCGACACGGGCTCGCGATAAATCACGCTAGGTGCTTTGCGCTCCAGCGGCATCTCCCACACCTTGCCCGTAAGCGGGCCTTGGCCATCAATAGGCTGCCCGAGCGGATCAATTACGCGGCCGAGCATGCTTTCGGTCACCTGGATGGACGCTATGCGCCGCGTGCGGCGTGCCTCATCACCCTCCTTGACTTCGTGAACCGCACCGAAGAGCACGACGCCGACGTTGTCCTCCTCAAGATTCAGCACCATGCCGGTGACGTTACGCTCCGGGAATTCGACCAACTCACCGGCTTGGACTTGGGACAGCCCGTAAAGCCGTGCGATGCCATCGCCCACCTGAAGGACCGTTCCGACCTCATAGATGTCTGCAGCAGCATCAAAGCCGCTCAGCTCACGGCGCAAGATCGCCGTTACTTCGTCCGGTCGCATTGCCGTTGCCATAAGACCTTTATGCCTCCTGTCGGTTTACCTGCCTGCGAAGCTGCGCTAGTTGGTGTGTCACGCTCCCATCGTAGACGACATCACCAACGCGCAAAACAATGCCGCCTATCAACGATGCGTCCTCCGTGACGCTGAGCCGCACTTTTGTGCCGAGCATTTTCTCCAAGACGCGCTGTGTGCGGCGCGCCTCGTCGTCAGAAAGCTCAAATTGCACGCGCGCATGCACGTTGGTGATCCCAAGGCGCTCATCCCGAATTCTGCGGTAGGCGCGGGCGATTGGCAGCAGCAACGCTTCGCGTTTACGCTGCGTGAGCAGTCGCACAAAACGCAGGGTAGCGTCATGGGCGTGGTCTGCCAAGACAGCTTCCAGCACCGCCAGCTTCTTTTCGTTCGGGACTATGGGACTGGCCAGGCAAAGCCGGAGGTCGCGAGAGCCTTTCAGGGTCTCGCGGACAAACTCCATATCCCCATGTACGGCCGCCTCGGCCTCATCATAGAGGACTTCCGCATAGCGGCGCACAATAGCCTGTTCGGACATGCGCTAGTTCTTGGACAGCCCGGCAAGGAACTGGTCCACTAGGGATCGCTGGCGCGGGGAGTCAAGGTTTTCCCGCAGGATGCGCTCGGCGGCCAGGATGGCAAGGTCTGCGACCTCACTACGGACCTCCTGGAGCGCTACCTCCTTGTCTCGAGCAATCTCTTCCAGTGCTTTCGCACGAAGCGCGCTGATCTCTTCGCGGGTCCGCTGGACCTCCGCGGTCCGGATGGCTTCAGCTTCTTCACGTGCCGCGCGCAAAAATCGCTGAGCCTCCTGTTCCGCTTCGCGGCGAGTCTGATCGTTTTGCGTTTGCAGCCGTCGCGCCTCCTCCATGGCCGATTCCGCCCTGGACAAAGAGGTGGCAATATTCTCTTCGCGTTGCTCAAGGGCCGTGGTGATCGGTTCCCATGCAAAACGACGCAGCAAAAAGAGCAACAGTCCGAAGACTATCAGCAGCCAGACGAAGAGTCCGAGGCTCGGCGAAAGCAGATCAGCAGCTAGACACATCGACGCTTAAGAGCTAAACCAGCTCATCCCTTAACGAGGAGCAGGAAGGCGATGACCAGCCCGAAAAATGCCACGCCCTCAATAAGCGCAGCGGCGATGATCATCGTCGTACGGATGTCATTTGTGGCTTCCGGCTGGCGTGCGATGCCCTCCATTGCCGGTCCGGCGAGCTTACCAATTCCAAGACCGGCGCCAATGGTGACAAGGCCAACTCCAAGGCCTGCACCAAGCCAAGCCAATGCGGTAGGTTCCATAATGATTTTAACGACGCGTTGCGTGATAAAGGGTGGACTAGTACAGGCGCTTATCAATGCGCCTCTTCGTGCTCATGCTCAGCCATGGCCATGCCAATAAAGAGCGCGGACAAGAAGGTGAAAATGTACGCCTGTATAAAGGCGATCAGTAGCTCAAGCACGTTGATGAAAAGCGTGAAACCCACGGCGACGGGTACCACGCCATAGCCTCCAACCGGCCCGAACAGCGCCCTGAATGTGAAGATCATACCGATGAGGCTTAGGATTACCAGATGCCCAGCAGTCATGTTCGCAAACAGTCGGATGGCCAGCACGACAGGCTTTATGAAGATCCCCATAATTTCCGTCGGGATCAGCAACACCTTGACCGCAACCGGCATGTCCGGCGGCCAGAAGATGTGCCGCCAGTAGGACTTGGAGCCGTTTACCTGTGTCAGCACGAACGTGAACAAGGCCAGTGCGGCGGTAATGTTGATGTTCGAACTCGCGGATGCGCCCCAGGGCACGAGCCCAAGGAGGTTGCAGGTGACGATGAAGAAAAAGACCGTCAGCAGAAACGGTAAGAACCGCTTATAGTGCACGCGGCCCATGTTGGGGATGGCGATGTCGTCGCGAACAAATTCTAAAAGCAGCTCAAGCGTATTCTGGAGTAGCCCGCGCGGGGCGCTCGTACGTCCGATCCCACGGGCGTAGCGGCGGGCCATGGCAACGAAGGCCCAAAGCAGTAGTCCGGCAGCAAGGAAGGCAAACATGAGATGCCGCGTAAGGGACAAGTCGATGACCACGCTGCCGGCAGCCGGTTCCAGGTGCGCATCCAAGTGATGGCCGCCCTCAATGAGCGCTTCTATGCCGGTCGGGTGCTCCTCTTCCTCGCCGGAAACGGAGGGCGCTGCCACCACATGTCCCGGAACGAATTCGTGGCTGCGAAGCGCCGCTGCCGTGCTCCAATAGGCGCGAAGCCCATAACCGCCGTTTTCCGAACGAATCACAAAGATGCGGGGCAACTCAACCTTTCCAATGGGAGAGAAGTCGAGGTAGTACCCGTTCGCGGAGTGATGGACCGGGTCAAAATCCTCCTCGTCCTCAGCCGCACGGCTCTCTGCGGCAAGGCCCGAGAGCAGTACGGCACACAGGAGTATGCGCATCAGACTGGCAGCGGGCGTTGCCGGGAAAGCCATAGAATTTCTAGGACGAGAGAGACGATCAGTGCGCCCAAGAGCGAGAATACAAAGATGGGTGCATCTACAGCAAACCAGATTACGATGACCGCAACGGCGACGAGGGCCAGCAGCATCCGTGCGAACATGCCACCAAAGTACAGTACCATGAACGTGTGCGTGTCATGCTGGAGGGCGATCGCGGCTACCAGGAAACTTGAAGCGCCATAGACACAACCAATCGCGACGCCAAGACCGGCACTCAATACCATGGGCATGGCCCTCCGCGTTTTAACCTTGCTTAAACAACCGAAAACACAAAGGCATCCCGCCGTCCTCTCGGGTCGTAGGTGAAATCTTGTTGAAGCGGCCTACGCCCGCTTAACCAGATAGACGATGCGCACAAAGATGGCCACCATACCCAGCACTATGCCGACACTAAGCAGCCACGGCTCCGTGCCCAGAAGGCGATCTGCCCAGTAGCCGATTGCCACAAAAGCCAGCAGACTGACGGCGAGTTGCAGGCCAAGGCCCAGGTATGGGCCCGCATCCCGCATGGCGTCATACATCGAAGGCATGGATCCCTAGCGAAACCTCCATGCCGCTGGCGTCGCCCCATCCATTTCTGCGTCAGAGGCAGAGACGGTGATTTCCACCTTTGGCCCCAGCGACTGCCCCGCGCCGTCCATCATGCATTCACCGTTGAAAACGGCGCCTTCTTCAACGATAAGGCGCGCTGTGCGGATCGTACCCTCAACTTGGGCTGAGCCCTTAAGCATGAGGCGATCCTTGACCATGATCTTTCCCTTGACCGTACCTGCGATAGTGGCTTCTGCGGCATGAAGATCGCCTTCCACCGCGGCGCCCGCAGAAACAACAACCCTGGCTGAACCCTTAAGCGTACCGGTTACGGTACCACTAATACGAATGTCACACGCAGCGGCAACGGTGCCCTCAAAGGTCGTTCCCTCGGCTATGACGTTGACTCTGGGTGGTTCGGAGTTGACTGCTTGCTTTGGCATCGGGTTCATGTGGTGGAGTGCGCTGGAATTGCTCCTACTAACGGGGGGCGCCCACGGTTCACCATGCCGCCCTAGAGGCCGAGCAGAAACGGCTGTGGGTCTTGGGCAAGCCCGCTGTTCCAGAGCTCGAAGTGCAAGTGTGGACCGGTAGAGTGTTGTCCGGTATTGCCGGTGATGGCCACGCCCTCACGTGGTTGCACGCGGTCGGCCACACGCTTGAGAAGGCGCCGGTTGTGCTTAAAAACCGTGATAAAGCCATCCGCATGCTGAACCATGATCGTGTGCCCTCCGCTATGCGTCCAATCTGCAAAGACCACATGGCCCTCGCCGATGCTACGCACGATTTTTCCCTCTTCAGTCGCGATGTCGATGCCGTAGTGTCCGGTGTGCGCGTCGAACGACTGCGTAGTATATCCCCCTACGGGCGTGATCGCAGGCAGCAGCAGGCTGGGCGGCGTGTGGGCCGGGCCCGTATTCGCGGACGCGGGCCGAAGCGTCAGCCGGTCTACAAAGACGGCAGGTTGCTCGTGGTCCTCCCAGTCTTCCGAATGCGGCCCCACATCCACATCCAGACGTCCGTTCGTCGAGCCGACGGGTTCGCCGCTAGGCGACTCAACCATGAGCGCGCTGTCAACCTGGTTGGTTAGAATCCGTTTCAAGTCCGCCATGTACTGGAGTTGCACGGTGACCGAATCTTCCAGCGCCGCCAGGCGCATGGAGGCCAAGATAGCATCGCGGCGGAGCTCAGCCGTGCTGAAGCCTGGAATTAGATTGCGCACCGGCGAAAAGGCCAAAATCAGCGCTGTCACCAGCACCAACGTGCCGCCTGTGCACAAGGCCGCGGTGCGCACCAGGCCGGCCTGCACGCTGTACGATCGCTCTGCTAGGCTATCGGACTCAATGAAGACGATCCTGCGCTGCGGCGAGTGCCGAAACAGCTCGGTTACAAACGCAAACAGTTCTCTCATGAGGATGTTGTCTAATGGAATCGCCGACTATATCGGTACGGAAAGCAATCTGCATGGTGTGTACTCCGCCTGGCGCCCCAGACCGAGGCCTTCCGTCGCTGCACACATTGGAAGGGCGCCACCGCGCCCTGCACGATCGTACAGCAATGAAAGCTCATAGGTAGCACGGTTTTCTTTATGGCCAGACTAATTTAAGATTGCTTGGCGGTTGTGGAGGCCGAGGGGAAGCGAGGCCGCAGGCGCTCTTGGCCTAGCGGAAGACTATTTCGGACACCACGTCCTTGCCGAGTGCTTCATTGAGGCGCTTCAGCCACAGGCTGCGTTGCAGATGGAGTTCATGGCGCCAAACGGAAGACGAAAGCACCACGTATAGCTGACCGTTCTTGATCCAGGTTTTCGTAGTGTGTCTGTTGATGTGTTCCCCGGCCAGGATGGTCCACATCTCAACCGCTCTCATCTCATCGATTTTCTGGCCGATGCCCATCTCATCGATGAGCTCCTTCAAGACTGTCGCGAGGCTGCGGGGCTTGATGTGGTCGCGCATGGTACTAAGCCGCTACGAAAATATATTAATTTAAACCTTGCAGGTTAGGATTACATACGAATCGACTTGACTCAATCGCCCGAATCACATGTGTCCGTGCCCCCGCATGGCCGCTTTGCCCCTTCGCCCACGGGGCCAATGCATGTCGGCGGTGCACGGACGGCGCTGGTGGCCTGGCTTTCTACTCGAAGCGTGGGCGGGCGCTTCACGCTGCGCGTGGAAGACTTGGATGTGCATCGTGCGGTTCCGGGTATTGCCCGCCAGATCACAGACGACCTGGCGTGGCTGGGCATCGACTTCGACTCCTCGCCTGACTTGGGTGGCCCGCATGTACCCTACGTGCAATCGGCGGCGGATTCGCTGTACGAGCAGGCGCTGAAGAAGCTGCATCGGGCGGGGTGTCTTTTTCCGTGCAGGATTTCGCGAAAGGACCTGCAGAACTTGGCAACGGCGCCGCACGGCCCGGAGCGGGGACCGCCCTACCCGGCGCACTTGAGGCCAAAGGTGCTGGTTCCGGAGTGGTTCCATTGCACTAAAGACGCCGCCGTGCGCTTTTTGGTGCCGGACCGCGACGTTTCTTTTTTAGATCGTTTATTTGGCCTGCAAACGGAGAACGTGTCCAAGGCCGTAGGTGACTTCGTGCTTCGGCGCCGCGACGGCCTGTTTGCCTACCAACTCGCGGTGGTGGTGGACGACTTGCGGATGGGCATCACGGAGGTGGTGCGAGGCGAGGACCTGCTCTCGTCCACCGCGCGCCAAATTCTACTTATTGAGGCACTGGGCGGGACGCCGCCAGCCTATGGCCACGTACCGCTCGTCCTAAACGAAGACGGCGAAAAGCTGTCCAAGCGGGACGAGGGGCTGACTGTCCGTTCATTGCGTAGCGCGGGCGTGTCGCCGGAATCGCTGGTCGGGTACCTGGCATTTTCTCTTGGGCTGGTGGCCACGCCACGCCCACAAATGGCGGGTAACCTCGTCCAATCCTTTGCCTGGGACCGCATTGCGAGCACTGACCCTTGGCGCATGCCGAGGGACCTGGTCGCCACGCTTGGTTACCAAGGTGGAGTCACACGCGGCTAACAGCATACCAGAAGACCTAGAAAATATGACACGCAGCGTCGGATACTCGTTCGTATTGGCCCTGGCCCTGATAGTGCCGGCGGCCAGCGCTCAGGAGGATACCGTTCGCGTAAGCCTGCAGGAGGTTATCGCGCGGGCATTGGAGGTGAGTCCGGACCTAGAGGCTGCCCGGGCAAAGGCCCGCTATGCGGAAGCGCGCACCGGTATGGCCCGAAGCAGCCGATATCTTACGGAGATGAAAATCGAATCGGCGTTTGCGATGGTGCCCGGTCTCACCAATCCCAATGGTGTTCCGGTGAGCCAGCTATACTTGGATCCATCGGTGCGCAATGACTATTCCAACCTGAGCCCCTACGCGCAGTCGGAGTTTGAACTTCTTCAGCCGATCTACACCTTTGGTGCATTAAGTGGCAGCGTCCGCGCTGCCGAGTATGGCGCCGAAGCGGAGGTCGGCGCCGTACGAACGCTGGAGTTGGATGTCGCCCTCCGCGCGGCCGATCTGTATTACGGCGTCCTCCTGGCCGATGCACTGTACGCCCTTACGGGTGAAGCCACCGATGTGTTGGCCCAGGCTACACGTGAGATTGACCGCTTGTTGGAGGAAGGGGACCCGGAGGTTGATGATGCGGACAAGTACCAGGTGCTGATTACCGAGCAGGAGCTCTACCGGCGCATAAGGGAATTCACGGAATTGCGTGCTTTGGCGCTTGCGGGACTTAGCCGGCAGCTACTCCTTGGCGAGGGTGCAATCGCATTTCCAGCGGAAGCAGTGTTACAGCCGCTGGATTTTGCACCGCTTACGCTTGATGAGTACTATACCCTGGCGCGCGGCAACCGCCCTGAGCTGGCCCGTGCACACGCCGGACTACACGCTCAGGAGGCGCTCGTCCAGGTAGCGCGTGCAGATTACTATCCTCAGATCGTGTTTGGGTTTTCGCTCACGGTAACAGGCGCCGCTAACCGGCATCGCCAATCCAACCCATTCATCAGTGACGGCTTTCGGCGCAGCAGCGCGCGAACGGGGATCGGATTCAGGCAGAAGCTCAACTTTGCGCAGACCAAGGCGCGCGTAGCGCAGGCCAGGGCCCAGCGCGACGAGGTGGAGCACTGGCTGACGGCCGCGGAGCAGCTTGTGCTCCTCAGTGTGGAGCAGGCCTACCGGGAGTTGTCCATTGCCGAAGCAGCGCTTACGGCACAAGATTCCTCGCTTGCAATCAGCAAGAAGTGGCTGCGGGTAGAAACCATCAACTTTGACCTAGATCTCGGTAGCACCGAGAACCTCATTGACGCGGTGCAGGCGAATATGGAACTTGAGGCACGCCATCTTGAGGCGGTCCGGCGCTTCAACATGGCAGTGCTCCGGCTGCATCATGCCGCCGGCATTCTGGGCCGCCAGGTGGAGTGGTAGGCGGTGCAAATGGCAGATTGAGCGCCGCTAGGCACCGCTAGAACGATACTGTCGCGGTCATTGAGATTGACCTAGGCGCGCCGAGCCAAGCGGCATTCTCGGTGATGGCGGACAGATAGGCCTGATCAAACAGATTGTTCGCCACGATCGAAAACTCCGTCGACCTGAATACATGGCCCAGGGCCTCGGCTGAGAATCCCACATAAGCATCCGCCAGCCAGTAGGCATCCGCGTACCAGTCCGCCGTTAGGCTAACACGCCGCGGCGATGTGTACTTTACTGTCAGCCCCATGCGCAGGGGTGCGACTCGATCAAGCGATATGACCCACAGTCGTTCAGGAACGCCGGTGACGTCAGCCCCTGCGATGATATTCTGGCTTGCGTCGACGAGCGGATCACCACTGCCTAAATACTCCGAATTGTTGGAAGTGAGGGTGGTGTAGAGTGACATGTGCTGCGGCAATTGTACCGTCGCTGAAAGCTCAAGGCCGCTCGTGCGGATGCCGCCTGCGTTGAAGTACGCGCCGCCACCCGGGATGAGGTAGTCAGGACCGGCGGGCGTCTGCGGGCCTAGGAAGACAATTCTGTTTTGGAAATCGATGAAGTATCCAGTGGCACCTAGCGCAATCCACTCCCCGGTGTACTGTAGTCCGACATCGATGTTGGACGCGGATTCCGGTTCGAGAGCGTCGAGGCTCCGACCGGGCACCTCGAGCAGTGTGCTGCTGATTGCCTTGAAATTCTGGGCATAGCCTGCAAAAAGGTGCAGGCCCTCGACTGGCGTCTCGTATGTGACACCGCCGGAGACGAGCAGCTTCGAATCGGAATTGGCCTCTAGGTCCGGGTCGACGCCAAACAAGTCTTTGCGCGACACGCTGACCAGAAACTGCTTTAGGCCGCCGCTCACTGCGAACGGGCCGGCATAAAACGTCTCCTCAACGTACCACCGGAAGACGTTTTGCGGGAAATCCCACTCGTACTGGTGCCAATAGGCCTGCCGATTCCACGCGAAGCTGACCGTAGGATCCAGCATCTGGTGCCAGTCCCGACCAAGGTCGCGTCGTGACCTTTCGTACCAAAGGCCAGTGCGCAACTTGCTGACGGCCGCGCCAACATCGGCAAACCACTCTTCGTCCAGCGTCAGGCCGATGCGGTCCTTACCATAGTGGCTGTGGCGGTACGACTGCACCGCCGTGGCACCCGGGTGGCATGCCGGGTCGACCTCTGCGCCGCCTGATCCGTAGTAGTTAAATATATAGGATGACGAACACCCGGGCGTCGGCCCAATAGCGACTCCGCCCGTGTTTACGAATCGGATCAGCCCGAGCTGTGCGCCTCCTCGCACCGGCGTTGTTCCCGTGAGCTCCGATTCGGGTCCCTCGCCGTCATCGGTGATGTCCACAATATAGGGCGGCAGCCAGTCGCCGCGGCCCCGGTGCCGATGGACGTAGGCCCCAGCGCTCACCGACGTGCTGCCCTTAAACGATATTTCCGCTTTCAGGTAGGCTAGCGTGTTACTCCTCCGGGTCTGCCACCCCGGCCGGTAGAACTGATTCAGGTATGGCACACCGGGCCATTCGCCGATCAGGCGGTCCGAACGGGGGTTGGCCCTGAAGTCGGCGTCGCTATAGAGCCTTTGGTAGGTGTCTTCATGGATATTGTCGTAAGAGAGGTAGCTGGTGAGCTCGAGCCGCCCATGCGATGAGGCGAGCTTGGCTGCGACGTGCTCACGCTCGTTTCGCGCCGAACCTTCCACCCAATCAGTCGATTCCTGACGAACAGCAGCAATCCATGCACGTGCCTGGCCACCGGAAATCGGTCCCGTATCAATCCGCATATGAAACCTCTTGCCCTCGTATTCGCCAATGGTGGCTGACGCCGTATAGGTTCGCTCTTCTGCTGGATCGTTCGTCTGATAATTGAAGGTGCCACCGAGCGCTTCGACAGACCGGGAGGCGATGTCGGCCGTACCTTGGGACACCTCAACGGTACGGAGGTTCGTCGGATCGACGAACCGGTTCGCCTTTGCCCCGCTGAAGTAGTCGGACGTGCCATTCGGGAAACCGTCGATGGTCGTGCCGATCTGCGCCTCGCTGATGGTTACTTGGAAGCCACGCATAGCAATGTTGCTCGACCAATCGTCGAAGCCGTACGCATCACCCTCCTGGATGGATACTCCAGGCAGGTTGTCGACCACGGACGTCACATTTGTGATGTTTGACTGCTGATACTTCATCGGCTCGGCAACGACGTTGCTCGCGAAGATTCGGGTCTCCTCAGCCCCGACGCTGATTTCCTCGAGTCTGGCGACACTGGTTTCCATTCGCACATCAAGAGTGGTGACTCCGGGACTCATGGTGTATCGCCGTGTTCGGAAGCCCACAAACGAAAAAACCAGAACATCTTTCAGTGTCCGAAGGTCTATGGAATACGCACCGTCCCTGTTGGTCACCGTCCCGATAAATGTGCCTTCAATTACAACTGTCACTCCCGGCAAGACCTCTCCGGAATCATCCGAAACCACGGTGCCTGAAACTGTAATTTGCCCCCTGGCATCTTGGTGCACTTGAACAACGAAAATGATGGCGGCAATGGCGATAGCGACTTTCATGGGGTCTGCAGCTGTTGGTCAACAAGAACAGTAGGTATAAGCCAAAATCCCAGTAAATGCAAGATGTTTTGCCGGGCCAGAGTCGGGGTTGCAGCGGGAAGGAGCCCCGCATACGGGTCCAACTACGGCCCGCGCGCTCGGATCATGGGGTACAGCAAAGGGGAAAACTCTTGGAAATTGTATAGGATAGTTGAAATCTTTGACCTTGGGCCTCGCATGAGCAGGTATACAGATTGGGAGCATCATGGCCAAGCCTGGACGCTCACACCGCAAGGGGATGACGTTGTAGAAGCCACCGACACGCCGCAACCCGGACGCGGCGCGCAAGTGGTTTGAGGCCGTGCACTGACCGGACGGCGGGAAGGCTTGCCTGCGTTGCGGAAGCTCCAATGTCTATTACCTCGAGCGCTTCAACGCCCCGGTACTTGAGCGGAACCAGGGCATTGTGTCGGGAGGCTGGCAGCCAGCGATACCGGTAGCAGAGAGGTGTCCACACCGCGGGATCTGGAGCGGCGGGATCAGGACCATCACGTCCACCATACAGCAGGACATTGCCTGCTTAACACCACATAGATTTGTTGGGGCACCACTCCTCCTCCGGAGGCGGGGCCACTCCCGGCGGCAGCGTACTGTGTGGCTGGAAGCAGGGCGGAGGCTTTTCGCTTGCTTTGAACAGGTCACGGACGTAGTCAACGCCGCCTGTATTGAAGACCCCGTACAAAGCTCTTGACGCCTTTTGGCTGGTCCGGTCCTCGAACGATTCGTATAAGCGCACGAAGACGTCCTTTGCTCTGGTATACGGGGTACCAAGGTCGGCATTTTCAAATGAGGCCGCGGCAGAGGTCAACACTATACTCGCCTTGGTTTCCTGCCACTTGGTACCGTCGCGCATAAGCCGCAGGAGATCCCCGGCGAATGCATCCAGTTCGGTAGCCGGGCGGGTATCGAACTGCTGTCGCAGCACGGCCGCAGCCGCCAATTGGCCGTACCTGGGGTCGACGGTTGCCACCTCCATCAGAGCACGCAGCGCCGTCGCGGGCGTCTGCCACACGCCATTCTCAATAGCCTTACCGTGCCTGGGCGTGATATACAGAGAATCCTGTGCCCCTGCACCAACCGGAAGCAAGAGGACCGGCAGTGAAAGCATCAGATGCTTCAATTTGTCCTCCTTCAGTAGGCATGCCGACTAGATGCGGCCTGTAACCGGGGAAAACGGTACAACCAGCGGGGTGGATGATTCCAGAAGCTACTACCGTTTTAGAACCCCCTTGCCCTGTATCCTGCATTCAGACACGAATCTTGGCAGAAACAGTACCATACATCCCATAACTCGCGGTGCACATGACTTTCGGTGTCGGCAACCTATTCTATCTCATCCATCGACGTACGGATCTTCGAACTGCTCAGGCAGGCGTTGAACTCTCCTCATGCTTCGATTCATGTTCGAGGTTGCCGGACCTGAACGTGTTCATGGCGGACAGGGATCCGTAGCGGGCATGCACCAGGCTGTAGCTAGCGTTGGTCGGGAGGGCGGAGGACGAAGAGCATGTTTTGCTCGCACCCGCGTACGCCGACCCAGATCCGGAGCAAACGGCATGGATGTAGATCGTGGTTCGAATCGATGGAGCACTACTCGCCGCATTGATTCCCACGGCGACTAGCAGCGTACCAAGAGAAGGCGACTATTTGCCCCTTTCGTGGCACGCCATTCGTCACCTAGTCCGCGGGGATGTCGCATATGCTCGACCGAATCCACCTTGGCCTGGACGCCCATGCCAGCCGTCGGACAGAATCGCCTAGACTGCGGCTTCAGCGGCTCGTGGATTCAGCCGCATCTGAACTCGGACAGACTTGGAGGGCCAGCTCTCACACCATTCCCGTATCCACCCCTTGAAGAGAGAGCTGACTCGGCAGAATATGGAGCGGCAGGTTTGGGTCCGCGCAACTCTTGGTCGCGCAGCTAGAAGTCCGTATCGGGTGTTGTCAGGTCCAGCTCCCGGATCCAGATGTTGCGGTAGCGTACATCGTGCCCCTCGGCCTGAAGCTTGAGGCCACCGGGCGTGTCCGTGATGCCGTTGCCGCTGTCATTGCCCCCGTCTAGACCCGAATTCGGGCCACCCCAGACCTTTTCAATCGGCTGGTTCCGGTGCACCTTTACTCCGTTGAAATACATCGTGACATGCGCGCGCTCTGTACGCACCCCGTCCTCAAAGCGTGCTGCCCGAAATACGATGTCATATGCATTCCAGGTCCCGGTGCCGTTGTACGGGTGGTACGGCGCTGCCGCTTCGTTGATGACCGCCGCCATCCCGTGGGTCGTAGAGTCACCGTCCAGCACCTGGATTTCGTAGCGGTTTTGCAGATATACGCCGCTATTGCCACCATTCTGCGCAATAAGAAACTCTATGTGCAGGCGAAAGTCACGGAACTTCTGCTTCGTGACGATATCGGCCGCCCCGTAAAGACCACCGATCGCGGCGGAATCGTAACTGCTCACGACCGTACCCTTACCTACAGGGTGCTCAACGATTTGCCACTTGATCGGCAGCTCCGCAGCGAAGCGCGGGCCTTCCCAATATGTCCAGTTGGCGTCCAGCGTTTCCCGTGAGCCATCAAACAGTACCGTTGTACCCTCCGGTGCCTCTGCTCCTACGCCTATCTGGGCCTGTACCGGCAGCGCCGCAATCAGCGCAGATACTACGACTGTAAGGGCTAACGAGTATCTATTCATTTTATGGTTCTACCCCTGTTTTAGTGGGTAAACTCACCTGCGGACGCTTTCGGGGTATAGATCTAGGCCTCCGAGGTGAAAGTAAATGGCGTTAGCAAACCGCCGTTTGTTGCGGAAGCCCCTACTGCGCACTTTGATTGTTTTGATCCGGCTGTTGATGCCTTCCGCAGGGCCATTGCTCACCTTCAGGATGATTGCGTTGAGGATACCCCACAGGTGTGTCTTGATGGTTTTGGCGGCTGCCTTGACCGGTTCCAGCCGACACCGCATGGCCCACGACAACCATCGCTCCCAACCCTTGCGCGCCCATGTGCGGTGGACATAATGCCACAACTGCAGGGCCATTTCCTTGATAGCCCACGCGCGGGCCGTCTTCAACGTGCTGGTACGCAACTGCTGGAAGCGCGCCTTCTGCTTAGCAGACAGGTTGGCCGGGTGAGTCAACCAATCATACTTGGTTCCCTTGAGGTCTTCCAGGCCTTCCTTCATCAATGCCCGGTGCTCTTGGCGCCGAACCTTGTCCACGGCAGTTCCCAGACATTTCACTACGTGGAATTTGTCAAAGGCCACCTTCCGTTGCGCCTCTGGCACATGCTCCAGCGTGGCGTTGATGTAGGCCGGCCACATGTCCATGCTGACACTCTCGATGCCCTCCAGCTGCTCCAAAGTGAGCCCAGCATACCAACGCGTAAGTGTTTCTTTCTTACGGTCTTCGCCCACATGCAGCACCGTACCCGCCTTCGCATCCGAAACAATGGTGACATACGCATGGCGCTTGCGAAAAGAGGTCTCATCCACGCCAATATGGGCAACATCCCGTTCCTTCCTCCGCGCAAGGCCGCGTTGCACCGCGCGCTGCATGATCCCGTCTATCGCATTCCAGCTCACCCCCATCAGGCGGGACACCGCCGATACACTCGCCTCCTGCAGCCAATCAATCACCAGCGTCTCAAACCCTGCAGTGAACCGTGACATAGGTTCCGCCCACGGAACCGACACGTTGCGCACTCCATGCTCCGGACATTCCACGCGGGGAAGTTCCGCAACCACCATGGTGCGATACTCGCACAGGTCCAGGTGACGCCATTGCCGACGACGGTGGTCGTAGCCCGGAGACGCCGAGCCGCACTCCGGACAAGGCAGCTGATGGCCGTCCTCGCAAGCTACATGAATCCGGACTTCTTGCGCCTCATGCGCAAACGTCACCTCGGAAATCTTCCAGGGAGCCTGGATGCCCAAGAGGCAACCGATATCAGTCTTTAGTTGTGACATATCGTTGCTGGGGTTAGAGAACGTGTGCGCCATCGTGATGATGGCCTTGAAACAGGCAAGAAGCGGGTATGAATCCGCATCACCTCATTTCGTTTCCCGTTGAATACAACACTGCACCCATCTAATTAGGGGAAGAACCCATTTTATCAAACGATGGTACGCAGAACCCAAGTAGAATATAGTGCACTGTGATTTAAGCGGGTAAGTGTGGGCGAGGCGTATGGCCCAGTGACGAGTTTTGTCCTAGCACTGGCTCGAAAATGCCTCATTCCTGACTTCCGCGGTTTTGCCGAGGGAGGGGCGGTGCCGCCAGCCAAGATGAGGTGCTGAATCGATCTTTGGTTGCTTCGGCCTGAGGTGCCCGGACTACGTGTGGATTAGCCGAGATGGGGGCGGACATGCTTGATTTGGGCCTCTTTTTGCGCTTTTTTAGGGCAAATCGATCCATGGTGGTACTCCCGGCGTGCGTTGAGACACCAAGGGCGGTAGTGTGCAGTGTTGGATGTGATCCCCAAAACATGTGCCAGGGCATCACGCGGGCCGTGTCGATTTGGGCGATGCTGGTTTGTAGTGTTCAGTCCTATTTAGTGCTTGACATTGTTAAGATGCTGATGTACCTTAGGGCGTAGCGATACTCGCAGCCATCTCGCGCTCAGCATGTTCGTCCGTACCGTCCGACGCAAGACCACCCAGAACGTTAGCGTACAGATTGTCGAATCAACCCGCGTACCCGGCAAGGGACCGCGGCAGCGGATCGTCAAGCATATGGGCTCTGCCCCTGAAGGGCCGCTGCTGGAGGCGCTGGTGCGGTTGGCGCACCGGGCGAAGCTGCGGCTCCTGGAAGAGAGACAGCCCTCCTTGTTTCCTATAGTACCTGGCCGAACGTGTGCAAGGGGCCCGCCATGGCAGCCAGAGCGACCAGCCGCTTCCCATACCCGATGCACGCAAGCTGGCGGAGACCAAACGTCTGACTATGGGCTTTCACGAGGTCTTCGGGGCGCTGTACGATCGGCTGGGCTTTCAGAAGGTCTTCGGGGCCCGCAAAAAGATGGCGGCGCGCCTGTTTCGTCAGGCCGTGCTGATGCGACTGGCCGCGCCGGGCTCCAGCAAGCGCGCGTGCTGTGACAAGCTTTCCAAGCACCATGGCGTGGAAGTGAACCCGGACAAGTTCTACCGCATGATGGACGCGGTCAATGACGACCGGATTGCACGGCTGCAGTCGATCGTCTCGCACGAAGTGCGCGGACTCTTGCAAGAGCATGTGGACGTCCTCTTTTTCGACGTAACCACGCTTTTCTTTGCCAGCGACAAGGGCGATGATCTTCGCAAGAAGGGATTCAGCAAAGACGGTAAGCCGCAGAAGGTGCAGGTCGTTCTGGCCTTGTTCCAGAGCGTGGAGGGGCTGCCGATAGGGTATGAGTTGTTTCCAGGTAGCACGACAGATGTGCGCACGCTCAAGCCGGCACTGAAGGCCCTGCGGGAGCGCTTTGAGATAGGCAGGGTGGTCTTGGTTGCGGACGCCGGGATGCTGAGCCAGGGCAACCTGGACCTGCTCGCCTCCCAGGGTTGGGACTGGGTGGTCGCGGCGCGCCTACGCAGCTTGCCACGCAGGATGGAGGCCGAGCTTTTTGAGTCCCATGACTGGGTCGCGGTCAGCGAAGATATCAGCGTAACAGAATTGCAATTAAAGGGCCAGCGTCTGGTGTTGCGCCACAGCAAGAAGCGGGCGGCCAAGGATGTCCATGAACGTGATAGAATCGTAGAGAAGCTCAAGCGTCGCCTAACGCAAGGCATTAAGGGAAGCGGCAAACGAGGCCGCTTTCTCAAGGTGGACCGCGATGCCGTGGAGCTGAACCAGGATGCCATTGACCGAGACGCATGCTTTGACGGGCTCCACGGCGTGTGGACCAGCCTGGATCGCGAAAGCCATCCAGCACAACACATCTATGCGTACTACGGGGAGCTGTGGCGCATCGAAGAGGGCTTTCGCGTGCTCAAGCACACCATGGCGACGCGGCCCATCTATCACTGGACTCCCAGCCGCGTCAAGGCCCACATCGCGATTTGCTTCGTCGCCTTTGCCTTGCTGCGCCTGCTGCGCTACCAGCACAACACCATGCATGCGGGCCAGGAGCCACTCAGCGAGGCTCGTATCCTGACAGAGCTGAGCGGCGCGCAAGTCTCCCTCATTACCGACACCAGTACGCTGAAGCAGTATCTGCTCGCCTCCCCCGCCACCGCAGCTCAGCGGACGCTCTACAGCGCAGCCGGACTAAAGTACCCCAGCAGGACCCGCGAGCTGGCAACTCCCGACCAGCTCCCCTAAGGAGTCCGGCTACGATCGAGAGGAGCCTCAAGGGTTCCCTCAAAACCGGCACGCGTAGTGTTCAGTATTGTATGATGGTCAAGTATAACTCATACTATTTTGTGCCTAGACCGCGGAAGTTAAGAAAGGCATCCAACGCCCCAATTGAATCAGGCTCCTATACCAGAAGGTATTTCAGGCTAAGTGAATCCCAGCTATCACTGACCTAAACCCTCCTACCTTGGCTCGACTTCTCTCTCCTGCATCGACCGCCTCACCACCTCCCATCCCTGCAGCCACAGGTTTCCGAGCGCATAGTCCATCGGGGTTTTGCCCTCCAGGTCGAGCGCGTCAGGATCGGCGCCCAGGTCGAGCAACTTCGGAAAGACGACCGGATTACGCAGTGCCGCGATATGCAGCGGCGTCCTGCCGGACCCGGCGCGAGCGTTCACATCCGCCCCGGCCCCAACGAGCAGCTCAAGCACGGCCGCATTTGGGTTGGCGGATGCGGCCCAGTAGAGGGCAGTCGCGTTGGGCTCGTATTCGTGGTCTAGGTCGCCGAGGGCATGCACATCGGCCCCCGCTGCGATCAGCGCCGCAACGACCGTGGCGTTGCTGTTCGACACCACAGCCTCGTGAAGGGGGGTCCGGCTTCCCGCGAAGTCGGATACACCCTCGGTCCCGCCCCAGGGGTTCAGGGCGATCGTCCTGTGCGAAGTATACCCGCGATCGACGGTCTCTTTGCCTCCACGGGTATCCACTTCCACACCAGCTTTCAGAAGAGCGGTCAATACTGCGGGATTTCGGTTGCCTGAGGCGGCTTCGTGTACCGCGGTCCTGCCGCCGGCGAGTTTCAGGTTTACATCGGCTCCCCATTTCAACAGCTCGTTCACCACAGCGGGATTTGGGTTCTCCGCAGCCGCTTGGTGGAGCGGAGTCCTGCCCGAGGTCGCCATCGCATTCACTTCCGCTCCGGCTTCCACCAGCACGGCGATGGTGGCGGGATCGTCATTTTCGAGAGCTGCGTAGTGCAACGGGGTGTAGTTATGGCGGTCCCGTGCGCCAACGTCTGCCCCTGCTCCGGCGAGCAGGGTGATTACGGCCGGGTCCCGAGTCCATGCGGATGCCACGTGTAGAGGTGTATGCTGGCCCGGATACGCTCTAGGCCGCTTGGAGTGGGGACCCACCCACCATGCATGTTCAATTTCCGCAGTGACCACAGCCCCAGCCTCGATGCAGCCGGCTACGACTTCGACCGTCGCGTGCAGGAAGAAATCCCTACTTGGCCAACTCTCGCAACTCGCCGGACGGGCAACCGTTTCCAGATCCTTCACCAGCGTCGAATCGGCCCCCAGTTCCAGCAAGCGGGCGACGACCGCGGTATTCTCCTCGCCCATAGCCCTATCGAGTGAGGTCGCCCCGTTAGGGTCGCGCGCGTTGACGTCAGCGCCAGCCTCGGCGAGGAGTTCGACCATTGCTGGGTGGCCCCGGCGCCCCGATGCCAAATGCAATGGCGTTGCGCCGGCGTTATTCGTCGCGTTCGCATCGGCCCCGGCCGCCAGAAGGGTGGCAATTGCGGCGGAGGCAAAAGAGTGGTTCCACTTCAACCCCTGCATCAGCGTGTGGAGCGGCGTATCGCCGTCGTGGTCGCGTGCGTTCACGTCCGCTCCCGCCTCCAGACAGCTCTCAAGGGTAGAGACTGGAGCGATACCGAACAGATTGGAGTGCGTCCAGTCACAGACCAGGGGAAGAACAGCCCTTCTCCCTTCTTCACGAGTAACCGGGTCTGTCCCAAACTCCAGCAGCTTGGCAGCAAGTCGAGTGCGCCCGTTCCTTATGGCCAGCTCCAGCGGGGTCAGGTCCATGTAGTTGCGTGCCTTGAGGTCCGCGCCGGCGCGAACCAGGGCACCGATCAGGGCTGTGTCGCGGCGGGAAGATTCTACGTCCGGCATATAGATGTTATCTCGCCGCGTACGTTCACTGGCCATCCATGAAATCGTAATGTTATCCACGTCGGGCACCTCCTCTCTCGGAATAGCCCGATACAGCTGCACGGCACCGTACGCGGTGCGCGCATCTTGCGGCGTAATCAGATGCAGGGGCGTGGCACCGTCCGCGGTGCGCGCATTGGCATCTGCGCCAGCCTCCAGGAGAGCATGCACGTGGGCGAGACTTCTTCCTGCGAGCGCCCCGTGCAGCGGGGTTGCGCCTTCACCATTGCGAGCGTTGACATCGGCCCCGGCCTGAAGCAGGGCGGTCGTCTTTTCGTTGTTGCCAAATGTCCTTATTCTAGCTGCCAGGTGGAGTGGAGTGTCGCCCTTCTCGTTCTTAACGTTTACCTCCGCTCCGGCCCCGAGAAGTACCAAAATCAGATCTGGAGTGTAGGGGAAACCGACGTCCGCTGCGTAATGAAGCGGACTCATCCCCAAAGGACCCACGACATTTGGGTCCGCGCCCAATTCCAGCAACCTGCTGACAAGCGTCTGGTCGTGATATCTCACTGCCCTGTGTATGGGGGTTTGGCCGTAGCTGGAGCGCGCATTGACGTCCGCGCCGGCTTCCAGCAGCGCGTAGGCGGTGAGGCCGGTTCCAGAAGATGGATGGAGCGCCCAGAGTAAGGGTGTTTCACCTTCAGCATTGCGTGCCTCCAATTCCGCCCCGGCGTCGAGAAGCATTGTCGCAATGTCGGGGAGCGTGTTGGCGGCGGCCAAGTGCAATGGGGTCACCCCTCGCGCGCCCCGTGCAGTCGGGTCCGCTCCGGTCTCCAAACATGCGGCGACGACCTCCGGGGTGGCCGCTTCCGTGAACCGGCGCGTATTCCAGTTCTCACAATCGGTGGGCATAGCGACTTCAGTAGGAAAAGCAACCTCGCCGCGGTCATTGCGTGCTAAGGGGTCGGCGCCCAACTCCAACAGCCTTTTGACAGCCGCCGCGTTGCGTATGGACACGGCGACATGTAGGGGGGTGTTTCCATTGGCATCCTGCAAATTCACATCCGCTCCGGCCTCCACGAGTGCGAAGATGGCGCTGGCCCACCCGATGGTCTCTGCAACCTCGTGCAGGGCAGTTCTTCCACTGAGGTCCCGAGCATTCACATTTGCTCCCGCCGCCACCAAAGAGGCGATATCGGAGCGTACGGTGTGGATTGGTGTTCGGCCACGGTCGTCGGTGGCACCGACTTCCGCTCCAGCCGCCAGCAGTGCGTTGATTTCATAGAGGCCACTGGCCCTGTGCAGGGGGGTCGCACCGCTCCCGTCCCGCGCATTGACGTCCGCACCAGCCGCCACCAGCGCGGTCACCACATCCGGGCCACCAAATCGCCCTGCCGCCGCGTGCAGCGGAGTACCCATATGGCTAAGCGCATTCGCGTCTGCCCCCGCTTCCAGTAGACTAGCAACGATGGCTCGATCCCCTTCGGACGCCGCAAGGTGGAGGGGAGTCTCATTCAAACGGTTACCCGCACCGGGGTTCGCACCCGCCTCCAGCAGCCAAGCCACCACCGCCGAATCTTGGTTCGCGACCGCTTGGTGCAGGGGCGTGTCGCCCTGCTCATTCCGCTCGTTGACGTCCCAGCCAGCCTCCACGCACGCGGCCACCGCATCGATGTTGCCGCCTTGCGCAAACGTCCGAGTATTCCAGCTATGGCAATTGTCTGGATCGGCCACTTCACCACCATCGTTGCGCGCAAGCGGATCAGCCCCCAACTCCAGCAGTTGCCGCAACACGGCGCGATTGGAGTTGAAGCGGGATTGGTGGAGCGGCGTGTTGCCCCGATTGTCCTTTGCGTTCACGGACGCGCCGGCCGTCACCAGTGCGGCGACGACACCTGGATCTTCGTTTGTTCTGGCCGCTATATGCAGGGCAGTCGATCCTCTGAGGTCTTGCGAATGCACATCTGCACCTGCAGCCAGCAACGCGGAGAGAATGACGGGCCCGGGGGCCGCGTGCAATGGAGTTCTACCCTGATCGTCGCGCGAATTCACGTCTGCCCCGGCGGCTAAAAGCGCGCTGATTGCGACGGAGTCGCGACCCGCCCCGACCGCTGCGTGAAGCGGTGTACCACCACGGTCGTCCTGAGCACTGGCGTCTGCCCCTGCAGCCAGCAACGCGGCGAGAGCGCCGGGGCCGGGGGCCTCGTGCAAAACGGTTCTGCGCTGATCGTCGCGCGAATTCACGTCTGCCCCGGCGGCTAAAAGCGCGCTGATTGCGACGGAGTCGCGACCCGCCCCGACCGCTGCGTGAAGCGGTGTACCACCACGGTCGTCCTGAGCACTGGCGTCTGCCCCTGCAGCCAGCAACGCGGCGAGAGCGCCGGGGCCGGGGGCCTCGTGCAAAACGGTTCTGCGCTGATCGTCGCGCGAATTCACGTCTGCCCCGGCGGCTAAAAGCGCGCTGATTGCGACGGAGTCGCGACCCGCCCCGACCGCTGCGTGAAGCGGTGTACCACCACGGTCGTCCTGAGCACTGGCGTCTGCCCCTGCAGCCAGCAACGCGGCGAGAGCGCCGGGGCCGGGGGCCTCGTGCAAAACGGTTCTGCGCTGATCGTCGCGCGAATTCACGTCTGCCCCGGCGGCCAGGAATGCGATGATCGCGGCGGGTTTCAGGTCCCGGCCAGCGGTGTGTAGCGGAGTTCTGCCGTGGAAGTCCCGCGCGCCAATATCCGCCCCGGCGGCCAGGAGCACGTTGATCACAGCGGGCTCCAGTCTAAAGTCCGCTGCGTGAAGTGGGGTCCTGCCCTCCTTGTCCAGCGCGCCAACGTCTGCCCCGGCGGCCAGGAGCGTGTTGACAGCGGCGGAGTCGCGGCCCGCTCCAACCGCTGCGTGAAGCGGTGTGACGCCACGATGGTCCCGAGCACTGGCGTCCGCCCCTGCAGCCAGCAGCGCGGCGAGAGCGGCGGCGCTGGGGGCCTCGTGCAAAACGGTTCCGCCGTAGTTGTCGCGCGAAGTCACGTCGGCGCCGGCGGCTAGGAACGTGTTGATCGCGGCGGGTTCCAGATTCTTGCCAGCGGCGTGAAGCGGGGTCTTGCCTCCCTTGTCCAGCGCGTGAATGTCTGCACCGGCTGCAAGCAGTGCGATTACCGGAGCATTCAGGAACGCTTCATGCAGCGGCGTTCTATGCCGAAAGTCACGGGCACTAGGATTCGCTCCGGCTTCCAGGAGCGCTCGTACACCGGCGGCACTGCGCCTGCGAGCCGCCCAGTGCACGGGCGTGCGCCCGTTCGAATCAATTGCGTTTAGGTCCGCGCCGGCTGCCACCAGGGCGGCTACAACTGCGTGGAAGTCGTTCACCCATGCCGCCGAGTGGAGCGGGGTTTCGCCGCTGTGGTTGCGGGCGTTGATGTCGGCGCCCGCACGCACAAGCACCGTGATAATTGCAGGGTCTCTGGAAAACATCGCCGCCCTGTGCAGGAGAGTCGTGCCATAGTCATTCACGGCGTTCGCATCCGCGCCAGCTTCGAGGCAGCTCGTGTAATGCTCGGCGGTAGCCCGTTTGAAGAACTCCGAGGTGCCCCAATCCTCACAATCCGCTTGAGCGGTCGCAGGTGCCGTGCGGAGGAGAGCAAGGGCCATGACCAGAATGAGCTGCTTCATGCCTTTTCCTTGGCAGGCTTCGTGGCTGAGTAGCCTGGACTTCTGCAGATGCGCTTGCGAGAGGCAATCGGGGCATTCAGGCAAACTGTACCCAGAGCGCTTTGTTGCCGGGCCATGGAATGCGCTGGCGTTGTCTTGGGTAGTGGGTATCGGTCAGATAGTATGTCTTGGACCGGCCGCGCAGCCAGATGTTGACTTCGTCCTACGGGATGGTTACGTGTCCTGTGTGACGTGCGAAGTTGCGGAAGAGTATGCGCGACTCGGCGTTCTGGTAGCCTTGGACTGCGCGCAGGCTCACGAGGCGGTAATGCACACTGGCCATGACTGCAAGCTGCGCTTCAACGTGGATATCGAGCGGCACAGCGGAGCTCCGGACATCCATGCAGAACAAGTCGATGGCGTCACAAATGACGTATCCGAAGATCATGCGGCGCGCGTTGTGGTCGATGATCTGCACGGGCGTCTTCTGCGTATTTTGACCGTTTCGAATGCTCTGTGCGAGTGATCCACAACACTTTGCCGGGTCTGCTGTTAGCGGGTAAGACAGGTGTGACACGTGTTAGGCGGTAGCGATGTCTCGGGTGTTTTTACTGCGGAGGGTTAACACTTCAGCGAGTTGGTTTCGCATCGATTCTCCCTGGAGGATAATGGTGTGTGCGTTGTGTACGAGCCGGTCGAGGACAGCGTCAGCCCAGTGTGGGGATAGCCATGGTTTCCTGCCAGTGACCAACCGCCATTTGGCTGGTGGCAATTGTGGAGTGTTGCAGGTGTCGGCCATCGACTAGATTGAGCAGATCCTTCTGGTTGGGCAGCAACCCAAGCAAATCCGTATCGCTGCCGTCCTCCGCACGCACAAAACCTCCTTCGACTGGTACTGCAATGTAGTCCACGCTGTTCGTAATCCACATGCGGTCCGCACAATCCTGCACCGAGGCCTGATGTGCGGGCTGAATCCTTGGTACTGAAGTATTCCAGATCTTACGTTGGTCAGTAGACGATTCTGCGCTAAGAAGTGATTGCTGTGGGGCAAAATCAAAATGGGATTGGAAATGAATCCTGTCCCGCAACCTCCGGTTCAAGCGGTAAGCCAGCACGAAACGGAAATGGAAAAAGCAACTTTTGGCGCAGGGTGCTTTTGGGGCGTCGAAGCGCTGTTCCAGCGCACGGACGGTGTCACCGATACGCAGGTAGGCTACGCAGGCGGAACGCTTGCCAACCCCACGTATCGGGATGTCTGCACAAAGCGGACAGACCATGCCGAGGTGGTTGAGGTTACCTACGACCCGCGCCTCACGACATATGACCAGCTATTGGACCTGTTCTTCGAGAATCACAACCCTACCACGCGAAATCGCCAAGGACCGGACATCGGCACGCAGTATCGCTCGGTGATCTTTTACCACACGCCGGAGCAGGAAGCATTGGCAAGGGAAGCCGTAGCGCGGCATGCACCGAGGTTCAGCCGGCCTATCGTGACCGATATCGTTCCGGCGCCCCCGTTCTATCGCGCGGAAGAATACCACCAGCGCTACCTGGAAAAGCGCGGGCTGGCACACTGCCACCTGTAGGCTACAGCGTGTACGAGGTCACGAAGGCCTCTGCCGCATAGAATTCCGGTAGTCCCAGCCGGTTAAGGGCCGTTGCGGTGGCTGTGTTGCGATCGCGTGCACGCTGCCAGAATTCGCGCTCGTCGTGCGCACCGGGAAACATTGCCCGGTCCTTTTGGCTCTCATGCTTGAATATGGCCTCAATCTTGCGCGTCATCTCTGCCTTGGACATCGGCATAAACACGTCCGCTCGGTGGATTTCCCACTCCTGCCAGGCGCCGCGGTAGAGCCAGACCTTCGGCGTCTCTCGCTGGTCGGTGTTGTAACGCACGAGCGCGCCCTGAACTGCGACGTAGCACATGCGGTGGGTGCCGTGCGGATCGGACAAGTCACCGGCCACAAAAATGTGCTGCGGACGACGCGCATGCAGCAGATCCAGCACAATTTCCACATCCGCGTCGCTGATCGGCTTCTTCTTGACGTGTCCCGTCTGGTAAAACGGAAGGTCAAGGAAGCGGGCGTGTTCGTCCGAAAGCCCCATAACCTTGATGCCTGCGATGGCCTCCAAATAACGGATGTTGGCCTTAAGGTGCTGGATTTCCTCCAGATCTACTTTCCCTGGCTTCTTGGACTGAAGGAAGCGTTCGATGCGCTCCTTGCGTGCACGAAACTCCGCAACCGTTTCCTGCGTGAGCCCCATCTCCCGATAACTCATCTCTACAAAGCCCAAGTAGCGCGAGACGTCTTCGTCAAAGACGGCCACGGACCCGTTGGTCATATAGGCGACGACAATATCGTTGCCATTGCGGACCAGCTTGTCCAGCATACCACCCATTGAAATAACGTCATCATCCGGGTGAGGGCTGAACAGAATCACACGCTCGTTCTTGGGTAGCCCATCCTGATAAACGATGCGCTGCCGAAGGTCTTCAAATACGGCGAGGCACAACTCATCAATGTCCGGGTAGGCATAGACCAGCGTATGTAGATGATTGTTGTGAAAGTCCGCGGCTTCCAGTCGCAGTAGCGCCTTACCCAGATTTTCGGAAAGCCACAAGACCGCCCGCTTGGCCATGTCGTAGTCCCACGCCGGATCGCGAACCAGCCACGGCTTCTTCTCGCGCGTCAGTTCTCCTGCAGCAGCACGATCAACATAGATTGAAGCCCGCCTGTGCTCCTGCAGAAACGAGGCGACGACCTCCTCCGAGATCGGGCCTTCGACCGATCGCATTATGATGCCGGCTTTGTGCTCGCCGGTGCCCATGAGAATAATCTCATGGGCGTCTAGGATTGTACTCACCCCAATGGTGAGTGCCTGCCGCGGCACGTTGGCATCGCCAAAAAAGTTGCTGGCGGCGTCCTTGCGGGTCAGCTCGGTCAGAATTACGACACGGGTTCGCGTGGTGCGACGCGACCCAGGCTCGTTGAATCCAATGTGTCCGCTACGCCCAATGCCCAATAGCACCAGGTCCAGGCCACCGCTTGCCCTAATCTTGGCCTCGTATGCTTCGCAGAACGCGTCCAGCTCCTCCGTAGGCAAATCGCCTCGTGGAATGTGGATCTGATCCGGCGGGACGTTGATGTGGTCAAACAGGTTCTCGTGAATGAATCGGCGATAGCTCTGCAGGCTATCCGAACTGATCGGGTAATACTCGTCGAGGTTGAAGGTGACCACCGTCGAAAAGTCCAGCCCTTCGTCCCGATGCAGACGGATAAGCTCCTTATAGACATCAATGGACGTGGATCCCGTGGGCAGCCCCAGCACCGTCTGCTGCCCAGCTTGCGCACGCGTAGAGATTAGGTTGCTGATGCGACGCGCCACTTCTTGTGCGACCTTGGCAGGATCCTCAAAGATGTAGACGGGGGTGTGCTCGAATTGCGTTTCTTTTTTTTCGATATGTTTTTCGTTGTCGTTCATGTCTGCAGGGCAGTGAGTACCGTTTGAGCGGCGGCATTTTGCGCCCGAATTAGAGCATGTGCCGACCGCCAAGCCGTATCAAGGGTGCTTTGGGCCGTCTTACGCGGTTTTCCACGCGGCGACTAGTGCGCCAAACGATTTCGCCGAAACCCAACAATTCCCGCCCCATGGGCATCTTGAAGAAGTGGTCATGGTGCCGTAATTTATGCCAGATCCTACATCATTGTTGAATTCTAATTCATCCTCATCGTCGCGACGCTCCAGATTCCGTGCTTCCCTTTGCATGCGAACGTGCCGAGACCGTGTCGCGGTAAGAGACTAGTGCCCTAGGTCGTATGGGACAGCCCACGAGAGTACTCTTCGTCAGTGGAGAAGTAGAACCCTTTGCCAAGTCCAGTGAAATAGCCTCGATTGTCCGGCATCTGCCACAGCTTCTGCACGAGAATGGGGGCTTCGAAGTGCGGATCATGATGCCGCGCTACGGCACAATCAGCGAGCGTCGCAACCGGCTGCACGAGGTGATCCGCCTATGCGGCACGCCCGTGAAGATGGGAAACAAGGTCGAGACCCTGAAGGTCAAGGTGGCTTCCATCCCAGGGATCCGGCTGCAGGTCTACTTCATGGACAACACTCATTTCTTTAAGCGCAAGGGCCTGCACCAGGACAACCAGGGCGTCGTATTCAAGGATAACGCTGCACGGAGCCTATTCTTTTCCCGTGCGGTGCTGGAAACCATCCGCAAGCTGCGCTGGAAGCCCGATGTCGTCCACGCCTTTGGCTGGATCAGTGGGCTGCTTCCGCTCGTGGTTGCCGCAGAGGGCAGGGATGACGAGCTCTTTCAAGGTACCAGAGTGGTGTATACTCCGGACGACATTGATGCCGATGCGACGCTGACTCAGGAGCTCGTCCACAAGATGGGCCTGGCCCTTAACGGTGAGGATTCAGGGCTCAGCATGTGCGATATCGGCATGAAATATGCAGATTCGACCGCATACCCGTCCTCGGTGGAGCCTGCCTTGAGCGCAAGCGAGCACGTGAACGGAGACGTGCACTTCAGTTCGGAACGTGCCCCAATGGTAGGGCAGGCCATCGCGTTATATACGGCCTAGTCCGCAGGTTTGGCACAATAGTTGTAGCTCCAAGCTGCAGGGGCCGCCCTGAACCAAAGGCGGCCCTATTCATTACATCAACTCGCGCGTACGAAACTTAATCCAGACGCGTTCTATACGCGCGCTGTCGCAATTCGCACCCCGTTCACCCTATGCCTCGACTTCGCCTGCTCGCTTGGCTGGCGCTCCTGCTGCCTGTAGTTGCCTGTGACGACCCCGCGTCCGACCTTGGCTCTGATCTTCTCGGCAATGGCCAGGAACCGGAAGTCCGTCCGGTAACGCCCACCCTGTTTTATTCGACGCCGTTTGCGGACATTACAGGCCACGAGCTTGCAGGTCAGGAGCTGCGCGTGTTAGCGGGCACTGTCGACGATCCGCTATTGGGTTCCGTAGTCGTGACGGGGCATATCGACTTTAATGGGGGCTTTAGCGGCACTGGGCCGACAGTCACGGGAGCCGCGCTGCGCCTGAGACGCAGCTACGCCTATGGGGACACGACGAGCATGCTTACCGTGGCCTTACACGATATCCTTGAAGATTGGACTGCTATTCGCTCCAAAGCCGACACGATGCTGGTGCTTGGCCCCGAAATTACCACGCATACCTTCTTCAGCACCGACACCGTCGTGGTAATTCCGATGCCCATGACCTGGGTGGACACGTATGCCGACACGCTACGGCATGCACGCGTCGATTCCTTATTTCACGGGTTGGCACTTGCGCCGCTGGACGGTCAATCCATCCTCGGATTCACCAGCACTGGGACAAGTCTACAGGTCCATACCGCGAGCGATACAACAGATTTCGCGTTTCAGAAATCACTAACCACCACCAGTCGGCTGGCAGAGCCGACGTTGCCGGAGAATCGGGTCGCGATCCAGGACGGGGCGGGGCCAGGAGTGCGCGTTGAGTTTGACCTGGCCGAGTTTGACTCGCAGCCGATCAATGGGGCCGTATTCCTGGTCTATGCCGACACGCTGGCAATGCAGGAGGCTCCCATGAATTTTGTGCGACCAATCATCCAGGAGTTGCAGATGGTTGCGGTCCGAGATGAAGGAGCGCTGGCCATCCTGGTGGGAGAAGCGACGATGTCCGAGGAAGGCATCTTTGCGTTCAGCGGCAGTGAAATGGCCGCCTTTTTCTACCGGGTATTGTTTGGCCTTGAGGAATACGAATACTTGGAATTACGTGTGCCGGTGCTGGAGAACAGCGTAAACGGCCTACTGCTGCACAGCGCGGCAAGCAAAGAATACGCGCCTGAGCTGCGCCTCATACTGGGTTCGTAGCAATGCAAAGACTTCGACCGCTCATTGTTGCCGGCCTCCTGGTGCTGCTCACCTTGCCGGCTACGGGCCAGGGCCGCGATGACGGTTCTCTATACTCGCAGTACGGGCTGGGAGAGTTGCGCTCGTTTCCATCCTCTCGAGCTCAAGCGATGGGTGGCGGCGGCACTGCCTTGTGGTCGCTCAACTACGCCAACTATGCCAACCCGGCCGCGCTGAGCCGGCAGTTTCTGGTTCGTGCATCCGCAGGCATGCGCTTTGACAACATCAGCACGGTTGACGCCAGTAACCAAAGCAAGAAACTCCGTGCCGGCTCCTTCAGCGCCATCCAGTTTGGTTTGCCTCTGATCAGCAACAAGCTAGGCCTGGGATTCGCATACGAGCCATATTCACGCGTGAATTACAGGGTGACCACCACCGGGACCCTTCCGCTTGATCCCACGCGGAGCCCCGCGTCCTACGCAGTGGTCACGCAGGGCTCCGGCGGCCTGCAGCAGGTGCGACTCGGCATCGGCGTAAAACCGGTATCTTTCTTCAGCCTGGGCTTAAGCGTTGACTACCTGTTCGGGATCATGGAAGAGTCTCGGCGCACCACTTTTGATTTGGTTTCCCTGGTTACGACCAACGTTGCAACAAGCACGCGCATGCGTGGCGTTACCACGACAGGCGGTGCCATCATAGCCATACCGGTCGGGGAAGACGGGGAGTTCTCGGTGGCCGGCACTGCGACCTTACCGGCTACGCTGAGCGCAAAGCGCGCACGTACGCTCGGCGAAAGCTTAGACCTGGACACGCTGGGCACGACAATTTCAGGCGATATCACGCTGCCTGTCAGCGCCGCTGCCGGCATTTCCTACACAACGCAGAGCCGCTGGGCCTTTGCAGCTGATGTGCGCTACGAGCCATGGACTCGGTTCGAAAGCGAAATGGACCTGACCGGATTCACGCCAAGTGCCATGCGGGACCGGACGCGGATCTCTGCCGGCGTCGAGTTTCTGCCGGCCGGCAGCAGCGCAATTGAATCCTACATCCAGCGCACAGCCTTCCGCCTCGGCTTCTATTTGGACAACTCCTACATCAGCCCCGTAGTGGGCCAGAACATCACCACGCAGGCGATTACGGCGGGCGTAAGCCTGCCGACCTTGTTTGGGGGTACGCGTCTGGATCTCAACATGCACGTGGGGCGCCGCGGCAGCGCGTCAGGAATACTGGTAAGAGACCGATTTGTAACAGTTTCGGCTACGCTCAACGTCGGCGAACGCTGGTTCCTGAAGCGCAGACTCGGATAAAGCCATTCTGTCTGTGTACTCTAAATAGTCACACTTTCGCCACTGCACCATGAATCGCGCCGCCATCGCCTCTATTGCTGCACTGTCCCTGCTGATTCTTGCTGCGCCGCCGCCCTTGAATGCCCAAACGGGGCAGCAGCTAGACCCGGTGTCGCTGAAGAACTACACGCTCTACTGGGAGAACTTCAAGGCGAAGAACTATGTGGATGCGCAGCCATATCTGCATTGGATTCTACAGAACGATCCAGCCTTCCACCGCAACGATGACCGGAACTTCGACCGCGGCGTGGAGCTTTATGCGGCGTTAGCTGATGCCGAAGCAGATCCGACGAACAAGCGAGCGCACCTAGACAGCGCTTTGGCCATCCTCGACCGCGCTGTCCCAGTCATGCAGGCAGCCGGCGGCGAGATTGACGAGTTTGAGTGGACGCTGCGAAAGGGGCGCTTCATCCAGGTGCGAATCGACGTTCTGGAGGATATCAAGGATCAGGCTATTGAAGCGTACTGGGCGTGCTATCGGCTCGACCCGATGAACTTGGACCCGTACTACCTGAATGTGCTGGTAGGCGACCTGTACACCAGTGGAGACCTTGGTGGCACGTTGGCCCTCGTGCGCGAACTCCAAGACACGCGCGGGGAAGAGGTCGGGGTCAAGGGAATAGTGGCCAAGTACTTTGTGGCGATTCCGCCCCACGAGCAGATTGCTTTCCTGGAAGAACAGCTTGCGGACAACCCGGGAGACGCGGAACTCACTCTTCAGCTATTCGAGCTGTACCAGCAGGAGGCGTATCACGGCAGGATGATGGAGCTTGCGCCGCAGATACTGGCCTTGGATCCTACGCCTGAGATGCTTCGGCTCGTTTCCAGGATGTACCTGGAAGACGGGGATGCGGAGCAGGCGATGGCGGTCTTTGAGCAGCTTAAGGCGCTGCCGGGTGTAGAGATTGTGGCGCAGGACTATTACAACATGGGCATTGCGCACCAGGACCAGGAGAGCTTCGGAAAAGCGGCGTCCTTCTATCGGCAGGCATTGGAGCTCGATTCCGAGTACAACGAGGCCAAGGTGGCTATTGCCAACCTGTACGCTACGGCGGCTTCCACCTGCGGCATTGACGGGCGGGAGCAGGCCGCTGTATTCTGGCTTATTGCCGACGCGTACACCCGCGCTGGCGATGCAGCGGGGGCGGTGCGAATGAGGACCGCCTTTCCGACGGCAGAAGACATCTTTTACGTCCAGAAGTGGACGGTAGGAGAGAGCACGCAGGTCAGCTACTCGTGCCGCGGCCTGAACATCAGCGGGTCCACTACGGTACGGCAGCAGTAGCCGTGCCGCTACAATAAAGCGATTGCGGCCGGCGTAAGCCTGACAACCTTATTCAGCGGTATGGGTCTGGATCTCAACTTACACGAGGGATGGCGCGGAAGGATGACAGGCATACCGGTCACAGACCGGTATGCAACAGTTTGGGCTACCCTCAACGCAGGCGAACGCCGGTTCCCGAAGCTCAGACTCGGATAAAGCCATTCCGTTTCGCTACTTTATACAGCCACACTTTCGCCTCTGCATCATGAAATGCGCCGCTATCGCCTCTACTGCTGTACTGTTCCTGATGATCCTTGCTGCGCCCCAGGCCGTGAAAGCCCAGGTGGGGCAGCAGCTAAACCAGGAGTCGGCCATGCACTACAGCCTTTACTACGAGAACTTTAAGGCCAATAACTACGCGGATGCGGTGCAAGATCTGCACTGGATTCTACAGAACGATCCGGCCTTCCCGCGCAACGATGACCGGAACTTTGACCGTGGCGTGGAGCTATATGCGGAGTTAGCTGATGCCGAAGCAGATCCGACGAACAAGCGAGCGCACCTAGACAGCGCTTTGGCCATCCTCAACCGCGCTGTCCCAGTCATGCAGGCAGCCGGCGGCGAGATCGACGAGTTTGAGTGGACGCTGCGAAAAGGACGTTTCATCCAGGCGTACATTGACGTGCTGGAGGACATCAAGGATCAGGCTATTGCAGCGTACTGGGCGTGCTATCGGCTCGACCCGATGAACTTGGACCCGTACTATCTGGATGTGCTGGTAGGCGACCTGTACACCCGTGGAGACCTTGGTGGCGCACTGGACCTTTTGCGCGAACTCCAAGACACGCGTGGTGAAGAGGTCGGGGTCAAGGGAATAGTGACCAAGTACTTTGCCGCGATTCCGCCCGACGAGCAGATTGCTTTCCTGGAAGAACAGCTTGCGGACAACCCAGGAGACGCGGAACTCACCCTTCAGCTATTCGAGCTGTACCAGCAGGAGGCGTATCACGGCAGGATGATGGAGCTTGCGCCGCAGATACTGGCCTTGGATCCTACGCCTGAGATGCTTCGGCTCGTCTCCAGGATGTACCTGGAAGACGGGGATGCGGAGCAGGCGATGGCGGTCTTTGAGCAGCTTAAGGCGCTGCCGGGTGTAGAGATTGTGGCGCAGGACTATTACAACATGGGCATTGCGCACCAGGACCAGGAGAGCTTCGGAAAAGCGGCGTCCTTCTATCGGCAGGCATTGGAGCTCGATTCCGAGTACAACGAGGCCAAGGTGGCTATTGCCAACCTGTACGCTACGGCGGCTTCCACCTGCGGCATTGACGGGCGGGAGCAGGCCGCTGTATTCTGGCTTATTGCCGACGCGTACACCCGCGCTGGCGATGCAGCGGGGGCGGTGCGAATGAGGACCGCCTTTCCGACGGCAGAAGACATCTTTTACGTCCAGAAGTGGACGGTAGGAGAGAGCACGCAGGTCAGCTACTCGTGCCGCGGCCTGAACATCAGCGGGTCCACTACGGTACGGCAGCAATAGGGTGCCGCTATAGCCCACAAAGCAAAGGGGTTTATATACTCCTCTTGGCAGGTGTACATTGCGTGTCACCTAGACGTAGCAACCGGTTCATCATCTCAACTCGTTGTAATGCCAGAACAAGACAAAGTCACAATTCAGGCCCAGTTGCGATGGGTTGATGACGATTCTCCATTCGTGGTTGCTGATCAATTCATTATGCGACATCAGGGCAACCTGATTCAGCTTGTAATAGGTCACACCAGTATCCCTTTAATCAGTGGAACAGTGGAAGAGCAACAAAAGCAGATCCATGAAATGGGGAGCGTCCCCATCTACGTTCGGGGTCGATTTTTGCTGGATAAGTCTTTCGCGGTTCGCTTTAATGAGGCCTTTGGGTCGATGATTTCGCATGATGAAGACAACGATGAGAGTAACGGATAACGTCTTATCCAAGCCAGCAAGCATCGCTTCGTACCCGGCCTGGGGTCACAATTTGCTGCAACAGCCTAAGGTTGTGGTCTCTCATGCAAATAGCCCGGATACGAATGCGCTCCGTCTACGATCCATGGCGATCGAACGACAATATCGATTTCAATCCTCCATCTTAAACTCGCCATCGAGGTCAGTGCACGGACCGGTATGGAAGCAAAGCGATCAGTACATAAAAGCACAATCAGAGTTAGAACGGGTCAAAGCGGTTGCGATTGAAGAAGGTTACCCAAAGCCCACCGACGAACTCGTGAGAGAAGCCAGCCAAGTGCTTGAATGGATGTTTCAGCGATATCTATTCACGTATGAAGTTACTCCAGAAGATGACGGTGGAATCGCCATTCATGCGATCCATAACAAGGTATACGTCTGTGTTATCCTATCGCAGGAAGGGCCTGATCAGTGTTTCGTAGACATGGATGGAGAGCACAGACGATCAACGTATTCGGATCGACGCAAATTGTGCGGGACGTTCCTTCTTGGAGCACTACAGGACCTGCGTGCGTACGGGAGGTGAGAAAATCACACAACAAGATTTGCCCACAAGAGAATATCGGACGGCAGTTGTTTAGCAGCAGCCACTATAGTCGCCGGTCCGGGAAAGTGAAGTACAGAGCGTTTTATCAAAAAGGAAGTTCAGTATTGTCCGTGGATCGACTCGACTACGGTCCACCTGGATTTCTCAAAGATGTTGGTGATCGAAACGCCAAAGATCGAAGCTTGACATTTCACGGATGGGCGAAGCTAACAGCCGAAGCAGCTTCGAAAGGAGGCAGAAAGGTAGAATCAGACCCACTCCCAGGGAAAAACCCGTTTCACGCAAATATTCACCTTTCCAGCGAGGCGAACAACGACTCTGAACGGAAGGCGACAGCTATTGAATTGGCTCGTGTATCACAACGCGTGCCATCTAGTTGGGTCGCGCTTTAACCCATTCCCCCGCCCTCCTGTCTCGCAGCAACCATGCCAAGTTATGTATGTTGATTCCAAAACGAAACCGGCGATTCCTTCGGTGGAATGGCCGGTTTCTTGTTGGCATGGCCGGGGAAGGTAGACTTGAAGAAATGCTCCCCATTGTCGACTTTTCCTTTGGAAATAATCGTTGATTCAGCGGATGGCCACTATTGAGAAGGTAGTTGCGCGACAGATTCTCGACAGCCGCGGCAATCCGACACTGGAGGTTGATGTAACGGCGTCGCATGGCGAGATGGGCCGCGCGGCTGTGCCGAGCGGGGCTTCAACAGGGGAGCACGAGGCGGTGGAGCTTCGTGACAACGACCTCTCATGTTACCTGGGCAAGAGCGTTTTTTGCGCGGTCGAAAACGTCAATGCGGCCATCGCCGGTGCCCTCGTTGGACGTAGCCTTTTGGACCAGGTGGCCGTGGACCTCGCCCTCATTGCGCTTGATGGTACACCCAACAAAGCGAAGCTCGGTGCGAACGCCATCCTGGGAGTTTCACTGGCAGTCGCCAAGGCGGCGGCGGCCACCATGGGGCTGCCACTATACCGCTATATCGGAGGCGAAGGCGCGACAACGCTTCCGGTGCCCATGATGAACATCATCAACGGGGGGCGCCATGCGGACAATCGCGTGGACATGCAGGAATTCATGATTATGCCAACGGGTGCAAAGACGTTCAGTGAGGGCCTACGCATGGGCACTGAGGTCTTTCATCATCTCAAGGAGGTCCTCGGCAACAGGGGATACAGCACGGCCGTTGGCGACGAGGGAGGCTTCGCACCGGACCTTCACTCCAACGAAGAGGCTATCGAAGTCATCCTTGAGGCAATAGAGAAGGCCGGCTATGCGCCGGGCGACCAAATCTCCCTAGCGCTCGACCCCGCCGTTTCGGAGATGTATCAGGATGGGGACTACGTGTTCTGGAAGAGTGATCCGGACGCAAAGCGCACCTCGGAAGACATAGTCGCTTTGTGGGAGCGTTGGGTAGATGCCTATCCGATCGTGTCGATTGAAGATGGAATGGACGAAAACGACTGGGAGGGCTGGGCGCTGCTCACCCGAAGGCTGGGCAGTCGGGTGCAGCTGGTGGGGGATGACCTGTTCGTTACCAATACCGACCGTCTCCGGCAGGGCATAGACTGTGGGGCCGGCAACTCCATACTCATCAAGTTGAACCAAATCGGGACCCTGACGGAGACCCTTCGCGCCATCGAGATGGCGCATGCCCACAACTTTACCGCCGTCATCAGCCATCGGTCGGGCGAGACCGAAGACACGACCATCGCTGATCTGGCGGTAGCCACCAACAGTGGGCAGATCAAGACGGGATCCGTCAGCCGCAGCGATCGCCTTGCAAAGTACAACCAGCTGCTTCGCATCGAAGAACAGCTTGGCGGGGCCGCCGTGTACCCGGGAAAGCGAGCCTTCAAATACGGCTCAGCCGAAGTGATCTCGTAACCATGACAAAACGCAAGGCGGACTCCACTCGGTATCCGCGTGCCTATCTGCTGCTGGCACTGGCATTGGTGGGGATACTCTGGTTCATCTACTTTGACAGCTACAGCCTCGTAAAGCGGCAGCAGTGGAGCCGCGAGTTTGTGGAGTTGCAGGCGGAGAATGACAGCTTGAAGGCGGAAATCAAAGTGCTGGAAGCACGTCTCGAAGCACCTCCGACGGATGAGGAGATAGAAAAGATCGCGCGTGAACAGTACGGCATGCGCCGGGAAGGCGAAACGGTGTACCGCGTTGCGGAGTAGCCTGTGGCAGAGTACGCAATAGGGGTCGACCTGGGCGGTACCAGCATCAAAGCTGCGCTGGTAGAACGCAGGGCCGGAATCATTGACACCGCGCGTGTCGCCACCGGCGCCGCACGTGGCCCAGACCATGTCTTGAGCCAAATTAGCATTGTGGCACGTCAGCTGTTGGGTGCGGCACCCGGCGGTCAGGTTCTCGGTATAGGCATTGGCGCACCGGGAACCATTGACCGTGCCCGCACGACGCTCATACATCCTCCGAACATTCGTGGCTGGGGCCGGATCAACCTCCGCTCGGCGCTGCAGGAGCGGCACGGGCTCGACCTGCATGTGGTGCTTGAGAATGACGCCAACGCCGCAGCCCTGGGCTCGGCGCACTACGGGGCTGGGCGCCCCTACGACACCTTTATCATGGTTACGTTGGGTACGGGTGTTGGGGGTGCCATCATTTTAAAAAAACAGGTGTTTCATGGCACTACCGGTGCGGCCGGCGAGATCGGCCACATGACCATTGACTACGAGGGTCCGAAGGACCGCACGGGGGTAGCCGGCGCTATCGAAGCGTATATAGGACACAGGTATCTTTCCGAGCACGCCCGTGCGCAGCTGGCACCGCATGCTACCAGCGTGCTCTACGAGATGGCCGGGCCGGACCTTGCTGATCTCACCCCGGCGATGCTTTCAGCCGCGGCTCAGGACGGCGACTCCGCCGCCTTAGCGGTGCTGCGCTGGGCTGGCCACAAGCTCGGCTGCGTACTTGGCAGCTGCATCAACCTCTTGGACATCCGCGTGGTGATTGTCGGGGGCGGCGTATCCAAGGCGGGTGCACACATCCTGGCGCCTGCCAGAGAGGCGGTCCTCCGCTTCATCAAGCCCGGCATGCGAGACGGCGTGACCATCCTGCAGGAAACCCTTGGAAACGAAGCGGGTACGTTAGGTGCTGCCTACCTCGTGTTCGAGCACGTTGACTCGCATGTGTCTACCTCCGGGGGTACGTAGCGTCAAGTGGCATGGGATCCGCCGGGCTTTCTTGTTTCTGATTCTGGCCCTGACGGCTGCGCCGCAGAGCCTTGCGCAGGACCAGCTTTCCCAACCCGTCACCTTCAGCGCCACGGACTCGCTCATCATTCGCTTTTCTAAGGAATCGGGCGATCGCGGCCGCCTGATAGGGGCTGCGTCGGTCAACTATGGCGATGCGCAGCTTGAGGCCCACGCCATCACAATCCTGTTTGATCTGGACGAGCTCCAGGCGAGCGGCCTGGTCACTGACACTGGCACCGTTGGCAGGCCGCGGTTCACGCAAGGTGGCGAATCATTTGAGGGCGAGTCCATGTCCTACAACATGGGTACGGGCCGGGGCCGCATCACGCAAGCCAGAACCCAATTCAGCGAAGGCTTTATCCAGGCCGGCATCGCCAAGGTGCGTGAAGATAGCACCGTATTTGTCCAAGATGGGGTCTATACCACGTGCAACTGTGCGCCGGGCGAGACGCCGTCCTACTCGCTTCGCGCAGCGAAGATGAAGGTCGTTGATCAAAAGTGGGTCTATACCGGGCCAATCCAGCTTTACATCTACAACATCCCGATGCTGTTCTGGCTGCCATTCGGATTCTTGCCGTATCAGGAAGGGCGCCGCAGCGGGCTGCTGGCACCGGAGTACGGGGAGGACCAGCGGGGATTCTACCTGCGCAATTGGGGCTGGTACTGGGCGATCAACGACTATCTCGACCTGCAGACACGGTTTGGGCTGTGGACCAAGGGCAGCTGGCAGGTACATCCCACCTTCCGCTACAACCGGCGGGATCGCTACTCCGGAACCCTGGATTTCGACATGGTGCGCGAGCGCAGCGGCGAATGGGACGACCCGGACGTGGTGATACGTAACAGCATTCGTCTGGCGTGGACGCACAACCAGACGCTGAGTCCGACCGCTTCGCTTACGGGTAACGTCAACCTGACCACAAGCAGCTACCTTCAGACAGTGTCTGACCAGTACAATGATAACGTGCGCCAGTCTGTGGGTTCTTCCATCAGGTACAGAAAAGTTTTTGGCAGCGGCCGTTCCCTCACAATCAACATGCGCCAGAATCAGGTCCTTTCCACGGGCGCTACGGATCTGGCGCTGCCCGAGTTGGCGTTTTCGCAGACCACCAAGACGCCCTTCAAGCGTGGGGGCCCCGCACGCAACGCACGCTGGTACGAACGACTGCAGTACAGTCTTAGTTCGCGCATCACTAACCGCTTCAACTTTAGGCCGCTGGCCGACGCAGAACTGATCGCGCGCGGTGACACGCTGGCTGACGGCACGCCTGTCTCCTACCAGTGGTGGGATGCGCTGTTTGACCAAGCGCTCTACGAGCGTGCCACGGGGCGAGAAGGAGGCGGGATAGATTTTCGCGCTTTACACCGCGTTCCTTTGGCCATGCCGTTCACCATCAATAGGCTTCCGCTGATAGGTCAGTTTCGGCTGAACGTATCACCCAATGCCAACTACACCGAGAACTGGTACCTGGAGACCGAGCGCCGTGCGCTGGACTCCACTGGTGTGACCCGGCGCCAGGAAGTCCAGGGATTCTTCGCGCTCAGGCAATTTAACATGGGCGTTTCGGCCAACACGACCTTGTACGGACTCTTTCCACTAGAGACGGGCCAGTATCGGGGGCTCCGCCACACCTTGCGGCCCCGCGTAGGGTTTGTGTGGCGGCCAGACTTTGCGTCGCCCGACTGGGGCTATTCGCGTGCACTCTATGATGCGGACGGGTTCCCGGTGGTTGATACACTGTTTTCTGGTGAGGTAGAACCGCGGCGCTACAACGTTGTCACCGGAGTCCAGACCGGAATTTCACGGTCGATATCCTTCGGCATTGACAACATCTTCGAAACTAAGCAAATCCGCACCGACTCCACGGGCGAAGAGCAGAGCCGCGTGCTCAAGCTTTTTAACGTCAATGTCACCAGCAGCTACAACATGGCTGCGGACTCGTTGAATTTGGCGCCCCTTCGCATATCGGCGCGCACGAACGTGTTTGGCAAGCTCAACCTGAACATTTCGGGGACGTTTTCGCCGTACGGCCTAAATGAGGCGGGAACGCGTAAGGTGCACGACTATGTGTTTTCGCTGCGCGACTTTCGGTTTGCGCGGCTGATACAGCTTAGCATGCGCGGCGACGTACAAATTCGTGGGCGCGGCAGGGCGCCGCGCCCAGGCCCCGCGTCGCAGGTGCAGCAGGGTATGCCGCGCTTTGATGGACCCTCGTCCGTAGGGGTCGGCAACCCTTTTTCCAGCAGCCTGGGCCAGACGTCGATGCAGGGCTGGACACTGAATGTGAGCCTTGGCTATCGCGTCAGCCGTCCGCTGTCAAAACTGACACGGAGCGCCACCGTCAACACGCGCTTCGGATTTTCGGTGACGCCGACATGGCGCGTACAGGGACAGACTGGCTACGACTTTGAGCGAGGCAAAGTTGTTACCACCACGCTGAACCTGGCCAAGGAGTTTGAATGCTGGGAGATGGGCTTTCGGTGGGTACCGTTTGGCACGTTCCAGTCATGGGGCTTTGACCTGCACGTCAAAAGCGGGCGCCTGAGCGAGTTTCTGCGCCTGCGGCAGCCCAAGGCGGAGCGGGACCGCGGATTTGGACGCCGGTATTAGCGTTTACCTGCGAGCCGGCACGGCCCAGGCATCGGTCACGACATCCAGACCCTCGTGTCTGAAGAGGCGTCCAAGATTTCCGCGTACCAGCAGGTCTGTGTTCTGGCAGCGATCCAGGACGGAACGCACGAGGAGTCTGCCGATGCCGAGGCCTTGAACATCCGGCTCCACGGCCAGATCGACGAGGTAGCTGTATAGCACGCTGTCCGAAAGCACCCGCGCGATGCCGACAAGCCGACTACCCTTCCAGGCGGTGAGTACCAGGGAAGCGCGCTCGAACATGGTCCAGACCTTTTCAGGGTCCGACACGGGGCGCAGTAGCGGTGCCCGGCGGTACAGGACGGCAATGCGACCCGGCGTAAGGCCTTCGAGACCTTCGCGGATCTGGATTTCGCTTGTGGCCTGTGGGGACTGGCCCCCAATACTGGATACCCGTGTCATGCTGCAAGCGCAAGGCGCACCTTGGTGGAAGCGTCTGCAAAATGCGTGGCGGTCTGGAGTTGCAAGCCACTCTCCTCCAACACGCGCTGTCCTTCTTCCGCGTTCGTCCCTTGCAGGCGAACGATAAGGGGCAAGTTGATGCCAATGTTTCTTGCGGCTTCTACTATGCCACGTGCCACTCTGTCACAGCGAACGATGCCGCCAAAGATGTTCACCAGAACGGCCTTGACGTTGGCATCGCTCAGGATAATCCTGAATCCCGCTTCTACGGTGGTGGCGCTGGCAGTCCCACCCACATCCAAAAAGTTCGCCGGGTTTCCACCGGAAAGCTTGATGATGTCCATAGTTGCCATGGCGAGCCCTGCGCCGTTGACCATGCAACCCACGTTGCCGTCAAGCTTGACGTAATTCAGGTGGTATTCGCCAGCTGCGACTTCCAACGGATCTTCTTCGGCTTGATCCCGCAGCGTGGCCAGTTCCTGGTGGCGAAACAGGGCGTTGTCATCAAGAGACAGCTTCGCGTCCAGAGCCAGCACCTCGCCCTGCCTGGTGAGCACCAGCGGGTTGATTTCTGCCAGTGAAGCGTCGCTGCCCACGTACGCGTCATAGAGTGCGATGACAAACCGCGCGGCCGCGCGGGCGGCCTTACCGCTAAAGCCAAGCCCGTAGGCCAGTTGCCGGGCCTGGAAGGGAAGCAGGCCGCTTCCAGGGTCCACCCATACTTTGTGAATTTTTTCGGGCGTCTCTTCGGCAACCTTTTCTATCTCAACGCCACCTTCTGTGGATGCCATGATGACGTTCATGCTGCGGCTTCTGTCCAACGTGACACCAACATAGAATTCTTTTGCGATGTCAACAGCCTGTGCCACCAAGACTTTGCGGACCAGCTGTCCTTCCGGCCCGGTCTGGTGCGTGACCAGGTTCATCCCGAGGATCTTGCCGGCTACCTCCCGCACGCCGCTGGTGCCACGCGCAAGCTTTACGCCCCCACCCTTGCCACGACCACCCGCGTGGATCTGAGCTTTAACGACAAAGAGGTCCGTTCCATCGGCAGACAGCTTCTTTGCGGCTTGCGCGGCTGCTTCAACGGTCGAAGCGACCTCGCCGCGCAGTTGTGCTACGCCGTACGATTCAAGGATTTCCTTGGCTTGGTACTCATGAAGCTTCATTGTAACGGGGACTGTGTGAACAGTAGGGGTCGGCAAAGGTACACCTTCGGCGTTTCACTTGAACGGACCCTGCGTGACCGTCATCGATCGCCACATCTTGCTGCGTGTGCTCCGGGCATATGTGCTCCTCATGGTTGCGCTGGTGGTTTTCTTCATCCTGCTGCACTACCTGGAGTATGTTGACGACTTTCTGGATCGCAAAGCGCCGCTCAGTCAGCTTTACACGCACTATTACCCCAGCTACATCCCGGAGATTGTTCGCCTCGTCTCGCCGCTGGCGCTGTTCCTGGCGGTTATCTACATCACGGGGTCGTTGGCTCAGTCCCTGCAGCTGACTGCGCTGCAGACGGGTGGCGTATCGCTCTATCGCCTGTTCATGCCGTACGCACTCTTGGGCGCGAGTGTTACCACCGTGATGGTACTGTTTAACGGATACGTTGCGCCAGTCACGAACCAGACCGTGCTGCGCTGGGATGCCCTGTACCTCAAAGATGCGCCCAAGCGAATTGACGTCAACGATATTCACCGCCAAAACAGTCCAGGCAGCGTAGTGTCGGTTGGGTACTTCGACAGGAGTGGAGAGATCGCGCACCAGGTTGTGCTCCAGAGGTTCGACTACGACGGGCACCTGCTGGAGCGCGTTGACGCGCAGCAAATGATGTGGAAGGACTCGCTCTGGCGCATGCCGTTTGCCACGGTACGCACGTTTGCGGGCGAATTCGAGCAGCGGCGCGAAGTTACGGACTTGGACACCATGCTCCTGGTGTACCCGCGCGACTTGGCCCGCACGGAGCGGGACGTGGAAGCAATGACGCTGCCTGCAGCGGCGCACTATGTTGACGCACTAAGGCGTAGTGGTGCCACCAACATCGGCCCTGCCGAAGTCGGCTACTACACCAAGTACACGTATCCGCTGGCGAATTTTGTCGTCGTGCTAATCGCAGTGCCGTTAGCGTTTCGGCGGCGGCGCGGCGGGCAGACCTTCCAAATAGGTATCGGGCTCCTGTTCGCTTTCTGCTACTTGGCGGCCCAAAAGCTTACGGAGCCATTCGGTTATTCGGGCGAGTTGCAGCCGGTTGCTACCGCCGTCCTGCCACACGCGTTATTCGCGCTTTTGGCGGTTGCCATGATCATACGGGCACGCAAGTGAAGCCACAGGGCTTCCTCGGCGGGCCGGCGACTCCCCAAGGACGCGGCCGGTGGCTTCGGCGCAGGGTGGTACTGGGGAGTCCGGCCTTAGTCGCCCGTGGTTACGCCTCGCCGACGGTGCCGCCCCCGAACTGGATGGGCTGGTCCCGCACGGCACGCTCCGGGATCGTACCATACGCCTTTTCGTAGCGCGAGATGTTGTCGCTAAGCGCCCGAAGGAAGCGCTTCGCATGCTGTGGCGTAACGATAATCCGGCTATGCACACGCGCTGACTTGATGCCAGGCATAATGCGTATGAAGTCGAGGATGAACTCCTCGGGAGAATGCGCGATCATGACGAGGTTCGAGTACTCGCCTTCCGCGACGGCTTCGGTCAGCTCTATGCTGCGCTGCCCCACGTTGGGGTCAGGCGTCTCATGGTCTGCCATTGTGCCAGGGCATGTGGTTAAGGCTGGTTCCCGACTGTCCGGCCAGGTGCTTGCGACACGCTACAGCAGGTTGTGCTTTCGCATCCAGTCGTCATTATACGTCTTGCGAAGGTAACGAAAGCCGCTGTCAGGCAAGATCACCACCGCCACGTCGTCCGTGGACAGCGAAGCCTGGTTTTCCCGCATCCACTGCAGCGCACCGGCCATCGCGAGCCCACTGGACTGTCCGGCAAAGATGCCTTCTTCACGGGCTAGGCGCCGTGCCATCTGCATGGTCTGCTTATCGTTGACCCGGGTGTAGTCATCTACGAGGCCAAAGTCCATATTCTTTGCCATGATGTCTTCGCCGGCGCCTTCGGTGAGGTACGGTTGGATTTCGTTAGGGTCAACCTCTCCCGTGTGGAAATACTTGTGGTACAGCGACCCGTACGGGTCCACGCCGATGATCCTAACCGACGGGTTTTGCTCCTTCAGGTAGCGGGCAACGCCGGAGATGGTTCCTCCAGTGCCGGCCCCGGAAAACAGGTAGGTGATGCGCCCCTCGGTCTGCTGCCAGATCTCCGGCCCAGTGGTCAGGTAGTGAGCTTTGGTGTTGTCAAGGTTGTCATACTGATTCATGTAGTGCGAACCCGGTGTCTTTTGGGCCAGGCGCCGGGCTACGCTGTAATAGGACCGCGGATCATCCGGCTCCACGTCATTCGGGCAGATGATCACTTTGGCGCCTAGTGCTTCCAGCACATCAATTTTTTCCTTACTCTGCTTGCTGGTGGTCGTACAGATGCATTTGTAGCCTTTGGCGATTGCTACGAGTGCGAGGCCGGCGCCGGTGTTGCCGCTGGTCCCTTCGATAATGGTTCCACCCGGCCTCAGGTCGCCGCGCGCCTCGGCCTCCTCCACCATAACCACGGCGATGCGATCTTTTAGGGAGGCTCCCGGGTTAAAAGACTCCACCTTGGCCAGGACGGTGCAGGGAAGTCCGGCCGACAACAGGTTGATCTGAATCAGGGGCGTGTTGCCTATCGCTCCCAGTACGTCTTTATACCACATGGCAAGATCGTGTGCTTTTGGCAAGGTGCATTCTAACAACTCTGGCGCAATTTTGTGCAACGCGCCGTGTCTGGTGCGAGTATTGCGACGAATCGCACAAAGTGGCAGACTATTGCCTTGGCTTGATTTTTGAAAGCGCATGGACTAAGTCAATTCAACTCCATCATCCCAGACGCTACATGACGGACCGCCTGACTTTGGACTTTTTGTCAAACGAGGAAGTCGAACACAGCATTCCGCTGCCAACCGAGGAAGAAGAGCGGAAGATGTACAAGTCTCCCGTTCCGGAGACTTTACCGGTTCTGGCCCTCCGCAACACGGTGCTGTTTCCCGGCGCAGTGCTGCCCATCACGGTCGGGCGCGAGGCCTCGTTACAGCTTGTCCAGGACGCGTTCGACGGGGACCGGCATATTGGCGTGGTGTCGCAGCGAAGGAGTGATACCGAAGACCCCAAGCCGGAAGACCTATACGCCATTGGTACACTGGCGTCGATCATCAGGCTGATCACGATGCCCGATGGGTCCAAGAGTATCGTGATCCAGGCCAAGCGCCGCTTTAGGATCGTCCAGTTTGTCCAGGAGCAACCGTACCTGCGGGCCAAGGTACTCCCAGTGGAAGAGCTGATCAGCGAAGACGAGGAATCGGAGCTCAGGGCGCTGATCAACACCGTCAAGGAGCTGGCCAAAGTGATCGTTGGCATCTCACCCAATTTGCCCAACGAAGCCGCCCTGGCCATTGATAAGATCCAGTCACCTGCGTTTCTCATTGCCTTCATTGCCTCCAGCTCGGAAATCAAGATATCCGTCAAGCAGAACATGCTGGAGACCGATTCGCTGGTGGAACGTGCGAAGCTGATCATCGAGCACATGCAGCGCGAAGTCAAGGCGCTCAAGGTGTCGCAGGAGATCCGCTCGAAGATGAAGGACGAGGTCGATCAGCAGCAGCGGGAATTCTTCTTGCGGCAGCAGCTTAAAGCCATTCAGGAGGAGCTTGGAGAGGGTGACGGCTCCAGCGAACTAGCGGCGCTTCGCGAGCGCGCCGTGGAAAAGAAACTGCCGGAGCACGCCCAGGAAGCATTTGAACGGGAGATGAAGAAGCTGGAACGCACCAATCCGGCCGCGCCCGACTTTGCCGTCACACGCAACTATGTGGATTGGATATTGGATCTGCCCTGGTCGGAATACACGGAAGATCACCTGGACCTCGCCAACACTGAGAAAGTTCTTGACGAGGATCACTACGGCTTGGAAAAGGTCAAGAAGCGCATCGTGGAATATCTGGCGGTGCTTAAACTAAAGGGCGACATGAAGGCGCCAATCTTGTGCTTTCATGGGCCACCGGGGGTCGGCAAGACCAGTCTCGGCAAGAGTATTGCGCGCGCGCTTGGGCGCAAATTCGCACGCATGAGCTTGGGCGGCGTTCGCGATGAGGCGGAGATCCGTGGCCACCGCCGCACCTATATCGGTGCATTGCCCGGCCGCATCCTGCAGGGGCTGAAGAAGGCGGGATCCAGCAACCCGGTCTTTGTGCTGGATGAGATTGACAAGGTCGGCGCGTCTTGGCGCGGGGACCCGTCCAGTGCGCTGCTGGAGGTGTTGGACCCGGAGCAGAATATCGCTTTCAGCGATCACTACTTGGAGCTTGACTTCGATCTGTCCAAGATTCTCTTCATCGCGACGGGCAACTTCCTGGAGAGAATCCCCGCCCCCCTTCGTGACCGCATGGAGCTTATCGAGATCACGGGCTATTCGCAGGACGAAAAGCTCCGGATCGCCAAAGGCTACCTGGTGCCGCGCCAGATTGAGCGCAACGGCCTGACGCCGAAACAACTTACCATAAGCGATGATGCAATCAGTGCCATGATCGACGGGTACACGCGGGAGTCGGGCGTGCGGCAGCTGGAGCGCACCATTGGCGGGGTGGCCCGTGGCGTCGCCAAAAAGGTGGCTGCAGAAGAGGTGGACAAGGCCGAAGTGGAGCAGCCGGATTTGGAAGACTACTTAGGCGGGCGCAAGTACTTTAGCGAGGTGGCCGAGCGCACCGAGGTGCCGGGTGTCGCAACCGGCTTGGCTTGGACACCGGTGGGCGGCGACATATTGTTTGTAGAGGCTTCGGTGTCCCCGGGATCCGGCAAGCTCTTGCTCACCGGGCAGCTCGGCGATGTCATGAAAGAGTCGGCGCATGCTGCGCTGAGCTACGTAAAAGCGAACGCACAGGAGCTGAACATTCCGGCGAGCGCCTTCAAGCACTGGGACTTGCATGTGCATGTCCCCTCAGGCGCCGTGCCCAAAGATGGACCCAGTGCCGGCGTGGCCCTGCTTTCGGCGCTGGTATCCATATACACGCAGCGCCGCGTTAAGCACGATGTCGCCATGACCGGCGAAGTCACGCTACGTGGACTGGTGCTGCCCGTGGGTGGCATCAAAGAAAAGGTTCTTGCGGCCAAGCGTGCCGGCATTAAGCAGGTGCTTTTGCCCCACAAGAATGAAAAAGACGTCAAGGAGATACGCGGCGATGCCCTTAACGGGCTTGAAGTAGCGTATATCAAACGGATGGACCAGGTTGTGTACTGCAACTTGGAGGAAACGCCGATTCGCGATCCAGCGAAGCTTTTCGCCTCGGCGGTCCCGCGCAACACCAATGGCCGGGTCGAAGATACGGAGGTGTTCGAGTCCTAACCGGCAGGCGGTATGTGCTCCCTGTCACGCGAATGCGACGCGCCGTCTTTCGGGATGCTATTCAGACCTTCGAGAAATGCCTGCTTGGTTTCGATGGCGACGCGGCCGACGCGCCGCACCGAGGATTCTACCACGCGGGTGCCCAGGTGCACGGCCGCACCAGCGAGCCACACAGCTTGACCCAAGGGAGTCAGCTGATCGAACTGGATAATCTTCCGCCTCTTATCGGAATCCATGCGGTTGCTGTTGGCGCGGACAAGGTACGCACTAGGCGTCTTGAGATTCCGACGCAGTATCCGCGTTGTCGGCTTTGCTCTTTCCTGCGCCGAAAATAGTAGCGCAGTCGTGCTCGATAGTTTCCGCAGCCATTTCTAGTGCACGCGCGATGGTATTCACGGACTCCTTGACCAAAAATGCCACGCGGTCGTTCATGTCAAGGTCATTGAACGCTTGCCGCGCTTGATCGTACGTATTGCCTTGAGATTTGTCTTGGTCTTCCATAACTACTCCCGGTATTCGTGTTCGTAACAGCGTAGACGAAGCCGCATCAAACAAGTTTCACCGTGGACCTGTCCCCGCAAGTGCCGGCTGCCCCGGCCAAAGACGTTGAAGGCGTGGTTGTCCGGTCCACCGGAAGCTGGGTGCACGTAAAGGCCGGCAACGAGGTTGTGCGTTCCCGCGTGCGGGGACGGTTTCGCCTACGCGGCCGGGGGCCGACCAATCCCGTTGCGGTGGGTGACAACGTGTCCGTGCGCATCGACAAGGATGGCACGGGCTATATCACGCAAATTCATGAACGTGCCAACCACCTCAGCCGTCGGGCGGCCGGGCGCCGTGTCGGTCGGGAGCAGGTCCTGGTTTCCAATGTTGATCAGGTGTGGATTATCCAGTCCGTCTTGCTGCCCAAGCCCAACCCTGGCCTCATTGACCGCGTCTTGGCTGCCGCAGAATCCCAGGAAATCAGGGCCGGCATCGTATTCAACAAAATGGATTTGTCCGACGCCGGGCCGCGGAGCCACGTACTGAACCTTCAGCGCCGCTACACGCAGCTGGGCTACCCGGTTGTTCTCACCAGCGCCGCCACGGGCGAAGGAGTTACTGCGTTTCGTGCAGCGTTAGCTGGACAGATCAGCATATTTACGGGACCTTCCGGCGTAGGCAAGTCCACGCTTCTTAATGCGCTGGAGCCGGGGCTGACTCTTCGTACCGGTAGGGTAAGCCTGAAGACGCGCAAGGGGCGGCACACTACTGCTAACGCGGAGTTGTTTCTTCTTACTGGCGGCGGCGGTGTGGTGGATACGCCAGGCATTCGCGAGTTCGGGGTGCTGAATATGGAGCCGTGGGAGCTTTCGCACCATTTCCCTGAATTCCGCCCCTACCTGTCGCACTGCCGTTTTTCGGCCTGTACGCACGATCATGAGCCGGGGTGCAGGGTTAAGGAGGCCTACACGGCTCAAGCGATCAGTGAAGAGCGCTATCATAGCTACCTGAATATTCTGCATTCCATCCACAACGGCGAGGCTGACGTTGGCCGCTGACTTAACGCTGCCGCGCGCACTGTTAGCAGCAAAGCTCACGATTCTTGCAGGGATCTTGCCAGGGACGGCCTGGGGTCAGGCGTACCGCCTGACACCTGCGGGCAGCCTGTCCTTTGGCTCTGCGGTCAGTGCCAGCGGTGATCGAGTCGCCATCGGTGCGCCGGACGAGGGGGCGGGCGCCGGTGCTGTCTACGTGTACGCGTACGATATGGCGACCGGCTGGTCGGAAGAGGTGCGCTTTGGTGGCAGTCAGCACGAGGCTTTCGGGCGCAGCGTGGCGTTGCATGATCGATATCTCCTGGTGGGCGCGCCCGGTGGCGGGAATGTCGCCGGCGGTACAGCGTACATTTTTCGGCGCGACAGCGTTGCCTGGCAGCAGGTGGCGCAGCTGGAGGCCCCGAATTCAGCGCAGGGCGATGCATTTGGGGCAGCAGTGGCCTTACTGAATATCTATGTGTTCGTCGGAGCCCCGCGGCGCACAGTGGGCGCCCCGGAAGCAGGCATGGTGTATGTTTTTGAGCAGGCCGGTCAGGACCAGTGGGGCTTCACGCAGGCGCTTACAAGTTCCGACGGTGGCAGCCTTTTCGGGAGTGCTGTCGCGCTCGAGAGCGAGCTTGCTCTTATTGGGTCGCCGCGTGCCGATGAGCCACGTGGCCAGGCTGCGGGCAAAGCATACATATACGCGCGCACGGGTGGATCCGCCTGGGCTGAACGGGCTACGCTGGTCGCCGGGGATGCACGCACGGAAAGTGGCTTCGGCGCAGCGGTGTCGATTGATTCACACGACCTGACGGGAGCGCATACCGCCTTCGTGGGCGCACCGTCGGCTGGGCCGCTGAAGGCCGGCGCGGCGTACCTCTTTATGGAGATTGGCGGCATGTGGACGCAACGCGCCCGGTACGAACCCGCGATGCGCACTGCAGACGACCGCGTTGGGCATGCTGTGGTGCTGGATGAGGACAACTTCCTGGTAGGGATGCCAGGAAGGGACGCAGGTGCGGGAGTCGGCGTAGCGCTTGCCGTTGATACCACCGTGTACGCGTGGCAGGAACGGGCATGGCACGAAGCGCCGCAGCGACAGGTGGCCGCCGGCTTTGCATACGCTATGGCCATGAGCAGGCGGTTTGTTGTCGTGGGGGCGCCGGGTGAGGCGAAGACAGACTCCACATCCGGTGCCGCGTACGTGTACGCGCGACCGGTAGCGCTCACGCGCGAAGGCGCGCCAGCAGAAACCCGCGAAAGACTAGTCAGCTACCCAAACCCGTTTCGAGATGTCGTGACCATAACAATTGGCGGCAGGTACGATGTGCAGCCAACCCTAGAAGTGTATGACACGCTGGGCCGACGGGTTGCTGTACTACGTGCATCGGAGCAGCTAGGTGGCAAGCACGAAGTGGTGTGGAGACCCCAGGGAGGATTGCCGGGCGGCGTCTACGCCGCAGTGGTGCGCGGCGGTACCAGCCATGCGCTCCATCTGATGACGCGTGTTCGGTGAGGATTTGCTACACGATGACTCTGCGGAGGCGGGACGGGATGCCGGTAAGTACGATGTGCTGACTCGTTCCTATCATGCGCGCAATGTTGGCCACCGAGCTAGGATCTTCTGGAGAGCTGCTGATGATCGTGACAGGGTCGCCCGCTCGAACGTTTGGCACGGCGGTGACGTCAATCATTGTGCCGTTCATGCATACCCGGCCTACAATCGGGCACGTGATTCCGCGAACGGTGACCGCACCGCGATTAGACAAGCGTGCGTCTAGACCAGCGTAGTATCCGCTTGCTACCGTAGCCACGGTCATGGCGCTGTCGGCTGCATAGGTATGGCCGTAGCCAATTCCGTCGCCCGGCGCTACATGACGCACCGCCCCGATGGTGGACACGACGCTGAGGGCCTCTCTAAGAGGTAGGCTGCGCCTCGGGCTGTTGTCAAAGCCGTAGGCGCCCAGACCCAAACGGATGACATTGGCATCGATCTCTTCTGACCAAAAGCTGCCGCCGGTGCTGGCAAGGTGCAGGTAGGGGATTTCGGGAAAGGATTGCCGCACGGTGTTTGCCACGCTATTCCAGGCTGCGATCTGGGCCTTTGCCACGCTGTCGTCCGCGCTTATGGTATTCGCCATGTGGGAGCATGTGCCCTCCAATACCATGTTGGAAGATGCCTTGATGATGTCCAGCGCTACGTCCAGCTGATCTACGCTGATGCCGTAGCGCCGCATGCCGGTATCCACTTTAAGGTGGAAATGCTGCGGGCGCTTCAGCCTTGTTGCGAACTCTGACAGCTGCGTGAAGTCAACCAGGGTGTAGGCGACGCCCGCCAGTCGGCTATTCAGGATGTTTTCGGTAGCGGTGTAGCCGACAACAAGAATTGGTGTACGAATACCCTCGTTACGGAGAATCAGGGCCTCGTAATAACCTTCCACAACAAGAAACGGCGGGTTGGCATCCGAGAAGATTCGCGCGGCTTGCACGAGGCCGTGGCCGTACGCGTCGCTCTTGAGTACGGGGGCTATCCGCGCAGGTGCGTACGCATCCTGGAATATGCCGTAGTTGTGCAGCAGGCAGTCGCGCGAGATGCGGACTTCTACAAGCCGCTCATAGCCATATTGGCGTGCTCGCGTGACCCGAAAAGCCGCACGCAACTTGCGCCGCATAGCGAGATAGATAGACATTGTCAATGATTCACGGATGCGCTACGCGCTCCGTTTACGAAGGAGCGTGCCTGATTATCCACAGGATGCCGATCGCGACCTGGACCGAATGCAGCGCAAAGATGTCTGCTAAGAAGTCACGCGGCAGGTGGACATTGAGAAACAAATCCGTCCGAGACTAGCAGCTCGTTGTTGAAGGCTCTCCTTGGGCGAGCAGGGTTGAGCGCTGGGCCGACTGCAAGTCGTTTGAGAATTCTCGGCTCCCCTCGTGTGGGCAAGGACGGGCCTCAAGGTGGCCGCCAAGGCGCGCGGGCTGACAATCAATCAATTTGCCATGCTCGCTTTGGATGCGCAATGTCCACTATTCTGAATCACGCCCACGGCAGTTTTCGTAGTCCAGACGCCAGAATACGGCACCCAGGTGCATGCGGCTGGAGGGGCGTTTGTTAAGGCATTTCTCAGCAAGCCTCGGACTCGCGCCAGATCGGCCCGGATTCGTAGCAATCGTGTGTGCTGCGCGGACCAGCGAAGGGCCTGCCGACGTGTTGACGCTCGCGCGGGCTCAACGGAACTTTGTCACTTTATTTTTTCCAAGAGCCAGTAAGTACCCTTCAGACAGTCACTTACGAAAACTGTCTTTTTCTATAGCACTACCATTTCAGGGTCGTTTTGTGTGCGCCTTGTAGGTGTAGTTGTGAGGCTTGAGGCCCATAATCATGGCGATCTGGCGCTGGAGCGGACCTTGGTCTGCATCCTTCTTCAACAGAATGCAGGAGCGCCGGTCTTTTGGCAATACGGTCGTGATCCGGTGCCACCGGTTCAGCTCAAACTGCAGCGTGGTCCAGCTGCTGTGGAGGTCATACTGCTTCAGCTTCGTGCGAATGAGTTGCACCGCCTGATAGGCCAGTACCGAGAGGAAGATGTGTGTCCGGATGCGCTCATCCTTGCTGTGGTATAGGGGACGCATGCCCAACTCGGACTTCAGCGAACGAAACGTGCGCTCGATGTCTGCAAGCTTCCAGTATGTGCGTGCGATTTGCGAGGCAGACCAGTCCGTGTGGCTGGTATGCAGGATGTAGCCGCCCGATGCTTGCGTCTGCTGCTCAAACGCAGACAGGTGCGTAAAGGTGACCGCCTTCGCGTGCGTACTGTCCTTTTTGCGCAAGACATCGATCTTGTACTGGTACGAGACGCGCTTATGCCTTTCGAGCTCGCGACCGAGTCTGCGTTGCACCTTGTCGTATTCCTTGACGCAGCGGGGCTTGGAGAGTCCCTCGTGCAGGGTCTTCAGCGCAGCCTCGAACTTTGCGCGCCTGGTGTTCAGTATGCGATCACCGGTGGCCTTGCGTGCCTCGCTATGCAGGTAGACTTGCAGCGTTCCCTCTTGCTGCTCCAGGCGCCAGGCTTTGATGGAGACCCCGCTCTGTGTATTCCAGCACTCCTCCGGCGGGCGTTCAGGGGGTGGCGGCGCCTGCGTGCGCTGCACACAGATCCAATCCAGTCCCTTCGACCGCAAGTACGCCACATTGGCGCGCGTGGCTATGCCCGCGTCCATGATGACGGTCGCACGAGCGCCATTGAGCCTCTCCATGGCCTGTTGAAGCGTCTTTGGTTCGCTGGCATTGCCAGCAAGGACGGCTGCGCCACGCACAAAGCCGGACGCGTCCAGCATTAAGGCCAACGTCACCAACGGACAATCCGATCGCTTTTCCTTGCTTCGTCCATACGCCAGGAGCGCGCCTTTCTTGCGACCCGTGTAGAATGTGTTGGTCAGATCATACAAGATGAGCGTCTCACCAAAGCCCAACAGCCGCTGCGCATTGCCATAGAGTCCGTCCATAAGCGCTTCGCGCAGCGCATACAGCCGATCGCCTACGCGGTACAGCGTACTTGCGCACGGGGCCTCCAGCTGCACCAGCTCCAAAATGGCGGAGGCCTTCATCATCCACTGGTACGTATGCGCCTCACTTCCGGGCGACAACATGCGCCCAACCACCAGAACCAGGGCCATGCGAATAGCATCTTCTCGCATGCCCAGCGCGCGTAGCAGCGCCGCGAAGCCGAGTTGCTCCAAGGCTTGCAGGCATACGCGCTCGCCGCCGACCGTGCGTGTATCCGGATGATGCACTGCGTCGGTAATGATGGCGTCGCGGTCGTCGCGTCCGGCGTCCACATCGTAGTCCTTCTCACGCAGCCGGCGCACGATCTCGTCCACGGCGCATTCGATCTTCTCATCCTCCAGCGGTAGTGCGCGCTGTCCGCGCAGTGCCAGCTCAACCCGCTTGGTTACGGTGGGCCAGTCGGCTTCGGCAATGTCAAAGTCCTGTCCAAGGTTCAGGATGGTTTTTTGTCTGGGCTGGCCATTGACACGTCGGCATTCCAGCAGTCCGTATCCGGTGCGCTGCGTTGCGTTTTTGAGCTTGTAGACTCTCCTGCGGATGTACACGGCGTATTCGTATTGGCCTGCGCCCAATATAGCGGATGGGGGCGATGCTTGTGTGAAGTATTGATGAATAACACTAAAATAGCACTACATTGGCCTTAGACACAAATAACGGGCATACATCCTATGAGTAATACCTGTAAATCGGTCTATATGTGCCGATTTGGACTATGCCAACACCTCGTCCCTCGGCAAAAGTGACAAACTTCCGTCAAGGCAAGCATGCAGTTGAGAGCATCCGGCATAATTGCCACAACCCTGTTCACATTCGGGTAGGAGGGCCAACTATCAAGTCGAATGAAATGGGCAGTCTTGCAGGACGGGCCCGGCGTGGCAGGCCACGGTGGCAATGGCTCCCAAATCCGGTAGAGCGGCCGGCCCACAGAAGGGGAACTGCAAAACTTTTCATAGCTGTGGAGACGTCCTGGCAAGGTTTCTTGGGGGGTTGACTGTGCAAGCAACCAAGGGTGGCACCTTCGTTCTCGTGCAGGGCGCCCCCGGGGCTGGCAAAACCGCCCCACTCGTAGAAAGCGCTAGGCGTGCCATATAGGATGGACAAAGCGTCGCGGAGATCCACTGCGAAGCCTTTTATATTTTTGCCTACCTATCCGGGAGGCAGAGACATCTTAATGAACGCACCATACTAACCAAGGGGCTCAGGTCCGCGGTGTAAAGTCCCATTGGAGGTTAGCGTACAGAACCGCAAGCAAGAATCGACACGTTATTAGCAGGATGCTTAGACTGGCGCGACCAGACATACTGGCTGTTGGAAAGGTACTCACTCAGCTGGCTCCGAATCCTGTTCAAGAGAAAGGCTCCCAAGGAGCCTGTGTCCCGGAAATGCCGAATCCACATGAGTGGGGCTGCCGTCCAACGTTCGCGCGCTACGAGCCGTCTGGTAGAGCATGTTCCCTATGTGGGCCACTTCGGCCGTCACTCAATCGATAGTGGTGGGGAATAGGGCCCCCCAATGTTTTGTGCGGCGAATCCCGCTAGGACTTTACGACCCGTGCTCGCACAAGAACAGGGGCACCGAGCTCATCGGTGGTTTTGCCATAGAGAATTCCATTCCGCACGATCGTGGCACGAGAGCCCTGCAACGAAAAGGGAAGCCGGAGCGTCCCCAGATAGCGTCCCTCGGGGTCGAAGATATCGAAGAGATAGCCTTCATCCTCAGAGTTTTCTGCTCTCTGCTCCACCCATAAGTTGCCCTCATCGTCGCAGAAGAAGGAAACCACGGCTGGCTTGGTTTCGGGAACCTTTGACCAGTCGATCTTCCCTCCTTGCCTGGTGAACCACTTGGCGCTCTCCTCGAATTCCCGCCTGTCTGCGGCGGTCACCGGAAGCGATTCATGCTCCTTGGTGACTTTCCGGAGCACTTCTCCGCTGGTCGTGATCTCGACGAGCTCATAGCGGTCGGCTAGGAGCGTCCAGAAATTGCCCTTAGGGGCGAAGCGCCATTGGAAGGATCCCTGGAAGGGAACACCCATGCTAATACGTGAGCTGCCATCATCACCAAGGATTTCAAAATACATTGGTTCAACAGGACTCTTTGGGGTAAGGATCGTATCGATCGGTGAAAAAGATTGGTCGAACCGAGCCATCGCCCACGTGTAGGCCTCTTGGAGGCGATAGTAGATCACTACGTTGAAGCGACCCACTCGGTCGAATCCGCCGGGGTATGGTAGAATTATTGAGCCTGGTGAATTGCTCCGCTCCACTTTAAGGAGGCTCCCGGTCGAATCGAAAATGTTGAGCTGGCCCTGTTGCATTTCTGTCACCCAGATCTCTCCGTTGCTGCTGACATCGACCGAGGTCGCTTGGACGAATTCCCCCGGTCCTTCCCCTTTGCTCCCAACTGTGCGGACAAATGCACCCTCAGAGTCGAATATGCGGATCTCCTGTGCTTGGTCGTCAAGGATATAGACCCTGCCCTTCGCATCGACGTCGAATGAGCCAATTTTCCCAAAGAGCTCGGGTCCGCCACTCGTATCGCTTCCGATCCTCCACTCTTCTTCTACCTGCCACTTCTGGCACCAGAGTGGGTCACCGGTGTTTCGGACCTCAATCTCGCCAGAGGCAAGGGTATCCATCGTGCCGGACCAGGATCCGCTCATGTCGGAGCTGGAGGGACCGCAGCCGATGGCAAGCAATTTCTGCGACCAGAGTGGGTCATCGGTGTTTCGGACCTCAACCTCGCCAGAGGCAAGGGTATCCATCGTGCCGGACCAGGATCCGCTCATGTCGGAGCTGGAGGGACCGCAGCCGATGGCAAGCAATGACAGCGCCGCAGCAAGAGAGAATACGATGGGAGCGGGAGTGGGTGACATGACTAATCTCTGTACAGATGAAAGAGTGGATCAGAGTGGTCGAATCGAGCCTTCCGTTCCTGTTCAATCGGGACGGACACGGAATGTTGCGGCCTCTCTCCTTCTTCAACAGCACTATTCACGAGCGTACGGTAGATACCCAGCTACGTCAGACGTTGCGGGCGGTTAGCGCGGGGTCGGTCTGCGGATGGCCGCATCAGCTTTGGCATGACCATCCGGCCACTGGGCATAGAGTGGGGCCAAAGCAATGCTATTGGATGTGGAGGCAGGCACGGAGTTTATCAACGGCGAAGAAAACGGCAGCCGGGTGCTGCACGACAGGCTGCGCATTGACATCAATCACTATCACGGTGATGCGGTCGACGTTCCCACAAGGAGCAGCATGACCTTCCACAGTGTCCTCTACTCATTGAACGAGGAGCTGAATCAGAGCTATATCAACAGCACAGTGGATTTGGAGGCCTACTGGCATCCTACCGACAACTGGTCGTTTGAGTCGTCGCTGCTGTACCGCATATTCGACCGGAACCTCTTCGGCGTCGGCCAGGACATAGCCCTGCTGAATCTGTCGCTGTCGCGCCTGCTCTTCGCGGGCCTTGGCAACCTGCAGTTTGCATTCAGCGATGTGCTCAACCGCAGTCAGGGCGTGACCATTACCAACGGGGCCACCTACTTCGAGGAGGCTCGCGTCGTATCACTGTGCCGCAATGCGATGCTGAATTTCACCTACAAACTCCCGCTGATGAAGCGCCGCCGCTATGCCCCGTACCTGAACCGTGCAGCGGGCATCGTGGGGTGCACCTGGCGAAATAGTAACGTTTGTGCGATGCTCTGGACCGTAAACCCAGTTCATGGCCACGACATCGTAGTTGAACCGGGCGGCGTGCACTTCGCGCCCAGCCGAGCCAGAATCGGGTCGTTGTCGGATGATCTGCAGGATTCCTCCATCAATGGAGCCGGAGCACAGATGACCACCTGTCCGTGGTCCAGGGCATGACACACGCGATCAATTCTGGTAAGCGGAGCCGGGATTGCAATGTACTTTAAGTTCCACGATATCAGACAATTAGTATTATCTTGGGAATGGCTTGCCCCCCGCACGCCTCAGCCGTGACCATTGCTGTCCTCGTTCCCGGACGCGAAGCCCCGCCTGTGGCGCCCCACTCGAGCGTCCTCTGGTGTACACCTTTTGGCCCCGTGGTTTTACGGCAAGAGCCCCCACTGCCAGCGGTCATACCAGCGGACCACGCTTCTCATTCTGACCGATGATGCGCCTACGACCTACGATTTTCATTCTGCTATGCCTATCCTTGGCGGCTTGCCAGAGGGATGGCGGTGACGCGAGCCCCAGTGAGGAAAACTATCCACAGATAGATCTTTCCGAGGTCTTCCGCATAGGTGATGAGGCAGCCGGAGACACCGTTTTGTTTGGTGGCATTAATGGCTTGGCTGTCAATGCCGCCGGCCAACTCTTTGTTGGTGACAACTCTTCCATGGACATCTCGGTGTTTTCCGCGGAAGGCGTCCTGATAGGAACTTTTGGCAGTCGTGGCGCTGGCCCTGGCGAATTCAGATACATTAGATACGTGCTCGTAGGCCGCAGTGACTCGATCTACGTATTTGATTCCCGTCAGCACGTACTCTCGGTTTTCACTCCCGAAACCTGGGTGTTCCAACGCAGCATCAAAGTCGTGGACAACGATTCCGTGGGCAGTCCCTCCGTCTTTGGGATCACGGACATGGGGCTCATTGCCCTGTATCATTTCGATGTCACTCCGGGGAACTTCGACGCGGAACGCTTTGCGGTGGCCGCGCAGACTAGTTGGGGTGGCACAATGGTGCGGACCTTGGCGCGCCTGCCTGCTCGGCAGATGCTGATCGACTCACCGGGAGGGAGAAGTCTTATTATACACCGCGTCCCCTTTGCTCGCAGCCCGACTTTTAGCTTCAGTCCGAGTGGAAAACTTTTCTCTGGATGGAACGAGACCATTGACATCGCTATTACCTCGGTGGACGGAGAGGTGTTGGGATCCATCCAGCGAGCCCATGCTCCCATACCTGTCACGAGCGCAGAGTTGGATGAGATAACAGACCCCGATGAGTTTGATTCGATTCACAAAGTGAGGCCGGCGTACAAGACCTTCGTTGTTGACGATAAGGATCAGGTATGGCTCAAAAGCGAGTTCCGAGGGGAACCGCCGACCGCAGAGTGGCTGATTCTGGACTCTGCCGGAGGGGTGGTGGGCAGGACAGAGCTGCCGGCGAATCTAACGCTGAGGGTCATCCGGTCTGGCCGTGCCTACGGGTCCATTGATGTCGAATCCGTTCCATTTGACCCCACCCCTGTGATCCCTATGGTTGTGGTGTATTCGGTGGACCTATGATGCACGATACCAAGTGCTATATAGACGCAGCGCAAGCTTTTCGCAGCGCTGTGGGCGATGCCGAAAGGCGTTCAGCATTGTGCGAATCAGCCATTTGAAAACCGCCCGCTTTTGCCTCTCCCATCTTCAAGTCCCTTTAGCTACGCCGTAGCTCGCGCTGCACCGTGTGTTCGTTCCTGTTGAAATGAGCGCCAGTAGAGGGTATCTTGTAGGTGGGCGGCCGCGCTTCTGGGCTGTAGCGCAGGCCTGCGAGTCGCTCTGTCGCGCAAGCCCGCGTCCTGTGCGCACTCGCAGGCATCGTCTGCGCAGTTGTTGAGTCCGCGCTTATTGTGCCAAATCCCCAGCATATGGAGGCCAGAACTGTGCCGGCGGGACACAACGTGTCTCAGAGAAATTCATCTGGCTGTCGCATGGAATGCATTCTCATGGTGGGATGTTGGGTCCTTTCCGGCGGACATGAGAATGCGGCTCGCTATACAGCCGTTTTAGGGACGTCGAACCGAGCGTCTTCTATTGTGGCCCGTGGCTGGCCAAATTGTGGTAGACATGAGACATCTTTTGATGCTGTTGATGGCTGTGCTTTCGGTTGGGTGCAATTCCGATCCACAACGGAGCCAGATCGTTGACTCGCCTGTAGTGCCCTTCGAAGAGCTTTTCGCTCCCGCGGATACCATACGTCTGGATCCGTCCATCATCATCGGTGGGACTTTGTTCATGGATGTCAGTCAGGAGGGAGACCTTTTGGTGTCCGACGGCATAGGGAACAGCGTTAACCTCTTTTCGTCGTCAGGAGAACATATCAGGACCTACTCGGTGCGGGAATGCTTGCCTGATTTAGAGTCTTTTCAGCCTTTCAGTTCGCGCTTCATGGGTATGGGTCGCGTAGTCACCATGGGATTCGGGGGTGCTGTGGTGGTATTCAGCGCAGATGGCCGCTGTGTTGGTGCCACCCGACACCTGTCAGTCTCCTCCTTCGGGTTTTGTGCGAGCGGCGATTCCATCTTCTTCTTAGGCCTTCCTTTGAGCAAGGACTTACGTCCTACCATAGTGGTGAATTCGCCAGAACTCCAAAGACTGCGTGAAATCCCTGTGGAATGGCCTGAATTCCCTGTGCTTAATGCGGGCCGTGGCGGGATTCCGGGGCGCAACATTGACTGTTTTGATGACGGGCCGTACTACACGTACTTAGGGAGCATGGACGCCATGCCTGCACGCTTCGATGCGGAGTTAGCACAACAGCGTCCGGAGTTTTTTTCAGAGCGGCCAAGGGATTTATTGCCAAATATGTCTAGAGAGGCGAAAAGAGCGGAATGGGATAAGTATCTCACGACAACGGCTTTCTTTGCGCTGGACAGTCAAACGCGTATGGTAGTGTATCGCAACCTGGACGATCGGTGGCAGCCGAAGGGGGTAGAAGACGCTCGGATTCGCCGGGGCATCAGCGTTGCAAGTAATGTCGGGCGGTTTCCCCCTCGCAGTACGATCTCTTCATTCACGCCTATAGCCGCAGGCTATGGTTACATCTATGACCTGGGAGACCATGAGCCATTGCCTGAAGGTGAGGTAGGCAATCGTTTGATCCTCCGGCACCGCTTTATTCCACCCCAGGATTCGGATGACTAGTCGTTTGCAGCACACAGGGTGGCTTGCCGCGCCATTTCTGGTGGCACTGGTTGCGCGCTCTGGCCTGCGGGGAGCAATCCAGTGCCGCCGGTACATGATCAGCGCTTGTCCCAGGCTGCTCACTGCTTGTAAGGCACGTGCTCCCCAATCCGGGATTCTCGAAGCGTAGTACCTGGCTCGGGCGCCATGCTAGGATTGGCCATTCCAGGAACGGCGGTGGTTGTTTTGTCGGGAGCCGCGGGCTGCTCGAGAAGCCAAGTAAGGCGACTCCGCTACGGGTCAGTCAGCGCAGCCCTCGGAAACTGGCCTTCAGGATCTTCCTGTGCAGGCTAACTATGCCGACCCTCTCCTGGGAGTTGGGCAGGGAGTCCATGAATCGGTGCCCTTGCGGCGCGTAAGTCAGGCGTCATTCCCCTTTCTCGTATCGCAGGACGCGGAGTTCAACCTGCGGGCATGGGGTCCTCACGCCGCAGGTGGTCTCGGCTGAGTCGCAGGTCATCACGCACGTGTTCGACCATCCGACGGAGTTCAGCTCGCCAGCAATTCTATGAACAGGCGTCCGCCCTTGCGGGACATGGATTTGTAGAGCTACGCACGGTCGTCCATTCCACGCTCGGCATCACCGGGTGGGCCGAATGGTAACGCCCTGCACTGATCTGTTCACGTACGATTGTCAAACGCAACTCCCGGGACTACAGTGGCCGACTGCGGGCGCGAAATCCTGCGCGCTTCAACCCCAATCCCGAAGGCGTGTCCGGTACTGCCCCGGAAATATGGAGTAGCCGCGACACCGCGCTGGTAGCACCGGGGCGAACAGAGTCCCTACCACACTTCCTGCTGAAGGAAGACGTACGAGGCGGTGGCAAGCCTGCGGCACATTCGCGGCGGAGCGCCCTCCTTTTTTGCGCGCTTCTTCCGGTAACACGCGTGCAAAGGCCGGCTGGGAGCAGACCAGACAGCGCAGCCAGCATGAATATGAACGCTATCCACGCCGGGACAGTCTGGTCCCGCTAGTACCCGTCATCCAAGAGGCAAGAATCTCTTAGAATGAGCGTAGTCGTGTCCAGCGATTGGGGAACACTTCAATGCTTCGACTGCTGCTCGGTCAGAGGACCGAGCAATGCTTCATCGCAGGAAAAGAGCGCCATCTGACGATTTATCCAAGAACACAGTATCATTCATACAAGGAACATGGCTGCACTCGTTGCCTTAGAGATTTAGGACACCTCTGGTGATACCAGAATCGGAGGCGCCAGCCCCCCTATCTCACTCGCCTGCAAAGGGAAAAACCGCCTGTTTCGTGGGTTTTGCAAGAGGCTCATTCCAACAAATCTGGAAGCTGCAATGAAGGGACTGAACGTAATACTTGTGGGGTGCCTGCTCACTGCTTTAGCCATGAGAAACGCAGATCTACCCTCTCCTAGCGGTCACGTGCCCGAGATCGAACTACGCGAGTTATTTGCCATCGGCAGCGAAACTGGCGAGGATGGAGTCATTTTCGGAGATATCGGAGGCCTCGTTGCAGTAGATGATGCGGGCCGCATCTTCATTGGCGAGAAGCAGAGCCCGAAGATCTATGCCTTTACCGCTAAAGGTGACCTGATCAATGAAATCGGCCGGGAAGGCGAGGCTCCTGGTGAATTCAGATCGCTAGGTGCCATACACACGGGCCCGGGCGATACATTGTATACGTTTGATCCCGTCCTCAGAAGAATATCGGCGTTCGCACCAAACACACTTGATCTGGCCTATGCGTTTGCCGTTTCGGAGAACTCAACGGGCAGCTACCCTTCTGAGTTCTTCGGTGCAATAGACAGGGGTTTTCTGGTGGTATTCGAAGAACCGGGATCGGACTCACCGCGGTCGTTAGACGCCAATGTCGTAGGCTGGGCGGGGGACGTCATCCAAGACCCGTTTATGCGTTTGCCTGCGGTAGAGTGGGTGTTCCTGCAAGGCCCATACAGAGCAATGGGTACTCACATGCCATTTGGTCGCTATTCATTTTTCCGCTTGGGCCCCGCAGATCAAATCTATGCGGGCTCGAGCGGCTCCATTGACGTAACCATCGTGGCAGCAGACGGGACATCGCGTGGATCCATTACCCATCCGCTCAAAGGCGCACCGGTGACGAGGAGTGACATAGACGAGTACGTAAAAGACTATGAAGCCGATATCGCAAGACAAGTCCGACGTGCCATGCGATACAAGTCTAGGCCCGTGTACTCTACGTTTATCGTTGACGATAGAGGCCGAATTTGGATTCGACTTTCATCCGCAGACAAGGATGCTGATACCTCGCGGTGGCTCGTCCTGGATGCCGAAAGCCAGGAAGTAGGTGAATTGATCCTACCTTCTCGTACTAGCATTCAGGCAGTGGTAGATGGACGGGCATACGCTACGGCGGATGGCATCAGTTTGGTGGTCTACGAGGTTAGCGAGTCGTAATTGCATATGCTTGACAGTCAAAGAGGGACCAGCCTCGCTGCCGCAACGTAACCGTCCGGTGAATCCCCTCCCTGCGCAAGCGGAGCGGCAATGGGGGCCGTGCAGGATCAGGTTCGGCCGGTTGCGTCGACTTGGCCAGTGCCGGAAGCTGGACGGTGCGCGTACCCGCATGGCGAGGCCGTTAAAGTCCGACAAATACAATTACCTGCGCCTTAGCCGTGCCCTGCTTAGCGTACGCTTCCGCGGGGGCCGAATTTGCCTTGCCTCTGTGAGTGCGCGGCCTTGGGCGCGAAGCCACTAATCAGACCTACGAACGGGCAGACACGAGCCTACGCAAGTGACGGAGCTAGCGCCGCCAGGAGCCGCCGCCAAGGCTACCGCGCGTCGCCCGAGTACGGGTCCGTCTGGAGGAGCACAGTCAAAGCCCGTGGTGCTGCGTCGAGGGTTGGTGAATGTTGCGCTGCTATGCCTATTAGGCGACGCACTGCTAAGGCGCAGAGCGGCCGCCACACTCGCATGTGACGTTATGCTGGTGGAATTCGGTAGAACTCCGATGGCCCACTCTCGTGGAATGCCACGCCGTCAGATACCGAGCGGCCCCACACAAAAAGCCCAGGCTACATTACGCGGTCCACGAATTCCCGTGTGTGTACCTCGACAGGGACCTTCAAAAGCTCAAGGACGCCGCGGGCAACATATTCAGACAGGCGCCGGAAGGCCTCTTCGCCCTTTTCTTTGGTAGCACGCAGCGGGTTGCCAATCACGCCGCTTTCGATGAATTCGTGGTGGTCCATGGGAAAAGTGAAGTAGTTGTACCCCTCGAATTCCACATCGGGCATGCCGTCTTTCTTTTCGAACGAGCGCGGGAGGAATTCCGGGATGTGTGCCCGCGTAAACTCTGCACGCTCCATGCGCACGAGGCGCTCATTCCAGGCCAGATCCTGTGAGGTCTCCAGTTCGCTGGCATGCCAGCCGGGCGTCTCGTCGGGCGGGTTTTCCATCAGGCCATGCAGGATTCCCGTGTAGCGCTCCATGTACGGCTTGACGAAGCTGATGAGAGCGCCCGTCTCATAGCGTAGCTTGCGCAGGACAGGGTCAACGACTTTCACGTTGGATCCGTGCCCGTTGATGAAGATGATGCGGTTAAACCCATGGTGTATGAGGCTGCGTGCGACATCGTGCATGACCGCCAGGAGTGTGGTGCTCCGCACGGTGATGGTGCCACGCCCTTCACCCGGCGCGTGCATATGCTGCGGCGAATAGCCCATCCAGATGGCGGGTGTGTGAATCACTCCAATCATGTGCGCTACGCGCATGGACATGTGTACTGCAGTGACTGTGTCGGTATACAGCGGCAGGTGTGGGCCATGCTGCTCCAGGCTGGCAACCGGGACCAGGACCGCGTCCTTGTGCCTGAGGTACTCCTTGACATCTGTCATGGTGAGGTCACCCAGGTCCCACGAAAGGAACTTAGCCCTGAATTCATCATCGCCCTCAGTAAGGCGTGGCAGGTGGCTGTAATCGTGCGTTGTTGTGGCAATCATTTTTTGCTGAGCATTTCGATGAAGCGGTCGGCTGCGGTGCGCCCAAAGTCAGGGTCATTGACATGGCACGCGTATTTGGCCACAGGGATGCGGTCGGGAAGCCCGGCGGTAAGTCGTTCCAGGAAGTGGCGGTCTGCCGTCGGGTCCCAGAACACGCCGCCAGGCACGTTGGGGATGGAGAGCCCTTCGGTGGGCACCATAACCTGAACGGGGCCAGTAGCGGCGGCAAGCTTTCTGGCGAAGATGTCCCCAAGCTGCCCCATTTCCTCAAACGTGGCGCGGACCAAGACATACTCCGGGTTGTGGTCATATTTCGGGCGCGCCTGCAGCGCTGCGGGCACAGTGCCGCGATTCCACACGCTGAAATCTATGCAGCCGGGAACGATAACCTGTGGCAACCCCAGACGGCCAGCAACCTCCAGGCGACGTGGTCCGCCATCGTGGATACCACCGACCAGCGGGTCATAAACCTCATTGGTGGTATAGTCGATGATGCCGACAAACTGGCCGCTTTCTGCCAGTTCTTCCATGGCCGGTCCGCCGACGCCATTGGAGTGAAAAATCACCGCTTCATATCCAGCCGATTCCAGCCGCTCTTTGGCAGCCATTACCGCCGTGGTGGTGTTGCCGAGCATGGTCACGGCTACGTACTTTCCCTCGGGCTGCTGTAGCGAGCGTCCGTGCTCCACCATACCCTTCAGCGCTGCAGCCACATTATCGAAGACGGTGCATGCCACCGGGTTTAGCCCCAGGATGTCGACCACAGAATGGACGACCATCATGTCGCGTGTACCGACTAGTGGCGCAAAATAGTGGTATCCAGATGCTATGGGCGATACTAGAACCTTGGGTACGCCGACGGGCAGAACCATCATGGCTGCTGCGCCCATCACCGCGCCTTCCGCGCCCCCCATACTTACCATGGCGTCCAATTGGCCGTCGGCAAACAGCTGTTGCGTAAGGACTTGAAGCGCATCACGCATAAGAGCCACTGCGCGCCCGCGGCTGCCTGCCGCGCGCATCGCTTCAATCGTCGTTCCACCGGCTACAGCCACTGCGGCATGGTCGATGTCGGGTTCGATGTCGAGCGGCTCGCCGAGGATGCCCGAGTCGATGACGAGCGTCGCGAGCCCTAGCTCCTGTAGCCGGTCCCGCAGGTAGCCGATCTCGGGACCCTTGGTGTCAAGTGTGCCAACGATTACGACGGCCATGGTACGTTAGGCGCGTGCGAGGGCTGCGAGCGCTTCGAACAGGCCTTGGACCTGCAAGTCATACTCGGGTGCATAGCGCTCAAGGTGGTAGAGTGTGCCAGGGTCTTCACAAAGTACGGACGCAGCCTGTGCGGCCTTTGCATCTTCGAGCCGTGCCCGGGTAAGCGCTTCCGCGATGTCCGGCCGCGAAAACTGCAGGGCGGTACTTCCGACGGGGTGTGCCCGTTCTTTGCGCCAGAAGAGCTCGCGCGGCGCCTGTCCCAAGATCGCATTGCAGAGCGCACGCACGGGACCAAAACGCTCTTGCGTACGGACGGCGTGTGTAGGATCAACGTATGCTGCGTCGCCCTGACCTGTATGGAGTCGGAGCATGCCATTAGCGAATTGCTCTGCCAAGAATGTGGCCAGATCGATCAATTCAATGTCCGAAGGCCAGGAGATGCTCAGCCGCTCGGGGTACAGCTGCCGAAACGTGAAAAGGTCCCCCGGCGACAACACCAGGAGCTTTCGTGCGCCGGTGGCCCGTACCTCGTCGATACAGGTGCGGGCATGTTCACGCGCAGTATCGGGGAATCCTAGTGAGCATGCCATATATCCGGGGCTGGCACCCATGCCGACGGGCACGGCTTCGGTGCCGCACGCTCGCAAGAGGCTGCGCGCGCTAGCGGCGCTGTCAGGCCACAAGTTGTGTGCCTCATCACCCACAAAGAGGGCTGTGTCAGCTGCGCCTGAGGCATGAACATGTTCGCCAAATGCAGATCCGGTAAGCTTCAGCTTTTCGTGGATCGCGTACACGGACTGCGGCGCCAAGCCTGCGGAGCACAGTTCGGCGCGCACGGCCGCGATCCCGGCCGGAAGCCGCTGATCTGTCACACAATGTGCCCGGCAGTTGCCTGAATCCGGTTCGGCGTACAGCACATCGATAGATGAGGGGTTCCAGTCCAAGAGCCTACGCCGCTGCGAGGCCACCACCAGCGCAATGCCGTGTGGCGTGACCGACTCGTTGTGCATGACATGCCCGACCGGTGCGGCGTGGCGGCACATCAGGCAAAAGCGGCAGTTTTCGATGGCTGAAGTGGACATCAGAATCCAAAGCCGACTTTGCCGGGATTCATGATTCCGTTGGGGTCCAAGGTCCGCTTGATTCGCTCCAGTAGCGGCCACGCATCCCCATACTGGCGCCGCATGAAGCGCGAAAGCTTGAGGCCTACGCCGTGGTGCTCGTTGACCATGCCGCCGTTTTCAAGGACTGCGGTCATGGCCGTGTTCCACACGCGATTGTGCAGGCGCACCGCCTCTCTTGCGTCCTCGGGCGGGTCTTTGATGATGAAGCGGGTATAGACCATCACGCCCCAATGAAACCAGTGCGAAAAGTGGCCAATGAAGTCAACGTCCCACTCTTTGAAGCCTTCTTCGACAGCGCGCTTTTCGGCGTAGTAGAGCTTTTCGATTTTGTCATAGGTGGTGACGGTTTCCGTAGTCCCGTACATCCACGGCAGCTTTAGGCTCTGGGGAGGGTAGTAGAAGTCGTAGCGGTGCTTCCACCATGACTCGCCGGGCTTTCGTCCCAGGTCTTTTGCGCCAAAGCGACCTATGATCTCCATAGCCTTCCGCTCCTGCAAAGCGGCAAGATCGGGGTCGCCATCAAAGCCGATCACCATGTACGCGCCCTCGAGCTCATATCCGAGGATTTTCTTGACTCTGGACGCCGTAGAGCGTGGATCATACAGTCGTATCACAAAGGGATCCAGCCGGCGCGTCATGATCTGCCTGCCGGCTTCGATCGCTGCACTCAGGTCATCAAAGAGCACGGCTCTCAGCAGGCGTGCCTCCGGCAGATAGTCCAGCTGCATCGTGGCTTCCGTGATGACGCCCAGGGTGCCCTCTGAGCCCAGGAACAGGCGATAGAAGTCTGGACCTGCCGCGTGTTGCGGGACGATGGGCGTGCGCAGGATATGCCCATCCGGCAGTACCACCTGCATGCGCAGCACCAGGTCTTCGGCTTTGCCGTACTTGGTGCTGATGGTGCCGGTCCCTCGCGGCGCCAGGTATCCGCCCAAAGTGGCGCAGTTCGCAGATGCCGGATAGTGCGGCAGCATCAGGCCTTTGTCGTTGAGAGCCCACTCCAGCTGGGTGCCATTGATGCCGGCCTGTGCCGTGACGGTGAGTGAGCGCTCATCGATTTCGATGATGCGGTTCATCCGCTTGGTGTCGAGGATGATGCCGCCGTAAATGCTCAGGGCACCGCCCTGTGATCCCGATCCACCGCCCCATGGGACTACGGGAATTCGATAGGCGTTGGCGATCTGGAGTATCGAGGAGATCTCTTCAGCGCTGTTGGGTCGGACGATGAAGTCCGGCTTGCGCGGCGCCTCGCCCCGGTCGAGCCACATCTGTGGTAGCCAGAACCAGTCGGTCGCGTATACCAATCGGTCGGTGTCGTCTGTAGAGATGTGCTTTGTGCCTACGACCTCTTCGATCTCGCTGCGAATCATTTCGGCCTGAAGGCCCTCCATAGCATACCCCCTAGCTTTTACCGCGCAAATACGCGGGCTGCAAGCGAAAGTGTCTTCCAGATTGCTATAATACGGCTTACGAGTAGGCTATCACTAATCCTTCAGGTGTCATGCTATCACTGGCCTCCATTCTTGCATTATTCACGGCACTCGCGAGTCCTTCGGTGCTCCTTATCTCTGGGCAAAACAACCATGACTGGGAGCGAACGACGCCACAGCTTGAGGCAATCCTGCAGGCCACAGACCTGTTTGAGGTCACGGTATCCCTCACGCCGCCCAAGGGTGCAGAGGCTACGGCTTGGGATGCGTGGCGCCCGGACTTTGGCGCTTACGATGTGGTGGTTTTGAACTACAACGGAGAGATGTGGCCTGAGGCCGTAAAGGCAGACTTCGAGGCGTATGTGGCAGGCGGTGGCGCGGTGCTGGTTCAGCATGCGGCCAACAATCCGTTTCGGGGCTGGGAAGCATTTGAGTCTATGGTGGGGCTACTATGGCGCGGCGCCAACGCCGGTATTAGAGCCTACATGGACGAAAAGGGTGCGCTGGTGCGTGTGCCTGTGGGGGAAGGCCGGGGCGCAGGGCACGGCAGGCTGCACGACTGGCAGATAATGACCCGCGACGCGAAGCACCCTATTATGCAGGGCTTGCCTCCGGTGTGGATGCATCCGCATGACGAGCTGTACCACGGCCAGCGCGGCCCGGCGGAGAATATGCATGTCCTTGCGACTGCATGGTCGGACCCGGAGCATGGTGGCACTGGAGAGCATGAGCTCATGGTGTGGTGGATTCCTTTTGGAGAGGGCAAGGTGTTGACGCTACTTCCGGGGCACCTCTGGAGCGGCCAGGAGGACGACCGCGCCTTGCGATGCGCGGGCTTTCAAACGCTACTGCAGCGCAGCGTGCAGTGGCTGGCGACGGGCGAGGTGACGTTGCCTATACCAGAGGACTTTCCGACGGCTGAGGTGTCCAGCGTACGCTCCCTGTAGCAGCATGCATAGGGTTGCCTAGCGCGAGATTGTCGCCCACGCTGCTCAACGAATCCCACACGCCTGCGCTAAAGGTCGCCCGGACGCATTCTAGGCTTAAACTTGTCGCCGAAGCCGGAATTGTTCGGCTCGAATGGCGAAGCCAGTTCGGCGTTGGCACCGTCCTGCGGCACTTCATGGCCCAGCGCCCAGAGAATCCCATTCAGGGCGAGGCGTCGCATGGAGGCTTCTCTGAAGTCGTACGGGTGGCCGAGCGTTGTAAAGAACACACGTGCTGAGGTGCCCGACGCTCCCGTATAGGTCTTGGTCCATGCTACGGGATTGGTTAGCGGAAATCTGTCAAGGCGGTTGTTGTTGGCGTGGCCGGACTTCAGAGCGCGGCCCACTAGAAGTGGCTCGCTGTCTCCGTAGAGCTCGTAGTCGCCGCCGTGGACATGGTACAGCCACGAGTATGCCTGAAACGGCTCCACGCCGCTGAGCACGGGGTGGTCGACCATGTTCTCAATCAGCGTCACGTCCGTGAGCGGGTTGGCCCCGTCATCAAAGTGGCCGTGGTGCGTGATCCATTTCTGGCCGAAGACCTTGATGGGCCAGTCGTCGTTCAGGTGCGCGCGCGTCGAGTCATTCCTGTAAAGGAAGGCATGCGTAGCCGTTCGGAAACCTGCCATGGGTCTGCCAGACTCCGCAAAGTCAAGAATGTATTGAGTCTGGCTGTCCGGGAGCGCCCTGAACCGTGTGAACATCACCATCATGTCCGCGTCTTCAAGTGCTTGGAGCCCGGCGATGTTGTCCAGCACATTCGGATCGATGAATCCTTCGTCGTTGATCGCATAGAGCACGGTGGTCTGAAGGCCGTAATCCCGCTCCAGGATTCTTGCGAGCATGGGCATGGATTCTTCTGATCGGTACTCTTCATCACCGGTTACGAATACGATATGGGCGGGAGGATCGGCGGCCTGCGGGGTCGCGCAGCCAGCGAGAAGGAGGGAAACGAATACGTAGCGCATAGTCACTGTAGTGAGCCTAGGCCGAAGGATGGCCCTCAAAGGTACGATAGGGTAGGGCTGAACGGCAATGGTGCTGATTTCCGTCCGTGGCTTGTCACGTAAGCGCGAATTGGTTACCATTCCCTGATTAGTAAAGCGCTCAGAAGTGCGAAATAGCCTGGTTACTATGTTGTCACTGACACCCTGTTGTCACTCATCGTGTGTTTAATGGTCGTTGCTTGGCCAACTCCCATGCCAGCGGCAATGGACTATGGGCCAGGTGAATCAGACTAATGTATTGGCAATGCCGGATCGGCATGATGCTTTAGGCGTCGTGCGCGCCGCTAGGTGGCTAGAAAAGAGACGTAAGTAAATGAACGTTTTCGAGTTTCGAGAAGAGCTTGTTCGGGAGTACGAAAAATTTTCGCGGAGCTTCACGACAATTCGCGCTGCCGACGTCAGGGTGGTAGTGGACGAAGCCTACACAGCCGAGCGGTTTTGGCCCGCCCCGCTCATCCAGCTGAATCCCAATTACGCCGAAGGCGGCTCCGTGACGGACCTCGTAAATCGTGGGCTGCTACACCAGGAGTGCGAGAACATTTTTCGACAGAAGGATCGCGAGGGGAGGCATGGAGAGGTATTCAGATTGTACCAGCACCAAGTGGAGGGTATTGAGGCCGCCAAACGCTGCGAGAGCTATGTGCTGACCACGGGTACCGGGTCCGGCAAGTCGCTGAGTTACTTCGTCCCTATCGTGGATGACGTGCTGCAGCGTGGCGTGAGTGGCGTGCGCATAGGTATTACGGCGATAGTCGTATACCCTATGAACGCGCTGTGCAACAGCCAGCGCGAAGAGCTCGAAAAGTTTCTGGTACGCGGATACGGTAGCGGCGACAGCCCCGTGTCGTTTGCCCGCTACACAGGCCAGGAAACGCTCGAGGAGCGTGAAGCCATTGCCGCCAATCCTCCCGATATCTTGCTGACTAACTACGTAATGCTTGAACTGATCATGACGCGGTTCATGCCAGCTGACATGGCCATACGGAAGCATGCGGAAGGGCTCAAATTCTTGGTGCTGGACGAGCTCCACACATATCGGGGTCGCCAGGGTGCCGATGTGGCGATGCTCGTTCGTCGTGTTCGAGAACGTTTTAACGAAAACCTGCTATGCATCGGCACATCTGCCACAATGGCTTCGGAGGGGTCCTTTGCAAACCGGAATCGCAAAGTGGCAGAAGTTGCCTCACGCCTTTTCGGCGCGGAGGTTGAGCCTGACAACGTCATAATCGAAACCTTGGAGCCGGTGACGGCTGATAGCACGCCAATTGAAGGTCGTTTCCTGAGACAGGCGATTGAAAAGGGTATGCCTGCTAAGCTGGGAGAGCGCGAATTTCGGCGGCACCCTGTTGCGGCCTGGGTCGAACGTAGACTGGGTCTTGAGAAGCAGAACGGCGAGCTGACGCGTATCTCACGGCCGCGCTCGGTTAGGGAAGCGTCAGAAATGCTGGCTAAAGAAACTGGCATGAGCCCGGAGCTGTGTAGGGATTACTTGACCGGGTTCCTGCTGATGGCGTTCAACTGCAGGGACGCCAGGGGGCGACCGCTTTTTGCTTTTCGCTTGCACCAGTTTATCAGCGGCGCCTGGAATGCCTATGCAACGCTAGAGGCACCCGGCGACCGCTATATCACTCTGGACGGGCAGCGATTCATGCCCGGGGATCGGCAGCGTTCGCTCTTCGCGCTCAGCTTCTGCAGGCAATGTGGGCAGGAGTACTACCCAATATGGGCCACTATCGAGAGCAAGGCGCTGAAGGCCTTTGCTACGCGGAGTTTGTTTGAGCGCTCGACTCATGAAGAAGGCGTTCAGTACGGTTACTTTATGCCAGATCCAGCAAATGAATTCAAGCCAGACGGCGTGGAGGCGCATTTTCCTGACGGTTGGATTGAATACCGGGGCGGCTTGCCGCGGCTGAAGTACAACTATAGGAAGTACCAGCCACGTGAGGTGCGCGTCGATACGCTCGGGATGATTGCTAAGGAGGGCCTAAAGGGATGGTATATTCCAGAAGCGTTTCGATTCTGCCTCCAAAGAGACTGCAGTGCGGAATACTCCGCTCGGCTGAAGGAGACTTCGAAGCTATCTGGTCTATCCAGTGAAGGACGCAGTTCAGCCACCACAGTGCTGGCGCTGTCAGCGCTGAAATACCTAGCGGCTGCTGACTTGGAGTCCGCCACCAAAAAGCTGCTTGGATTCTCGGACAATCGCCAGGACGCTGCCTTGCAGGCGGGCCACTTCAACGACTTCGTTCAGGTCTTATTGTTGCGCGGCGCGCTCTTGGCCGCCATTCGGCACGAAGGCTCAAGGGGGATTACAAACGAGACGCTAACTCAACTGGTGTTTGAACAGCTGCGTTTGGAGCCGTCGCAATATGCGTCAAGTCCAGCGGGTAAAGGTATACGGGCCCAGAACACCGCCCAGGCGCTAAGGGATGTACTGGGCTACCGGCTTTACTACGACCTGCAGCGAGGTTGGCGGATCACCAATCCAAATCTGGAGCAGCTTGAGCTCTTGTCGATTGAATACCAAGGCCTCGGAGACTGCTGTAGTGACGAGGCCGAATGGACAAAAGTGCACTGGACTCTAGGTGCGCTTACGTCAGGTCAGCGTTTTAGGCTTGTGCATTCCCTCTTGGAACGGATGCGCAAGAAGCTGTGCATAAAGACGATCTACCTCGATCCGAATCGGCAGGAGCGCATTCGTAACAACAGTTACAACGAGCTGAGGGAGCCCTGGGGCCTGTCCGAGACCGAAAGGCTTGACCCAAGTGCCTTCATGATTCCCCGATCTAAAGGCAAGTTAGGCGTCAAGGGTGTGTATCGGCTTCTGCACGTATCCTATCGCTCAGCTTTTGCTAGGTCGTTGAGCGCTGAGGTCAATTCGGCAGATAGCAAAAGATATCAGCCAGTTAGACTTGACCAGGATACATTCAATGCTGTCATAGACGGCATTTTGCGAGTCCTCGCTGTTTATGGCTATGTTGAGCCAGAGAAACTGAGCCCCAAGCTCACTGGTTATCGAATAAACAGCTCGGCAATTCGCTGGTGCAGTTCGAACGGCGAAGTCGGGAAAAAGCGGGGTTTCGCTAACCAGTTTTTTCGCGACCTGTATCTATCGGTGGCGGAGTTGCTACAGACAGGGTACTGCTACTTGCACCAGATGGAGGCCAGAGAGCACACTGCCCAAGTGGACTCTGAAGAACGAGAGGACCGTGAGGCGCGTTTCCGTAAGGGTCTGGAGTCGGGCGGGACGGTCGCTCGGAACGGCCTGTCTCGGGGACTCCCCATACTATTCTGTTCGCCCACCATGGAATTAGGCGTAGACATTGCTCTGTTAAATACCGTATATATGCGCAATGTGCCGCCAACGCCGGCGAATTACGCACAGCGCAGCGGGCGTGCAGGGCGTGGGGGCCAACCGGCATTGGTCGTGACATATTGTGCAGCGAAGTCTCCGCACGATCAGTACTTCTTCAACGACCCTACGCGCATGGTCGCGGGAGCGGTCAGCCCACCAGCGATCGATCTTGCCAATGAGGATCTCATTCGCAGTCACCTCCACGCGGTCTGGCTTGCAGAAACGCAAGTCATGCTAGGCAATACAGTGCCAGACGTACTTGACCGTGAGCAAAGCGACACGCTGCCGATTCGTACGGAAATGTCCTCACAACTTCGCAGGCCAAGTGTAGTAAAGTATGCCGCACATCGCGCTGCTCGCATTGTGGCAATGCTGAGGCAGGACCTTGGTGAGCAAGCCGCACCGTGGTTTAGCGATGCTTGGCTAGACGCCGCCATGAGATCGGCATTTCGCCGATTTGACAAGGGGTTCGCGCGTTGGAGGTCGCTCTTGTGGGCGGCAACGGGGCAGATGCAGCGGTCAAACGCCGTGCTGAAGAACCTCGCAGCTTCACCACAACAGAGAAAGGAAGCAAAGGCCCGCTACGATCAGGCGGCAAAGCAACTAGACCTGCTGTTGGGTTCACAGAGACGAAGGAAGGAAGGGAGAGGGAGGTTGAGTTCCGAATTCTATACCTATCGATACTTGGCATCCGAGGGTTTCTTGCCCGGATACAATTTCCCACGTTTACCTTTGTTGGCATTCATACCCGGGCGTAGCCATCGGGTTGTAGGTGATACATTCCTTAGTCGTCCGCGATTCTTAGGGCTCAAAGAGTACGGTCCGCATTCGATCATCTACCACGAAGGAAGCACATACCGTGTGCGTCAGGCCATTCTCCCTTTGCCCGAGGATGGCGGTGGCTCCGACCCCGGTGCCCTGCTGTTGGAGACTACCCGGCTGTGCCCTTCTTGTGGCTATGGCCATTTCCAGGACCAGAGGGATTACGAGCGCTGTGTGAGTTGCGATGCGCTTTTGGCAGCTGGAAGGTCAATTACCAATCTCCATCGAATTGGGCAAGTGTCTACGCGTCACGCTATGAGAATAACCTCTGACGAGGAAGAGCGGCAGCGCCAAGGCTACGAATTGATCACCACTCTCCGGTACAGCGAAGAAAGGGGCATCCCGCGGCGAAAAAGCTCTACTGTGTCGTACAATGGAAAGCCTGTTTGGGACCTTCAATACGGGCCCTCAGCAACCATTTGGCGAATCAATCTGGGGTGGCGTCGGCGAATAGAAAAAACGATCTACGGGTTCAGCATTGACGCCGAAACGGGAGAGTGGGTGAAGGATACACAAGCGGCTACCGATGTGGAAGACGACACGGTGAAGGATGGGCGTCGGGTTGTTCGGATCACGCCCTATGTTCAGGATACGCGCAATGTGCTTGTAATCCAAGCGAGGGAAGAACTGCCAGTCGCAACAACAGTCTCACTCCAGTATGCGCTCAAGCGCGGAATTGAACAGGTATATCAGCTGGAGGAGCGGGAGTTAGCAGCAGAGCCCTTGCATGACGAATCGGCGCGCATGACCATTCTGTTCTACGAAGCGGCCGAGGGAGGCGCTGGCGTGCTTACACGGCTGGCCAATGACCCTCGCGCACTCAGCCGAGTGGCAAAGTCGGCGCTAGAGGTTTGCCACTACAAATCCAAGTCCGGGAATTGGACTGACGTTCAGGACCTGCAGAATCAAAACGAGGACTGCGAGGCAGGCTGTTACCGCTGCCTACTGAGTTATTTTAACCAGACCGCTCATGGCGACATAGACCGCAGGGACATTGTATTGCGGGATTTGCTCTGCAAGGTGGCGAATGGGTCGCTTAGGCAAATCGAGGATCAGTCCAAATCGGGCAGTGATGAATTCCAGCGGTTGCTTAATCCAACGCTATCGCAGCTGGAGAGGGACTGGCTCAATTGGGTGCGTGATCGTGGCTATCGCGTACCCGCCCAAGCGGGAGTGTACCTACAGGCATTCCAGACGACGCCGGATTTCGCGTATAGGGATACATCAGCGGTTGTCTTTATCGACGGACCACCGCATGACACTGCTGCAGCCAAGAAGGTAGACGCATCAATTACGCGTCGGTTGGAAGACGCAGGGCTAACTGTAGTTCGGTTCTCGCACGACAGGGCTACGTGGGAGGGGATAGCCCAAGAGTACTCCTGGGTCTTCGGTCCGGCTGATTGCGCGGAATCCGACTAGCGAGCTAGGAATGGGGTTAAGCATGCAATTTCAGCCTGGTGATCTGGTCAGAGCGCGAGGTCGCGAGTGGGTCGTACTCCCGGAATTGCGGGAACACGTACTTAAGCTACGCCCTCTCGGCGGCGCCGAAGCCGACGCCACGCTAATCTATTTGCCGATTGAGCCGAGCAAGCCGGTTTCGGCCTCGTTCGCTTGCCCCGATCCCGAAAAGCACGGCACACTGGCGGCAGCCGCGTTGCTGTATGATGCCGTCCGATTGAAACTGCGTGCAGGGGCGGGGCCGTTTCGCAGTTTTGGTAACCTCAATGTTGAGCCCAAGGCTTACCAGCTTGTTCCGCTGTTGATGGCACTCAAGCTTGATCCCGTTCGCCTTTTGATCGCGGATGATGTGGGCGTAGGCAAGACTGTTGAGGCGGGTCTAATAGCACGTGAGCTAATAGATCGTGGCGAAGTCGATAGGCTGTCGGTAATCTGCCCACCACACCTTTGCGATCAGTGGCAAAGGGAGCTTTTGCAAAAGTTTGCCATTGATGCTGTGGTGGTACGAACGGGAACGGCGGCTCGGCTTGAGCGGGACCTGCTGCCAGGCGAGTCTGTATTTGAAGCGTACCCGTTCACTATTGTATCTCTCGACTATATCAAGTCCGACAAGCGCTACAACGACTTCGTCGTACGTTGCCCGCCCTTTGTGATTGTTGATGAGGCCCACACTTGCGTCAGCAGCAACACGAAGGTTCGCCACCAGCGGTACCGCTTAGTTAAGAAGCTGGCGAAAGACGAAACACGGGGCATGCTGCTCCTTACCGCTACGCCACATTCGGGTGACGATAGAGCATTTCACAACCTGCTTGCACTGATCAACCCGAAGTTTGAAGGCTTGCAAACGTTGGAAGACACGCAGGAGCGGAGAGAATTGCGCAGGCAATTGGCAGGGCATTTTGTGCAAAGAAGACGTGGTGACGTTGCCAAATGGGATAGTGGCGCTCATTTCCCAATCCGTGAAAGTAAGGAAGTCACCTATTGGCTGACTGGTGCCTGGGAAAAGCTGTTTGGCGACGTGATGGCCTACGCGCGCGAAATGGTAGCGCGCGCTGAGGGTGGCACCAAGCAGCAACAACGAATGTCATGGTGGGCCGCACTGGCGCTCATGCGATGCGTTTCATCGAGTCCATACGCTGCACTGGCTGCTCTCAAGACCCGACTTTGCGAACCTGAGGGGGCCGACGAGAATGCACGGATCGAGCGGCTTGACCTCGAGGGCAGCAAGGCGGTTATGGACGAAGCCGACGCGGACGAACTGAGCAGCAGCGACGTAACTCCGGCAGGATCGCTACGTGTTTACGACGACGATGCGAAACTGCGCGAGCTGATAGACCGCGCCGACAAGTTACGAGGCATCCAACAGGATCCCAAGATAAAGGCTCTTGTGCGCGAGACGAAGGCACTAGTCAAAGATGGGTTTCGACCGGTCGTGTTTTGTCGATTCATTGCGACGGCCCGTTACGTGGGCGAGCAGCTGCGTAGCGCATTGCCAAAAAGGACTACTTACGTTGACGTAATTACAGGAGAGTTGACAACCGATCAGCGCGAGGAACGCGTTGATGAGTTCGGATTGCTTGAGGCGGAAACGCCTGTGTTGGTCGCGACGGATTGCCTTTCGGAGGGCATCAATCTTCAGGCATGCTTTGACGCTGTGATCCACTATGACTTAACGTGGAACCCCACTCGCCATGAGCAGCGCGAAGGTCGTGTGGACCGATTCGGCCAGCCTAGTACAGTTGTCCGTGCCATAATGCTGTATGGCGAAAACAATCCGGTAGATGGCGCAGTGCTGCAAGTGATATTGCGCAAGGCAGAATCGATTCGACGGGAGCTTGGCATCGCTGTTCCGATTCCTAGCGACAACAACAAGCTGCTTGACACGATCATGCGGGCGGCACTATTCAAGAGTGCCCGTTCGGCGCAGGGCAGGCAACTGGCGATGGACTTCGACGAAGTTATTCCAGAGGTTGATAGGGCATGGCAGAGGGCAAAAGAGAGAAGTAGTCGCACGCTGTTTGCACAGAGACGCCTGCACCCGGATGAAGTGCTCTATGAATGGAAAAAGACTGTTGCCGCTCTCGGAGGGGAAGAGGACGTGGTGCGATTCGTTTCCACCGCAGCGGAGCGACTGGGCGCCCCGCTTGCCACAGATGCTCGGCTCAGTCGGCTACCTGTACAGCACATGCCCAATCCGCTTCAAGATTTGCTTGGCGCCATTGGCATAAATAAGGGCTCCAGATTCGCCTTCAGCCAACCTGTTCCGGCGGGCGGGATACATATTCACCGGTCTCACCCCTTGGTCTCTACGCTTGCCGACTACGTGGCGGAGCAAGCCCTTGACGCTGGCGAAGTCCAAATCGGAGTGCGGTCCTCGGCAGTAGCAACGGAAAGCGTAAATACGTGCACAACTCTATATTTGCTCCGCTTGCGTAGCCAGATAAGGACTGAGCAGTTCGTGACAGGAAGAAGGTATCGGCTAACCAAGTCTCTTCTGGCAGAGGAATGCATAGGTGTTGAGGTTCAAAGCGGTCGTGAGCACCAGATACTGTCCTCGGATGAGGTTCTGGAGCGGTTTCACTGGCAGCCTCATGGAAATTTGCCAGATGCCCGTAAGACGCAGCTAATCAGCAGAGCTGTTGCGGACCTGGACAAACTTCGGCCTGCTCTGGACAGCATTGCTTTGAGCCGAGCGCAAGTCGTGCAGGATGATCACCGCCGCGTCCGCCAAGCTGCAACCGTCACAGGACTGCGCTACCTGGTAAAGCCATCACTCCCAGTGGATGTAGTCGGCGTGTACGTATTTCTGCCGGTATTCAGATTTGGAGATTGACATGGCGCGCCCAAGGACTACAGGGGGTTTTTCGGCTCTACGTGTTGCCGGAGGACTAATGCCACCTGACTTCTTGACCAGGGTGGCCGCTTTACACGCGCCGCGCCAAAAGGCCGCTGATTATGGGCTCATGAAGTCGTTTGAGCTAAAGGAGGAGCTCGGGAGGTACTGGCGCTTGGGAAGTGACCTCCATTCCCGGTACCGCCTAAGGAGGGTCCAGAAGAACCGAGATCTGCGCAGGATTGGCGTGGATGATTGGCTGGTGCCGTTCTGTCGGAAGCTATTGGGATATGAGGAACTTATGCCGTCGGGCAGCCGAACGTTGGGTGACCGAGTATACAAAATTACTCACCAGGCGTGGAATGGCACGGTTCCAATGCTATTTGTCACGCGAGACCTTGAGCTCGACAGGGCTACCAGTAGCTTGGGAGATGAAGGGCTCAGGATTGCTCCGCATGCTTTGATGCAGGAGTATCTCAATGCTGACGACCGGTCGCTCTGGGGCATCGTGGCCAACGGACGAAAGCTGCGCATTCTGCGGGATAACGTAAGCCTGACACGACCAGCGTACCTGGAAGCGGATCTTGATCTGATATTCCAAGACGAGCTATACGCAGACTTTGCCGCCTTGTGGCTGTTTGCTCACGCAACGCGTCTTAAGCCTGAAGACAGCAAGCCGTCCAAGTGCATAGCTGAGGTCTGGCGCAGCAAGGCGATTGAGGACGGGGAGCGGGCACGTGAGCGGCTCCGCGAAGGTGTTACGGAGGCCTTGTGCCGGCTTGGAACCGGGTTTTTGCAGCATGCGCGCAACAAGGAATTGCCGACCGCATTGGCAATTGGCGCATTGACGCCAAGAGTTTACCTCCAGCAGCTGCTCAGGCTCGTGTACCGATTGCTGTTCTTGTTCACGGCAGAGGATCGAAACCTGCTCCATATTCCCGATGCAGATGAGAAGCAGAAGAGTCTGTACCGCGACGGATACTCGCTGTCAAGGCTTCGCCAGCGCGCGTTGAGACGGCGCCATTACGATCGCCATGGCGATCTGTGGCAGGGGCTTCTGATCACTTTCCGGGGTCTGGCCCGCGGTGAGATTGCACTGGCGCTACCGGCTCTCGGTGGATTGTTTGCAGAGGACCAATGCAAATTGCTGGACGACCTTGCGTTGAGTAATGGGCACCTGCTTGAAGCAATTCGATCGCTGGCATTCTTCCACTTTGGCAATTTGCTTACAAGAGTTAACTACCGGGATTTGGGCACGGAAGAGCTCGGATCCGTCTATGAAAGCTTATTGGAATTGCATCCTGTGATTGAAGCAAACGCAAATGGTCCATCGCTTGGCTTTAAGAAGGGAAACAAGAAGAAGCTAACGGGCTCGTACTACACGCCACCGGACCTCGTTAATCAGCTCGTGAAGTCGACGCTAGAGCCAGTGCTGGCAAGAGTGATTGGGGAAAACCCCGAAGCGCCACGTAAAGCGATACTTGCCCTGAAGGTGCTTGATCCAGCCTGCGGATCCGGGCATTTCTTGTTGGCGGCGGCGCGCCGCATGGCTGCGGAACTGGCGAGGCTGGAATCTGACACGGACGCTTACGATGATATGGCCCGGCAGCACGCGCTGCGTGAGGTAATTCGGTGGTGCATCTATGGCGTTGATAAGAACGATCTTGCGGTTGAGCTTTGCAAGGCAGCGCTATGGATCGAGGCAGTCGAGCCTGGCAGGCCTCTAACATTCCTGAATTCGCGCATACGCCATGGCGACAGTCTAATTGGGTTGGTAAGCTCCGACCTGATGAATAGGGGAATACCGAACACAGCGTTCAAGGGTGTGTCAGGCGACGACAGGAAGGTGTGTCGAGAGCTAAGGAAGTGGAATGCGCTCCAACCTACGCGAAAGGGTGTGCAGATTGGCTTGTATGACGGTAGTACAGACAGTGTATCAGTGGTGCATCCGGGTGTGGCGAACATGCCCGAGGACACGATTGAGGACATCACGAAAAAGGAATGGGCTTGGCAGGCTGCTTACGAAAGACTTGAACTCAAGCGATACCCTTCTAACCTGTTTGTTGGGGCGTTCTTCGCGCCCAAGCTGCCTACGACACGTGACTCCGTGCCTACATCTGAGGATTTGGGGCGTGCAAGGGTTGGTATGCCGAGGCGCAAGGGAGTTTCAGCGGCAGTCGCAGAGCTTGCCGCGAAGTTCCAGTTTTTTCACTGGCATGCTGACATGGCAGACGTAATGCGGGGCGGCGGCTTTGATGTCATTCTCGCCAACCCGCCATGGGAGCGCATCACACTGAAGGAGAAGGAGTTTTTCGCATCCCGGGCACCGCAGATTGCGGACGCCCCGAACAAGGCTGCACGCCAACGCCTAATAGAGGCGTTGAGCCGCAAAGATGCGGCCCCCGCAGACCAATTCCTTTTCCGCGAGCTGGAGTTCGCGAAGCGGGCCGCTGCGGCCACTAGCGTCTTCCTCCATGAAAGCGGCAGGTTTCCGTTGACCGGAGTGGGTGACGTTAATACGTACGCGGTGTTTGCAGAGACGATTCTCGAACTGCTGAAGCCAAATGGGCGGGCCGGCATGATCGTACCTACGGGCATCGCGACCGACTTTAGTACGAAGGCTTGGTTTAGCCGTGTGGTCGAGAGCGGCCAGCTTGTGAGCCTGTACGACTTCGAAAATCGAAAAGGGCTATTTACTGGAGTGCACAAGTCGTACAAGTTTTCGTTGATTACCCTTGGCGGGAATAGAAACACGCGGGAAGTTGCGGATTATGCTTTTTACCTTCAGGCGGTGGGGGATCTGGCGGAAGAGGAGCGGCACATCGGGCTGTCTTCGAGCGACTTTGCGTTGTTCAATCCCAACACCAAGACTTGTCCGATCTTTCGAAGTCGACGCGATTTGGAAATTGCTCGCAAGATGTATCGGCGTTCCGGGGTGCTCTGCACAGATGCAGCAGGCCATCGTCCTGGATCAAATCCTTGGGGGGTAAAGCTGCGTACGATGTTCCACATGGCCAACGATTCCAACCTGTTTCATACGCGGGAGCAGCTTGCTGCGCGCGGCTTCAAACTGGTTGGCAATGTATTCGTGTATGGAGACGAGCGGTACATGCCTTTGTACGAGGCCAAGCTATTCCACCAGTATGATCACAGGTTTGCCACATTTGACGGGGTGAGCGCGGAGGACCTCAAGAAGGGCCGCGCGCGCCAACTCACCTCGGACGAAAAGCGAATGCCTGGTGAAGTCCCCATTCCGCGATACTGGGTGCATGAGGAAAGTGTTATGGACAAGTTAGGTGCCTATACGGAAGAAAATACACCTGTGTTAAACAGTGATATCCCCCCCCCCCCCCCCATATATACCACCACATATATTCTTACGCATTCCGAAGAGATTGTCGAACGTCTATCTCTCCTGGCGCGCAAGTCGGTATCAGGAGGATAACGAGAGCGACGGACGAGCGAACTCTGATCGTGGTGTTTATACCGGCAACGGCGGTGGGCCACTCGGTCACTCTAGTCAACTTTGGCTAGCCGCCTTCAGGAAAACAACGTGCGCGACTAACCAGCGCACCACTATTCTAACGCTATTGATGACCACTGCCGTGAACGATAAAGCGCCAATGTTTTCGGTGGACCATGTGGGTCTGCTGCAGGCCCTCCATGAGGAGCCCGACAGCAACAGCGGGGGGTTGCTGACAATTAGGCTGCAAGCCGGCAGGGGGAGCCAGAGCTCACGTCCGATCATGCGGTCCTTGAATGCGGTTGCGTACAGTCTCTTGGTGGCAAATATGAACAGCTTACCACTTGATTGGGCAGCCAGACTGTCGGTCGGAGGCACGGACATGAGTCACTTCATCATCAAGCAGTTACCGGTCCTGTCGCCGCGCGAGTACATTCGGAGACACATGCATGATTCCACTACATATGTCGAAATGATTATTCCAAGGGTCTTGGAGCTCGTCTACACGGCCGACAACCTGGCGACTTATGCGAAGGACCTTGGTCATGACGGGCCGCCATTTATTTGGGACGATGAGCGTCGACACCTATTGAGGTGCGAGCTCGATGCAATTTACGCGCACATGTACAAACTGAAGCGGACTGATCTTGAGTGGGTGCTTGATTCGCAGCGTCCGAGCGTGTCGTTTACAACTCTCAAGCGTCGAGAGCTCCAAGAATTTGGGGAATTCAGGACCAAACGTCTGGTTTTGGAATCATACGATCGGCTTGCGACGGGGAACTATAAGGAGGCACAGCGCACGTAGGTGCTATCAGCCAATTCAAGGCTCAATCTTCACGGCACTCGGCCTAGTGCTCGTGGAGTAGCTGATGATCAGAATACCCGGTATGGCGGATGACGCGAATGAACTACAAGTTTGGACACAGACCATTTGTTGCCTCCGGCAGTCGCGCCATACTTGACTGGTTGTCCGTGGTGCGTGCATTGGTCTATCTTGCGACTGGCCCAAGCTCACATCATTATTAGGCTGCAAATGAATCAGTCGCGAAATGAGGCCAGGAGCGTGAGCATCGGTTCGCTCCACGCCTTTCGAGACATTACGAATGCGACTAACGCGCGGACAACTATTGCGGTGCGGGTACCGGGAACTGCAGTTGGGCACACCGCTTCACTGCTCAGATACCAGAGTTACGGCACCGTTTTCTCGACCCTGTTGACCGCAAATCTTAACAGTTTGCCCCTTGACTGGGCGGCCAGATTTAAGGTCGCTGGAGTTCATATTAGTTTTTTTGTCGTTAAGCAGTTTCCGATTCTCCCGCCGACAGCGTATCTTGCCAGAGTCCGCTCCCATGCGAAGACTTTCGTTGAATTGGTAGTGCCTCGCGTGCTGGAACTGACCTACGTATCCAGCGACATGGCTTCCTATGCGGCGGCTCTCGGGTATTCCGGCCCACCTTTCGAGTGGATCGATTCGCGTCGCCATGTGCTTCAGTCAGAGCTTGATGCAATCTATTCATGTATGTATGGCCTTGACCGGAAGGAGCTCGAATGGATTCTTGACGCGCAGGAGCCCGGCGTGTCATTTCCCACGCTGAAGCAGAAGGAAACGGAGGCATTCGGCGAATACAGGACGCAGCGCTTGGTGCTTGACGCGTTTGATCGTATTACGGTGCTATAGAGGCTCTTTCATAAATGCGCTGCCGGAATTGTCGGTTTCGGCAATCGGCGCTGCAATTCATGGCGCATTCAGTGGGTTGAAGGAAAAAGACGCCAATGTGGTTTTCGCACTCCGAAAACGCTAACTGTTGCAGTGATTGCGACCCGGAAGGACGGATGCCGGCGATGGGTTGTGACAATCATGCACACCTATCCTGCACACCTGGCACGACAGGCGCCTTTCTGCGCTCAGCTGAGGTCGTTTAGCCCAGCAGTCGCACCATTTGGTCCACGGTCAGCGCGAGCATACCGGACTTGAGGTGACACTGCACCTTCGCGTTGCCGCGTACGCGAACTTGACGACCGCCATCCTCGTCTTTGAGGCGACCAAAGACGCGCTCGACGGTCGAATGCTCCTTGTAGCGTTCGCGCGCTGGCGGTACAAACCCAGCCTCACGCTGGGCCTTCGCCTCACGCTTTAGCGCCTCCTTCCCAGCAAGTGTACGCGGGTGCTGGTCAATGATCGGCACATGTCCAAGACGCTGGCTGTGAAGGCGTATCTCCTCCACATCATAGGCGCTATCCATCATATTGTGTATTCTGATGAAAACGCAAGGGTCTGATTTAAAGTTACCACCCTGCAGTCACGTGGATGCGCTGGGTTGGATGCATGTTTTCAGGGGTTGAATTGAACGAGTTTACGCATTTTTTGCATGCGTTGGTGCGAGTGTTTGCTGGGTGCGTTTTCGCATTGATTCGCCTTTGAGCTTGATGCGGTACGCGGGTTGCACGAGTCGATCCAGGATGGCGTCTGCCAGCGTGGGGTTGGGCATGGTTTTGTGCCAGTGCTCGACCGGCATTTGCGCGGTGGCAATGGCGGAGCGCTTCTGGATGCGATCATCCAGAATTTGAAAGAGGCTTTCCTGCTGCACACTGGTCATGCTTTGCAGGCCCCAATCCCGCCTCCAGCGGCCGCCTCTGGAATCACTCCCTCACGCTCCTGGCCTTCCTTTCTGGACCGGCCAGCGCGCGCTCGGACGTTTGGAGACAACAACTGAGCCTCTTGCAAAAACCACGAAACAGGTGGTTTTTCCTTTTGCGGGCGAGGGGAGATAAGGGACTGGCGCCTCCGATTTTGGTATCTTCAGAGGTATCCTAAATCTCTAAGACAACGGAGGCAGCCATGTCCCTTGGGAGGAAGGTACTATGCTCTTGAATAAGTCACCAAAAGACGCTCTTCTCCTGTGCGGAGGAGTTGCTCGGTCCATTGACCGAGCTGCAGACGAAGCTCTTGAACGTGTTGGATATCGTTCGCGTTGAGTGCTATCTGCGCAGCGATCCCACGGTAGCGCGCGGGCGTCCGCTGCAGGATCGTGCGGCGCTTGCACGGGCGTTTCTGGCGAAGGCGGTCTACAATATTGGTACGACCCGCGCGTTGATTGACCGGATTTGCTCGGACCCACAGTTGCGCCGCTTGTGTGGGTGGGAACGTCAAGACCAGGTTCCAAGCGAGGCAACCTTTTCACGCGCATTCGCAGAGTTCGCCATGACTAGTCTTCCAGATCAGATGCATCGTGCGCTGATCGAATCGTGCTACCAGGAGGGGCTGGTTGGACATATCTCACGTGATTCGACGGCGATCCAGGCTCGCGAGCGCCCTGCTGCGAAGGAGCGGGCGCCTGCCAAACGCAAGCTTGGGCGACCACGTACGGGAGAGGAATCTGCAATGAAGGAGCGGCGCGTCGTGCGCCAGTTGGGTATGAGCCTGCAGGAGATGGAAGACGACCTGCCAAAGAAGTGCAACCGGGGAGTCAAGCGCAATGCCAAGGGCTACAAGCAAAGTTGGAGCGGCTATTAGCTGCACGCTGATGTGGCAGATGGGGGCGTACCGATCAGTTGCATCGTGACGTCCGCGTCCGTGCATGACAGTCAGGTGGCCATTCCGCTGGGGACCAGGTCCGCAGAGCTGGTCACGAGTTTATACGATTTGATGGATAGCGCCTATGATGTGGAGGAGATACGCCTTCACAGCCAGCGTCTTGGACATGTGCCGATCATTGACCAGCACCCGCGTACACGCGCTGGGAAGGAGGCGCTAAAGCGTGAGGCGAAGGCCCAGCGTGCGGCTGGGTTTGTACCGCCCGTGCGTGAGCGCTACAAGGAGCGTTCGTCCGTCGAGCGCGTCTTTGGCCGCCTCAAGGACGAGTATAGCGGCCGTCACGTTCGCGTACGTGGCAACACAAAGGTGCAGTGTCACCTCATGTTCGGTATGCTCGCGCTGACCGTGGACCAGATGGTGCGACTGCTGGGCTAAACGACCTCAGCTGAGCGCAGAAAGGCGCCTGTCGTGCCAGGTGTGCAGGATAGGTGTGCATGATTGTCACAGCCCATCGCCGACATCTGTCATCCCCGGTCGCAATCGCTGCAACGCTTAGCGTTTTCGAAGTGCGAAAACCACATCGGCGTCCTTCATTCTTCAATCCACTGAATGCATGCTGAATTGGAGCGCCGATTGTCTATACTGACAATCCCGGCAGCCCATTTATGCAAGAGCCTCGTGTGTACCATCGTGATGATGGCCTGGAAACAAGCCAGAAACGGCAATGAATCCGCATCATCTCCTATTGTTTCCCGTTGTATACAACATTGCACTCATCTAATTAGGGGAAGAGCCAATTTATTAAAACTTCACGAGCACTGGTTTCATTTTGCCATGCACATTCCGCTGGAAGTGTTATATTGGGGCCGTCGTACCTATTCACGTAAGCGAAGCGAGGTAACACCATGAGCTATAAAGAAATATGCACATTATGGAGTTTCGAAAACCCTTATAACTCGGCAGAGTTAGATAGAATGAAGAAGGCTTGCCAAATGGCAAATACCCACTTGGATACAATGGGATACAGTGGCGAACTGCATGTCGGTTATGAAGAGGGCAAACACAAATTTACATTTGTTGGACAGCATCTCTCTCAACAAGATGAAGAGGTTCTTGTTCAGCTTTTACGGGACTGCATTGACCTGTAAGCGTCCGGTCGAGTTCATCCTTCATCTAACCAGAGATTGTTATGTCTGAACAAGAACCGTCACAAGAGACAGAAGGGATAACGGCCAAAGAGAAACGGGAAAACAGAAAGAGTTGGGTTCGTGTAATTGTTACCTATGTGGCTGCTGCATTCATATTCGTTGGGGGAGGATCGTTGATAGTGATATTTGGCCTTAAGTGTAAAGAAGATGAAGCCATGAATGTCTTCAATATTATCCTTCCTATTGCAGCAGGTATTGTGACGTACTGGTTTGCTACACGGTCAAACCAGAAAGCTAACAAGAACGGTCAAACCGGCCACGCCTAGCATTAAAACCGAGAATCCTATAGTGACGTCCCAAAACGAGTCAATTCCTTTGGTCAAGAATTTCATTGGTGTTAAAAGCGGAATGTGCATGGCTATATGAGACCAGTGCTCGTGAGCCCCTTGCAAAAACCCCCCGAAACAGGTGGTTTTTCCCTTTGCGGGCGAGGGGAGATAAGGGACTGGCGCCTCCGATTTTGGTATCTTCAGAGGTACTCTAAATCTCTAAGACAACGGAGGCAGCCATGTCCCTTGGAAGGAAGATACTGTGTTCTTGGATAAGTCACCAAAAGACGCTCTTCTCCTGTGCGGAGGAGTTGCTCGGTCCTTTGACCGAGTTGCAGACGAAGCTCTTGAACGTGTTGGATATCGTTCGCGTTGAGTGCTATCTGCGCAGCGATCCCACGGTAGCGCGCGGGCGTCCGCTGCAGGATCGTGCGGCGCTTGCACGGGCGTTTCTGGCGAAGGCGGTCTACAATATTGGTACGACCCGCGCGTTGATTGACCGGATTTGCTCGGACCCACAGTTGCGCCGCTTGTGTGGGTGGGAACGTCAAGACCAGGTTCCAAGCGAGGCAACCTTTTCACGCGCATTCGCAGAGTTTGCCATGACTAGTCTTCAAGATCAGATGCATCGTGCGCTGATCGCATCGTGCTACCAGGAGGGGCTGGTTGGACATATCTCACGTGATTCGACGGCGATCCAGGCTCGCGAGCGCCCTGCTGCGAAGGAGCCGGCGCCTGCCAAGCGCAAGCCTGGGCGACCGCGTAAGGGAGAGGAACCTGCAAAGAAGGAGCGGCGCGTCGTACGCCAGTTGGGTATGAGCCTGCAGGAGATGGAAGAAGACCTGCCAAAGAAGTGCAACCGGGGAGCCAAGCGCAATGCCAAGGGCTACAGGCAAAGCTGGAGCGGCTATAAGCTGCACACCGATGTGGCAGACGGGGGCATACCGATCAGTTGCATCATGACGTCCGCGTCGGTGCATGACAGTCAGGTGGCCATTCCACTGGGGACCAGGTCCGCAGAGCCGGTCACGAGTTTATACGATTTGATGGATAGCGCCAATGATGTGGAGGAAATACGCTTCCACAGCCAGCGTCTTGGACATGTGCCGATCATTGACCAGCACCAGCGTACACGCGCTGGAAAGGAGGCGCTAAAGCGTGAGGCGAAGGCCCAGCGTGCGGCTGGGTTTGTACCGCCGGCGCGCGAACGCTACAAAGAGCGTTCGACCGTCGAGCGCGTCTTTGGTCGCCTCAAAGACGAGTATGGCGGCCGTCACGTTCGCGTACGTGGCAACGCGAAGGTGCAGTGTCACCTCATGTTCGGTATGCTCGCGCTGACCGTGGACCAGATGGTGCGACTGCTGGGCTAAACGACCTCACCTGAGCGCAGAAAGGTGCCTGTCGTGCCAGGTGTGCAGGATCGGTGTGCGTGATTGTCACAGCCCATCGCCGACATCTGTCCTTCCGGGTCGCAATCACTGCAACGCTTAGCGTTTTCGGAGTGCGAAACCCACATCGGCGTCTTTTTTTCTTCAACCCATTGAATGCACCCTGAATTGCAGCGGCGATTGTCTATACTGACAATCCCGGCAGCGCATTTATGCAAGAGCCTCAACTGATCGCCGCGCTGCGCTACGCCTGCCGCGAAGCCGGCACGGGCGATTTTTCGCGCGACCCCGCCACAGCCCAGGCCATGTGGGGCCTGCGGCGGGAGCGTCCCCAGAAGCCCGCGCAGCTCACCGGGCTCACCTGCGAGGTGATCGTCAAGATAGAAGCCACCGCCTGCGCTCCCCGCAAAGGGCGCGGCCGGGGACGCTGCATGGAGTCGGCGGCGGCCGCAGTACTGCGCGGACACGTGGCCTACCTCACGCCCGACACCGCCGCTTGCCTGGGGCGCATCAAGCCTGCGGACGCGCGGCCCAAGGACAGGATCTTTGCCATGTCCGTGCGCACCACCGCCAACCGGGTCAAGGTGGCCGCTGAGGCCGCCGGCATGGACGGGAGCTTCGCCGGCCACTCCGGGCGCGTAGGGTGCGCAGGACCTGGCCGTCCGCGGGCTGGCCTCACCGAGCTCCAGGTCGCCGGGCGCTGGCAGTTTGCCGCCATGCCGGCGCTATACGTGCGCAAGCAGATGGCCGGCCGGGGCGCCGCTGCGAAGTACCTCATGTAGACGCTGGCCCCCGATGGAAGTCGCTGCTAGTGCGGCAGCATATGGGCCAGCATAACAAGTGGCACCGTCCCCAGCGGAGCGTAACGGCCTTCCCACAGGGTTGCCTCAAGTGGACCGTGGGAATGCACAAATTCTAGTTGGGAATTGGAGATTTGCTGTGGAGGTGGACCCTAGCCTTCACCACTCCTTTCCCATCATATGAACCCCTCACAGCCTGTTTTGGGGAGCACTGAGGCGCCTGCAGACGCCCAGATCAATCCCTCCGGTGAGTCGCGGCGGCTTCTGATGAAGCTCTGCACGCACATACTGCAGCAGTTGACCACCGACTGGCCCATGCCGGCAGCGCGGCAGCAGCCGGCGCCACCGCCCGTAGTGATCAAGCCTTCTGCTGCGGCCCAGGACACAAAGCCGGACTTGGCGCAGTTGAATGAAGCGTGGCAGCTGTTGCATTCGCGCAGTCTGCAAGACGACCCGATCGTTGCGATCTGGCTGCGCGGGCTGTGCCCACGCGGCGTTAGCATCGTTCTTGGGGCGGGTCTGACCATCACGGGCTATCGCCGCATGCTTGGCCTGGTAGCGTGCTACCCTGAAAACGTCTCTGCTCTTACGTCCTTCGTGCAGTCGCTGTCCGATCGTGGTCTTTCGGCCGCCGACGGGCTGCTCTGTGTGCTGCCCAGCAGCACGGGACTGCAATCGGCGGTGCGCCAGGTGTTCGGCCCCAGGGTCGCTATACAGCGCTGTCTCAATACGCTTTTGGATCAAGTCACCTGTGGTCTTCCGGAAGACCTTGTTCCTGTGTATCGCAATCGCCTCCGCCAGGCATGGAACGGGTTCGATGCCCGGGAAGCTGAACGCGCACTCACCCGTATTCACCAGGACTTGACGCGCATCAATCGGTCCGCAGCGAAGGTTCTATGGGAGGGCCTGGAGCAATCTCTGACGATTCAACGCACGGGCATGCTGCTCAAGCTCGACCGGGGGCTGCGCGTGATGCGCTTCATGGATGCCATCAGTCGCAGGTTGCAGGCCCCGGCCAGCGCCGTTTTCCAGCAACGCGAACAGATGGCACTGGCGCTGTTGGAACACGAGGCTCAGCTGCGCCGTGTGGCCCATGCGGCCCATCTGCCACAACTTCGTGAGACTCTCATCAACCTCAACGCCGTATGATGACCCATACCCCTATGCTGGATCAATCACTCATCGAGGACCTTCACGGGCTTGCGCAGAGGAATTTCATCGGCCTGGCCAGCTGCCTTGGATATCTCGATGATCTTCTTACCAAGATGGCCACATGGGTCATGGAAGCCGAAGCCCGCTTCATTTGCGGCGCACGTGGGAAGCACCGTAAGACCGGCTTTCAGCGCTGGGGGACGAATCCGGGTTCCATCCGCGTCGGTTTGGAGCGCATTGCGGTCCGCGTTCCGCGCGTGCGGAATGTACGAACCCGAAAGGAGCGTCCTCTGCAAACGTACCGCCTCTTGCGCAAGCGTGGGCTTATGGACCGGGAAAGCGTGACCAGGGGGTTGCTGTGTGGACTCTCGCGGCGCAATTACAGGCAGGCGGCCCAGGTCTTCACCGATAGTATGGGGTTGAGTGCCAGCAGCATTGGCAACGTCTTCGTTACGCAGACGGCAGCGCTACTGAAGGAATTCGAGACGCGCCGATTCGATCAGCACACCTTTGCGGTGCTCCTGCTTGATGGCAAGTATTTGGCTGACATGCAGATGATCGTAGCGATGGGCATCACGACCGAGGGCGAGAAGGTCGTGCTGGGCTTTGCGGAAAGTCGTACCGAGAACAGTGCGCAGGTGCAGTCGCTGTTGCAGGATTTGTTGCGTCGGGGCTTCACCCATACCGACAAGCTGTTGGTACAGGTGGACGGCAGCCGCGGGCTTCGCAAGGGGATCAGTGCGGTGTTTGGGGATGCGGTCGTATTCCAGCGCTGCCAATGGCACAAGCGTACCAATGTGACGCGTCACATCAAGAGCGAGCCAGCGGCCACGCAAATGAAGCGTCGGCTTCAGGCGGCATGGGAACTGCCCACGTACAAGGAGGCACGGGCGGCGCTTGTGTCGCTGCATGAAACGCTGCAGCGATCGTGTCCGAAGGCCGCGCGCAGTCTGGAGGAGGGTTTGGAGGATACGCTGACGCTTCACCGGTTGGGGGTGCGGAACCAGGCTGTCAGAGACAGTCTGAAGACGACGAACATCATCGAGAACCTCAACAGCATTATAGCGAACCGATCACGGAACGTGAAGCGCTGGGGATCATCGGGGATGCGTCAGCGCTGGTGCGGAGCGATATTCATGCAGTACGAGTCGAATCTGAAGCCGATACGCCGGGAGGACATGAAGGAGCTGACCCAGGCGTTGACCACCTCCGGGGGTCGAGGGGTTAGTGGGGATTCGGTCTGCCGGCCCCAAAGGACTGCAAAGGCAACACCTGGCGCTCAATGCCCCCGCGCAGTAGTGCGCTGCTGACGCTGGCATAAGCAAAACCCGCAGCTGTCCGGACGCTCTGAGGCGCTGCACCCTGCCAAGATCGCCGCTTACGCGTGCAATCAGAGGATTCCTGCGGGATTTCGTGCCCGAGAAGTCACTCCACGAGCCTGCCTACGCCCGAAACTCCGCGTGTGAGCACGCATTTGGGCCAATTTGGGCATGCACCGGCCCATTTGCACCCACACACTCGGCCCGAAGCGCCACCTATTGCCGAAAGATATCTACTTTGAGGGCCCATCTCGGCAGAAATCGCCGAAACCCAACTCAAAATTGTGCAATCCCGTGGACCGTCGAGCTAAAGGACCTTGCTCCGATCCCCGCGCGTCGTTACCTTGAGTCCGCCGCCATCCATGGAGACCAGACATGCAGCAGAGTAGGAAGACCCTGCGCCAAGCGGCCATCAAACTGTTGCAGGAATTTGGCCCCATGCACTACCGCAAGCTGGCGGACGAGATCCTGAGCAGCGGCCTAGCGACATCGTCCGCCGAGAAGCCAGAAAAAGTGCTGAACAGGACCATTACGACCGACATCAATCATAACGGCAGCAAGAGTGAGTTCATTCGACTGAGTCCTGGCGTCTATGGGTTGCGCGCTTTGCATGCCGCAGGGCTGGAGTCTGAAGGCAAGGTCCTTGGGGCATCGCCCGATCACGGCCGTCAAGGCGGGAGCGGCGTACCTGACCACTCACGGCGAGTTCGCATTCCGCTGTTTCCCACTTACGGCGAGGTACGCCACCTGCTAAGGGTCTGGCCCGGCCGCCTCAAGGCACACGTTACGGGACTCCGTAGCGCTTTGGTGCAGCTCTGGGGTACACCCCAGAATCCTGTCGCTTGGACAGATCCCGATACATGGATTCCTGCAAAACTCTCTGGTGATATACGTGATCTCGCCATGGCCATCTGGACCGAGAGCGGCCAAGGTGTCAACCCGAGGTACACGTATGGGCACTGGCTCCTGGTCCAGAAATACGACCTTCTTGAGGAAGGCTCGGATGGCAGCCTCCTGCTCACCAACTTCGGTCGCGATTTCATCGAGCATCAAGGCGGTGACGCCGAGGCCTGCCTAGACAAGCAGGAGGGACTTCTAGAGCTTCTCGCGATGGTCTCAGACAGCGGCCCCGTCCGTGCTGCGGATCTCGTTGACGCATGGGCCGAGTACCTTGAGCAATACTCCAGATTCGGAGCGGATGCCACTGTCCGTGACACCCTACGTCGTCGTCTGAACAACCTCCTTGATCGTGGCCTGATCGATCGTGAGCGCACCAAGTACTCGGCTACTGACTCAGGGGTCGCGTACCTAAAGCGCGTCGTGACGTTGCCTGAGCCCGACGAACGACAGCAAATCCGCAAGCTGGCCAAGGCGCGAGAGGCAAGAGTTCGGACATCCCTCCGTGAACACCTCCTAGAGATGGATCCTAGAGCCTTCGAGAAGCTTGTCGGACTCCTGCTCGTCAAAATGAATTACCAGAACGTGGAGGTCGTGGGACAGTCCGGTGATGGAGGTGTCGACGTGGTTGCCGAAATAGAGCTCGGCGTCACATCGGTCCGTGAGGTGGTCCAAGCGAAGCGACACAAGCGCACCGTGCAACGTAAGGATCTGGACGCGCTGCGTGGCTCGCTGTACCGCTTCAACGCCGTACGAGGGACCATCGTCGCGACTTCCCGTTTCGCGAAGGGCGCAATGGAAGCGGCGTTCGCCCAAGGTGTCGCACCGATCACTCTCATCGACGGGGACAGGCTTGTCGACCTGCTGATCGAGCACGGAATCGGCATCCGCAAGTACCCGATAGAGGTTCTTACTATCGATCTGGTTGGGTTATCTCAGCTAGAGAGTTTGGTGGAAGAGTAAGCGAACAAGCATGTTCGCACTTCCACGATGGTGAAATGAACGTGCGCTCGACGGTCTGGTCGTTGTGTGCGACCAACTCAAGCTTCATCCTCTGACCGCATACGGCCGGCAGCCTTCACGAATCCTGACTTCGACGGTACCTTAGCGGAGCGGTGCCAGCAGTCTCTGTTTGGAGGCCGTTTCGGAGCAATCTGCTGAATTACTTCCGGCAGTCACGGCAACAAAATGGCATTTCTTTGTGCTTGCAATGGTACACATTCGCGCTCCCGTTGCGCAGCCAGAACAGTTTGCCGTACGACCATTGCACGGCCTCGAACCGCTTGCGGGCTGCAGTCTCGTCCGGTATCCGTTCCGCCAGTTCAAAAAGCGTGACTCCCTTTCGGTGTGAATGCCCTAGCTTCGCCGTAACTTCTCCGATCTGGTTTACCCCGCATATGGAGCCAGACGCCAAAGGCTTCACGTAAACTATATAAGTTCCCTCATAAAAGGGGCCTTCCCCGCCCGATACGGCGGGCGCCTCTCCTCCGTGGTGAACTACACCATGAAGGAAGGCAACCTTAAAGAGTTCGCAGGTGAAGCGGGCATTGGCATACTCTCCTCGCGTGTGATGGTGGAAGGGCCTATTAAGAGAGAAAAAGCATCGTTTGTTGTTTCCGCAAGGCGGAGCTATCGGGATGCGACCGTGGCGCCGTTTATCACCACAGGCCTGACAGGCCTGTGGTCTATTTCTATGATCTGAATGCAAAAGCCAACGCGATTCTGTCGAAGCGGGACCGCATCTACCTGAGTGGGTTCTCCAGCCGAGACAAGTTTGGAGGAGTTGTTGAGGATTCGGACGACAGAATCGAGGCAAACCTCCGTTGGCACAATCGTCTGGTTTCGCTGCGCTGGAATCATCAGTTCAGTGACCGAATGTTTGCCAACACGCTGTTAGGCGGCACCAACTACGAAATGCTGAACCGAACCTACCAAAGGGACGACTACGACAACGGCCGGACCATCTTTACCTCGAAGTATCGGTCGGAAATCGTCGACTGGATCGGGAAGGTGGACTTCGAATACGTCCATAGCCTGCGGCACTACGTGCGCTTTGGTGCGGAAGGGGTTATCCACCACTTTAATCCCGGTACCGCAAGCGCGCGCTTTCAGGATTTCAATTCTAAGATTGACGCTTCCTTTAAGTCGGCCGCGGGCAAGCTGCGCTCAACAGAGATTGCTGCCTACGCCGAAGATGAAACCCGGCTGGGCAGCAGGGTGCGTGCCACTATTGGCATTCGCTTCTCATCGTACTTTGCTGAAGGCGCGACCTATAGCGGCATTGAGCCGCGCCTCGCGGCCAACATTCGTCTCACCGAAACTATGGCCGCAAAGGCGTCCTGGGCCTGGGCGAATCAGTACGTTCACCTGCTCACGCAAGGCGCCGTGACTCTGCCGACTGACATATGGGTGCCAACCCTTGACTCCGTAGAGCCGCAACGGGGATACCAGGCGGCCTTAGGCCTAGTGAGGGCATTCAATGGCAATGCATTTGAGCTCTCACTTGAAACGTACTTCAAGCGCCTCAATAACTACCTGGAATATGAAGAAGGCTCAAGCACGTTTGAGTCGGCCAGCCTTTCATGGACGGACTTTATCGAAAAGGGCAGTGGTGACGCCTACGGGCTGGAGTTGTTTTTGCAAAAGAAGACGGGTCGCCTAACCGGCTGGGCTGCCTATACGCTGGCCAAGGCTACGCGAACGTTTGAGAAACTGAACAGAGGCAAGCCTTTCCCAGACGGCTTTGATCGGCGCCACGATGTTGCGATCGTTGGGCAGTACAACCTCACGCGAACGGTCTTGGTGTCAGCGAACTGGATTTACGGAAGCGGTTATCCGGTATGGGTGCCGGTAGGGCGATTCAATGCCAGAGATCATCTAGATGACGGTTCGGACTATAACTATTCGACTGTGGTGGACTACGGCCCCGCCAACAGCGCGCGAGCCCCTGCGTCCCATCGGCTCGATGTGAGTTCCCAGATCCGATTCGACCGGAGCTGGGGCGGGCACGCCGTCGTCGTTGGTTGCTACAACATTTATGCTCGGCAGAATCCCATGATCGTCTTCTCCGAAATAGAAGGTGACGAAGTCACGTTCAAACAGCTTAGCCTGCTTCGGATCGTGCCTTCCATTTCCTACCAGATTCGATTCTAGAGCCATGCATAGGAAGCTATGCCTTGCCTTACTGGTGGTGCTTTGCGCCTGCGAAAGCGTCATTGAAGTGGACATAGACAGCCAGTACTCTTCGCAACTCGTAGTGGACGGTGCATTCAGAGCAGATAGTAGCTGGGTCATTCGCCTGACGAAAAGCATACCATTCGGCTCCAGCTTCGATGATGTGGATATCGCTATCGAAAACGCGACGCTCCAGCTCTCTGATAGCCAGGGGTACTCCGAATTCCTGGCTCACATTGATGCGGGATTCTACATTTCTCCGAGTGGCTATCGTCCTGCGGCCGGCGTCAATTACTACTTGCGCGCAGAGGCTGCATCACTGCCGGAAGTGGCCGCTTCGTCCACCATTCCCCTCGCACAGGTGGAGATAGTAGACGCTACGGCCTCTTCGAATGGCGAATCACACCTGCGCTTTGCGATTAAGGACACCCCGGGGAAGCACTATTTCCGACTGGTGCTCTGGCAGTTGACTCAGCGGCCTGACGACGATCCTGAACGCGTCCGCTTGAGATTTAACAGCAACAACAGAATTCTTCGCGAACACATAGACCAAGTCGGTGACGCATCGGTATTCAATACCGATCGCGACTTCAGAAGGGCCTTTTTCTCGGATGAACTATTTGAAGATGGTACAATTGAGCTCGCTATCACGCACCAAGGGGACGGCGACATGTTCGAGCTTGAGCTGGTACTGATGAGTCAAGCGTTTTTTGGTTACCAGCGCTCACTCGCCCGTCATGGCCGATTTGGTGGCGGATTCGAAAGTCGGCCTACCCCAGTGTATTCCAACGTCGAAAGCGGGCTCGGTGTTTTTGCGGGTTACGACGTTCTGACGCTTCCTTTTGGACACGGAGGCGGCCAGTAGCCTGGAAATGTGAGGAGCAGAGTCCCCAAGCTCCGCGCGACTTGACAAGTCGCAGCTGGGTGGTTCAAATTAGATTCTTAACGCGCTGCGACCATCGGAGACGGGTGCGGCGCCAGGCGGCATGGAGCGAAGGATTTCATCAGGGCTTTACCGATATTAGCGCGAGTCTCCTTCCGCCGAGTAGCTATGCGCCTTAGTCTCCTGATACTGGCATGGATCTGCGCCGCCTGCCAGACTGACGTGCGTGAAGAAGGTCCGCTCAACGTGTTGGTGCTGTATACCGATGATCAGCGCTTCAACACGATAGCAGCTCTCGGCAACGAGGAAATCATCACACCCAACATGGACCGGTTGGTTCGCGAAGGCACCGCCTTTACGCGCACATTCACGATGGGAAGCCTCAGGCCTGCGCTCTGCGTGCCGAGCCGTGCCATGCTGATGACAGGTCGCCCTCTTTTCGGCCTGTTGAACGGAGGGGGTACAATCCCGGCCGAGCATGTCATGATGCCGGAGCTCCTGCGAATGGCGGGCTATAGGACATTCGCAACAGGTAAATGGCACAACGACCGCGCGGCATTCGCACGCGCCTTTCAGACTGCCGATAACATTTATTTTGGGGGTATGCACGGGCCAAGTCACGGCGGGCATGAGGCGCCTTTGCTCAACGCGTTTGACTCCACCGGCACCTATGCCAGGGAGGATCGGCGCTCGGTCGAAGGCTTTTCCAGTACGCTTTATGCCGATGCGGCGATTGAATTCCTTCGCCAGCCACACGACGAGCCCTTCTTTGCGTACGTCTCGTTCACCTCGCCACACGATCCGCGCACGCCGCCGCCGCCATATGACAGCTGGTACAGTCCGGCTACGGTGTCTACGCCGCCTAATTTCATGCCAGTGCACCCCTTCGACACTGGGGGACTGAGGATTCGTGGTGAGTTGCTGCGCGAACACCCGCGCACAGAGCAAATCGCTCGGGAGGAACTTGCCTTGTACTACGGCATGATCAGCGAGGTTGACGCGCAGATTGGTCGTATCCTGGACGTGCTGGACGAAACGAACTTACGCGCCCGTACACTGATTATATTTGCCGGAGACAATGGTTTGGCAGTAGGTAGCCACGGCCTGTTGGCTAAGCAGAGCCTATATGATCACAGCCTGCGTGTCCCGCTCGTCTTTGTGGGGCCTGGCATCCCGCAGGGCGAGACGCGAGACGCCTTGGCGTATATTCACGACGTATTCCCTACGGTAGCTAATGTTCTGGCACTTGAGCTACCGGCGACAGCCGAAGGGCATACCCTCCTGCCGAACATACAGGATGCAAATGCTCCTTCTCGCGAGGCCGTGTTCCTTTTGTACCGGAACCTACAGCGCGGGGTACGCACGGCTGATAACTGGAAGCTTATCCAGTACAACGTGAACGGAGAGCGCACCGATCAGCTCTTCAATTTGAATGAGGATCCACACGAAGTGCGCAACCTCGCCGATGATCCAGATCATACGGACCGAAAGGCCGCCATGGAGGCGGAGCTCCTCAGGATTAGTCAACTCTACAACGACCCGCTGGACCTAACCGAATACAACTGGGGCAAGCAGTAGGACCTAATCTCTGGACTGGCTGCCGATATTGTGCTCGAAGAGTTTGAGGATGCGGCGGTACTCGTCGCGCCAGCTCGAAGGCTCCTGAAAGCCATGTCCCTCAATGGGGTACAGCGCGATCTCCCAGTCATTTTTGCCCAACTCTATCAGGCGTTGGCCAAGTCGTACGATATCTTGGAATTGCACATTCAGGTCCAAGATGCCGTGAGGCATTAGGAGCGGGTCTTCAAGACCATCCGCAAAGTTTATCGGTGAGCTGCGCGCAAACGACAGGGAGTCGGTTTCAGGCGTGTTGAGGATGTTCGAAGTGTAGGGGTCGTTGTAGTGGGCCCAATCTGTTACGCTGCGCAGGGCGGCGCCTGCGCCAAAGTGCTCAGGCTCGGTAAAGAGTGCCATCAGCGTGATGAATCCACCGTACGAGCCGCCATAGATGCCAATGCGATCGGCCTCTATGTCGAACTGCTGCTGCAGATACTTCGACGCATCGACGTAGTCCTGCAGGTCACGACCACCCATATGCCGGTAGATGGCGGTACGCCAGTCACGACCATAACCCGATGACGCCCGAAAGTCCACCTGCATCACCGTGTATCCGAGGTCGGTGAGCAGGTTGTGAAACATGTATTCTCGGTAGTAGCTGCTCCATCCGTGATGCACATTCTGCGCATAGCCGGCGCCGTGCACAAAGAGGACTGCCGCTCCGTTGCTCGCGTCTGGGGTAAAGAGATGAGCGGGGACCATGATGCCGTCGGATGCCTCGTAGTAGACGGTTTCAGGTACGCGCCAAGGGTACGATTGCCACTCCTCGGTCTGCGAATTCGTGATGCGCTCCGAATTACCGCCCGGGGCTTGAAGGAAGACCTCTGGTGGCTGTGTGGTATATGAATGCAGCACACCAAGCATTTTGCCGTCGGGGCTGATTGTCGAGGTGTTGCGGCCATCCATGGAGGTGAGTTTCACACGGTCACCGCCGCCAATCGGCATCTCGTACAGGTGCCGCACAAACGGCGATTCCTCTGTGCTGGCAAAGTACCAGCGTGTTCCATCCTGGGAAATCTGCGGGCTAAATACCTCGAATTCGCCGCTCGTAAGCTGCTCCTTCCTGCCAGTTCTAACATTTAGGGTATAGAGGTGGCTATAGCCGGACACTTCGCTCTGAAACCAGTAGTGCTTGCCATCCGGCATCCATCCGCCGGCACTCGCCCCGCCGAACCATGAGATTCCAGGCCCCGCAATCCAGGCATCATCGTGCTGCCGATCAAGCATGGTCAGCATTCCGGATTCTGCGTCCAGACGCACAAGCCAGCGGTCCTTGTGGTCTCGAGCCCGTATCTCCAGTACTACCAGGCTTCCATCGCCATTCCAATCAGGCCCGTAGCTGTACAGCGTGCGCTTTGTCTTGGCCGAATCGACTTCAACGCCCTGCTCCTCCAAGTACTTGGGCACGTCATAAGCGCCTTCAATCTGGTGCAGGTCGACTGCATAGGAGGTGTCGCGCACAAGGTCCTGAATGTAAAGCGTGGCCATTCCATAGGGCATTCCCACTTTGGGTCGCGCTGAGCGCTCTACTGAATACCCGCTTTCGGTGACGTAGTCCATGCCGGCGGTGCGCTTCGCGCTGGCGTCTGCGGTCGTGACGAACGATACAAAGCGCTCTGTTGGGTCTACGCGAAGCTGAGCGGGGTTCTTGCCATCCAGCCAGAAGGTAGTGGGCGGATTTCTGGCGTCTTCATCGCGCTCCCGTGCCTCTTCACGCATTTTGTCTTCTTCGTGTTGCGAACGGACGTAGTCAAAGAGATCCCTTTGCTGTTCTTCCAGGAACTCCGCCTGCGCATCGGCCTTTGGCTCTCTGGGCTCTTTGCCGCTGCGGAGATCTGTTAGCTGCCGCACAGCCCCACTTTCCAAGTCTTGACGAAACAGGTTATTGTCGGACGCGAAAACGATGGCAGTGCCGTCGGGCGTGAACCGAGGGCTACCTTCAAACTCGCGCGTGCGGGTGAGGCGAACGGTTTCTCCCGTGTCGCGGTAGTGGAGGTGCAGATCTCCGCCCTGAGCGTATACCTTTCGGCTGAAGGTAGAATCATAGACATGCTCATGATGATGCCAGCCGTTAAATGAAGGCCCCAGGTTGCGGCGCTCTTCCGGCGAAAGCTGGATGGGTTCACCTCCGTTGCGTGGCACCATGAAGAGTGAGTCGGCGGCGTATGCACCCATCGGATTCCACCGGAAGTACAGCGTCTGACCATCCTCCGACCAGACGGGGGCTCTGGGCCACGAGCCAATCCAGGTGTCCGGGTCCTGCATAATTTTGTCTACCGTCAGCGTGGACTGTTGTGCGAGGAGCGGGCTTGCCATCAATCCCAGTGCAAGTAAGAAAATTGGCCGCTGAGTCATAACTGTGAATCGGTTGCTGAGGGCGGTGGTGTCAGCACACAAACTTACGGGAGCGCAATGGACTCTAGTGCGCAAAGCGGATTCATCATGCGTATCTGGTTGACCGAGTTGCACTGAGCTTGAAGCAACTTGGGGGACACAAACGCTACGCTCAGCGCTTGACCTCGGCTCATGGCGACGTTGATGCGCTCGCGTGAAAACACGAACTCCAGGCCGCGAGGGGTCTCTTCAGCTGAGGAGGAGGTCATAGACAGCAGGGCCACCGGAGCTTCCTGGCCCTGAAACTTGTCCACGGTGCCAACGCGAATGCCCTCCAGCTCATCCGTAAGCCTGTTGACTTGCGCATTAAAGGGTGCGACGACGATGATATCTTCCGTTTGCAGCGGACGCGTCCTGCCTTTCTTGTTGGTCCAAGTGCCTTGGAGGAGCGCATCAATAAAGACCCGAATGGCTTCTGCTTCTTCGGCGCATTCCTGAGAACGACCCTCGTGGACTACGTCCACGCGGTAGGCGCCGGCCGTCGGTATGCCAGGTGCATGAACGGCCTGCCTGGCCGTAGTGGCGTGTGCCTTGAGCTTGTTTTCATAGAATTGTGCAGAAATGAATCTGCACAGTTTGGGGTGCATCCGGTACGAGTCTGGAAGAAAAATACCGCGGTCCTCGGATACCATGCGCATCCCCTGCAGCATCCATTCCAGGCAGGACAAGTTGGCCGGGGGCGGGTGCGCTCCCTGAATGACCTGGGGCAGTTGGCATGGATCGCCGACCAGTACGACGTTGGCGGCACATGAGGTCATGCCCACGAGATTTGCGAGCGACACTTGTCCTGCTTCGTCCACAAACAAATAGTCGAAATTGGCGCTAAACTCGTCTCGGCAGAAAAGCCAAGCGGTGCCCCCAACGATATTTGAATACATCACCGCAGGGTCGTCGTTCTTTGTCGCATAGTAGATTGCATCCTCGCGCTTTCTATCGGTAGGACGCTGCCCGATCTTATGTGCTATCGTTACTGCGCCGCGGAGGCCTTCATAGTTTTCATCCAGCGCTATTGCGCAGCCCTCAAGGACGTTGATTATCGCCGCATGGCTATTGGAGGCCACGGCCACCTGCATTCCCTTGTTGACCAACGAGAGGATGGCACGTGCGGTCACATAGGTCTTGCCGGTTCCGGGCGGGCCCTGAACAGGCAGCACGGAGTTGTCCAGATGAGACGTCGCTTGAAGAAGGCGTTCAAGTGCGTCCGCGCTGCCGTGCGCAAGAGTCCATCCATCCCTAAACCGCGGCTCGTGCCACGTGAGCAGATCGCGTGCGGCGTCTATAGAACCGTCGGTGCATTGATGCTTCAAGACATCCCAAATGGCCTTCTGGATGACTTTTGAGGGTACAGCAAAGTCAGGAAGCAGATCAAGGCGGTCTACTAGGTCGCGAGCGTGCCGTTTACTGATTTTGAGCGTTACGGTACGTTGCCTGCGATCATGTTCTACGACATCCACCTTTCGAAACCCAAAGTTGTCTTCCTCAACCTTGATCTGCATTTTGCTTCCAGTACGAACCTTGTTGGACTGCGGCGCATAGCGGTACTGGCGACCCATAGACCGCTTTATGGAAAAGACCTCCCCTAACGGCTGGAGTACGGCAAGGTAATCCGTATCACGCAGGAGATCATCAAGCTGCTTGTTCCTGGAGTCAAAGACTTTCCAGGCCGCCGGTTTTGCTTCCCGGCTATGGAAGCGGATTAGGTTTTTCATCAGGTAGCGGGCGCTCTCGCCAAAGCGGGTAGCGCCATCGATAACGGATCCTACGCTCGCGAATTCTGCCTCTTTTGTGGCCGCCCTTTGCTTGGCTTCACTGCTCTGGTGCACTGTGCCCGTTGAGAGCGGCAAATCGGGCCTGCGCGCCCACAGCCAGTCCCGCAACTCTTGCGTCGATATGCAGTCGACCTTGTTATACTCTTCCAGATTTGCGAGCAGCAATCGCTTCTTTTCTTCGTCTTTCTCTGCGATCCATTTGCTATATGCGACGACAGATGCTCCTCCTTCCTTGACACCCTCGCGGCGTTTACGGCGGTAGAAGGCCTCCAGGTTCTTTATGGAGTAGCCGGGCTCCGAGACTACGATGCCACCGCGTACCACGGCGTAGAGATCGACAAACCGTTCTTCTCGAAGCCAGGTGTCCAGTATGTCTTCACCGTAACCGTGACGGGCCGTGATTTTGCGAAGCGCGGTGATCTCGTAGGGAGCGTAGTGATAGATGTGCGCTTGCAGGTTTGGCTTGAGGTGCGTAGAAAACAGCTCAAACAGGCCAATAAGTGCCTCCCTTTCCTCGGCCAGATTGTGCGCCCAGAATGCGGAAAAGCCGTTGCCGTTCCAAACGCCATGAAGGTATTCCAAGCCATGTTGGCCGGCTTCTGCGTAATGCGGATAGCCTTCAATGTCATAGAACAGGTCACCCGAGCTTGGAGTAGGCAGGAGGTAGTACCCCTTTCCGGGTCGTACTTGGCGAAGTTTCCAGATCCGCCTGTTTGTTGTCTGCGCCTCATGCTGAAGTCGTGCCTGCTCGCGAAGTGTCTCCAGCGTAGTGCTCGCCAGTCTCGGGACCTCTCCCTCGTGCCGTGCCAGCGCCTCCAGAGTCTTGATGCCTGCCGCTTCCAGCTTAGCAACTTGGGTCCTCCGGATGCCTGCTACCAGAAACAAGCTGTTGTCCTGTCTCCAGTCCACGTCGCATTTGTCTTTCCATCGGCAAGAGCCGCAGGCTTTGCACGGGACGGGCCGCGTAACAGGTTTCTTGGCCACGAACTCTTCAAGCCGACCCTGCATCTGCAAGACATAGTCTGCGAATTCTCGGACGGTGTGGGTGGACCGTATGCCATTGCCGAGTTGAACATGCATATGCGTCGGCAGGCGGCCCTGTACTAGTCCTACCAGGTGCGAATATATTACCAGCTGAATGATATGAGACGGGTCTGGCTTGCGCTTGAGCTTGGAATCAATGACCTCATACGAATAGTCGCCTAGCTCTGATGGCTCGTCGACGCGTAGCAAGAAGTCAGTGTATCCAGCCCAGGATCCATTCTTAAGAGTACCCTGGTATATGACTTCAGCTCCACTTTGCATGGCTGCCAACGTCCGCCAAACGTCTTTGTCAAGGTCTTTGGACCGCTCTATTTCCACGATCTGCTTCCCCTTGGATCTAAGCTCCTCCAAAAATTCCTTTTCGTGCTCGATTCCGAGGTCCGCAACCAGCTTCAACTCTTCCGGGGGCTCGCGCGGTGACAGCTCTTCGCCATTTGCGTAGCGTAGGTCTAGCGCAGACTGATGTTCACACGCCGCAAATTTCGTGAGATCTGTCGGCGAAAGCCTGTATATCCGATCGATTTTTTGCATAGCAGCGTTCTTGGAGCGATTGTAGGCCTTACCCGCAGTCCGCGACCTTTGTGGGTCGCCCACAGCTCATTTCAGCAAGGTATGACCGTGCCATAAGACTGCGCTCCAGGAGTATACCTGGAATTAAGCGGCGCGGTACAGGGTCTAACTTCGGTGTAGATACAACGGTGACTAAGTTCGGTGATTGTTACCTCAATGTATGCCAGCGAGGACCTCAAAGTCACGGTTGTTCCAGATACAGTTGGTAATTCGGTGAAGGCCCCGATGGGAATTGGCGGGCGCGAATGTTCAATCCCGTGGGAGGCGATCCTGTCGCACTGATCGAACTCAGGACCAGCCTAGTCCGGTCTTGGCCACCGCCCTTCTCCGGCCAGCCCGTCGGCAGCGCGCCCGTGTCTACCAGTCGCTGCAGCGTACCCCGATGATGAGGGGGTTCCCACAGGACGTGGTGCTCCTGGACGGATTCGCCATCCTGGTGACCGTAGTGGCGGCACGCATGTCGTTAATGGTCATCGCGCTGTGGATAGCGATCGCGTTCATAGCGATGCCCTTACTGCGCCACCTGTTTGCCGGCGAGCCAGGCTTCATGGAGATCCTGACCCGCACTTTCCGCTACGGACATCTTTATCCGCGCCAGGCGTGGGAGGTTCCCACCCCGTATCAGGACACGGTAGGGGGCTGAGGTGGGATGGTGGAGCGCCAGGATCGCGCGCTGGCAGTCCACCGGTGGCGCCCCACCCCCGAAAGACCATGGGTGGGCGGTACTGTCCACGGTGATCGCCGCCATAGTGACCACGGGAGCGATAGTCTACGTGGTGACGATGGCTCCCGGGGTCCTCAACCGTCTGCCGCTGCACTACAACTGGCCCCCCTCGCTGCCCACAGGGTTCTACCGCCCCAGTCTTCCGGACGCGCTGGCCCGCGGGGACCTGGTGCGCGTGTGCCTGCCCGAGGCGCATGCAGCGCCGGCGTTGGAGCGCGGGTATCTCAACCCCGGCCGATGCCCGGGCAGCACGGAGCTGCTGGCCAAGGTGCTGGTCGCGCTGCCAGGGGACACGGTGCACGTCGGTTCCACGAACACGCGCGAAAGCGAGGGCCTGGTGATGCGCGCCCCTGTGGTGGTGCTGGACTCCAAAAGCCGCCCTGTCCCAGCCCTGCTCGGTCCGCGGGTCATGGGCGCCGACGAGTGCTTCGTGCTGAGCACGTAAATTCCTCACAGCTACTACAGCCGCTACTTTGGGCCGGTGGACTGAAGCTCGCTGCACGTGATCCTGACGGCTGTGGATGGCGCGGTGCAGGCCGCGATAGACACCATGCGCCGGGCCATGCTCAGAGAATAGGGGAGAAGGGCGGAACGCGCCCGCAGGTTGCTTGGCCAAGTCGCTAATGTCTTGCTCTTATTGGAATCCATCGTCTTAATTCGACTGGGCCAGAATGATTGACAGGATATGTACAGGTTGTTATATTTGCCAGCGGTTTCAAGGTCTAGGGAGTTTTCCCTAAGCAAGGATGCGTGTCGAGAGCAATGGCCAGCTAAGCCGACCGCTGCGGCGTGGCTGACTAAGGCACTGGTTAAGGCGCCTTTCCGGTACCTGACGCCGCCCCAAAACGGTGGAAGTCTTCACGGCACGAGAGCTTAGTCAGTGCTGGTATATTCGAGGCAACCATCCGTTCCGGTTAATGTATCAGCAAAGACTTGCGATGATCAATATCCGATCAGGGACGCAGTAACGGTTTATCGTGGACCCTTTGCCATCTTTCAAGAATCCACCAGTGATCGAGGTTGCGATCTCTGTTCAATTTAGACCCCTTGACGATCTGACCAGCCCACGTGTGGGACTGCTTTGGCAGAGATACCGCGGCGAATTTCCTAATCTGGAAGTCCATCCTGTCCTTGAGTCTCGGTTTGAGCAATCCAGTCCAGTCCCACCCCAGAATTTCCACATAGAGATCGGGAGGCCCCCCACCTCCCGCGTATGGCTTGTCACGGATGACAGATCGAATCTGATCCAGATCCAACAGGACCGATTCGTCTTCAATTGGCGTAGGATCGGCAGCCAGGATTACCCTAGGTATGAACATGTGCGTGCAGAGTTCGAGAAGAACTTTGGCGTTTTCCTGGAATTTCTCGCGGAAGAACAACTAGGTGACCCGAAACTGAATCAATGGGAATTAACCTATGTTAATCATATACAAGCTGGTATTGGATGGCACCAGCATGGTGAACTCAACTCGGTAGTCCCGTTACTAGTGGGGGAAATGAAGAGAAAGTTCCTGCCTGAGCCGGAAGACATTGCACTACGGGTGCGGTATCCAATTCAGGGCGGGAGGTCTCTCTCTAGGCTGTATGTCGAGGCCACCCCCATGGTTACCCCCCCATCTGGCGAGCTGGCCTTTCGGCTCACGCTTACCGCAAGGGGGAAACTAGGAGATGCAGATTTGAGATCGCAGCTGGACATGGGCCGCGAATGGATTGTGCGAGGATTCACAGAAGTGACTTCAGAAAAAATGCACCAACTCTGGAAGCGAGAGCGATGACACCTAATGCGCTAGCTGCGGTTGATACTCCAGCCAACCCAAGGTTTCTCTCGGACCGGCCTTACCTTCGAGGCATTGCCCCGTCCTATCGTTTATTGGTCAACCCGCTGCCGATCGGTTACCTGACCGAGCCACCTCAGTTGGCCTCTTGGTTTCTCGGCATAAGGGACAAGATACGAGGCTATCTGGAACTGGTCCCCAACTGGGATTCGTATGGCGGGGGGCCGATATCTAGAGAGGTAGTTGATAATGCGGAGAGGTTTGCAGAGGTGATGGCCCGAAGTGGTTTCTCGCGCCCGAACGTATGTCCCGAGTCTTCGGGGGGAATCCTCCTTGAATGGCTGCGCCGTGGTCAGGCCTTGACAGTGGATATCGCAAGTGACAATGAGGGATTGTCTTTCTCATACGAATCTGCCGAAACACCTGAGTCGGAAGGTGATGGTCGGGATTTCTTAGAGTTGGTAAGGGGAGGTTTTCTCCAACATCCCTTCTAAGGTTGCTGGTTTGAACTCTGCCGATGCCATCACCAAAGTATGCAGACGATCCGTCTATAGATAATGACGAGGTGATCTGGCGGAGGATCCCTAAAGGGATGGCTTTCTTGGATTCCTCCATGGGTAGATGGCGACCTCAAAGTGGGCTATTCAGCGACTCTAGGGACAAAACGCCGATGTCAGCGCATCGGGCGAAATGCTACGGTAGTCCCGAAGAGGCGAATGTCGGAGACAATTTGATGGTTGGGCTATGCGTACGGTTTCTGCGTGATCTGGGCTTGGGGGTTGCGACGGAACCCCCGCAGCCAGATGACGCAGGCCATGTTTTTGTGTTCGGGAGTAAGACAGCCTCTGTCAAGAGAAAGTTGGCAGTGCGCGCGAAGTGGGTGATCCCGCCACATCAGGACTCGCAACAATTCTTCGGAAACATTGAGCCCGACTAGCCGGGTATAGTAGGACTGTATGTCAAGCTTTCTATATAGGCCCTGCTCGCGATCAGGGACTGGACCGGTAACCCCTCCGTGTTGCGCGCGTCCTAGGATCTTCCACAGCGATCAGGGTGTGCAGTACACCAGCGATGAGATGACCGCCATCTCGCTGGAGGTCGACATCAGGATCTCGATGTGTGGTCGCGGTCGGTGCTACGACAACATCCTGAACGAGCGCCTTTGGCGTAGCGTAGAGTACGAAGAGGTGTACCTGAACGAGTACGCGACACTGCACGAAGCGCGGGCACGGCTACAGGCATACTTCGCCTGCTACAACCATCAGCGTCCGCACCAAGGGTGCAACATCGGACGCCGTACGTGGTGTACACAGGCCGGCTGGGAGCCGACCAGACAGCGCAGCCAGCATGAACGTAAACGCTATCCACACCGGGACAGCCTGGTCCCGCTATTACGCGTCCTCCAGGAGGCAAGATTTTCTTAAAATGAGCAAAATCGTGTCCAGCGATTGGGGTACACTTCACCCCCGTGTAACCATAGCACGCACAAAGGCACGCTGAATGAAAGTGTGCGGGCGCCATGCTTGCACACGAAGCGGAGCAATGCTGGTTGTGCAGGAAGCCCGTGTCAGGACTTCGAGCGAATGGCGGTGCTGGCGGCCTGAAATTCAGTCAACTGGACCGGTTCTAGACAGGGCTGCGAACAAGTACTGCGCAAAAGCATGGCAGGGGGCATCCCACGGGAAAAGCCAGAGGCCATTGCGCAGGATACGACTAGTTTGATGCACATGGCGGAAAACATCGAGCAAATCATGCTACCGTCCTGAAGCGCTCGAAGCGTAGTGCAAGGCGGTCTCGATCTGGTCGGTCCTTGATTCGATTTGGCAGGTGAATTGTCCCGCCACGGAGCCTCTTAAGGGCTTCGAGGACCGGCCCATCGCTTTGACAGAGAAGTCGCTCGGAGATATGTAGGCGATAGTCCGGGTCGATACCGATCAGATGGGAATCAAATGCAGCGTGATGAATTTTCGACAGGGGCAGACCATTGGGGACCACCGGCTGACCGAACTTCTCATCCTTATCCGATATGATGTGTGCGGCATCCAGGAGTAAAGGTTCAGATATTCCAGACAGCGCGCAACGCCCGCTATAGGCGCTGATGACGGCTTCTCGAAATGACGCCTGATGTAGCCGTTGCTTGACAGAACATAGTGCATACCGTCGCTCCCAGCCTTTTGTTGGAGGCGTCAACATTTCTTGGTCAGGCATTCCGAATGCAATCCTCGCCTTCAGCGTCTTGGAATCCCACCCCGAAATGAATACAGGGAGTATTGCCAGATAACGACCAGGAGCGATGCCGAGAAAATAGATTACTGGAACCCTGTTCACGAAGGCTTCGCGCAGCCAGCGATTGTCAGCCGCCTGGGGATTCTTTCCCATGAATGCGTAGTCCACCATCTGGTCACCTTCAAATATCTGGCGGTGAACCTCGCGTTGGTCGTCATACCAGATCCTTCGTCCCGGCCTAGGAAATACAGTTTTGATCGAAAGCAGGAACTGCATCTGCCTAGGCTTGAAGATGCCGCGCGGCCGATTAACGAGCGGGATGCGCTTACCATCGAAGACAAAACCAGGTTGCAAGTCGCTTAGAGTCAGATGGTGATGTGCTTCACTCAGCCTTCGGACATGGCTGAATGCAGCCATTCGGATCGACGCATCCCTGTCGCTTTCGGTGATTGAGACCACGACTCACCCCCTGAAACAATGCTCGTTGTGCCAAGCTAAAGAACGGGGATCGGGACGGTCGTTGGGTCGCCTGGGAGCAGCGATTGGTCTTCCGTGCAGTGCGTAGTAATCTTTGCCGTTCTCGAACTCTTCTCGAATGTGTCGGCTGACCTCGAATTTGAGATTGGGTGTGACAGTCACATATCCGGTGTCGAACAGGCTGTGGATATCGCCACGTAGTAGCAGTCCGTTCCGTGCTTCGTGCTTGCCCCCATCGCCATAGGGACGAATATGAGCAGCCTCCAGAGCCGGCAGAGTTCTTTCCTGAGTGACTGCGCAACGCCGCTCGTAAATATCAGTCACCAGCACGCGAAAAGCGCCTTGTCCCAGACGGGGCGAATAGAGGGCTGGCTCACTGTATCGCAAAGATGGGGTCAGCAGTCCACTTGAATCTTGTCTCTGAAGGCGATCATTGACATCCGTCCAAAGTTTATGACCTTCGACGTTGCCCGTGTTATAGGTTTTGAATGCAACGATATTCCTGGACCAGCTTGCCGGCTCTGGGATCCAATCGGATTCGCGGAAAAAGAATGGTTGGGTTAAGATTCGGCAACCGATGGTGAAATCACTCCGGTCGTTTGCTTCTGCTGCTCGGTACTTGACTATCCTAGTGCGCATTTCCTGAGCTGATTCAGCACCGTTGGCCTCGCCGAATACCCTCCAAGCCATAGAACATGGCAGCTTGTTCGCATAGGCGAAGATGCCACCACCGACAATGTAGTTGCGGGGCTTACGTAATTTGAACAGGAACAATTCACCCTCTTGAAGCGCGCGGAAATTTCTTGCGGAAGGCGACCAAAAATTGACCTCACTCAGGCCAGAATGCCTGAGCGCCTCGAACCAATTGTTATCCGTAACAGCAACTACGAGGCTAATGGTCATTGTCATTCAAGGTTATGTGGTGAGGAACCGGCCAACAGATCCGGCCAGAACCCAAATCCTCTAGATCGCAGCCATCGGTTTATCTGCTATGTAGACAGTTGCTGGACAGACGCCGCGAGATTCCGAGGAGTTTACAATCTTCCGTTCAGTTGCGGCAACGGTCTTGGGTCCATTGGTTTCCTGCTGCAAGCTGCTTCAAGGTAGCAGCCGCCCATGTACAATTCAAGTAATCCGAATTCGCCGGGATCCCTGACAACTACAGACCCCCGCCCGAATACACTGCTAGCAACGACGGTAGCAGTAAACCGCGCCCATCATTGTTTCAGACTGAGCTTCCAAGTAGTAGAGCTGGCCATTGAGTCGCGTACCTGATTGTTTTCATTGAAGATGCCGGCGGTCGCCGGGGGGCGGTGCGCCAAACTCAGTTGGAAGAAGGCGTTCGCACTAGGAGCCTGGTGTAACTCCAACTTGACATTGTGCCCCCTACACCAAGCTCCTAGTGTTCGGCACATTTACTGGCAGTGGCGAATCCATCCAAATCGGGCTCAAACAGGCTTCACTCTGGAAATTCAGCGAAAGAACCGCGGCCTTGTCTCCGATCGGCGCCCTGCCGCGCATCGTAATACGACCCGCCAGAAATCCGGTACTATTGCGCCGGAACTGCTAAATTTCCAGCTGTCCGCTTCGCAATGAACGGAGTGGCGATCAGAGACGCAGCTCAATACACGACTATGTCTACATCCAAGTGGCTTTTCATGGTCCCCGTGCTCTTTGCCGGCACCCATTCACCAGACCTGCCTCTGGAGAAGATCAAGCTTCCCGATGGCTTCAAGATAGAGATCTTTTCAGATGAGGTCCCCAATGCCCGGCAGCTGGCTGTGGCGCCAGGCGGCACCGTGTTTGTCGGCTCTCGCCGTGGCGGCAAGGTGCATGCCGTTGTGGACCGCGACGGTGACTACAAGGCGGATGAGGTCCTGGTCATCGCAGAAGGTCTTACCATGCCGACAGGGCTAGCAATCCACGAAGGAGACCTCTATGTGGCAGCCGTTAGCAGAATTCTGCGCTACTACGACATAGAGGCCAACCTGATGAATCCGCCAGAGCCCGCAGTGGTGGTTGACGACTTGCCGAGCGACAGGATGCACGGATGGAAATTCATCTCATTCGGCCCCGATGGCCTGTTGTACGTTCCGGTAGGCACCCCGTGCAACACATGCGAGCGCCCCGACCCCTATGCCACTGTGCTGCGAATGAACAAAGATGGCAGCGGCCGAGAGGTCTATGCGCGCGGCATCCGTAACTCCGTAGGATTCGATTGGCACCCGGTCACCGGCGACCTGTGGATTACCGACAATGGGAGGGACAACATCAGCCCGGATCCGGCCATCACTGACGAGCTGCCATCCTGTGAGCTAAATCACGCGCCGGAGCCGGGCATGCACTTCGGCTATCCCTACTATCACCAGGGAGATACGCCTGATCCTGAGTTTGGCGAAAACCGCATTGCTGAAGAATTCCATGCTCCCGCCATTCTGCTTGGCCCACATGTGGCGCCGCTGGGCATTGAATTCTATGAGGGGGCGATGTTTCCTGAAGCTTACAGACACCAAGCCTTCATTGCTGAGCACGGATCTTGGAACCGTAGGGAGAAGATCGGATACCGTGTCAAGCTGGTGCGCTTCGACGAAGCAGGCATGGCGACAGGCCAAGAGGTCTTCGCCAAAGGATGGCTTGACGGCCAACAGGCCTGGGGACGACCCGTGGATATGGAAACCCTGCCGGATGGCTCGCTGCTGATCTCCGACGATCAGGCGGACGCGATATACCGTGTCACCTACCAGCAGTAGTCACTGGGCAGGCTCGACGAAAAGAGCCTTATCCAAGTGCATGGACACCAGCATGTTCGGCACGTCAACGACTTCCGCTATGTGTAGGTCTGCCGCAAGTGAGGCCAGGACATACGCGTCGTTGCGCGCCAGGCCCCGCACAGACTCCAAGTAGTCTATCATGTATCGGGTAGCCTTGCGTGCCGCTTCGTCAATGGTGGGCGCAAAGCCTGTGACGGCGTAGTAGGACTCCGTTTCATACTGCGGCTCCTGGACGTAGGGCATGTCTTTGAGGACGTTTACCTCATAGACGATACGCATGGGCGCTTCAATGGCGGTGCCACACACCTCGCCCATGCCCTGCGCGGCGTGCGTGTCCCCGATCGAAAAGAGCGCCCCCGGGACCAAGACCGGAAAATACACGGTCGTACCCTCAACCATGTTCGGGTCGTCCATATTGCCGCCGTTCTTGCGGGGCGGTACAGTGCTCAGCATGGAGTCCGTCGCAGGAGCCACCCCCATCACTCCCGGAAAGGGCTCCAATGGGATGCGGATGCCGTCAGCAAAGGTCGCGTATGTGTCTCCATCTTTGAATTCGTACATCTTCACATAGGGCTCAGTGAATTCATCCGCCAAGAACCCGAAGCCGGGAACGATGGCAGACCACCCCATGGCGCCAATCTCAATGGTGTGGAGCGTGACGGCCAACACATCGCCAACTTCGGCACCCTCAACGAAGACGGGGCCCGTCAGTGGGTGGATGGGCTCAAAGTCGAGATTTGCGGCAGCTTCGGCCGTGGAGTTCAAGTCAAACTGACCGTCCGAAGCTTCCTTCGTGTAAACCTCTACTATGGCGCCCGAGGGTACGGTCAGGATCGGAGGGATGGCTGCGCTGAACTTGTTGTGCGTCTGGGACACATCGAGCGAATAATCTGCCGTGACAGGCGCGGCGTCTTCCAATTCAGGCACCGCCGTGCGCTCGCAGGCAGCAGCAAGTAGCAGAATACAAACGAAAGGAAGGTATTTCATGACCGTCTCGGGATGGTTCGTTTACAATCTATGCATTCGCGGACGAACGGTCCTGATTTCCGCCGTGAATCTATCGGCACAGCTGCGGGTTAATGGCCGCGCAAACAAGCACTCAACGAGCCGATGGACGATATTCAGAACAGACCTACCGCCTTGCACTATGCTGCGGGCGACCTAATTGATGAACTTGCCACCACGCGCCGGATGATGGCGCGGGCCCCGGTGGAGCATTACGCGTGGCGGCCCCACGAGAAGTCGTTCAGCTTGGGCCACCTTTTGGTCCACCTGTCGGAATTGGCCGGATGGGGTGTCGTCAATCTGGCCGAGGACTACTACGACATCGGCGTGCCGCGCGGGCCGCGGCAGATTCCCGAAAGCAAAGTAGCACTCCTCGCACTTTTTGACGAGCGTGTGGAAGCCCTCTTACGCGAACTGGAAAAGGCGACGGAGGAGGTCTTGGCACAGCCCTGGACGCTGCGCCGGGGCGATGCCGACCTGTTCACAGACACGAAAGGAAACGTGCTGCGCCGCTGGTGCACCAGTCACATCGTGCATCACCGTGGCCAGCTGAGCGTGTATCTGCGGCTCTTGGACGTTCCCGTGCCACCCAGCTACGGCCCTACTGCCGACGAGGGCTGGTAGGAGAGCGGTTCAGGCTGCGGCGAGTTCGGCTGAGAGCTCGCGCAGCACATGCAGCGTCGTGTCAATGTCGGAGAGGTGCGTGCGAAAGCCCACTACGGCGAGGCGCAGCATCACTTGGCCGTCAAGGCGGGTCGAGGTTACAAACACGCGGCCGTCGCGCAGTATCCGCTTAACTAGCGCAAGGTTGAATTCATTGGCGTCGCCACGGGCCGGGACATACCGGTAGGTGGCAACAGAAAGGTCTGGATACGGGCCCATCTCGAAGCCCTCGTACGTGCTGAGTTGCTCATAGAAGTAGCGCGCGAGGCGGATCTTTTCGGATAGTGCCGCCCGAAAGGGCGTTAGCCCCAACACCTTAAGCGGTAGCCACATCCGCAGCGCACGAAAGTGCCGCGTAAGCTCTGGCGACAAGTACGCAGGGGAGAGTTCGGTGGGGTGAGAAACGATGTCCTGAAAGTATGAACTCCATCCACGATGGGCCTTGCCAAGGAGCTCCCGATCTCTTACGAGCAAAGCACCTGTTCCATAGGGGACGAATAGCGTCTTGTGCGGATCCAGCACTAAGGAGTCCGAAAGGTCCATGCCATCAAGCACCGGGGTGCCTTCCGGGCACAGAACAAAAAACGCGCCGTAAGCGCCGTCTACATGGTACCACAGGCCTTGGGCATCGGCGATTTCGTGTATGTCGCGTAATGGATCCACCGTTCCCGTGTCCGTGGTCCCGGCTGATGCCACGACCAGCCAAGGCGAGAGTCCTTTGGCCTTGTCTGCAGTGATGGCCTCCTCAAGTGCGGGCGCTGACATCCGATACTGGCCGTCAACGGGTATGCGTCGCATGATACATTCCTGCAATCCCGTAATACGAAGGGCCTTGTCCACGCAGTGGTGTGCTTGCTTGGTCAGATAAACGACGGCTCTGGGCACATCGGCGCTCTCTACTCCGTGCGCCTCACGTGCCGTTACAATTGCCGACAGGTTCGCCAGACTTCCACCGGACGACAGGTAGCCACCGGCGGATGCAGGATAACCCACCGTACCTGCCATCCAGCGGACCATCATATTCTCCATCCGAACGGCTCCGGGCGAAGAAAAAAACATGCCCGAGTACCGGTTGAAAATGGCCGCCAAAAAGTCTCCGAACCCGGAGATGGGAATGGCCCCACCGGGGATATAGCCCAGGAATCGGCCTGAGCCGGGATTGATACCCACGGTGTCGACATTGCGCTTGAGCAGTGCGAGCGCCTCGTCGATTGAAATGCCAGCCTCCGTAACAGGAGATGCCAGAAGGCCGGCGCCACTGCGGCCGCCCTCTGTATAGGCTTGCCCCAACGGCATGCCTCTGATGAAACCATGCGCGTAGTCCAGTACCTTGGAAGCCAACTCATCCCATTCTTCGGGGGTCGGCTCAAGTCTTCTGGCTATGCCTTCAAGATGCTCAATGCGTGCTAGACTGGCAGTTTGCTGCTCCATTGCGGGTTAGTATCTTGGGTGAAGGGACGGGCAGGCAGATCAGGAACGCAGATGTGGCTACCGGGGCCTTGCGCAGTGACTGAGGGCGGCCGCAGGCGGATCAGCCCGTCATAGAGAAGGAGCAGTCTTTTTGGCATTCGTCTCTTAATGGTAAATCAACAGGTATTCTCTGGTACGATGTCCCGGGCTGAAACCACCCAGCGCATCGTGACGGCAGGTGCCGTTGCCATCCTGCGCCTGAAGTCCAGCCATCGGGTGCTGCCCGTCGCAGAAGCGATGCTGCGCGGCGGCGTGACAATTCTTGAGGTCACGCTAACCACACCTGACGCGCTGGCTGCCACTGAGCGGCTGGCCAGCCGGCTGTCACCAGCAGTCCTTGTTGGTATGGGATCCGTTCTGAACGCAAACGAAGTGGCACAGGCCGCAGACAGCGGGGCGCAGTTCATCGTCAGCCCCATTGCAACGCCGGAGATCATTGAAAGTGCCCACAAAAGAGGCTTGCCGGTGATGCCGGGTGCGTTTACGCCCACGGAAGTGCAGCGCGCTCAAGCGCTGGGGGCTGACCTCGTCAAAGTGTTTCCTGCAGGGTTTTGGGGACCCAAGTACCTGAAGGTGCTTCTTGCGCCGATGCCGCAGTTGCGGCTCTGTCCGACCGGCGGGGTTACGCCGGAAAACGCGGGCACCTGGATCCAAGCCGGTGCCTTGGCCGTTGGCGTCGGCAGCGCACTCATTGACCGCGCGGCAGTCGAAGCAGGCAAATTTGACGAGCTTACGCGACGGGCACGTATCCTTGTTAAGTCTATCGAATTGGTCCGCTGATAGTCAGCTATTGCCTTGAATGTAGTCACTCTAGGAGAATTGATGCTGCGGCTCTCGCCGCCTGGTCACGATCGCCTGGCCCAAGCCCATGCCTTTGATGTCACCTTTGGCGGCAGCGAAGCGAACGTAGCTGCTACGCTGGCACAGTTTGGACTGCGCGCCGAATATGTCACGCGCCTGCCGGCCAATGCGATAGGAGATGCGGCCTTAGCGCATTTGCGGCGACACGGCATCCGCACGGAGCATGTTCAGCGGGGCGGCAAGCGCCTGGGCATATACTTTCTGGAGCACGGCGCCAGCCAGCGCCCGTCACTGGTGGTCTATGACCGGGTCGGATCGGCCTTCAGTGAGATGGAGTCGCGTGTGGTAGACTGGGAGTCGGTTATGGCGGTAGCGCGATGGTTTCACTTCTCGGGCATCACGCCCGCGCTCGGCGCGTGCACCAGGATGCTTACGAAGGACGCGTGCCTGGCGGCGCAGCGGGCTGGAGTGACGGTGAGCTGCGATCTGAACTATCGCAAGAAGCTCTGGAGCGTCGAGGAGGCGCAGCGGGTCATGAAGCCCCTGATGGAACACGTAGATGTATGCATTGCCAATGAGGAGGATGCCTGGCGCTGCCTAGGCATGCGGGCTGAGGGAGCCGACATTGAATCCGGTCGCCTGGACGAAGCGGGCTATGCCACGCTTGCGCGGCGGGTGAAGCGCCAGTACGCCTTCCAGGCAGTTGCCATCACGCTCCGCGAAAGCTTTTCGGCCTCGTTCAACGCGTGGAGTGCCATCATGCTGGATGACAAAGACTGCCGCGTGCCCCACCGGTCGAAGCGTTACGAAATCCAAATAGTGGACCGCGTCGGCGCCGGAGACGCTTTTTCTGGCGGACTAATCGCCGGCCTTCTCACCCGAGGGGACACAAAGCAGGCACTGGAGTTTGCCGTGGCCTCTTCCTGCCTGGCCCATTCTTTCCGTGGCGACTTCAACTTGGCCACGAAGGCAGAGGTGGAAACACTCGTAGGAGGCAGTGGCTCCGGCCGCGTAGAACGATAGGGTGCCTCGCGTGCGCCAACTGGCCCGCGTACACTGTAGAGAGGCTCCAGTCTTGCTTTTCGGGTTTGCCGCTGGAATGATTCCGACGCAAATCCATCCAGGCGCATGGGACGCTGTACACTTCTCTATTCTCGGTGCGTGCTGAATGCCGCGGCCGAGGTAACGGAAGCGGGGTCCGGTGCCACGCAGGCGAACCTCAGGACGCGGTAGCTGCCAATGCGATGCCACCCAGCACGCCCGCATCATCTCCCAGGGCTGGAGGCACAATGTAAGTGGCGATGGACTGCGTGATGGCCGGTACCTTGTAATAGCCATTCAGGCGCCGCTGCACCGTTGCCCGGATCATCGGGAAGAGTTGCTGCTGCTTCATCACGCCACCGCCCAAAATCACGCACTCCGGTGCGAGCGCCAGGACAAGACCGACTATGGCCAGCCCAAGGTAGTGTGCCTCCAGCTGCCATGCCGGGTGGGCGGGCGGGAGCGACGCACCGGGCTGGCCCCACCGCGCGGCGATCGCAGGGCCCGAGGCCATGCCTTCCAGGCAGTCACCATGGTACGGGCAGCAGCCACCAAACACGTCACCCGGGGCCCGGGGCACAAAGACATGTCCCATCTCCGGGTGCAGGGCCCCATGAAGCCTGTGCCCGTGGACTAAGGCCCCGCCGCCGATGCCGGTCCCGACAGTCAGGTACAGGAAAGTATCCTTGCCGCGCGCGATGCCCCAAGTATGCTCGGCCAGCGCCGCGGCATTGACGTCAGTGTCAAAGGCTACAGGCACACCGAGGCATTGGCCTATCTCGCCAACGATCGAGGTGTATGCCCATCCCTTCTTGGGAGTACTTGTGATCTGCCCGTATGTTGGGGATCCTATTCGCGGATCTATTGGGCCGAATGAGCCAATCCCAACGGCTGCAATGTATTCCGGCTGCGCGCGGAAGAATGCCACAGCCTCAGCTAGCGTTTCTCCAGGAGTTCGGGTGGCAAAGCGCGCAGAGGCGCGTATATCGTCGGGGGATGTGCCGACCACGCAGGCGAACTTTGTGCCGCCTGCCTCAATGCCCCCGTACAGCGCCATGAGCTACTGTTCTCGCGGGCGGGTGGCCTCAGCCAAAAGGTCGGTCATACGCTGTACAAACGTGGCTGTGTCCTTAAGGTCACCGTCAACCAGAAGTGCACCCTCATAGACCTGATGAACCGCCTTGTCTACAAGATCCTCATTCGTTGACTCCTGCTTCAATGCGAGGATATTCTGCATCAGGGGATGAGTAAGATTGAGCTCAAGGATCTTCTTCGAAGACATTCCGTAGTCCTGACCCATCAGCTTCATCATTTTTTCTACCTGTGTGTCCATGCCCCCGGCACCCACTACCAGGGTGGCTGCAGAGTTCACTAGGCGTTTGGATGCGACGACATCCTGTACCTTGTCGCTTAGCTTAAGCCGGAAAAGCGATAACAGCGTATCCTGATCATCTCCCGGAAGTGAGGTGCTGTCGTCTTCAGTATCGAGTTCCAAGTCAGCGGACTCAATGCTCTTGAGCGGCTTCTCGTCGTAAGTTGGGATGTGAGAGATCGTAAAGACGTCGATCGGCTCAGCCAGCAGCAGTACCTCAAGGTCCTTGCGCTTGAAGTATTCCAGGTTGGGGTTTTGTCGCGCAAGGTCAAGGCTGTCCACCAAGAGGTAGTAGATCGTGTCCTGCTCCTCAGGCATGCGCTCAACATATGCCTTCAGCGAGGTAAAGCTGCCCTTTTCGGTCTTAGTGGACGGATAACGAATCAGCTCAATCAAATCGTCGCGCCTCTTATGCTCGGTGACGATGCCTGTCTTGAAGGCCCTCCCGAACTCCTCAAAGAAGGTCGTGTACCGATCCTTGTCTTCGTCCTCGGACCAGTCGCGTAAGAGGTTCAGCACCTTGCCGGTGAGGATGTTTCTGATCTTAGCCGTTACCGGGCTGTTCTGGGTCACCTCTCGTGACACATTCAGCGGCAGATCATCGGTATCCACGACACCGCGCACGAAGAGCAAGTAGTTCGGCAGGAGATGCTTGGCATCACTCTGAATCAGCACACCCGACGAATAGAGTTGAAGAAACTGGTCGTAGTCCTCGCGAAAAAGTCCTGGAGGCGCTTTCGCAGGAATAAACAGCAGCGCATCAAAGTTGACCAGCCCTTCTATATGCAGGTGCAGGTGCCCGAGAGGATCTCTGAAGTCGGTTGAAACGAACTTGTAGAACTCATCGCGTTCCTCGTCCGTGATATCCTCTTTCCGCTGCTTCCACAGCGCCTTGACGGTGTTGACCTGGTCGTCTCCTACGAATATGGGGAAGTCAACGAAGTTGGAATACTTACGGATGACCCGTTTGACGCGATGCTCCTCACTGAATTCCTTCTCCTCTTCTTTGAGGTGCAACGTAACCGTAGTACCATGTTCGGTGCGGTCAATCTCTTCTATGGTATAATGCTCCCCGCCGTCAGACGACCAGCGGTGCCCCGGGCCCTCCGCCGTTGCATGCTTTGTCTCGATGGCTACCTGCCCCGCAACCATGAATGACGCGTAGAATCCAACCCCAAATTGGCCTATCAGTGATGCGTCAAGTGGTTTGTCCGACTGCTTCAACTCTTCCAGGAACGAGCGTGTGCCGCTGCTGGCAACGGTGCCAATGCGCTCAATGAGATCCTCCCGCGTCATTCCAATGCCTGTATCCTCGATGGTGAGCGTGTTGGCATCGGAATCCAGTATGACAGTGATCTTGTGCTCGGTCTCCGCCAGGGAGGGGTCAGAGAGCGACAGAAAACGCACCTTGTTGAGCGCGTCGCTGGCATTGGAAATCAGCTCACGGAGAAATATCTCCTTGTGCGTGTAGAGCGAATGAACTATCAGGCGCAGCAGCTGCTGCATCTGTGCGCGGTACTCAAATTCCTGTGCCGCGCCCGTAGCGGTGTTGGGCATAGTTGCAATGCTACTCAGGAAGAAAAAAAGCGGGCTCGGGGAAGTAGCTCTCCAGGCGGCTGGCCATAAGTCGATACGTTGGGTCTTTCGCTGACGAAGATATAGCCAGCGCGTCCTCGGTCTGCATGAGATACAGCCGGTCGGTCGTGCCCGAGGTATAGCTAAAGCTGATCTGATAAGACGCGTCCTGCAGGACCTGCTTCGGAATGTCATCGAAAAAGCCGTCCGCGTTAAATACGGAGAAGCGACGAAGCCAGTTTTCTACCGAAAGGCTATCGGCCGCCTGCGCGTCAAGGTTCCACCCTGTGTCCGTGCGCGTGATTTCGTAGCTGCCTCCGGGCCGCGACACGCTGGCCGACTGCACCATTGCGCTGGCAAGGGTCATGATGCGGCGATCCCGCCACCGGTCGGTGTTCTGTTGTACCGTGATGCGTTGCCGCGTGGAGTATATCCGGGGATCATCTCCAACCTGGACGTACACGGACTGGTAGTCCGGGCCTTGGCGAGAAACGATCAGGTCGAAGGAGTCATCGCCCCAGGAGGCGTGAATTCGGGCGGCCGTAGAGTCAAATCCATAGTAGGCGTGCCGCGCAATATCACTCGTGACCGGGGCATCCAGTGCCAAATCACCGAGCTGCTGCAACAGGCGCGACACGGTAGTGGAATCCGCCACCGTCGTGACCGGGCTTAGCATCAGCCAGCGCGTACCCTGCCGCTCAACCACGACAGTATCCGTCGGGAATTCCACCGTCAGACTCTGGACCTGATCTGTCGGGAAATCAACTGCAGGCAGGTCTCCAATAGTGGTGGGATTGGTGTCCCGAATAAATAACAGCCAGACCAAAAAAAGCAGGACGAATCCGCCGCCGAGGTAAAGGAGCTGTTGCTGCTTCATGCCAGTTAGGATGCTGTTACTGTACTACTACGATTTGCCTTCCGCGTCGGCGCCGCCAGCGGGCCAGCCCGAACAACATGACGAGCAGGAGTGGGCCGGCCATGTTAGCGTACTTTACGAAGGCTTTTGTGCCGTCAGATGTTTCGCGCAGCGTGCGCGCCTGCAGGCTCTTGGAGCGGATGGTCAGCAACGCATCATCCTGTATGAGCCAGTCCACCAGGTTTAGCCCAAACGTGGCATGCGCGGCCGCAGTACCCCCGAGGAGAGTCTGATTGAAGAGGTCCCCATCTCCAACAACCACCAGGCGCGTGGCCACGCTGGTGCGGCCCGGGCTGAAGGCGCTGGGGAAGGTGCCAGAATATGCCGCACCTAGGACGAACGGGCCGCCGGAAAGCGTCGCCGTGGTCTGCGTTGGCTGCAGCACAAAGAACCCGCGCTGCTCGCCGCTCTGGCTTGAGGAGTAAATAAGCGGCTCGCGTGTCACGCCCGGCGGCAGTACCAGTGACGTGTCTATCGAGCTGACAAAGTAGAACATGAGGTTTGGCAGGCGACTCACCATCATGTTGTTTTGGTTGAAGTTTGTCGCTACGGGAAAAAGCGGATACTGGATCTGCTGCGAAACCCTGAAGAATTGCTCCTGCCGCTGCACGTTGATCACGGAATTCACCTCATCCATGATCAGGTTGGGCGTCAGGGCTGCCCCGAAAGGGCCCAGCAGCGTCTCCAGGCCGATATTCAGTTCCACGGCTTGCCCCGTCTGCAAATCACCTGCCACGCGGTTGATCAGCAGCCCGAGGCGGCCTCCGTTCATCACATAGTTGTCTATCGCGGTCAGGTCTTCCGGCGGAATTGTGTCGGTCGGTGCAATGACTAGCAGCACATCCGGCTTGTCTTCGCCTGCAAGGGCCGACGCCTCTACAGCACGGGCATCATAGTTTGCCCCGAGCCCTTCGTATAGTGCCGCCATATCCTGAGTGGGACTGAGTTCACCGTGGCCGGAGAGAAAGCCTACCACAGGTTTGCGCTCGCGTGTCATGCGCCGTATGGCGCTGGTCAGGTCATATTCCAGGCGCGACAGGTCCTGAATGACGGGGATGACCTCACGCTTGCTTTCGTACTGGATGGCGACGCCCATGTACGCGTTCTTGAGCTGCACGCTGTTCTCTTCAAAAACCTGGATCTGTACCGGTTGGATGTTATACCGTAAGGCTTCGGCCTGCAGCGATTCGTCTTCGTCCGGGTCCACGAACCGGTACTGTACATTGGCGCCGCCGTAGGCGCGATAGTCATCCAGCTTGTCCTTCAGGAATCGCCGGTTGGCGGCGAACTGCGCTGGCAGGTCCGCCGTGAAGAACGCAGTGATTGTGACCGGGTCGTCTAGTTTCTGGACGAGCTCTTTGGATGCGTCCGAGAGCGAATAAACCTTGTCGTCGGTAAAGTCCAGTCGCAGAAATATGCTCAGACCGATCAGGTTAACTAGGACCAGGATCCCTCCTGCAAGGAGGATGCCGGTCTGCGATGTCCAATCTCTCTTCATTTCGTCTGCGTGATAAGGCGCAAGGCGTTATTCCGGGCGTTTGGCAAGGTTGTAGGTCGTCACCAGAAACGCGAATGCCGACAGTGACAAGTAAAACAACACGTCTCTGGAGTCGATGACGCCGCGCATCAGGTTCTCAAAATGGTAGTCCGTGCTGAGGTATTGCAGAATACTTCCCAGCCAGGTGGGCACAAAGTCCACGACTTTGTCAAAAAGGAAGAACGCGAAGATGGCTCCAAAGGCCAGAATGAATGCTACAATCTGGTTGCGCGTGAGGCTCGATGCACATATACCGATGGCGCTGTAGGTGACGCCCAGCAGGAAAAGCCCCAGATAGCCACCTACCGTCGCGCCGAAGTCCAGGTCCCCCAAAAGCGACAGCGTGACGACGTACAAAAATGTCATGCTGATGGCGACCAAGAGCAGCAGCGCAACCGAAAGCAACTTGCCCAGGATTACCTGCCAGTCCCGTACGGGGAAGGTCAAAAGGAGCTCCAGCGTGCCTGCCCGACGCTCTTCGGCAAAGGAGGACATAGTCAGAGCAGGTACAAAAAACAAGAACACGAAAGAAGCGATGCTGAACATCGAGCGCAGCGAGGCCTCGTTCTGCAGAAACAGCGGGTTGGCAAAGAACCAGCCCGTGATGGCCAGAAAAACGCTGAGCACGACGTAGGCTGCAGGGCCGTCAAAGTATGCCTGCAATTCGCGCTTGGTTAGAGTCCAGGTCTGGTGCATGATGCGGCTTGATGGTTCAGACTGATGTCAACTGCCGGAACACGTCTTCTAGGTTACCTTCTTCGCGATGCAGCTCGGTGAGCGCCCAGTCATGCTGTACCGCCAGCTGGAAGAGGTCATCACGGATGTCGCGCTTAGCATTCAGCAAGAAGTGGGCTTCATTGTCTACGCTTCGCTGCTCCACGATCTTAATGTCGTTTTCGGACAGCACCGCGCCCACGGCGTCGGCATTGCCTCTGACGCCATAGTGCACACGGTGACCACCCACGAAGCTCTCCAGCAAGAGCTGCGGCGTACCGTCGGCCACAATCTTCCCTCTGTGGATGATCAGGACCCGGTCGCAAGATGCCTGCACCTCGGGGAGGATGTGGGTGGAGAGGACTACGGTCTTTTCGCGCCCGATCCTGCGAATCAACTCCCGGATTTCCACAATCTGATTCGGGTCCAGCCCTGAGGTGGGCTCGTCCAGGATCAGGATAGGTGGGTCGTGGATCATGGCCTGAGCCAGGCCGACGCGCTGGCGGTAGCCCTTTGAAAGGGCATCGATCTTTTTGCCGAGCACTTCATGCAGCCCGCACGCATTGGTCATCTCCTTGATGCGTGCGCCGCGTCGTGCCTTGGGAATGCCACGCATGGCTGCTACAAACTCCAGATAGTCGTAGGTCACCATTTCGCGGTAAAGCGGGGTGCTTTCCGGCAGGTAGCCGATGCGGCGCCGGATGGAGAGGGTATCCTCACGCACATCCAGGCCGTCAACCAGCACGGTGCCTTCGGTGGGGTTGAGGTACCCCGTGATCACCTTCATGGTGGTGGTCTTGCCCGCCCCATTCGGCCCCAAGAAGCCTACGACCTCGCCGGGCCGCACGTCAAATGTGATGGCGTCAACGGCCCGCTCCGGGCCATAGGTCTTGGTCAATCCCTGCACACTGATTGTGCCTGCAGGAGATCCTGTGCCGTTAGTGGTGCCAAGAAGTGTGTCTTTCATTTATCAAAAATACACGTTATAAATCGTGCATGGAATACCGGAATCCTAACGTTCATGCATTCCCTTTCGTATACAGCCTACAAAGATACAGGGTATGTATTGCGTCGTTCAAGGAGCATTTATCGAATATTCCTCTAATACCGCCCGCGAAGCCTTTGCTGTATCTTGCACTCTATCGTTTACAGCTTTAGCGGTTTGCAGCGGTGATTGATGTCAGCCAGCTTCTTACGCCAGCCTCATTGGCTCCTGATCTGAGGCGGTTGTGGGCACTCTCCGGGGAGAAGGTTCGCGCGCTCGCATTGCGTCGTGACCCGCCGCCGGGCGCGCTGGTGCATACGGTACAGGGTCGCTATCAGCCACGCGGCTGGACGGAGTGGACGCTGGGATTCCAGGTGGGCTCGGCGCTCCTGCAGTTCGATGCTACAGGCGACGAGGAATTTCGGTCGGTCGGTCGGCGACAGGTCCTGGAGAAGATGGAACCGTTCCTCACGCACTTTGGCGTTCATGATCATGGCTTCACCTGTATCAGCACCTTTGGCACGCTGCTCCGCCTGATGCATGAAGGGCGCATCCCCAGAGCGGAATGGGAGCAGGCCTACTATGCGCTTGCGCTTAAGGTGAGTGGGGCGGTCCAGGCGCGCCGCTGGACGCGGCTCTCGGACAATGAGGGCTATATCTACTCATTCAACGGCCCGCACTCCCTGTTTGCCGACACCATTCGGTCTTTGCGTGCACTTGCGCTTGGCCCATCGACTGGGCGCGGTTCTCGGCGGAGAGCAGGACCGCCAGGTATCCCTATTGGAGCGCCTGGTTCAGCATGCACGCGTGACAGCGAAGTACATAGTCTACTATGGCGAGGGCCGTGACGGGTACGACGTCTCGGGCCGCGTAGCGCAAGAAGCGCTCTTCAACATTCATTCAGGGACGTTTCGATGTCCGAGTACGCAGCAGGGGTACGCTCCGGTAACGACCTGGACTCGGGGGCTTGCGTGGATCCTATGCGGTTATGCTGAACTCCTGGAATTTGCAGGCACGCTAAGCGATGAGGATGCCGCGCCTTTTGGCGGATATGAGGCCTTGCGTGCCTTGTTCTACCGACCTCTGGCGGCGACGTGCGACTTCTACTTGCGTGAGATGCCGGCCTGCGGCGTACCGTTCTGGGACACGGGGGCGCCGGGATTAGCCAAGATTGTGGGATACCAGGAGCGCGCAGCGGACCCGTTCAATGACTGCAAACCGGTGGACAGCTCTGCTGCCGCCATTGCGGCCCAGGGACTCTTGCGTTTCGGGCATTTTCTGGGAAGGCATGGCGAAGGGGCATGCTACTGGCAGGCGGGACTTAAGATCACGCAGACGCTCCTGTCGGACCTATACCTGAGCCGTGCGCCGAGCCATGAGGGCTTGCTGCTGCACAGCGTGTACCACTGGCCAAGGCGTTGGGACCACGTGCCCAAGGGACGGAAGGTTGCGTGCGGTGAGTCTGTGATGTGGGGGGGGATTTCCACCTTCGGGAGCTCGCGCTGTACCTGAAGCGGGTGGAGGGCGGGCCCTATCTCTCTTTTTTCAATGTGAGCTAACGGTGCGGACCCAGCTCTGCGCGTGCGCTGTCGATTAAAGCAGTCAGGCGCTGCGCGACCTCCAGATGATCTTGGATGACATTGTGGTGCTCTCCGATGTCGGTGGCGAGGTCAAAGAGGGAAAGCCCAACGGAGTCCTGGACGTACGACCCGGGGTGCGTGGGCGTTGAAAGAGAGGCGCCGTGGATGCTCCGGTACCGGTGCGGCGCATGCAGCTTCCAGGATCCGGCGCGGACTGCTTGGACTTGTCTTCCCTGGACGAAGAAAAACGCTTCGTAGGGAGTGGCAGCTTCTGGCTCACCGCGGAGAAGTGCCGAGATGTCGTGGCCATCCCAGGGCAGTGAGTTCTGATTGATGCCGGCAAAGGCACCGATGGTGGGCATAAGGTCCATGGCAGTAGCCATCTCCCGGTTCACCTTTCCCTCCGGGATGACGCCCGGCCAGTATACCAGAAGCGGTACGCGGTGACCGCCTTCAAAAGTTGTGCCTTTGCCTTCTCTTAATGGTGCTGCCGCGCCGCTGCCGGCTCCCTTGACTAGCCAAGGCCCGTTGTCTGAGGTGAATATTACGAGCGTCGACTCTTCGATTCCCTGGCGCGCAAGTGCGTCCAGGATCTTGCCGACGGACCAGTCGATTTCCAGGAGCACGTCGCTGTAGAGCCCACGCCCCGAGGCACCTTCAAACGCCTCGGTAACGAACAGTGGCATGTGGGGCGCGGCATAGGGCACAAATAGGAAGAAGGGTCGGTCCGCGTTGCGCTCGATAAAGCTGACGGCCCGCTGCGTATAGCGCTGCGTTAAGAAACGTTGATCGGGCTCCGTTTCTACCGTGGTCGCTCCGTCGACGAGCGGCAAGGGAGGGTGGCGCCGCGCGTAGGGATTGGGGTTCTTCGTGGAATCCGGCGTCATGTCGTTGGAATATGGGATTCCGAAGTACTCATCAAAGCCGTGATGGTGTGGGAGGTGTGGCTCGAGGTGTCCAAGGTGCCATTTGCCGAAACAAGCAGTGGTGTACCCCTCGCTGCGCAGCATCTCCGCGATTGTGACGGCCTCTGGCAGGAGCCCGTTTTGAGACTGGGGCATGAGGACGCCGGGGATGCCTACCCGCTGTGGGTACTTGCCTGTAAGCAGCGCCGCTCGCGACGGAGAGCACGAGGCCGCGGCCATGTAGAAGTCCATGAACTGCATGCCGCCGCGAGCCATGCGTTCCAGGTTAGGTGCTGCCAGGCCCGTGTCTGCGTAGAGCGCAAGGTCGGAATAGCCAAGGTCATCCGCTAACAGGATGACGATGCTGGGCTGTTTTGGAACCGTGGTGCGTGTGCAGCCCCAGGCCAAGGCTGTCAGGCTCAGCAGAAGAATGGATCGAAGCATAGGCTACGGGCAGCTACGTTAGGAAAGGTACGCCGTTACTGGTACCTGAATGAGCGTATCAGGCTAACGACTTATACATGGAATCGTACAGGAGCGCCTTTGCGGGGAGGTGACTGTAGCCAACGGAGCAGTCACTAGCAGGCAACGCAAGGCGGAGATGCGAAGCTTGGCGAAGGCCTAGACCGGCGGCAAAACCAGTTCTTTCATATGCTGTCTTACAGTCTGGCACCTGGGCCTCGTAGTGATGCTGACGGGCACCTTCTGCGCGTATCCGGTTCCCGAGGTGGTAGTCTGGCGCACGCTCATCGATCATCCCACGATGGCTCAACATGTGTGCGCGGCTGACGGATTCCAGTGGTTGGCTAGCGGAACAACTTTCGCGTGCTCTCCGGCATTCAGACTTGTTATGAAATGGAGAGTCTACAGATCTACCTAACGTCGTTAGAATCGCTTCGGGACTGCCTGAGTAGGAGGAGCGGGCTACGGTTGCGTCCGCGGAGAGGGAAGCGCGTAAGAAGCGCAGATCAGCAGGGTTCGCGCTGGCGAATAGGCAGGTGGTGGGTCGACGACTGCTGAAGGTGGCGAAGCAGCTGAGAGGCGTGCCGTCCACACACCACACGTATTGAATGGCTACACCAGAGGGGGTCATCAGGTTCAACCTGGAGTTTGCGGCGGCATCGCCACCGCCGGACTACGACCTCGAAGAGATCAGGGTCTGGCGCCAGCGCTTGCGCACGGCCGGTGTCCTGGGACAGGACCCGGCGCGGTATGACGGGTACGGATTCGGTAACATCAGCCGGCGCCTTGCGCCCTTCACAGGCCTTTCTACGGCACGCCAGTTTCTGATCACGGGCTCGCAGACAGGTGCAATACCAAGGCTTTCCCGAACGCACTTTGCCGTGGTGCGCGAATGCCATCCGGCCGAAAACCGGGTGGTGGCCGAAGGCCCAGCCGTCCCTTCTTCCGAAAGCCTGACGCACGGCATCCTGTATGCGCTGGACGACACCCTGCGATGGGTCATGCACGTACACTCTCCGGAGCTGTGGCAGAATTCAGCTCTGCTCCGGCTGCCCACAACAAACCCGGCTGCCCCGCAAGGCACGCCAGAAATGTCGGCCGAGGTGCAGCGGCTCTTCGCCCATACCGATTTGCGCCGAGGCAAGCTCTTTGCCATGGGCGGCCACGAGGATGGCCTGGTGTCCTTTGGCAGAACTGCGGATGAGGCTGGAAATGCCCTCCTTGTGCGGCTACGGGCGCTGGGTATTGCATAGTCGCTGCTGCGAAGGCCGAGCTCCGTGCGGCGCCTCCCGGCTGCCGCAGCCCACCCGCATCGCCTTTCGGCGCAAAGGCCTACATACACGAGTGAGGCACAGCCCGACTCGCCGGCGTCAAGGGCGGTTGGGTGCGACCACAGAATACGCTAGTCGAGTCGCAAGCGAATCCTTTTTACAAAAGTTAGGTTAAAAGCAATTAGCAGGTATGTACGCGCGCACAGAGACTAATTGTAATGGTCTGGCGCGGTCTAAACTGATTCCTCCACGTGTCACTGTCGGAGTCGTTTTCGCGTCAATTGCGCCCGGCCGCTCGCTGAGTAACAACCCGAGATCCTTGGCAACGGTACGCGGAGTCAAGTACAGTCCACGAGGTCGGCGCGACCTTCGCGTCTGACACTGCAATAATTGTCTAACTGAAACTTATTGAAGGAGAAAGTCATGAACACTATTTCTACTATCCCCAAGTTGGACGCTGCGGCTATTGGCAGCCCCATCACCCGGTGTGGCGTCTCATTTTTCCCCACTTACCTGTTTGGGAACCCGTTGCCCGAAATTGCTACTGGGCCCGCATCGGGCCTCGTAATCAAGGAGCTGGTGCGCCAGGCTAACTGGCAGGATATAGCGGGTGAAAGTCCCGTGTTATGAAACTGAAACCAGGTACATATCTCCGCGAGCCGTGCGTGGCCACCCGTGAGGGTGGGCGCGAAGCGTCGGTAGCGGTGCGTGTGGCCAGGGTTATTGAGCACCGAAAAACATGTAATCTGGGTCGCCGAGGCTTTCAGCTCGGTCGAAGGCAACATGTCCGTCATCGTTATGGTGAGACGGCGGACAGGCCCACGGTGTCCGGGACCCCATGGACGCATGTACATATCCTGCTGGGACCTGGGAGATCTTCTTGTTGCCCAGCGCTACGGGCGGGGCCGCCAAAGCCAAGGCGAAAGCCGAGCGGAGGACGTACGGCAAGGAGAAGTCAGATGCGACGATACGTAGCTGTGAAGCCGACGAACAAAGCGGGGGTGCCCTCGTGGCGGAGTCAGTGGAGCGAAGCGTCGCACCCAAGGGGAAATCGTGCAGTCCCACACGTACCGGACTCAGTGCCGGATTTTGCGCGTCCCAGGGATGAATCGGTTACGGCTGCGGGTCGGCTTGCCGACCTGCTAACGTCATGCGCGGCAGCGCGACCCAAGGGAGGAGCCGGATGCGTTAGCGCGCACGTCCGGATCTGTCCGGGGCCCCCGGGGAAACCTGGGGGCTACCGGTGTGCCAGGCATGGTCAACAGCTTGGAGGTGAAAGTCCTCTATCCAGCCAGATGACGGCGAAGGATTAGCGAAGCGCAAGGGCGTCGCCGCGAGGCGGGGTCTGAAGGAAGCGTGTAGCAAACCCGCGACCTGATGAACAAGAACCGAATACGAGGCCTACCCGATCGGACGAGCGAGCCGGTTATCGCAAAGTCCGCGTCATCTATGCGTCGGGGTGGTACATTCGGCAGGTGTGCGGGGAAGGCGGTTGGTCTTACCCTGGGAGATCTGCGTTGTGTCCGGCCAAGCCGGACTGAACGTGTCGCAAGGCATGTGATCGCAACGCAGAAGTCAGCAGAGGGCAAAGTAGTCGGCACAGCTGACGAAGGCCCGAACAATGGACAGGGGTAGTAGGACGGGAAGCTCATGCGACCAATGCGGCAGAATATCCAGCTAACGCTGCCTTTCACGTGGGACAGCCCCGGTGAATCCGGTGGAGCCCATGAGGAAGGGACCGAAGTTCGCGCGGCGCAACCCGAACCCGAACTCCCGGCACGCTCGGCCTGGTGGCCTTGGCACCCAAGCCGGTTCGCTCAAGTCCATTGAACCGCCGTGTACGGACCCGTACGCACGGTGGTGTGGGAGGGTGGGGGCCGTGAGGCCCCTCCCTATCCCGATGGATGAGAGCGCCGAAGTCTCGACGCTGGTAGCGCTCAACCCCACACCAACACCGATATTGATCGTGGAGGGGGAGCATTTTCTGGGCGGACGGCAGAATCGATCCGTAAATACTACCGTGCTGGTACCGGCCATGACAATGCTGGAGATTCCAGTGACCTGTCTGGAAGCAGGACGGTGGGGCGAAGCGCGAAGTTATGAACGCGCAAAAACATTTACGCCACCCAGGGTACGATCGGTCAACCAGCGTGCCGTCCACGAGTCGGTTCTTGAGTCTGGATCGCATGCCGGTAACCAAAGCGGCGTTTGGAGCACAGTGGAGGACATTTTGAGCGAGTTGGGTACCCCCTCCTCGACTGCCTCCGTTGCCGACGCGGACCATGTTTACTTGCGCGACAAGCGCCGCATGGACGCAACGGAAGAGCTTGCGAGCCTGGGCCCGCTGCCCGGCCAGTGCGGGGTCGTCGTGACCCATGGCAGGCAGGTTAAAGCAGTTGAGCTGTTTGGGTCAAGGGACTTGCTCGTTCCACATTGGAGCGCGCTTGTTCGCTCACACCTACTGACCGCTGCAACTCAGGCGTCGTACCGCCCGTCCGCTTCGGCAGCGCTTTCGGTCTTGAGAAGGCTGGGATTGCGTCGGGCCAGGATGTCACCCGGAATCGGGCTGGGGCATGAACTTCGGGTCAAGGGCAAAACTACGACCGGCCATGCTCTTGCGCTGGAGGACTCGCTGGTGCACTGCGGCGCGTTTACGGGAGTACGTTAGCTCGTCGTACGCCGATCCGGGGCGCACGGCGTCAACTGATCCTTCCGCCACATGACCCGGCCGGCAACAGGGCATTTCTCTTGTCCCCCAACCAGTTCACTGTGCTTTACAGTCGTGCTCAATGGCGCGCATTGCCAGAACGACCGTCTGATACGTTGAGCGGAATGCGCTCCCGCCAGCATTCACTACGCTGCACGCGCCTAGGCTGCGGCAATTGCGCAACCCGTATGAGTACAACCGATGAAATTTGTCGCGGGCGCATGCTGTATATGGACGGAGCATGCTCCGGGAGCATAGCACATCGTGACCGCGATGCAGCGAATAGAATTGGTGTCGGGGTGGCGGGATTTGAACCCACGACCTCTTCGTCCCGAACGAAGCGCGCTACCGGGCTGCGCTACACCCCGTGGGCGAATCTAACGCCGCAGGGCCATTGGGGATTCTGAAGGTGGCTGACGCATTGCAAGCCGTATCTTGCCACATGATTGATCTTAACTTCCCAGGCTACCAGTTCTTTGTTCGGGGCGAAGGCAGGTCGCAAGAAATATTTGACCCCATAAGCCAAAAGTACGTCGTGCTGACCCCGGAGGAATGGGTGCGGCAACACCTCGTGCAATACCTGGTGCAGGACAAGGGTGCCCCGATTGGGCTCTTACGTCGGGAAATTCAGCTGAGATTAAACGGGGTGAGGCTGCGGGCGGATGTGGTAGCCTATGACCGCAGTGGAAGGCCGGTGATCGTGGCGGAGTGCAAGGCGCCACATGTGGAATTGAATCAGGCCACCTTTGACCAGGTTGGGCGCTATAACAAAAAGCTTCGTGCCCGCTACGTCATCATCACCAACGGACTCTCTCACTACTTTTGTCGGGTGAATCACGCCCAAAGGACCCTTCACTTTATTGACGATCTGCCCGGCTTTGAAACGATTTGTACTCATGGAGACCGATCGTAGCGCAACCGAGCTGGAGGTCGCCACCACGGCGCTGCGCGAAGCGGCGCGGTTGTGCCAGGCTGTGCAGCAGAGTCTGGACTATGGCGTGATAGAAAAGGAAGATAGAAGTCCTGTTACAGTGGCCGACTTCGGCAGCCAGGCACTGATATGTTGCGTGCTCAGGGAAGTTTTCCCACGCGATGTCATAGTCGCAGAGGAAGACGCAGCTGCGCTGAATGGCACAATGCAAAAAGCGATTGCGGCGGAGGTTACCCGCCGCGTACTGCTACAACGCCCAAGTCATAGCCCGGCAGATGTTCTGCGTTGGATCAACTACGGCAACGGCCAGCCGGGTCGCGGGCGGTTTTGGACGCTTGACCCCATTGACGGGACCAAGGGGTTCTTGCGGGGGCGCCAGTATGCCATCGCCCTTGCCCTAGTAGAGGACGGCTGCGTGCGCGTGGGCGCACTCGCCTGTCCCAATCTGGATGGAGGCCTCCTACTGACAGCAGCGTCCAGTCAAGGGGCGAGGTGCCAAACCTTGCGCGGCGATGTTGCGCCAAAGGCAATCCAGGTAAGCACAGCACACGAGGCCTCCAAGGCGCGATTCTGTGAATCCGTCGAGTCTGGACACAGCTCGCACACAGAAGCACGTCGCCTGGCGAAATACCTGGGCATCAGCTCCAAGAGCATGCGCCTGGATAGCCAGGCAAAGTACGCGGTTGTGGCGCGCGGCCACGCCGACATATACTTACGACTCCCTACGCGGCGCGATTATCAGGAAAGGATCTGGGATCATGCCGCAGGAGCACTCATCCTGGCAGAAGCCGGGGGCAGGGTCACGGACATTCATGGCCATGCACTAGATTTTTCAAGCGGGCGAACGCTGGCGCGCAACAAAGGAGTTGTAGCGACCAACGGGCACCTGCACGCCCAAGTGGTTGAGGCTATCTCCGAATTGGGCATCGGCCAGGGAAAGGCTTGACGCATTGGATTTCATCGGCACGCTGCCAGCCGCCCTGGACATGGCGCTCGAACGAGCCACTGCCACCAACCTACCGATTGCCTGTGACCCCCGTGCATGGTCTAAGCGGCGACTCAATCGTCCGGCACGCCGTATCGCAATGTTCCAATGCCGGTCTTTTTGCCATGGGCTCTGCCTGCTCCCTCAAGCCGCCTGAACCGAAAAAAGAGCCGAATTCGAAGCAAGAATCGCCGGGTGCTGTCCATCCAGGTGGCCCCGGGACGATTGTCTGGCGGCGATGCTGCCGCATGGGTTATTTTAGGTAGGGCTCACCCAGCGGCCTGACGGGCCTCGATAGCTGCAGGCGGCATGGACAGTCGATCCAGAGCTGAAAGCGGGCATCGGGACACCTGTTACATGCCAGCGCGCCTCTGGCTATGCACATGTGCAGGCCGTGGCGAAGGTATGTAGAGCCCGCCCGTAGCCACAAACCACTGGTCACATGATTGGGAGGCTGCTTCGGTTCTTCGCATTGCGGATCCTGCGGATTTTCTACTCGCCCATTGAGGTGGCCAACGACAGGCTGGCACAAGCAGCACCTGCGGCTATCTTGGTACTCAACCATCCTAATGGGATACTGGATCCGGCCGTCATCTTCGCTGTCTTGGGCCGCCCGGTGGCATTTTTGGCCAAGAGTACGCCGTTTGGGTACCCGCTGCAGCGCTGGTTCATGAGTCAGTTCGGGGCTCTGCCGATCTTTCGGGCTGTCGACATTGGGCGTCGTGGTGGTGCCTCAGATCGGGACGACATGCACCGGCGCAACGAAGAGACGTTCGCGAAATGCCACGCATTGCTGAATAGCGGCAATGTGGTGGCACTCTTTCCGGAAGGCACCACACACGTCGAGCCCATGATGATGCCAGCGCGGACCGGGGCTGCGCGCATCGCGCTATCGGCGGCCGAATCTTCTGACTGGAGAGCGCCGCAGATAATACCGGTGGGGCTTTGGTACGAGAATTCGACGCGATTTCGATCCACGGTGCTAGTTGTGCCCGGAAAGCCAGTAGAAATCGCTGCCTTTAGGCATCGCTTTACGGAAACGCCCAGAGAAGCGGTCCATGAATTGACGGCACTGCTAGAAGAGGGGCTGCACGCGGTGGTCCTCGAAGCCGAAACCACCGAGCTTCTCAAAAGCGCCCCCTTCATCGCCGCATGGACCCAGCCGGATGGCCATAAGCCTGACCTGAAGGCGCGGCAGGCGTGGGCGGCAGAACTGCTTGACGGCTACAGGAAAATGCGCAAGGCGGACCCGGGCCGCCTGGCAAGCATCGAAGGTGCTGTTCGCCAGTATGCGCGCATGCTTGACACGCTCGGAGTAAAAGACCCGTGGAAGCTGGAAGAGCCCAGACCGGTGGCGTGGTATGCCCTGAAGCGCGCGCTATTGCTGTTGACCTGGTCACCGCTGGCACTGTTAGGGGCTCTCTTGAGCTACGTGCCCTACCGCCTTGCAGCCAGTGTCGTTCGACACAACTTTTCATACAACCGATCGCAGGCTGGAGCGCTTAAACTGGTAGTCGGTACCATGATGGTGGCGCTGACATGGATTCTGGAGGCCATCGTCGTAGGGATTGTTGCCGGTGCCCCCTGGGGCGTAGGCATGGCCGTGCTTGCGCCCATTTGCGGCTACGTCGCGATCCGCTGGGCAGAGGTCTCAAGAAAGCTGTATGCGGTCATTCGGGCGGGCTGGCTGCGGCGGCGGCGTGAAAGTCTGGTGAGATATTTGGCCGAACAGCGGCAGCGGCTTGCCCAGGAAATTCAGGATGCCTTGACCCATTTGCGAACTATCGAGTGAAGACACGCGCAGCGATTGTAGAGAGCGTCGGTGGGCCAATTGTCCTACGGGAGTTGGATCTGTTGCCCCCTCGGGCAGGTGAGGTGCGGGTGAAGGTCTGTGCGGCAGGCATTTGCCGCAGCGACTGGCACGTTTGTACGGGTGCGACGCCACACCCCCTGCCCGCGGCGCTCGGCCACGAAGGGGCCGGCATTGTGACGGAGGTTGGGATCGGTGTCACGCGGCTGCGGCCGGGCGATGCCGTGATCCTAAGCTGGGCACCCGGATGTGGGACATGCTTCTACTGCGAGCGAGAACGGCCCGGGCTGTGCGAAGTCTTTGATCGTACCATCTGGAAGGGCGTGATGGCCGATGGCACGCCCCGCCTGTTTCTGCACGGTGAGCCCGTGTATCAGTACTGTGCTCTGGGGTGCTTTGCGGAGCAGGTTGTTGTCGCCGAGGCTTCTTGCGTACCGCTGACCAAGGGCGTGCCCATGCCGGTCGCAGCCCTTATCGGCTGTTGCGTAACGACGGGCCTGGGCGCGGTCTTCAACACCGCCAGGGTACCGCGAGGAAGCAGCGTAGCGGTGCTCGGCGCCGGAGGCGTAGGGCTTTCTATGATTCTGGGTGCGCGCCTGGCCGGTGCCTACCCAATAATCGCCGTAGACAGGCTCCAGACGCGCACGCGGCTGGCCATGGCGCTCGGCGCAACGCACTTCCTGCCCGCCTCGCCCGACATCGCCAGCAGCATCCGGGCCCTTACACAGGGCCGCGGCGCAGACTACGTGTTTGACGCCACGGGGATTCCCGCCGTGCAGGAGGCGTGCCTGAACGCCGCACGCCCGGGCGGAACGACTGTACTATCCGGTCTGGCGCCCGTCGGGAGCACAACCAACCTGCCCGGTGCTGCTATCACGCGCAAAGAAAAGATGATCAAAGGCTCCTACTACGGAAGCGCCATGCCGGCGCGAGACTTCGTCCAGTTCGCCCGGTGGTTTCGCGAAGGACGCCTGGACCTTGCGCCTCTCCTGACCAAAACCTATAATGTTACTGAAATCCATCGGGCACACCAGGATCTTAACGCAGGGCGCATTGTGCGGGGCATACTGTCTTTTGATTCCGCATGAAGCCCCGGGGTTGCTTGCCCTGGTCCTATTATTCCCAATCCCATGCGCACGACGATACCAGCACTGCTTTGCAGCCTTGCCTTCGCGGCCTCTGCTTTGGCTCAGGAGGCCGATACCACAAAGACTTACGCTCTTGAAAGCATCGTCGTGACGGCCGACCGGTCGGAAAGCATGCTCTCGCTATCCACCGGGTCGGTGTCCGTGATGACGGGCAGTGAGCTTCGCCGACTGCCTGGCGTGGCCAGGCTGGGGGATGCGCTGCGACAGATCCCGGGCTTTGCCATGCTCAGCATTGACGGCCAGGGGTTTGACCCCCAGGCCGTAGTGCGCGGCTTCTATGGAGGCGGCGAAACCGAATACGTCCTGGTCCTCCTGGACGGGCGGCCCATGAACAATATGGAGATGGGCCTTATCAACTGGAGCCAGATTCCACTGTCGGCTATCAAGTCCGTTGAGGTGATTCGCGGAGGCGCGTCATCACTATATGGAGATGCCGCGGTCGGAGGCGTACTGAATATAGTCACGAACAGGGCAGCGGCACGCTCAAGCGGTGCGCAGCTTTCGTTATCGACGGGCTCCTTCAGAACGTACCTGGGTGAAGGGTCTACGCATACCAACGTGCAGGGTAAGCCGTTGTCGGCCTTTGTCAGCATGCTTAAGACTGCAGGGTTTCGAGAGCATTCCGCACGCGAGGCCGGCAGCATAGGCGTTTCAGTGGGGCTCCTGGAAAGCGAAGCCTACGATCTCACATTTTCGGGCCTTGGCCACTGGCGCGCGTACGATATTCCCGGGCCGCTGACGACCGCCGAACTGGACAAGTCGCGCACGCAAGAGTCGCCGTTTTTCCAATTCGACAACGTTGATGAACAGACGCTGCGCCTCACCCTCGATGGTCGCCGTGCGTTATCTGGGTCCGCAACCCTGAGCGGCGCAGTAAGTGGCGAATGGCGCAGCTCTGATCTGGTGCGCACCTTGCCGCTGGCTGCGGTATTTGCAGATACCAAGGGACGCGCAGTCGGCACCTATCGCTTCTCTGGGACCGTTCAGCTGGTAAAGGAAAGCCTCATCCAGGGCGCTGACAAGATCGTGGCGGGGATTGATGGCAAATTTGGAATGCTCGACAACACGTACTACGACATGCTGACAGGCACGTCCGAAGACTATCGGGCGTATTCGGGTGACCGCGGCGGAATAAGCGCCGAGGCTGAAGGAAGCCGAAGTGCGATAGCAGGATTCGTGCAGTACGATTTCACACCGCTACCGCGTTTGCGTTTCACGCTGGGTGGCCGCTACGACGCCATCAATGACAGCTACGTGCCCAATGGCGGAGAAAACAGCGACGCGTCGCACAGCGCCTTTAGCCCTAAGGTTGGAATGAACGTGGCGTTTGCCCGCTCAGCCAGCCATGTCGGGCACGTGTATGCCAACTATTTGGGCATCTTCAAGGCGGCTACGATGGATCAGCTTTTTGACCAGCGTCTGTTGCCCATACCTTTTCCGCCGTTTGGCATCACGATATCCAACAACGAGTTGAAGCCGCAACGGGGCACGAGCTACGAGGTGGGTCTTTACCAACGGGTAGCATACACAAGCGCCGTCGCCAGCGAGCTGACCTTGTCAGTATACCAGGTGAACATGAAGGATGAGTTGGACTTCTCGTTCGAGACCTTCAGTTATGCCAACATAGCCTCCAGCCAGCACTCGGGAGTCGAAGCAGGCTTGCGGCTACATTTGGGGGCGCATGCAACGGCACATGTCAACTACACGCTCCAGAACGTCACCTACGAGGAAGGCGACAACAAGGGAAAGTATGTAAAGGCCATTCCCAGGGACTACCTCAACGCGGGGGTGAGCGCAGACCTTCCCTTGGGAATCAACATCGGTGCAGTCATGCATTCCACGGCCCGGATCTATCTGGATGATGCCAACACGATGCCGATGGACAATTACACTACGCTTGATGCCGTCGTTTCTTATCGGTGGCGCCAGCGTGCCGCCTTGGTCAAACTAGAATCCACGAACTTGCTGGATGCCACATATAGCACAACGGGCTTTCCGGATCCTGACAGCGCGTCTGAATCCGGGACAGTATTCTTGTATCCGGCAGCCGGGCGTGCTTTGCGTCTTGGAGTTACCGTTTCGCTATAAACTGGTGCGAGCTTTGGGGATGCGAGTGCTTTCTGTCGTGAATTGGGTCTGTGCTGCGTGCTTTGCAGCATTCGCCGTGATGCAGCTTAATGACCCGGACCCGGTGTATTGGGTCACCTTCTATGCTTTAGGTTCGCTGGCATGCGTGTTGTTTCACCTCAATCGGCTCCCGCCCGCGGCGGTCGGAAGCTATGCTATCATCTGCGGGGCGTTGGCCCTGTTGTGGATCATCCTGGGCGCAACAGGGCAGCCGTTGCCCGGCGAGATTCCAGGCATGGCTTACGAGGAAGAAAAGGAGGTTTCCGGCTTCATTCTGGTGGGGATCTGGATGGCTGTGCTGTACCACCGCGCCAGGCGCGTGAGCATGCAATAGGGCCCCTATTCGACCTTCTTGTACAGCACGTCGCCCCCAACAATCGTATAAAGCACCCGGGCGTCAAGGATTTCCTCCTCTGGCACGGTAAGGATGTCGTGGGACAGCACGACGACGTCCGCAAGCTTGCCAGGGGTGAGGGTGCCCTTCAGATCCTCCTCAAAGGCGGCGTACGCATTGTTGATAGTATATGACGCCAGTGCCTGCTCCCGCGACAGCCGTTGATCCTCGTAGAATATTGATCCATCGCCTAGGCGGCGAGACACTGTCGCATAATAGCTCGCGATGGGATCGACATCCTCTACCGGTGCATCCGTGCCGTTGGTGACGACCGCACCCGTCTGCCAGAGCTTCTGCCAGACGTACGCTCCTTCTTCCGCTCTTTTCTCGCCCAGCCGTCGGTATACCCAGGGGCCGTCCGATGTCGCATGCACGCCTTGCATGGAAGCTATCACGCCTAAATACCCAAAGCGCGGAATGTCTTCCTCATTGAGATGCTGAGCATGCTCAATGCGCCAGCGAAGGTCGGCCCCCTCTCCGGCCGCACCGTAGGCCCGCTCGAAGATATCCAGCACTTCGCGATTGGCCGCGTCTCCTATGGCGTGGATGTTCACCTGGAAGCCGTGGGCCAGTGCGACCTCTGCGGTCCGCGTTACTTCGTCGGAGCTCACCGTCTGCAGGCCAAGGCTTTCGGGCTTGTCACTGTAGGGTTCCAGGAGCCATGCGCCATGGGAGCCTAGTGCGCCATCAATGGATCGCTTGACGCTGCGCACCGTGAGGTGGTTGTTGCCGTAGCCAACCATGCGGTGGTTGGCCAGGTTTTTGGCAAGCATCTCCGAATCGGATAGGATCATTACGTACAGCCGCACGGGAAGGGCACCTTCATCGGCAAGCATCCTGAAAAAGCGTACGGTTCCAAAGCCAACCCCCGCGTCATGAAACGACGTAATCCCTTTGGCGAGGCTCTCTTCGGCGGCCAGGCGGGCCTGTTCGCGCCGCTCGGCTTCACGTTCTTCGAGTGTCATGCGGGCACGATTTTCCGCCAGGGCCGATTCAATCAGGTTTGCTGCGGTTTCCCGAAACAGGCCAGTGAGCTCTCCCCGCGCGTCGCGAATAATCTCGCCCCCACTCGGATTTGGCGTCTCCGGGCTGACGCCAGCTTCGCGCATCGCAGCCTGGTTGGCAAAGGCCGCATGGCCACTGGCATGCCCCAGCAGCACAGGATTCTGCGGCGACGCGTCGCTCAGATCATGGTGCGTGGGGACGCCCTCGACGGAACCCTCGGGCAGCGAGTCCCACTTCTCCTGGTGCCAGCCGCGGCCGGTAATCCATTCTCCAGACTCCACGTCCGCGGCCGCATCTTCCACCATCGCCACGATCTCCTCCCAGCTCTTTGCCTTGGTCAGATCCAGTATGCGCTTGGCTTCACCCAAGCCCATATAATGGCCGTGTCCCTCGATGAAGCCCGGGATAGCAAGCCGCCCTTCGAGGTCGATGATGCGCGTGTTTTCGCCAATCAGGGCGCTGATCTCCTCCGTTGTTCCGACCGCCACAATGGTGTCACCGGCGACTGCAAGGGCCTCTGCGGACGGCATCAGCGAATCAACCGTGACGATGTTGCCGTTAATGAGCGCAAGGCGTACCTCTGGCTCCTGCGGGGAAGTGCAACTGGCCCAAAGGAGGCCCAGGACAAGCGTGGCGCCAATCAGCGCCTGGGAAGCGATTCGCATATGCATGGCAAAGCCAGATGTGTGACGGATTGTTGATGGTACGCAGGGCGCTGCACAATCCAAAGCCAAATCTTGATAAGATCAGTGTTATGCTTTGCACGTAGTATCTTTCCCCGACACCAATACGGATACTTGCGATGCCCGCCCTTCAGACAGCAACGCTGCACCGCTGGGACGACATGCCGATAGAGGAACTCAAGCCAGGTCTGGGACGTCGACTCATCACAGGCGACCGGATGATGCTCGCACATGTCTACCTGGACAGGGGAAGTGTAGTACCGTGGCACAGCCACGACAACGAGCAGCTGACCTACGTTTTGAAGGGGGCCCTGCAGTTTTATCTGGGTCTCGAGTCCAATCCGCAGGAGGTCATAGTCCACGAGGGTGAAGTCCTGGTGATTCCGTCGAATCTGCCACACAAAGCCATAGCCTTAGAGGACACGCTGGATGTGGACATTTTTTGCCCGCCCCGGGCGGACTGGCTAGACGGCACCGATGCCTACATACGGAGGAGCTGACCAGGTGCGACATGAGGTACCGGTATCTTTTGCTCCTGCTTCTGCTGCTTCCGCAGGGCGCTGCCAAAGCCCAGGAAGCCGCGACTGATCTCGGCGTGCCAGTCTGGTCCCATGACGTCGTATGGTACCAGATTTTCACGGAGCGATTTCGCAACGGAAGTCCTGCCAACGACCCGACACTGCATGACATAGAAGGATTGTGGCCCTTTCTCACGCCAGAGGGTTGGACGCCTACTTCGTGGACACAGGACTGGTACCTGCAGGAAGACTGGGCACGCGCCACCGGCGAGCCATTCTATCGCACGGTGCAGATGCGGCGCTACGGCGGCGACCTGCAAGGCGTCCTGGACAAGCTCGACTACCTGAAGGACCTGGGCGTCACTGCGCTATACTTCAATCCCATAAACGACTCGCCTTCGCTGCACAAGTACGACGCGCGGAGCTACCGGCATGTCGATCGTAATTTCGGGCCCGATCCCCGTGGCGACGAGGCGACCGTGGCAGCGGAAGACCCGGCGGACCCAGCCACCTGGCAATGGACCGCTGCTGACAGCCTGTTTCTGGTGTTCATTGGCGCAGTGCATGAGCGCGGTATGCGCATCATCATGGACTACTCGTGGAACCACACGGGCAGTACGTTCTGGGCGTGGAAGGATGTCCTGGAAAACCAGCAGGCGTCGCCATTTGCCACATGGTATGACATCGAGTCCTTTGACGACCCGGCCACGCGTGATACCAACGAGTTCTACTACCATGGCTGGGTAGGCATGAAGACGCTGCCGGAAACACGGGAGGTCGGCACCGGCGGCCAGACGCACGGAGTCTTTGAGGGTACGCTGGATGCCGCCTTTGCCAGCCATGTCTACAGCGTCACACGGCGGTGGATGGACCCCAATGGCGACGGGGATCCTTCCGACGGCATAGCCGGGTTTCGGCTGGACGTAGCCGAAAGCGTGCCCTTTGGGTTTTGGCGCGACTACCGGCGCTTTGTACGTGAGATCAACCCGGAGGCATACCTGGTTGGGGAGGTATGGTGGACGGAGTTTCCGCATCACATGACAGATCCAGTGCCGTGGTTGCAAGGAGACATCTTTGATGCGGTCATGAACTATCGCTGGTACATGCCTACGCGAAGCTTCTTCGCAGTAGCGCCACCTCACTTGACGGCAACGGGCTATGTGGCGCACCTGGATTCGGTGGAGCGCGGCATTGCGCCGGAGTTTCTGAAGGCCATGATGAACCTTGGGGCGAGTCACGACACGCCGCGTCTTGGTACTTCGCTCTACAACGGCGGACTCTACAAGTACCAGAAGAATCCCAGGGGCGATCCTAAATTCAAGGTGGATCGACCGGACGCCCGAACGGATGCGATACGCCTTATGGTGCTCTTGCAGCAGTACACCTATCCAGGTGCACCACACATCTGGATGGGCGATGAGGTGGGCCTGTGGGGCGGGGACGACCCGGACCCGCGGAAGCCGCTGGTTTGGGCCGACCTGACATACGAAGACGAAGCCACACACCCCATGGGCCAGGAGCGTCGTCGAGACAAAGTGGTCCCGGACAGGGCATTCTTTGAAGTATACCAGAAGCTGATTGCGCTACGCAAAAAGCATATGCGCCTATTTGTTGATGGAGACCTGAAGTACTTGGTAGCCGATGACACGCAGCGACTCTTGGCCTATGAGCGGGTCCTGGGGTTGGAGCGGGCCATCATCCTCTTCAACGCCTCGGATGAGGAGCATGAGATCACTATCGAAGCCCCTGACGGGACGTACCGCCAGGTTTTCCCGGCGGCAATGACGAGGGCGGTAGAGGGAGGCCGGCTCACGACACGAATGGCACCACGAACGGGAATGCTGTGGATACAGGAATAGGACACTGGCATCGGGCGACGCTCTTTGTTCTTGTAGCATGTGCGAGTCTGGCCGCGCGCCCGGCGCCGGCGCAGGTAAGCGCACAGGAGATCGTTCGAGCGATGGAAGACCTCACGCGCGGCGCTACCCAGATCGGGACGTACAACCTCATCATCGTGCGTCCAGACTGGCAGAGGACGCTCGAATTTGAAACCTGGGCCGAAGGTACTAGTCGCAGCTTCATTCGCATCACAGAGCCCGCCAAGGAACGCGGTGTGTCGTTTCTGAAGATTGGCCGCGAAATGTGGCAGTACGTGCCTCGTATCAGCCGGGTCATCAAAATTCCCCCATCCATGATGATGCAATCATGGATGGGGAGCGGGTTCAGCAATGATGACCTTGTTCGTGAGTCCAGCCTGGTGACCGACTATGAACATACGTTGATTGGCACCGTCGACACGCTGGGCGGCAAGGCGTACCACCTTTCGCTAATCACGCGGCCTGAGGCGCCGGTGGCCTGGGCGCGCGTCGAGTTTTGGGTACGCACCGACGACTATGTCCCGCTGCGCGCGGAGTTCTTCAACGAGCGGGACGAGCGCGTGCGCACCATGGCCTACGGGGACATCCGCTCCATTGGTGGACGCATAGTTCCCGGGCGCATGGAGCTCGTGGAAGACCGGTGGCCGGATCGTAAGACGGTCTTGATCATCCTAGAGGCACAGTTCGACGCGACCATCAGCGACGACGTGTTCACGCAGGCCAACCTCAGGCGCCACCGCTAGGTCCTAATGCTGCGACTCTTCAAGCTCGCCTGGCGGGACATCTGGCGCAATCGGCGCCGAAGTTTCCTGACGATGGGCGCGATATTCTTTGCGGTGGCGTTCGTGTCGTTGGCCAACTCTGTTCAGTTCGGCACGTACGACGCGATGGAAAAGCAGGTGGTTCGTCTTTCAACCAGCGACTTGCAGGTGCAGCATCGGGACTTTAACGAGGAGCGCACGCTTGAGCACTCCCTGGAAGAGGCGGCGCTGGATGTCGAAGGGCTGAGTGCACAGCACGCGTGGCTCAAGGCTGCTACAAAGCGACTGACCGGCTTTGGTTTGGCAAGTAGCGACTCGTCCAGCGCAGGCGTTCTGATTGTAGGCGTAGACCCCGATTCTGAGCCCGCTGTCAGCAACATGCTGCGCGTAAGAGAAGGGGACAATACCCTTACGCCCGACAGCCACCAGGCGGTGCTCCTTGGAGCTTCGCTAGCCAAGAACCTGGGGCTGGCCTCGGGAGACTCTGTGGCAGTGCTGACGCAGGGATATCATAACGTCATGGGTGCCGAAATGTATGTTGTTCGGGGGCTGGTGCGGACTGGTACGCCGCAGATCGACCGGTCTATGATGATAGCGACGCTTCCGGCGGCGCAGGAGCTCCTTAGCATGCCCGGCCGCTATACGGAGCTGGTCCTACGGACCGATAGGCACGACAAAGCCAAGGCGCATGCCGCGCTTCTGCAGGCGTCGCTGGAAGAAACGGACTATGCGGCATTGCCGTGGCAGACGCTGATGCCTGACATGGACCAGATGCGGCGCCTGGATGACACGTCTAACTACATCTTTTATGCGTTTCTGCTGCTTCTGATCGGGTTTGAGATATTCAACACCACGGCCATGAGCATGATGGAGCGCGTGCGTGAGTTTGGTGTCATGATGGCCATTGGCCTAAAGCCCCATCAGATCAGCGGACTGGTAGCGCTGGAGCTTGCTATGAAGGTGCTGATGGGACTCGCTGTAGGCTTTCTGGCGACTGCTGTGGTGGTCTACTTCCTGGGGCAAGAGCCGATCGCACTTTCGGCAAGCATGAAAGAGATGTACGATGACTTTGGCTTTGCGGTGGACGGGTTCTATTTCTCGTCGAAGCTGTCCATCTACGTGTTCCCCGTGGTGGCGGTCGGGATCATGAGCTTGGTATCGATGCTGTTTCCCGTATTGAAGATGCGCCGCTTTTCGCCGGTAAAAGCGCTGCGGGCTATCTGATGATGTCATGATCCTGGCCAAGATTGCATGGCGCAACATCTGGCGCAACCCGCGCCGATCGTGGGTGCTCGTATCCGCCGTGGCAGTGGGTGTCTTCACCTTTGTCGGGGTCTTGGCCTACATCGATGGGCTGTCGCTGCAGCTTGTACGGACGGCGATTGAGCTGCAGGGCGGGCACATCCAGATATCGGGCGCAGGGTATTTCGAAAATCCGGCCATCCGAACGCAGATTATCGGAACTGGTGAGGTTGCACAGGTCCTGGACGGAGTTGTTGAGATGAGGCATGCGCCGCAGCATCGGGCCCAAGGCATGATTAGCAGCGCAGAGCAGTCTGCGGGGATTGCTATCGTGGGCGTAGACCCGTCCCGCGAGCAGGAGGTCTCACCCATTCCTGCTCTGATTGTTGAAGGCGAGTGGCTGAGGGACGACCCGGCGGCCGGCGAAATCGTTATTGGCGCCGCACTGGCAGAGCGGCTGGGTGCGCTATTGGGAGAGCGCGTAGTTCTCATGGCCAGCGACCTTGAAGGCGACATGAGTGCCGGTGCATACCGCATCAAAGGCCTGTATACTTCCACCAGCGCGGATTACGACAAGGCAAACGTATTTCTTCATGCAGAGCAGGTACGCACGCTCATTGGTTTTGCGCCCGATGTGGCTTCGACCATAGCGATTAACCTCGCCTTGGGCCAGGACGCGACCCAGGTAGCAGACGCGATTCGCACTGCGCTCGCCGGTCGCAACGTAGAAGTACTCACCTGGCTTGACCGGTCGCCTATGCTGGTTATGATGGACGAGATGATGAACTTGACCAACGTGATCCTGGTGGTAATACTGTTTTCTGCCATCGGCTTTACACTCATCAACTCCTTCGCTATGGTCATTTTTGAGCGGATCCGCGAGATAGGCATCATGGCGGCAGGGGGCGTGCGCCCCGGTCAGGTACGCCTGCTGCTCTTTCTGGAGGCCGCCTTCATCGTGATTTTGGGCATCGGGGTCGGTGTCGGGCTGGCCACTGCGCTGATTGCTTGGTGGAGCGCGGTGGGCTTGGACCTGAGTGCTTTTGCTGAAGGGCTCAGCAGGTTTGGCGCAGGGGCGGTGATCTATCCGAACGTGGTACCTGAGCACATGGTTACCGGGTTTGTGCTGATCTTTGTCATGGTGTTCTTGGCCGTACTCTACCCGGCCATCAAGGCGAGCAGATTCAAGATTGTAGACGCGATGAATCATGCTTAGCACGACATTGGTGCAGGTCACCAACCTGGTTAAGGTCTATCAAGACGGCAGTCATGTGCCGGTGCGTGCACTGGATGGCGTAAATTGTTCTGTGGCTGCCGGCGAATTCACTGCGATCGCCGGACCCAGCGGGAGTGGCAAGACGACCCTGCTGAACATCATCGGATCGTTGGACTCACCCACCGAAGGTCAGGTTGTAGTGGCAGGCCGGGACCTGAGCCTGCTCAGTCGCAAGGCACGGGCGGGTTTCAGGCTTCGCAACCTGGGGTTCATCTTCCAGTCGCACAACCTGATTCCGGTGCTTACCGCGGCAGAGAATGCGGAGTTCAACCTGCTTCTGCAGGGCGTGCCGACCAGAGAACGCCGGCAACGCGTGATTGAAGAGTTTGCCGATTTGGGCATTGAAGAAGAGCTCTCGCGGCGCCGACCGGCCAAGCTGAGTGGCGGCCAGCAGCAGCGCGTCGCAGTTGCGCGAGCGCTCGTGTCACGCCCGAAGCTGATTCTGGCGGATGAGCCTACCGCCAGCCTGGATTCCAAGACGGGTGCGCGGCTCCTCGACAAGATGCGCGACCTGAACAAACGCACGGGCATTACATTCCTGTTCTCTACGCACGACCCCATGGTGATCGATCGAGCGAGGCGCCTGGTGACGCTCCGTGACGGAAAGATTGCCAGCGATGAGACGCACGCGTGAGTAGCCGGAGCCTTGCTCTGGCCTGTGCATTCGCCCTGGTGCAGGGGATGCCATGCCAGGCGCAGCAGACGTCGCTGGAATTCTTGGGCTACGCTAAGCATCTCGGCATTCGTCTTTCTTCGCCCCAGTCCGCCAAGGCGTACCTGCTGAACGTCAGCCGCTTTAGAGTCCAAGGGCTGCTTGACGTCGGTACACGTGTACATGGCGAGCTCTGGTTCGACACCGAGGTGCTGACCGGAAGCTACCTGCAGTCCGACGACTACGTTAGTGCGCAAGCGCTTTCGCGGCCGCTACCGCTGCAACTGGAATGGACTCTAGGGTCGGGGTCAGGCTATGAGGTGCGGCAGCGCCTGTTTCGTGCTTTTTTGCTGCTGCAATCCAAGGGGGCCGCGCTATCGGTGGGACGGCAGCGTATAGCCTGGGGCTCAGGCTTTGCCTGGAATCCGACCGACATCCTTAACCCCTTTGACCCCGGTGCCATTGAGCTCGGCGAGCGCGCCGGGGTTGATGCCGCGCACGTTAGCGTGCCGCTCGGGCCGCTTTCGCGCTTGGAGCTGGTAGCAGCGTATACCGAAACGGGGGCTCCGGGCAGCTATGCAGTGCGTGCAGGCACGAACTATCGCGCCTTTGATATCACTGCACTTGCCGGGCGGTTTCGTCGCGACTGGGTAGTTGGGGGCGACTTTGCCGGGTACCTTAGGGGTGCGGGGCTACGTGGCGAGGTGGCGTACGTGCGCAGACACGCCGGGCGGAACTACGCACGTGCAGTGCTCAATGCGGACTACACCTTTGCGAGTGGCATGTACGGACTCGCAGAGCTCTACTACAACGGCCGCGGTAGTGCCCGAAAGGACCAATACGACTTTGCAGACCTTTTGACGGGCGACACCTTCAACCTGGCCCAGTGGTACGCAGCAATTTCCGCGGGCGCAAGCCTGACGCCGCTGGTGGCCGCCGGCCTCTATCAGCTGGTCAACCTGACTGACGGAAGCCTTCTGGTGGGCCCGTCAGTCACGTACTCGCTAACGCAGAGCATTGAGGCTGCCGCTGCATCCTACTATTCCGTCGGCCCTAGCGATACCGAGTTCGGCGCCCCGCGCCACGCGTATTTTGCGACGCTGCAGTGGTATTTCTAGCCAGCCAACGTCGCATCAACACCAATCGTGGTGCCTGCGTAAAGCTTTGAGATGGGGCACCCTGTTCGGGTTGCCTCCACCGCCGCCTGGAACGTAGCCTCATCAAGACCGGGCACATCGGCTGCCACAGTTATGTCGATGGAAGCGACGTGAAATCCACCTGCCGGGTCCGGCCCGAGGTTGACGGTTGCACTGGCGTGTACGCGCTCTGGTACATGCCCACCGGAAGACAGCTCATGGGACAGTGCCATGGCGAAGCAGCCGGCGTGGGCGGCAGCTACCAAATCTTCCGGGCTGATGTTGACCACATCCCCAAAGCGGGAGGCAAAGGTAAAGGGCGACTCAAAGCGGCCTCTTGCCGTTTTCATGGTACCGTTGCCGGCCTTGAGGTCGCCTTGCCAGGTGGCTTCTGCGGTTCTTTCTGTCATAATTGCTGGGTACAGGTCTGAAGTTTAGAGCTCGTAGCGCGTGCCGTTGACCGAATAAGAGACGGTGATGTCCGCCGTCTTTTCGACGATCTTTGCTACTGAGCAGTACTTGTTAATGCTGAGGTCTACGGCGCGCCTTACTTTGCCTGGGTGCAGGTCGCCGGTAAGCGCATAATGCACATGGATTCGCGTAAAGAGCGCCGGAGTACCTTCGCGTTCGTACTCAATGGTAGCATCAAATCCCTGGAGATCCTGGCGGCTCTTGCGCAGGATGTCGACGATGTCAATGCCGCTGCACCCGCCAATTGCCATGGCCACCGCCTGCATCGGGCCCACGCCTTGGCCATTGCCGCTGGGTGGGTCGGTATCGAAGTGAAGCTGGTTGCCTGTCTCGTTGGTGCCCAGAAAGTGGTTCTTGTTGTCCAGACGATGGAGCGTGACTGTGGCCATAATGCGGTGCACTTGGGATTTGCCCGCTTCAACCCGTGAGCGCGCGGACGGATTCTGCCGCCGGCCGAATTCGGCTAGGAGTCCGGGCCGCATAGACTGGTGATTGCCCGAAAAAGGCCTATTGGGAGCAATATGCGGGTGCGTCAGGCTAACTGACGCAGTATAGCGGGTGAAAGTCCCGTGTCATGAAAGTTTAACCAACTGCATGTCTCCGCGAGCCGTGCGTTGTCCCTCGTGAGGGTGATAGCGAAGCGTCGGTAGCGGCACGTGTGGCCAGGGCTAATGAGCACCGAAAAGGCTGTTGTCCGGGATGCCGAGACTTTCCGTATGGTCGAAGGCAACATCTGCTCCACCGCTATGGTGAGGAGGAGTGGAGTCCCGCGGTGTCCGAGAACCCAGGGACGCACGCATGTACTGTGTCGGGACCTGAGAGATCTTCACGCTGCTCTGTGGTCGTACAGAGCCGCAAAGGAAAGGGGGAAACCCCACAACTGGAGATGTACGGCGTGAAGAAGTCAGACGAGGTAACAGTAGCTGTGAAGGCGGCGAACAAAAGGCCACACGGCCCTGCGGAGTCGCTGGAGCGAAGGACCTCGCCCAAGGGGAAGCCGAGAGACTCCTACACTGACCGGACGCAGGACCGGGCACAGGTGTCCCATGGATTCAATCGGTTACGTCAATTCGTCAGACGGAAACCCAAGGAGCGTCTCACAACGTTACTGCACCATATCCATGTCCCTGCGCTACGCTACGCGTTCTACTCGTTGAAGAAGAACGCGTCGGCTGGTGTGGACGGCAAGACATGGCACGCGTATGCGGAAGGGCTGGAGGGCCGCTTGGCCGACCTGCACGACCGTGTGCACAGCGGAGCGTACCGGGCGACACCATCGCGGCGGGTATTCATACCCAAGCCGGATGGTAGACAGCGACCACTCGGCATAGCGGCATTGGAGGATAAGATCGTCCAGGCCGCCGTGGTGATATGCATCCTGACTCCCATCTATGAGGAGGAGTTTCTGGATTTCAGTCATGGCTTCAGGCCGAAGCGGAAAGCGCATGATGCGTTGGATGCCGTGGCCTACGTAGTTGAACGTCGGAAGGTCTCCTACGTGGTGGACGCCGACATTCAAGCCTTCTTTGATCAGGTTGACCAGCGCTGGCTCGTCCGGTTCCTGGAACATCGGATCGCGGATAAACGGATCATTCGGCTCATTATCAAATGGCTGAAGGCGGGCGTGATGCAAGATATTATAGTAAGGGCCGGGGAGGGGGCACAGGCTATTTTGCCTGCGAGGCGCAGGCGTCTGGACTTCATCCTTCTCCATAGACCTTACAATCCCATGAACCCCACCATTGGTGCCATCCCTACCCAGAAGTCGATCTTCGTCGGGCTGGACGTACATAGAGACACGATCGCGGCGTGCGTATACGATCCGGCTTCGAAGACGGTATGTCTGGAAGTGGAGCTGCCCAGCGACGACAGGGCCAAGCTGCGTAAGCTTATGGCCCGTATTCGTGGTTCCTTTGGCGAACCCCGGTGTTGTTACGAAGCGTCCTCGTGTGGCTACACGCTCTACAGAACGCTCACTGAGGACGGAGTCTCCTGTGCGGTCATTGCGCCCTCGTCGATTCCACGGCGTGCGGGTGATCGTGTCAAGACGGACCGTCGTGACGCGGAAAAGTTGGCCCGGTACTACGCGGCGGGCCTACTGACGGCGATTCACACCCCTGACCCATCGTTCATCGCCACCCGTTCGCTGGTGCGCCGTCGGGTCGCCCTGGTCGAAGACCTGAGCCGCACCAAACAGCGCGCCGTGCTCTTGTTGCAAAGCCGCGGGCATGTGTACCGGGCGGGCAGGAACTGGACGCAGAAATTCTGGCGGTGGCTGGAAGGCCTTGTGCTTGACCCCGTCGATGCGTTCACGCTGCAGAGCCTTTTGAGCCAGCACCGTATGCTCGAAGCCCAGATTCGGGAGGTTGAGCAACAGATCGAAGAAGAAGCGCAGAAGGCACGCTATCAGCGCACGGTGCAGGTGTTGCAAGGCTTCCGGGGCATCGGGCTGTTTACGGCGATGCAGTTGACTTGCGAAATCGGTGACATTCGGCGTTTTGCACACCCGAAGGCTCTGATGGCGTATCTGGGACTGGTGCCGAGGGAGCATTCCTCGGGCCACCGCACCCGGCGCGGATCCATCACGAAGGCGGGCAGCACGTACGCACGCAAGGCCTTGATCTCTGCGGCCTGGAAGTATACCCACCTGCCCCGGCGTAGCCTGGCGCTGCAACAGCGCCAGCGCCACTGCGCTGCGGAAGTGGTTTCCATCAGCTGGAAGGCCCAGCGGAGACTGCACCAACGATACCGCGGCCTGATTCAGCGCAAAGCGCCCATGAAAGCCATCGTGGCCCTTGCGCGCGAACTCGTGGGCTTTCTCTGGGAAGCCCTGCAGACGGTGCCGCCGACACCATTGGCCCATGCGGCGTAAGCATGCCTGAAACATTTCTGAGAAAAGCTATGGGAAAAGGGGCCCTGAGCACGGATGGAGAATCCATGCCCCCTCTTTGCGATAGCCCTTGTGGTGAGCGCGCGATGCAAGATTATGGTAGCTCCCGACGAATTCAATATCATGCGTTACGGCCAGCACTGCTGGCTTAGCACGCGGACACCAGGTAATATAAAAAGCGGACACGCGCTTCGTAACGTAGTGGTCCGTTATTCGTTACCTAAACCGCAGGGAGGCCCCCAATGCAGAATCGGATTTACCTTGGCCTGGACGCCCACGCCAGCCATTGTGTCCTCGGAGGTATGGATACGCGTGGCAAGTTGGTGTTACGGGAGAAGTTTCCACTGACCGAAGGCAACCTGATCAGCCAGATCGTAGCCGTGAAGGCAAAAGAAAAGCTTCTGGTGTTCGAGGAGTCCACGCTGGCCACATGGCTGGCGGGACTGCTGCGGGAATACGTGGACGAGCTCACCGTGTGTGATCCGCGCCAGAACGCCCTGATCAGCAAGAGCGCACGCAAGAGTGATCAGGAAGATGTCTACAACTTGTGTCGCCTGTTACGACTGGGTGAGCTGAAGCGCGTCTATCATGCGGAGGACGATCATCGGGTGATCTTCAAGGACGCCGTTCAACACTATCTGAGTCTTCGGGACGAGCAGGTGAGTCTTAAAAACAAGGTCAAGGCGAAGTATCACCGTGCGGGTGTGCTACAGGTGGATGGAAGGCACGTCTTTACCAAGAAGCACCGCGACCACTTTCTGGCCAAGGTGCCGGATAAGACCCGCCGCAGCATGCTGTCTCACTTGTACGCAGTCCTGGACGCGGCGACTGACGCTCAGGGTATGGCACTGCGCACGATGCTCGCGTGTGGGAAGCGGTATTCGGAGATCGGGGAATTCATGAAGATGCCCGGCGTGGGACCGATCGGCGCCCACGTCTTTGACGCATTTATCCAGACGCCCCATCGGTTTGCGACCAGGCAGAAGCTCTGGCGCTACTGCAAGCTCGGCATCGTGGATCGCAGCAGCAACGGAAAGCCCTTGATGTACAAGCGGCTTGATCGCGCTGGCAATGGCGAATTGAAGGCCATGAGCTATCGCGCATGGTTGACGGCTGCGCGCGATGACGGCCGCGCAACGGAGCCCAATGAGGTGTGGCGGTTCTATTCGGCCTCGTTGGTCAACTCGGGTTACAACGCCACCCATGCACGGCTCAATACCCAGCGCAAGATCCTGGCGGTGCTCTGGAGCATCTGGAAACGAAACGTAGCCTATAGCCCAGCCCTATTCCACAACTCGACCCAAACCGTAGCGGAAGTGCGTAACGCGGCCCCTTGAATGCGCTTGCCCTACCACCGCTGGCGGATCCGGGTAGCCGAGGAATGCTCCACTATCAGTCTAGCACAGTTGCCGGAAGCTCTACACCAGGTTAGCACCTCGGCCTTTAAGCCCAATATGACACTAGATGCCGGAACCTACATGGTATCCTGCAATCTCCAAAACGAGAGTGGCAGACGTACAGCCCGCGCTGCCGTCATGCAAATCCGCATAACGGACAGTGGTAGGAAATCGCACTGAAAGATCGCCAAAAGCACCACGCACGACGACCGCACGGAAAAGGGTAGCACGTGTCCTGTAAAATCGCACTTTTTTACGGGACGGGATACGAATGGCTTGATTTTACTTTTTAAACGAGATGCCGGAACCTACATGGTATCCTGCAATCTCCAAAACGAGAGTGGCAGACGTACAGCCCGCGCTGCCGTCATGCAAATCCGCATAACGGACAGTGGTAGGAAATCGCACTGAAAGATCGCCAAAAGCACCACGCACGACGACCGCACGGAAAAGGGTAGCACGTGTCCTGTAAAATCGCACTTTTTTACGGGACGGGATACGAATGGCTTGATTTTACTTTTTAAACGAGACTGATAAGCCGTCGAAGATGCCAGGGCCTCTTTTCCCATAGCTAGCTCATGAAGATCATGTGAATTTACCGCACACATATCACCGCCCCCTTGACCCGGTCCTTACTACACCAGAGGGACAATGGCAGGCGACCCCACGGGGAACGCCGCAAGGCGCGGTGATTTCACCGATCCTTGCCAACATCTATCTGCATTACGTACTGGACCTGTGGTTCGCGAAACGATGGCAACCGAAGAGGGCCGGAGGGGAGGCCTACATCATCCGTTATGCGGATGATTTTGTGCTCGGCTTCCAGTACAGAGCGGATGCGGAACGATTTCTACGCGATTTGCGGCAAAGGCTCGACAAGTTTGGGCTGTGTCTGCACCCCGACAAGACCCGCCTGATCGAATTCGGGCGTTTCGCGGCGGGAAATCGCAGGAGACGGGGCGAGGGGCGTCCGGACACGTTCGACTTTCTGGGGTTCACGCATTACTGCAGGACCACCAGAGGAGGGCGTTTCGGGCTGGGCCGCAAGCCAATAGCCAAGCGCATGTCGCGTAAGCTGACGGGCTTGTACCAGATGCTGAAACGACGCATGCACGAGGATGTGCGCGCAACGGCACGATGGCTGGGGAGCGTCCTTAGCGGGTGGCTGAACTACTATGCCGTCCCAACGAGCTTTCGTTATCTGAAACGTTTTCGCCGACGACTGCACAGGTTGTGGTACAAAGTACTGCGCCGCCGGTCCCAAAAGGACCGCACCTCAAGGGAGCAGCTGGATAAGCTGGCTGCGGCGCATTGGCCGAAACTCCGTATACGCCATCCATGGCCGGATCGTCGTTTTAGCGTCACGCACTACGGTGCAACCCGAGGGAGGAGCCGAGTGCATTAGCGTGCACGCTCGGATCTGTCCGGGGGGCCCGGGGAAACCTGGGTCCCTACCGGTGTGCCAGGCATGGCCAACAGCTTGGAGGTGAAAGTCCTCTATCCAGCCAGATGACGGCGAAGGATTAGCGAAGCGCAAGGGCGTCGCCGCGAGGCGGGGTCTGAAGGAAGCGTGTAGCAAACCCGCGACCTGATGAACAAGAACCGAATACGAGGCCTACCCGATCGGACGAGCGAGCCGGTTATCGCAAAGTCCGCGTCATCTATGCGTCGGGGTGGTACATTCGGCAGGTGTGCGGGGAAGGCGGTTGGTCTTACCCTGGGAGATCTGCGTTGTGTCCGGCCAAGCCGGACTGAACGTGCCGTAAGGCATGTGATCGCAACGCAGAAGTCAGCAGAGGGCATACTGTGTGCTGGGCAGCGCCCAGATCAGGTGGGTTCAAATCCCACTGGCGCCCGGATAGGGGGTGCCATATCCAAAGACGGGGGTAGTGCCTCGTCGGCCGGGATGTACCGATAAGCAAAGGTCTAAACGGGCACCGAGTTGGAAACGACGGAAACAGCCAAGACAGGCGCTAAGTCGGGACATTGTCGCGAGACAACCGGAGGGCAGGGTGTCCACCGCGAGGTGGAATCTGAAGGGCTTGAGGAGCAGTACCGGGCCGTAGTCAAGGGGGCGACCCCATGGACGAATCGGTCGGCCAAAGACGGGGCAAGGTCGAGCCGGCAGTATGACGGCGAAGGCGTTCTTATCCACCCGTCGAACCAAGGTGTGTGCGAACGGCACGGTACGGAAGATCTGGATGTGGTGCGCCAGGCTAACTGGTGCTTTATAGGGGGTGCAAGTCCCCCGTTGCGAAAGACTAACCATCTACGCATCCCCTCGAGCCGTGCGTTTGTTCCCGTGAGGGTGCAGACGAAGCGTCGGCAGAGGCGCGTGTGGGCGGGGCTAATGAGCACCGAAAGAATCATTGTTCGGGATGCCGAGGCTTTCACATCGGTCGAAGGCAATACCTTCTTCGCCGCTAGCGGTGAGGCGCAGGAGGGTCCCGCGGTGTCTAAGAACCCAGGCACGCACGTATGTAATGCACCGGGACCTGGGAGGTCTCTCCATTGCCCAACCCCTCGGGGAGGGCCGCCAAAGCGTAGGCTAAATGCTGATCAGAGGATGCACGGTGGAGAGAAATCAGACGCGATGATAGTAGCTTTGAAGCCGGCGAACAAAGCGTGGGTGCCCACGTGGCGGAGCTGGTGGAGCGAAGCGTCGCGCCCAAGGGGAAATCGCGAAGCCCTGCACGTACCGGACACAGAGCCGGATTCTGCGTGTCCCATGGGGTGGACCGGTTACGGCTGCGGGTCGGCTTGCCGACTTGCTAACGTCATGCGCGCTGGCGCTACCCAAGGGAGGAGCCGGATGCGTTAGCGCGCACGTCCGGATCTGTGCGGGGCCCCCGGGGAAATCCGGGGGCTACCGCGATACCCCAGGAGGGCTCGTCACGTTCCCGGGTGGCACCGGGATAACAGCCCCTATAACCCGTAAGGGGAAGTGGGAACGGATGCGTGGCGAGTCGTCGGACGGCTGCATAGTACCACAAGCCCGTCGAAAGTCGGGTGACCGCGCAAGCGGCGGCCGGGTGGGTCGGGGAAGGCAGTCGGCAAAGGTGGTTTGGAATGGAGAGATTGCGATCAGCGAGTAAAGTCGATGAGGTGGAACAGTTCCTTTAGTGAAAGACCCGTACATCATCGGCTGAGGAGACTGTCGCATTGGGCACAATCCAACAGGGGAGAGGAAGGTCTACACCACAGTGGAGTACGGCCATGTACGATTGATTCCACTGAAACCTTCCTTGAACCCTCGACGAGACACCTTTGTGAAAGCGGCTTACGGGAAAACCGTACGAGCCGTTTGAGCGGCGGACGGAGGTTAGCCCTTCGGGGCGCCTCCTCCGACCCGACAGTCGGCATAGCCGATGAAGGCCCGAACAATGGACAGGGGTAGTAGGACGGGAAGCTCATGCGACCAATGCGGCAGAATATCCAGCTAACGCTGCCTTTCACGTGGGACAGCCCCGGTGAATCCGGTGGAGCCCATGAGGAAGGGACCGAAGTTCGCGCGGCGCAACCCGAAACCGAACTCCCGGCACGTGTGCGGGGACCGTCGATGGAGGCGGTCGTGGAACCCCGCAACTTGAAGAGTGCGCTGGCGCAGGTACAGCGCAACAAAGGGGCCCCTGGCGTAGACGGGATGACCGTCGCCGAACTGGGATCCTACCTGCAGACCCACTGGAACGAGATCATTTCTCAGCTTCTTGAAGGCCGGTACACGCCGCAGGCGGTGCGACGGGTGGAGATTCCCAAGCCATCGGGTGGCGTTCGCGTCCTGGGTGTGCCGACGGTTCTTGACCGGTTCGTGCAGCAGGCGTTGCTACAGGTATTGCAGGAGGACTGGGACGAGACGTTCTCGGAGGCGAGCTACGGGTTTCGGCCCGGACGCTCCGCCCACCAGGCGGTAGCGCAGGCGCAGGAGTATGTCGCGCAGGGCTACCGTATCGTCGTGGACATGGACTTGGAGAAGTTCTTCGATAACGTGAATCACGACAAGCTGATGGGACTGGTGGCCAAGCGGGTGACGGACCGGCGCATACGCAAGTTGATCCGCGCGTTTTTGACGGCGGGGATGCTGGCGAGCGGGCTGGTCAGTCAGCGGGTCAAGGGAACGCCGCAGGGCGGGCCGCTATCGCCGCTGTTGTCTAACGTGATGCTGGATGTGTTGGACAAGGAATTGGAGAGACGGGGACACCGCTTTGTCCGTTATGCCGACGACTGTAACATTTATGTACGGTCGCAGCGTGCGGGGGAGCGTGTGATGGAGAGCGTGACCCGATTTCTTGCACGGCGCCTAAAGCTGAAGGTTAACACGACCAAGAGTGCGGTAGGGGACATAGCCGTCCGTTCGTTTCTGGGCTTCACCTTCACGCGTGGGCCGGTGCCCCGTCGGTGCATCGCGCCGAAGGCCCGGCAGCGCCTGAAGCAGCGGGTCCGGGAATTGACGCGCCGTACGCGTGGCGTGCGTTTCCGTCAGGTCATCGCAGAGCTGTCCCGCTACCTTCGTGGCTGGCGGGGCTACTTCGGCTACTGCGAAACGCCTTCCGTCCTGCGCAGGCTGGACGGCTGGATCCGTCGTCGGTTGCGGGCCTATCTGTGGCACCAGTGGAAGACTCCACGGCGCCGCTATCGGGCGCTACGCCGGTTGGGTGTGCGGCATCCATGGGCGGCGACGCTTACCGGCAGCGGACACGGTCCCTGGCGGCTCAGCCTTACCCCCGCCCTATGCTATGCACTCCCCAATGCGCTCTTCGCTGAACTCGACCTGGTGTCCTTGGCATCCAAGCCGGTTCGCTCAAGTCCATTGAACCGCCGTGTACGGACCCGTACGCACGGTGGTGTGGGAGGGTGGGGGCCGTGAGGCATAAGCGCTAACTTGTTCTATTACTGGGGAAATAGCGTTCAATTTGGTTAGTTCTAGCTCTTGGAGGGGCAACCAACATTCCCGAGATTTCGGGCCATTGCTCGATCATTTCGGCCAAGGAGTATCCCGGCTCAACCGCCCGCGTGACTTGGTTGAGGGCGAACTTGAATTCCCTCCATGTACTGGGTGTGCGCCCGCACATCATAGCCCCAGGGGGAAAGTGTCCGTGCGTGACGGACGATCTTTTCGGTCAACAGCGCGACCAGTAACTTCCCGTATAGCCACGCTTTCGCGCTCTCGTCATCGAACTTCGGCAGGTGGCCCAGCTGGGCTAACGATTTGAAACGCTTGAACACCAGTTCAACCTGCCAGCGTAGTCGGTACCACTCGAGCACAGCGGTCGCTGAAAACTTCTCCGTTGGGAAGGTGGTGAATAAGATGACGTACCGGGCGTAACGCAAGGTTTCTTCCCGTGGCTTCTTTCCCTTCCGCTGAGCAGTCTGATAAATCTTGGTATGCGCCTCTTCCATCGCTTCATCCGTTTTACGAAGCGCACAGATACGGCCCTTCACGGGGATCTCTGCCTTAACTGCTGCGGCCCAGACTCCCACAGCCCCAGCCTGCTGTAAGGACTCCACCGACGCTAACCCGCATCGCTCAGCAAGCTCTTGAATCGCCATAATTCGGGGCGTCTGTAGGCAGTGGGTCACGGTTTGGGAATGCGAATGCTGATTCCCGCCTTCTGGAGCGTTTAGTCGGCGGCTGCAAGCGCTGTTTCGGGCATGTTTCGAGCGCGAATCAAGGCTTTTGTTCGCGCACCGGTGCTTCTTGGATACACGTATCCAGCAACCACCATGTGGCGTCTATCAATCTGTGGGGTAAGTTGGATCCGGAACGGCCTATGAAGGTGAGGCGCGCGCGCCGACCTGGGTGGTGTGCACAGCGCCGCGCAGGTTGCTTAGCACGCGCGCGAACAGTTGCTGCCAGGGATACGCCTCGGGCAAGAGCAGGCGGACTCGGCGTACGCTTACCACCACCAGTGCTGCGATCTTCAGTAGCCGCACACGGATAGTAGCGCACTGCGCCTGCGCCATCGCGGTGCCCTGCAAGCCAAAGGTCTTGATGATGGTCATCAGGGTGTTGGCGACCGTAGAGAAGTACAGGCGCAACTGGTTGCTCTCCATCATGGACGTAGAGGTGCGGTCAGCGAACAGGGTAAGCTGCTGCTCCTTGAGCCGGTTCTCCATGTCGCCACGCGCGCAATACAAATCTTCGTATAGCGTGCGCGCGTCGTACGCGTCTTCGCTGAAATTGGTGACCACGAATCGCGCGTTATAGCCGCGCGGTCCAGGCAGCCATTCCGCCTTGGCTATCACGCGCCGAGCACAGCTCCAGCTGTCCTTCGTCTGGTACTCGAAGCTGCGGAAGCGCCGCGAAGGCTGCCCGCTGGCCTCGCATGTGGCCTGACTCTGCTCCATAGCCTCCTCAACGATGCGTTGCAGCCGCGCATTGAGCGGCATACCAATGATGTAGTGCAGGCCCTGTGCTTCGCACCATGCCATGATATCATCGCGGCAGAATCCTGCATCTGCACGAATCCAGATGGGCACCTGCGGCCACCGCGCACGGATACGCGCTATCACTGGCGCCAACTCCTCTATCGTGCCCGCTGATGCGTCAATGTTGGAGGGGCGCAGACGAGCGGCCAGCACATGCTTGCCGCTAACGATGTACAGCGGTAAGTAGCAGTAGTGGCCATAGTAACCATGAAAGAAGCGCCCCTCCTGCTGGCCGTGAATCGCGTCATCGGTAGCATCGAGATCCAACACGATATGCTCTGGCTGCTCGCCCGTTACATCCATGAACAAGTCCGCGAGCATGGTGTCGATCTTTTCAGGGTCCGCTACGATGCGCTTGTACCTATGCGATGCGGCCCCTCCTTTGGAGCCGAGCTCCAGTCGGTTCAGTGTGCTGGAACTCGCCAGCGGATGTCCCTGGTCGCGTTCCCGTGCCCGGTGCGCACCTGTTACATCTTCGCAGCCCACGCCCATGGCCAACACGGGATCGTCCCGCAGACGGTCATGGTCGTTCACGTCTTCGTAGCCCAAGCATATCGCGTAGACACGTTGCCTGAGCATCGCCTCCACGGTATGCTCGACCCTGCTGGGATCACGGTGGTCGGTGAAGCAGGCGGCAAAACGGCCTATGACGTCGAACATCCGGTCGGCCTCCCGTAACAGCAGCGCACCTGCGTCCGAGGACATAGGGCCGCCGTCGAACTTTCCGACCACTTTACGCCGTCCCAAGTCCTCGAAACGAAGCTCTTCAGTATGACAGTCTGTTTTGCTCATTTGCAGTGCAAAGGATGGTTATAACTGATTGCACATCATACACTTACGTGGCGCTATGGTTCCCATTCTTGGCACACTGGTGATTTATCCGGGCTAACAGGTCCAAGGGCTGGCCGGATTCCGTCTCAAAGTGCAACGCACCGGTATTCACGCGCACCGTCACGTAGCTGCCGGCAGTCTCCACATGTTGAATTCCAGAACCGGTCGCATAGCCGCGGTCCGCCAGTATGTAGTCACCCGCACGGACGGGGAATTGCTTGAATGATTCACCCGTGCCCGCATCCAAAGTGGATCAGCAGCGTCCGCAAGAGGTTTTCCGGTGACTTATCCTTACGCAGCCCGCGCAGTGCGCCGGTATTCACGGCCAGTTGCTGCCAATTCGCAGGCAAGAACAATGCCAGCACGCCCCAGTCCTTGTCAGCCGGCGCTCTGGTAACGGTTCCCTTCATCAGACGTCAATCGTTTAGCCACGAAGTAGCTACACATTTATCCCAGTCATGGATGCACAGGATGGAAGGTGGCCCGACCCTTGCGAATCCAGCACCCGGATGTCTACTGCAAGCGGCATCGGTGTCCCCGGTTACCTCGACTCCAGGTAAACCAAAGCAACACGAATCGTGTCAGATAAACAAGTTAGCGCTTATGGGGCCGTGAGGCCCCTCCCTATCCCGATGAATGAAAACCGTACGCCCGGTTGTGTGTCCAGTCAAGGCTGGCATGTTCAGCAGGAGTCAGTCCTGCCAGAGTAGGAATCAGAGCTCTGTAGCTTGGGTAGCATGGAAGCGGGAAACCTAATTCATGAAGCCTACCGACACGGTCTCCGTAAGGGAGATCGCGAGTCATCGGGCCGTAACGAGAGTGAACGCATAGGTGGCCTCGAGAGTGTATCCCGAAGGCCGAGCCCTCAGCCCGGGGGTGAAGGCAGCACGGGCGGTCGTAATCTGATTGGGACGACCGTACCGCTTCGGCGGGGTGATAGCGACGGCACGATGACAAGGACATGCCGAGCAACTGGAGAAGCCCTCCTCGTCCCGGTGAGAAATCGCCGGAGGAAGGTAGGTACTATAACCGGTGGCACCGGGAAATGTACCGAAGACGAGAGGGTGGCGGAGAGGTGTGTAGTAGCGATGAAACGGGGTAATGCCCGTGGAGCGAAGGCGCCTCACTGCTGGTATGTTTTCCGACAATAATGGGAGGCACTGAAGACATGAAAGAGGCTACTATAAGCCTGCAGGACCTGAGGAGGAGAATATACCGCAAAGCCAAGGCAGTACCAGAGTGGCGTTTTTGGGGCATGTACGTGCATGTCTGCAAGCTGGAGACGCTGCAGGAGGCGTATCGTATGGCGAAGCGCAACGACGGTGCCCCCGGCATCGACGGCATGACGTTTGCAGCCATTGAGGCGACCGGCTTGCAGAGGTTTCTGGAGTGCATTCAGCGCGATCTGATCCTACGGTGCTACCAGCCCTCGCCATTGCGTAAGAAGCGGATCCCCAAGGGCGGCGGTAAATTCCGCACGCTGGGCATACCGACGATACGGGATCGCGTGGTGCAGGGGGCGCTGAAGCTGATTCTGGAGCCGATCTTCGAGGCTGACTTTCAGGAGGGATCCTATGGATATCGGCCAAAGCGTGCGCCGCATGCTGCTGTACACCGAGTAACTTCGGCGGTAGTCAAAGGAATGACCCGGGTCATTGATGTGGACTTGGCGTCGTATTTCGATACGATTCGTCATCACATCCTGCTCCGACAGGTTGCGCTCCGTGTTAAGGATCGTGACATTCTGTGGCTTCTGAAGCGGATACTCAAGTCCGGCGGCAAGCGCGGGGTACCTCAAGGGGGCGTCATCTCGCCGCTTTTGAGCAACATCTACCTCAATGGGGTGGATCGTATGCTGGAGCGCGCGAAGGCAGTCACCCGCGAGAAGGGGTATTTCCATATGGAGTATGCCCGCTTTGCCGACGACCTGGTGATCGTGGTGGACGGCTACCGCAAGTGGCGGTGGCTGGAGCGAGGCGTGTACAAGCGTCTACTGGAAGAGTTGGCCAAGCTCGACGTTTCACTGAACGTGGAGAAGACGCGGAGGGTTGATCTCACCCAACGGGAGAGCTTCACATTCCTGGGGTTTCGCATTCGTCGGCATAAGACGAAGCGGGGCCGTTGGGGCGTATTGAGCGTGCCTCGTATGAAGGCTCGTACAAAGCTCTTGCGGCGACTCAAGGAGGAATTCCGACGTTTCCGATCACAGCCGGTGGGACAGGTCATCGCTCGCATCAACCCAATATTACGGGGATGGGTAAACTATTTCCGCATAGGGCACTCGAGCCGATGTTTCGGTTACGTACGTAACTGGGTCGAGCTTAAGATCCGGCGCCATCTGATGCGTGCTCGCGGACGCAAGGGTTATGGGTGGAAGCGGTGGAGTAGGCGGATGTTTTACGAGCGGCTGGGGCTGTATGCTCAGTGGCAGATAGAGTACTACCGGCCGAAAGCGCGCCCACGCCAACTGCGCATGAACTTTGCGGTGTAATCAGCAGGTAAGCCCGGTGCGGGAAAACCGCATGCCGTGGTTTGACGAGGCGGGGCCTGGAAACGTGATTCACGGGAGCCGGACTGAGGCCCGGAGCGAAAGCGACGGACAAGCCACCGGACCCTACGGGTTGGCGCGCCAGGCCCCGACCCTACCGGTGGGCGGCGGGAGGAAACACGGTGATGGAAGCCGGACTGAGGCCCGGAGCGAAAGCGACGGAATGGCCACCGGATCCTAAGGCAGGTGCGCCTCCCGCCGACCCTACTACGCAGACGGCAGCGCTACTGAAGGAATTCGAGACGCGCCGATTCGATCAGCACACCTTTGCGGTGCTCCTGCTTGATGGCAAGTATTTGGCTGGTGTGCAGATGATCGTAGCGATGGGCATCACGACCGAGGGCGAGAAGGTCGTGCTGGGCTTTGCGGAAAGTCGTACCGAGAACAGTGCGCAGGTGCAGTCGCTGTTGCAGGATTTGTTGCGTCGGGGCTTCACCCATACCGACAAGCTGTTGGTACAGGTGGACGGCAGCCGCGGGCTTCGCAAGGGGATCAGTGCGGTGTTTGGGGATGCGGTCGTATTCCAGCGCTGCCAATGGCACAAGCGTACCAATGTGACGCGTCACATCAAGAGCGAGCCAGCGGCCACGCAAATGAAGCGTCGGCTTCAGGCGGCATGGGAGCTACCCACGTACAAGGAGGCACGGGCGGCGCTTGTGTCGCTGCATGAAACGCTGCAGCGGTCGTGTCCGAAGGCCGCACGCAGTCTGGAGGAGGGTTTGGAGGATACGCTGACGCTTCACCGGTTGGGGGTGCGGAACCAGGCTGTCAGAGACAGTCTGAAGACGACGAACATCATCGAGAACCTCAACAGCATTATTGCGAACCGATCACGGAACGTGAAGCGCTGGGGATCATCGGGGATGCGTCAGCGCTGGTGCGGGGCGATATTCATGCAGTACGAGTCGAATCTGAAGCCGATACGCCGGGAGGACATGAAGGAGCTGACCCAGGCGCTGACCACCTCCGGGGATCGATGGGTTAGTGGGGATTCGGTCTGCCGGCCCCAGGGGGCTGCAAAGGCAACACCTGGCGCTCAATGCCCCCGCGCAGTAGTGCGCTGCTGACGCTGGCATAACGCAAAACCCGCAGCTGTCCGGACGCTCTGAGGCGCTGCACCCTGCCAAGATCGCCGCTTACGCGTGCAATCAGAGGATACCTGCGGGATATCGTGCCCGAGAAGTCACTCCACGAGCCTGCCTACGCCCGAAAATCCGCGTGTGAGCACGCAATTGGGTCCACATAGGCATGCACCGCCCCATTTGCACCCATACAATCGGCCCGAAGCGCAATCCATTGCCAAAAGATATCTACTTTGAGGGCCCATCTCGGCAGAAGCCGCCGAAACCCAACTTAATTTTGTGCAATCCCGATCTTCATATCGCCAACAATGATAGTAAGGACGAGGACCGCCGCTTTCAGTATAGTACTCTTGCAGTCGGTGGCCGATATTTTCTGCGGAGCACGGCGATATCACCGTGGATCGGCGGTGGTGCCTCGCTGCTATTCGCCACCAGGTCTGGCGCTCTTCGTCAGGACGGATCGGGGGTCGGCGTATTTGGTGCAGTCGGGCTTGAATTGCTACGCTTCAATCGACACAGGATGGCGATTGAATTCCGACTTAATCTGCCATTCTCCAAATTATCTGATACTGAGCCCGACGATTTCTTGTCTGACTTGCTCGACCAGGGCAGTGGCAGGTCTCCAAGGCCTGATCGATACGTGACACCCTTTAGCTTGAGTATCTCATATCTCAGAGACGCGCCTTGGCTGTCACGTTGGTGGTAGCGTTATGCAGATCAATCCGAAACACTGACTGTTGGCCGATCCGTTCATGGCCACGGGGTTCGTCAGGGGTTCCGCTTGGGCAGCCACGCGCAGGATGTCATGCCGGTTCTCAGCAACTTCAGGCCCGGGAGTTACGTTTGATAATTGTTGTTAGTTGCTGTGTTGGATAGCTGGTACCACTTGCGCTGCTCCGAGCTCCTTCCGAAGCGGGGGTAGTTTTCACCTCGCTATGGTTATTCGTCCATCGTGAAGTGGTGCAGCGGAATGCCCGTTTCCCGTAACCGTGCCTGCAGTGGGCTTTTATGCCGAATCCGATGACTACAGTACGCCAAGCCCTAGGAGGAAATACCGAAGGTATTTTGCACAAACCGGGCACACTGACCCGGACTGCGAACAGTGTGCCGTCTGTGGAGCAGAACCGTTGCAACATGGCTCACTAATCACCACAACAGCCCCAGACGGGCCTGTTTCAGGGCAAGAGACGCTCTCGGCCATCGGATTTCCACTCCGGAATCAACTATGAGACCGGGGGCTTTGGGGGAATCCTCCGATAGTAGCGTTACATTCCTTTGTCGTTGACAGGTAAAAGCCACGGACCTTCACCAGCCCATGCTGAGCAATAGCCTCCTGGGGAAGCTCCCATTCCTGGCCGCCTGCGCTTGTGTAGCTGTTTCCACCTCGCCTGCCCAGGACACCAAGCGTGTAGGGATCCCCCAGCCGGGGATCGTGGTCGTGCAGTTTGAGCCCGGGGCAGCTGTTCAGGATGGAGCATCCGTGACGGGGCTGGCAGCGTTTGACCGTGTCGCTAGTCGCTACCGGGTGCACGCCCTCTCCCGCGTGGCTCCCTTTCTGGACCATCTGAAGCCGGAGCCCGGAGCCGTCCGCTCCCTGGCTGCGCTACGACGCACCTTCTACCTGCGCTACGCCTCGGATGAAGACCCGTATCGGGTAGCCGCATGGCTGGGAAGGGCTCCGGGGGTGGCCTATGCGGAACCGCTGTTCATGCACCGTATAGATGCTTTGCAAGCGGATCCGAATGACCCTCTGTACAGTGATCAGACGCACTTGCGCCATATGCGTATGCCGCAAGCCTGGGACATCGTAAAGGGATCAGAAGGCAATCCTCCGGTCGTGATTGCCATCGTCGACGGGGGCACGGACTGGCGCCACGAGGACCTGCTAGGCAATGTGTGGACGAACAGTGGAGAGATTGCGGACAATGGCATTGACGATGACCAGAACGGCTTTATTGATGACGTGCATGGCGCCAACTTTGCCAATGAGGATGACACGGACAATGACCCTACCGGGCTGCCAGCGACGCCGAGCAGCGCCTGGCATGGCACTGCCTCCGCCGGAGCAGCGGGAGCGGTGACCGACAACGGAATAGGGATCGCAGGCACCAGCTGGAATGCGGAACTCATGTTGATCAATGCGGGATGTCGCTTTGTTGATGGAAGCATTTGCTGGGGTTACCCCGGGATTCTGTATGCCGCTGCGAATGGAGCCGACATCATAAATGCCAGCTGGGGCGGCTTTGGTACTAGTGCGTATGGGCGCGATGTCGTGGCAGCGGCCACCGACCTCGGCGCCCTTGTGGTCGCTGCGGGAGGCAATGACAACCTGAGCCTCATGGACTTTCCGCACCACCCGGCCGGCTATCCAAGGGTGCTTGCGGTTGGAGCGACGGGGAAGGACTCCCACAGGAAAGCCGGGTTTTCGAACTATGGTACGCCGATAGATGTCTATGCACCGGGCGTGGCCATTGATATGACAGCCCCCGACGGCGCATATAGGCCCGGAAACGGCACGTCTTTTTCAAGTCCCCTGGTCGCTGGGTTAGCTGCGCTTGTGAAGACCAGGTCTCCGTCCATGACGCCGGACCAGATCCGCGAACAGGTCCGGCTTACCAGCGAATCTATTGATGATGACAACCCGGCCTTTTCCCCCGGGGCGCTGGGGGGCGGCTATGTCAATGCCGAGGCCGCGCTAGGGGTGCCGGAGCACCCTGCGGTCCGCCTCAAGCGATGGACGTGGACGGTCAGCGGCAACGACGGAGCAATTAACTCGGGCGAGACGGTAACCCTTGAAGCCACCTTCATTAACTACCTGGCCGGTGCCACCGGCTTGCAGATAGCCTTGCAGCCCCAGGATGGGCAGTATCTTGCTGTTTCGCCGGTCGAGCACACCATCGGGGGACTCGCCGGCGGCGACAGCATAACCGTTGAATTCAGCATTGAGGTCGCATCCAATGCGCCATCAAACCATTTGGCGTTCATTCACACGCGCATTCGAGATGGCGCGTTTGAAGACTCGCCGGACTTTCTCTATCTGAACCTCGACCAAGACGCCCGGGAGATCCAGGAAGGACTGCTGACCTTGTACGATGCGACAGATGGCGCTAACTGGGTTCGGAATGACAACTGGGATGCTCTGCCAGTTACCGACATAGAGGAGTTAGGTGGGTGGTATGGTGTAAGCGTGATAAACGGTCAAGTAGTCGGCGTCGGGTTACAAGAAAACAACCTGATAGGATCGCTACCCGGCACCGGCTGGCACAAGCTTGCAAGGCTTCGCAGCTTATCTCTCTGGGGCAATGACCTTTCGGGCCCGATTCCGCCGGAGCTGGGGCAGCTCGCGCAGTTGCAACGGCTTTGGTTGCACAGCAACAGTCTTTCGGGCCCGATCCCGCCGGAGCTGGGGCAGCTCGCGCAGCTGCAACGGCTTTGGTTGCACAGCAACAGTCTTTCGGGCCCGATCCCGCCGGAGCTGGGGCAGCTCGCGCAGCTGCAACGGCTTTATTTATCCAGCAACAGTCTTTCGGGCCCGATCCCGCCGGAGCTGGGGCAGCTCGCGCAGCTGCAACGGCTTTATTTATCCAGCAACAGTCTTTCGGGCCCGATCCCACCCGAGTTGGGGCAGCTCGCACAGCTGCAACAGCTTGTATTGTCCAGCAACAGTCTTTCGGGCCCGATCCCGCCGGAGCTGGGGCAGCTCGCGCAGCTGACATGGCTTTCTTTGCGCAGCAACAGTCTTTCGGGCGCGATCCCACCGGAGCTGGGGCAGCTCGCGCAGCTGCAAGGGCTTTCTTTGTCCAGCAACAGTCTTTCGGGCCCGATCCCGCCGGAGCTGGGGCAGCTCGCGCAGCTGCAACGGCTTTATTTATCCAGCAACAGTCTTTCGGGCCCGATCCCGCCGGAGTTGGGGCAGCTCGCACAGCTGCAACAGCTTGTATTGTCCAGCAACAGTCTTTCGGGCCCGATCCCGCCGGAGTTGGGACAACTCACGCAGCTGCAACGGCTTTATTTGTACAGCAACAGTCTTTCGGGCCCGATCCCGCCGGAGCTGGGGCAGCTCGCACAGCTGCAAGAGCTTTGGTTGGACAGCAACAGTCTTTCGGGCCCGATCCCGCCGGAGCTGGGGCAGCTCGCACAGCTGCAACGGCTTTATTTGTACAGCAACAGTCTTTCGGGCCCCATTCCGCCCGAGTTGGGGCAGCTCGCGCAGCTGCAACGGCTTGATTTGAGCAACAACAGCCTTACTGAGGCATTGCCCTTAACCCTGACTAACCTGACGAATCTGGAGTCCTTCCATTTTGGAGGGCAGGATCTTTGTGCCCCGTCGGATGCGGCCTTTCAGGCGTGGCTGAATTCCATTCCCAGCACGTCCGGCCCCTCCTGTTCCCCCCTTTCATTCGACGGGGCGTTTGTCGCAGATCAGTCGTACCCGCGCGCGCAAGCCATCTCTCCCCTTGTCCTGCCCGAAGCAACGGGCGGAGTGTCGCCTGTTACGTATGCGCTCACGCCCGCATTGCCCACAGGATTAGTCTTTGACGCTGCCACACGGACTGTCACCGGGACGCCGACGGTAGTTACAACTGCCACGTCGTACACGTACACAGCGACCGATGTGGCTGGAGACAGCGCAAGCTTGGCGTTTGCGATTAGCGTGTTTTCCCCGACGGATGTGGACCGCAAGGAGATGCCTGAGGTTCTTGCTTTGCGTGGCAACTACCCCAACCCCTTTCGGGGAACAACGCACATCACCTTCAACCTGCCGTGGCATGCCAAGGTTAGTGTAGCGGTGACCGACATCTTGGGCCGGACGGTCGTTTTGACGCCGGCAAAAGTTTTTGACGCCGGCTGGGAGCGAACTGTCCGGTTAGACGGTGCTCGCCTTCCCTCCGGTACGTACTTCTACCGGGTGCAGGCGCTTTCGGCGGCAGGAGCTACCGTAGTCGCCGGCCGCCTTGTTGTAGTCAATTAGTGATTGACAGAAACAGGGTCTTCGGGGTTGAGGCAGAAACACGCATACTTTCGCGTGCTTAGCCGGCACCTTTGGGCCCCAGAGTTACGTTTGATAATTGCTGGTATCCGAGGAACGCCAGAATCGCCGCAAGTCGGGTAAATACCCGATCGGGCGTGATTTGCAGCGATTCTGACGCGCGCGGCGCCCTTAAACCGGTGCCAAACGTGCCCGTGAAGGCGGTTTCAGGGCGATTCTCTGCGCTTTAGCTGCAAACAGCCAACCTGTACGCCGGAGCCGCACAGGGCCCATAGCGGCCGTCCACAAGCCACTGTCACTGGTGGCGACCCTGGCTCGGCCAATGTGCTGCCGGGTTCGCCGCGACTTCCATCTGGCCGGCGTCTACGTGAGATACTTCGCGACGGCGCGCCGGCCGGCCAGCTGGTTGCGTGCATACAGCGCGGGCATGGTGGCTGACTGCCCGCGCCCGGCGACCTGGAGCTCGGTGAGACCGGCCCCGCGGGCGGTCAGGTCCTGCGCGCAGCCTACGCGCCCGGAGTGGCCAGCGAAGCGTCCTTCGGTGCCGGCGGCCAGGGCGGCCGCCTTGATGCGGTTGGCGCCGCTGCGCGCGGACATGGCAAAGATCCTGTCCTCGGGCAACGCGCCTGTGGGCTTGATGCGCAGCAGGCAGGTGGCGGTGGCGGGCGTGAGGTAGGCGACGTGTCCGCGCGCTTCCTGGTCGGTCTTGGAGCGCGCGATGTGCAGCCGTGCGGAGCCGTCGGATTCTGTGGACAGGTCCTGCCACTGGAGGGCCGCGGCTTCGCTGCGTCGCAGGAGGCCATCGCGGAGCGTGCGTACGAGCGCAATGTCCACGTTGCCGCGCCCCTTGCGCGGGGCGCCGCCGCCGCCTTCAATTTTGGCGATCACCTCGCAGGCGAGTCCGGACACCTGCGCCGGCTTTTGGGGGCGCTCCCGCCGCAGGCCCCGCATGGCCTGGGCAACGGCGGAATCCCGGGTGGGATCCGTGCTGCCGGCTTCGCGGCAGGCGTAGCGCAGGGCGGCCAGCTGCTGCTGCCGCCACGCGTCCGAGCGCTGGCTGGCGGGTCCAGAGAGAAAGGCCAGGAGCGTAAGCGAATGGTTCCAGGGGCGCCCACTCCGCGAAGGTTTTAAGGCGCAGGGGATCGCACAAATTCAAGTTGGGAATTGGAGAGTTGCTGTGGAGGTGGACCCTAGTCTCCACCATTCCTTTCCCATCATATGAACCCCTCCCAGCCTGTTTTGGGGAGCACTGAGGCGCCTTTAGACGCCCAGATCAATCCCTCCGGTGACGCGCGGCGGCTTCTGATGAAGCTCTGCACGCACATACTGCAACAATTGACCACCGACTGGCCCATTCCGGCAGCGCATCAGCAGCCGGTGCCACCGCCCGTAGTGATCAAGCCTTCTGCTGCGGCCCAGGACACAAAGCCGGACTCGGCGCAGTTGAATGAAGCGTGGCAGCTGTTGCATTCGCGCAGTCTGCAAGACGACCCGATCGTTGCGATTTGGCTGCGCGGGCTGTGCCCACGCGGCGTTAACATCGTTCTTGGAGCGGGTCTGACCATCACGGGCTATCGCCGCATACTTGGCCTTATAGCGTGCTACCCTGAAAACGTCTCTGCTCTTACGTCCTTTGTGCAGTCGCTGTCCGATCGTGGTCTTTCGGCCGCCGACGGGCTGCTCTGTGTGCTGCCCAGCAGTACGGGACTGCAATCGGCGGTGCGCCAGGTGTTCGGCCCCAGGGTCGCCATACAGCGCTGTCTCAATACGCTACTGGATCAAGTCACCTGTGGTCTTCCGGAAGACCTTGTTCCTGTGTATCGCAATCGCCTCCGCCAGGCATGGAATGGGTTCGATGCCCGGGAAGCTGAACGCGCACTCACCCGTATTCACCAGGACTTGACGCGCGTCAATCGGTCCGCAGCGAAGGTTCTATGGGAGGGCCTGGAGCAATCTCTGACGATTCAACGCACGGGCATGCTGCTCAAGCTCGACAGAGGGCTGCGCGTGATGCGCTTCATGGATGCCATCGGTCGCAGGTTGCAGGCCCCGGCCAGCGCCGTTTTCCAGCAACGCGAACAGATGGCACTGGCGCTGTTGGAACACGAGGCTCAGCTGCGCCGTGTGGCCCATGCGGCCCATCTGCCACAACTTCGTGAGACTCTCATCAACCTCAACGCCGTATGATGACCCATACCCCTATGCTGGATCAATCACTCATCGAGGACCTTCACGGGCTTGCGCAGAGGAATTTCATCGGCCTGGCCAGCTGCCTTGGATATCTCGATGATCTTCTTACCAAGATGGCCACATGGGTCATGGAAGCCGAAGCCCGCTTCATTTGCGGCGCACGTGGGAAGCACCGTAAGACCGGCTTTCAGCGCTGGGGGACGAATCCGGGTTCCATCCGCGTCGGTTTGGAGCGCATTGCGGTCCGCGTTCCGCGCGTACGGAATGTACGAACCCGAAAGGAGCGTCCTCTGCAAACGTACCGCCTCTTGCGCAAGCGTGGGCTTATGGACCGGGAAAGCGTGACCAGGGGGTTGCTGTGTGGACTCTCGCGGCGCAATTACAGGCAGGCGGCCCAGGTCTTCACCGATAGTATGGGGTTGAGTGCCAGCAGCATAGGCAACGTCTTCGTTACGCAGACGGCAGCGCTACTGAAGGAATTCGAGACGCGCCGATTCGATCAGCACACCTTTGCGGTGCTCCTGCTTGATGGCAAGTATTTGGCTGGTGTGCAGATGATCGTAGCGATGGGCATCACGACCGAGGGCGAGAAGGTCGTGCTGGGCTTTGCGGAAAGTCGTACCGAGAACAGTGCGCAGGTGCAGTCGCTGTTGCAGGATTTGTTGCGTCGGGGCTTCACCCATACCGACAAGCTGTTGGTACAGGTGGACGGCAGCCGCGGGCTTCGCAAGGGGATCAGTGCGGTGTTTGGGGATGCGGTCGTATTCCAGCGCTGCCAATGGCACAAGCGTACCAATGTGACGCGTCACATCAAGAGCGAGCCAGCGGCCACGCAAATGAAGCGTCGGCTTCAGGCGGCATGGGAACTGCCCACGTACAAGGAGGCACAGGCGGCGCTTGTGTCGCTGCATGAAACGCTGCAGCGATCGTGTCCGAAGGCCGCGCGCAGTCTGGAGGAGGGTTTGGAGGATACGCTGACGCTTCACCGGTTGGGGGTGCGGAACCAGGCTGTCAGAGACAGTCTGAAGACGACGAACATCATCGAGAACCTCAACAGCATTATTGCGAACCGATCACGGAACGTGAAGCGCTGGGGATCATCGGAGATGCGTCAGCGCTGGTGCGGGGCGATATTCATGCAGTACGAGTCGAATCTGAAGCCGATACGCCGGGAGGACATGAAGGAGCTGACCCAGGCGTTGACCACCTCCGGGGGTCGAGGGGTTAGTGGGGATTCGGTCTGCCGGCCCCAAAGGACTGCAAAGGCAACACCTGGCGCTCAATGCCCGCGCGCAGTAGTGCGCTGCTGACGCTGGCATAAGCAAAACCCGCAGCTGTCCGGACGCTCTGAGGCGCTGCACCCTGCCAAGATCGCCGCTTACGCGTGCAATCAGAGGATTCCTGCGGGATTTCGTGCCCGAGAAGTCACTCCACGAGCCTGCCTGCGCCCGAAAATCCGCGTGTGAGCACGCATTTGGGCCCATATAAGCTTGCACCGTCCCATTTGCACCCACACACTCGGCCCGTAGCGCCATCCATTGCCAAAAGATATCTACTTTGAGGGCCCATCTTGGCAGAAGCCGCCGAAACCCAACTTAAAAATGTGCAATCCCAGGGGCAGGGCATAGGCCCTGATGGTAGCACCGCTTAAGGCGGCGCGCAGCACGGCGCCGATGGGCGGGGCCGGGGGATGCTGAGGGGACTGTTTTCCCCTATGGCGCGCCGGCTAAATAGATATTATAGAAGGGGCCGGAGAGGGGGCACAGGCTATTTTGCCTGTGAGGCGCAGGCGCCTGGACTTCATCCTTCTCCATAAACCTCACAATCCCATGAATCCCACCATCAGTGCCATCCCTACCCAGAAGCCGGTCTTCGTCGGGCTGGACGTACATAGAGACACGATCGCAGCGTGCGTATACGATCCGGCTTCGAAGACGGTCTGTCTTGAAGTGGAGCTGCCCAGCGACGACAGGGCCAAGCTGCGTAAGCTTATGGCCCGTATTCGTGGTTCCTATGGCGAACCCCGGTGTTGTTACGAAGCGTCCTCGTGTGGCTACACGCTTTATAGAACGCTCACTGACGACGGAGTCTCCTGCGCGGTCATTGCGCCCTCGTCGGTTCCACGGCGTGCCGGTGATCGTGTCAAGACGGACCGTCGTGACGCAGAAAAGTTGGCCCGGTACTACGCGTCGGGCCTACTGACGGCGGTTCACGTCCCCGACAAGGCGTTGCTTGCCGCCCGAACGCTGGTGCGCCGCCGGGTTACTCTGGTCGAAGACTTGACCCGCACCAAGCAGCGCTCCGTGCTCTTGTTGCAAAGCCGCGGGCATGTGTACCGGGCGGGAAAGAACTGGACGCAGAAATTCTGGCGGTGGCTGGAAGGCCTCGCGCTTAACCCCGTTGATGCGTGTACGCTGCAAAGCTTGTTGAACCAATGCCAGATGCTCGAAGCCCAGATCCGGGAGATAGAGCAACATATCGAAGAAGAGGCACAGAAGGCATGCTATCAGCGCACGGTGCAGGTATTGCAAGCCTTCCGTGGCATCGGGCTGTTTACAGCGATGCAGCTGACTTGTGAAATCGGTGACATTCGGCGTTTTGCACACCCGAAAGCACTGATGGCATACCTGGGATTGGTGCCCTCGGAGCATTCCTCCGGCAACCGCACCCGGCACGGCTCGATTACCAAGGCCGGCAACTCCCATGCCCGCAAGGCTCTGGTCTCTGCGGCCTGGAAATACACCCACTACCCCCGGCGTAGCCAGGCGCTGCACCAGCGTCAGCGCCACTGCGCTGCGGAAGTGATTACCATCAGCTGGAAGGCCCAGCGGAGACTGCACAAACGATACCGCGGCCTGATTCAGCGCAAAGCACCCACGAAAGCCATCGTGGCCCTTGCGCGCGAACTCGTGGGCTTTCTCTGGGAAGCCCTGCAGACGGTGCCACCGACACCGGTGGCCCTTGCGGCCTAAACATGTCCGAAACGCTTCCGAGAAAAGCTATGGGAAAAGGGGCCCTGCGCACGGATGGAGAGTCCATGCCGAAACGCTGCGATAGCCCTTGTGGCAAGCTCGCGAAAATAGATTATGGTAGCTCCCGACGAATTCAATATCATGCGTTACGGTCGGCATTGCCGACCCAGCACGCGGACACCAGTTTGATAAGCCGTCGAAGATGCCAGGGCCCCTTTTCCGATAGCCAGCTCATGAAGATCATGTGAACTTACCGCACACATATCACCGCCCCCTTGACCCGGCCCCTTCTACACCAGTTTCCCATAATTGGAGAAAAGGCCACACCCGCGGGCGTGGCCAAGTTAAGGGAATCACATGGGCACAAGCCGACGCCACATGCACGGTGGCCGCGCAAGCCGGCCTCCGCTAGGGCTGCTGGAACAGTAAGGGAGGTCACTTGGACGGCCGGTATGCCTTCGATCGGTGTGCGATGCGCACTACAACTATGGTTGTGCCATCAATCTGGTAGATCACCCGGAAGGTCCCTACGCGTATGCGCCACAAATTCTTACGACCCCTTAGTTTGACACGAGACTCCGGAAAGGGGTTCAGTTCCAGCTCGTCTAACCTGTCTACGATTTTGCGCTGTTCCTTGTCTGCAATGCTGCTCAACTGCTTGCGTGCAGAATTAGGTAGGTGTAGAGAATATCTGGGAATCTTCGCCATAGAAATACCGGTGCCGTCTGAACGGGCAATTCTACCCAAGTTATCTGCGCTACGAGGCGATTTGCAGGGCTTGCGCCCTAGCTAGCGTAGCAGGAATCTGTTGCTGCGTTGTGAGCGGCTGCCCAAGTACTACAGGCTGGACAGGTTGCCCTTGCTGAGGCTGTTCGACCGGTTTCTGCCTCGGAGACGGAATGTCGAGCTCACCAGTGTCTAACGGCCCGCCCACAGGGATTACGGTGGAGCCGGCAAAGGCCGGTTCGGGCATGGGTCCGTGCACGTTTTGCACCTGGTTCAGACCGGTTATCGGAGAGGTGCTGGGATCCCGTGCGGCGGGGTTTTGCTGTTGAGATCCCGTGGCACCATACTACGCCATGCCCCCAAAGGATGGATAGCAAATGTATTCAACATTTGCCATCAGGCGTTCAACATCTCAATCCGATGACCTGTTTGCAGCCATTCACACCTTGCGTTCCGCCTGTATGAGTGCTTTCTGGTGCCTATAGGTACCCCAGCGCCTGCTTCACTTCGCCTAACGTGTACACTTCCTGATCAGGGGGCTCCTCTGACAGTGCCTTCAGATCCATCATGTCTTCGTGCGCTTCACTGATGATTGCAATCAGATTCTGAAGCGTGAGCGAGTCTTGTGCCAGTCTGGCACTAATTGCCTCCAGTGCCCAGTCCGGGAAGTATTCGCTGTCAACCATTTCAAGCAGCTCCTGCACTAGCCCGGTCATCCTGTGTCTGAAAGAAGCCATTGTGTTCCTGTCCCACACTTCAGCGTGAGTTCCCGATATGCTGCCTAGCATTTGCCCTTACCAGTTGCTGCTTTAGAGAACGAACTGCGCATCTAACACCTCCCAGAAACAAAATGTCCGCTCTTCCGAATCAGGAATGCGGTACCGGCTGTTAGCGTGGCCCATATCGCTTCTCCACGGTGGGGCTTCCAGCGTCAGACCAACGGCTGTGCCTCGGCTTAAACCCTCCGTTAAATGCCAGGCACTCCGTCCGCCCCGGAGCTACCAGCACGGTGTCGCGGCTACGCCGTATTTCCGGGGTGGTGCCGGGATAGCCTTCGGGGTTGGGGTGGAAACGCGCAGGGTTTCGCGGCCGTAGCCGGCAACTTTGCGCCCCAATTTTTACGTACTATAATTACTCTTGCACGCACTCCGAGCCTGCGCGTGCTAGTTATTACCCCACATTTCTAAAGAAGCCTATGCGCACGCCATCGGCAACGTTAGTGAAAGCGATGGTCCGTTTATCCTGTGCCAGACCGGGGCGTGCGCGCCTCTACCCGATAACCCTTAACCCGTAATGGACCACTTATGCCCGGTCTGTTCGCGCAAGGCGCGCCCTCCGGTGTACGGCTTCAACTCCTCGCACCACTGCTGCAATCAGTGCGGGGCCTTCAAGGTGAGCGGCTCAGCCATGCCCCTTCTGGAGTCGAAGAAATACAGTACCACAGAAGCCAAGGCGAAGCTCTCCAAGTGGATCTCCGCAGAGAACCACGCTGGAGTTGTACCTATGGTCTACCCCACCACGCTGGAAGGCGTTATCGGCACATGAACCGGCTTGACACATGAAACCTCGCAATCCACCTCGCAAGCCCGGCTTGAAGGCTACCTACGGCGATTCTACCATCGATGAGATGGCCTCAAGGGTCCGAACTACTGGCCAAAGCGGAATGCCGGACCGCCGGCGGAAGCGGTAACGCGCCATCGACGCACACAAACCTCCATCGTCATGAACTGGACTAAAATCGTTCCCGGCGTGACCATAGGTGGTCATGTTTGCATCCCTTTTGATCAGCCTTTTCGCATCCGCAAAAGTCTGAGCTCGGCGATTACCGGCCTTCGCACGGTGGTCAGTGATCTGTCAAGACATGTCTCTGGACTGTCAGAGCGTGTCGGACGCATCGAAACGCAAATGGACAGGAGCCAGACCCTCAAAGGAATGATGGGCTTGATGGCTTCCACCATGCAAAGCTCATTTCAAGGACTTACCGTACCGGAAGCACTAACAACTTCGCCCTCATACCCCCCTCCCCGGGCCCATCAACCGGGGTATATAATTCCCTTTGATAATTACCCTTAACGAACGTAGCTGCCATGAAGGCAATGACCCCCGCGGCCGCGCTGCCGGTGGCGCCGAGCAGCCGCCAGGCCGCACTCATCAGTGCCTCGCTCTCGGCCAACACCCGGCGGGCCTACCGCTACGCATGGGATTCCTGGCTGGCCTGGCTGGGGGACCAGCCAGGCTCGGACGCCACCCTGAGCGCGTACCTCGCTGCACTGCATGAAGCGGGCAAGGCGCCCGCCACCTGTGCCCTGCACGCAGTGGCCCTGCGCTTCGCCCACCGCGTGGGTGTCCAGAGCGCACCCGCACCCGGGCCGCTCACGGAGCGGGCACTGGCAGGCATCCGCCGGGAAGGACGCACCCGCGGCCGCGGAAAGGTCAAGGGCATCACGTGGGCACAGGCCGACGCCACCGTGCAGGTGGCCGCGCAAGCCGGCCTCTCCGGACTCCGTGATGCGGCCCTGGTGGCCACCATGTCGGACGCCCTGCTGCGGGCATCGGAAACAAGCGCGCTCACCGTGGCCGACATTCAGGGCCAGCCGGACGGCTCGGGCCTGCTCACCCTCATGCGCTCAAAGACAGACCAGGAGGGAAAGGGCAGCGCGCTGTACCTCGGGCCGCCCACCATGCAGCGCATCACGGCCTACCTGCAGGCTGCGTGCATATCGAAAGGGCCGCTCTTCCGGCGCATCCGCAGCGGGGGGCGGGTAACACCATCCGCGCTCACGCCCACCAGTATCCGGCGCATTGTTCGCGGCCGTGCTGCCGGCGCCGGGCTCCAGGGCCGCTACAGTGGGCACAGCCTCCGGGTGGGCAGCGCCCAGTCACTCATAGAGCGCGGGGCCACGCTGCCGGAAGTACAGCTGGCCGGACGGGGTGCCGTCGCGCGCCTCAGGTACGCCACGTAGGCGGCGCCATCTCGCTGGAGGCCGACGTCAAGATCTCGATGTTGTGGTCCCGGTCGGTGCTACGACAACATCCAGATCGAGCGCCTTTGGCGTAGCGTAAAGTACGAAGAGGTGTACCTGAACGAATACGCGACACTGCACGAAGCACGGGCCCGGCTGCAGGCATACTTCACCTACTACAACCATCAGCGTCCGCACCAAGGCCTGCAACGCCGTACGCGGTGTACACAGGCCTGCTGGAAGCCGACCAGACAGCGCTGTCAGCATGAACGTGAACGCTATCCACACTGGGACAGCCTGGTCCCGCTACTACCCGTCATCCAGGAGGCAAGATTTTCGTAAAATGGCCGAAATCGTTTCCAGCGATTGGGATACACTTCAAGATGCCGGCCGCACACAACCACAGGGCTCCAATCTAGACCTGCAAAGCCCTAATTGCTCCTTAATTAAATTTAAAAAACTGCCACAAAAACGTTGATACATACCGGATGGAGGTCGCGAAATGAGTACTGAGACGAGAATACTTCTGGCTTTGATGGCCGTGCTCGCGTTGTGCATATTCGCATGTATTGCTCTGAGCGCCCCTCCCATACTCACGGCCGTTTGTGTGGGCTTGATAGTAACGGCTATGTTGTACCGTTTTCTAGGCGGCGTTGAAGGGGCTTCATTCAAGGTTACGACATTCAAAGCAGGAGGTGGGGTTGCCGTTATGGCAATTGCGACACTGTTTGTTAACGGTGAGCTCGTTAAGCGGAATCCACTGATTGATCCGAGTCCCGAATCGTGGGTTGCACTCGACAGAAACGGTGCATTCACACCGGTCACCATTGGCGGGACAACGTATAGCCCAGATGTTTCTACGTTCCTGCGTGATGCCGTATGGCATGCCGATGATGATTCAGGGTTGATCAGGGTCATGGAGGGGAACTACGGCTTAGCAAGCCTCGATTTTGAGTCGCTAGGTCGATTGGGTCTCTTCGACTGGATCGAGATGAGCCAAGACAAAGGCATACAATTCACGGGCGAGCTAACTGCGGGGGCAGAATATGACTTGTTGCCAGTCTATCCCTTTAAGGTCCGAGCTACCCAGTTCAAGGACGAATACAACGGGTTCGATGTCTTGGACGCGCACGATCGGATTGTTTTCAGCCAGGGGTTGCTACGGACACGCAACTTCCAGCTCTTCGAATATGTGGGCGAGCACTATCTGATCTTCGTTTCGCGGGCGCGCCACAATGATCCCAATAAGGAGCCTTGGGCTGTCTTTGGCTTCACCCAAGTTGACCCAATACTAAGCCGGCAGCACTTCTCCGACTAGCGCCTCTGGACCACGCGGTCCGTGCTCTGTTTCTCTAAAGGGCGCTGCTACCGGACTATGCCTATTCCGGCGACTGAGCAGAAGCTTCCAGCAGCCGCGCCACGGCCCCGTGCCTGGCGCTGCGGGCGTAGCTGGGCCGGCATGGAGAGGGGGACTTCCAGCGCCCGGCCTACTGCAGCTCAGCGAGGGAGGCACGGCGTTCAGTGAGGCTGTGCGGAGGACGGGTGCGGCATGGGAGTTCCACGGGCAAGATTATTTGCCAGGGGAGGTCGCGAGAATCGCCGCAAGTCGGGTAAATACCCGATCAGACACCATTTGCGGCGACTCTGACGCACGCGGCGCCCTTAAACCGCGCCATTTCGTGCCCGTGAGGACGGTTTTAAGGCGACTCTCTGCGCTTTAGCGTGAAAACAGGTAACAACCTCAACGTACGCGCACGCAGGAGGCGCACAGGGCCCATAGCGGCCGCCCACAAGCCACTGTCATTGGTGGCGACCCTGGCTCGACCTATGTGCTGCCGGATTCGCCTCGAACTCTACCCGGCTGGCGACTACGTGAGGTACTTCGCGACGGCGCCCCGGCCGGCCAACTGGTTGCGTGCGTAGAGCGCGGGCATGGCGGCGGACTGCCAGCGCCCGGCGACCTGGAGCTCGGTGAGGCCGGCTCCTCTAGCGGCCAGGTCCTGCGCGCAGCCTACGCGCCCGGAGAGTGGCCGGCGAAGCGCCCCTCGATGCCGGCGGCTTCCGCGGCCGCCTTGATGCGGTTGGCGATGGTGCGCGCGGACATGGCAAATATCCGGTCCTCGGGCTGCGCGCCTGCGGGCCGGATGCGCTGCAGGCAGGTAGCGGTGTCGGGCGTGAGGTAGGCGACGTGTCCGCGCGCTTCCTGGTCGGTTTTGGAGCGCGCGGTGTGCAGCCTGCCGGAGCCGTCGGATGCTTCCACGGACAGGTCCTGCCACTGAAGGGCTGCGGCTTCGCTGCGGCGCAGGAGGCCATCGCGGAGTGTGCGCACGAGCGCGATATCCACGTGCTCGCGCCGGGTGGCGGCCTTGGCCGCTTCCATGCCGCGTCCCCGCCCGCGTCCTTTGCGGGGAGCGCAGGCGGTGGCTTCTATCTTGGCGATCACTTCGCAGGTGAGCCCGGTGACCTGCGCGGGCTTCTGGGGGCGCTCTCGCCGCAGCCCCCGCATGGCTTGGGCGATGGCGGGATCGCGCGTAAAATCGGCCGCGCCGGCTTCGCGGCAGGCGTAGCGCAGCGCGGCGATCAGTTGTTGTCTCCAGACGTCCGAGCGCGCGCTGGCCGGTCCGGAGAGGAAGGCCAGAAGCGTGAGGGTGTGATTCCAGGGGCGGCCGCTGCTGTGCGCCCACTCCGCGTAGGTGTCAAGACGCAGCGTATAGGTGCCGATCGTGGCGCGGCTCAGGGCGGCCTGCAGCACGGCCGCGATGCGCGCGGCTTCTGCGGGGGCCACCTGGCTGGCTGCGCCAGGGACAGTGGCAGGGAGCATGGGGCGGGGCCTAGGGTAGCGCAGGAGACGGCTTTCTCCTAGGCCTCAGCGGCCGAATAGTTTCCGATAAGTGTTATTATCGGAAATGTTTTAGGCCCCAAAAAACGGCAATGAAGGGCCGGCAGGGCGCCCTGCACGGGGGCGGAGATCACCGCGCGAAAAAAAGAGGCTCTTCATGGAACTAGTACTGGGCGGCCTACCTTTAAGACATGTCATCCATACACCATGCCCTATGCTACGTTCTACGCATCGTTCTGTGCTTTTCGTTTCATTCGCGCTACTGCTGACGGTGCATGTAGCCATGGGACAGTCATGGAGCGGCGGCGGAGGGGGATATGGCGATACCGATGGCAACTCCATGGGCCTTTATTTCGGGACGAATGAGAATGGTGCATATGACCAGGTGCTGGACAAGCCGTTCATCATCGTAGAGGGCTTTGATCAAAATAATAGTAGAAACGCAGACTGGTATTATTCGATGGCGCCGTCCTTCTTTGACAAAGCAAGGAGGGCAGGAGCGGATGTTCTGATCTTGGACTTTGCTAACGCGCTAGCGGACATGCTCGAGAATGCGGCCGTAGTAAAGCGTGCCGTGCGGCACATCGGCGATATAAAGACGGGCAGCACCCAGATCCGGGTTGCGGGCATAAGCATGGGAGGCGTTATCGCGCGCTACGCTCTGGCGGATGGAAGCGGGCTAGACGTGTCCCACTATGTCTCGCTGGATGCTCCCCACCAGGGGGCGGCGATAGACGGAGATTTGCTTACTTGGATCCAGGATCCTCCTGGTCAAATTGGTTTAGTCCATGCATTAATGACCAACGTCGTACGTTCTTATCGGACTTTGCTGAAGGAAAAAGCAGTGAAGCAGATGCTCGTATACAATCCCTACTCCAATGGCGACCCGGATAATTCGCTATGCGCTGCTTGAGGCCTGTCAGCAGGTTGAAGACGGTAGTCTTCCCTACGTTCGGGTTACCAGCGAGCGCCACTCGGCGCGGCGAATGTGTCCGATTCGTGGTGGGCTGCGCCACGAGCTACGACCTGAACTGTTCAATGGTTATCAGTGCAGCTTCGGCTCTTCGAATGGAGAGGCGGTAGCCACGGACCCTGAGGTCTAAGGGATCCCCCAATGGAGCCAGACGCAGCACTTCGACCATCGTCCCCGGCAAAAGGCCCATCTCCAACAGGCGTGACGGTGTATTCCCCTCCACTATGCCGGTGATCGTCCCGCGCTCTCCCGGCTTGAGATCGTTCAGCGTCATTCCGCGATAGACGTGCCGAGAATTCTACGCGCCATCTCCTCGCGCAAGCAGACACGGGCCCCGGCGACACGAACAATCACGTCGCCCTTGTTTCTGAGCATATTTACCAGCACCCCTTCGCGGACGCCGACGTCGCGAAGTCGACCCGCTGCCTCCCCCTGAACGGCTTGGACCAGAAAGCACTCCCCGTCCCTGCAGGCTGACAGGGCAAGGTCCGGGTTGCAGTATCGGCAGCGCGTGTCCATCGCGGCTAATTATATCTATTTAGATTGAATAAAAATAGTGCTTTCGCGGGGCAATTTGCCGCGCGGCGACATAAAAAGGCACTGCCGGTATGAATTGCCGTGGAATTGCGCCCGGGATGTGCCCGTATCGGTGCCCGCTGCGGCTAACTTCGCTCCTCCACCCAGTCGGACCAATTGTGCGCTTATCATCTTTTTTCGGCCAGACGCTGCGTGAAATACCAACCGAGGCGGATACGACCTCGTACGAGATGCTTCTGCGAGCGGGCTACATCCGCCAATTGGCGGCCGGGCTGTTTTCGTACCTCCCCGCTGCATGGCGCTCAATGCGCAAGATTGAACAAATCCTCCGTGAGGAGATGGATGCCATCGGCGGGCAGGAGATGTGCATGCCCGTAGTGCACCCTGCGGAGCTCTGGCAGGAAAGCGGGCGCTGGTATGAGATTGGCGACCCCATGGCTCGCTTCAAAGACCGGCGTGGGAGAGATCTGGTCCTGGCGATGACTCATGAGGAAGTAGTTGCCAGCCTCTGCAAAACCGAAATCCGCTCGTACCGGCAACTCCCGCAGATGGTCTACCACATGCAGACGAAATTCCGTGATGAGCCGCGTGCGCGGGGGGGACTGATACGCGTGCGAGAGTTTGTCATGAAGGACTCGTACACGCTAGACCTTGACTATGCCGGCCTGCAAACCCAATACGAGCGGCATTTCGACGCCTATTATCGTATCGGCGCGCGCTGCGGTTTGCCGTTGGTGGCCGTGCAGAGCGATCCTGGCATGATGGGCGGCAAGATGGCACACGAGTTTATGTACGTGAGCCCAATTGGAGAGGATGCGCTGGCAATCTGCGAAAAGACAGGCTACGCCTCCAACCTGGAGATTGCCGAGTTCCGCAAGGATCCCGGCGACAACGGACCGCCGCAACCGCTTGAAAAGGTCCACACGCCGGGCACGGCTACAATTGAAGAGTTGGCAGCATTCCTAGGCATTTCTAAGCGCCAGACCGGCAAGATGGTGTTCTTCGTGGGTGACTTCGGCCCCAATGAATCCGAAAAACTTGTGGTGGGACTTGTCCGTGGCGACATGGATATCAGTGAAGTGAAGCTCCGCCATAGTGCAGGCGCCCGCGGGCTGCGCCCGGCAGAGCCGGAGGAGATCGCTGACGTGGGCGCCGTCCCGGGCTACGCGTCCCCGCGAGCCCTCGACCGATCCAAGGCGGTTATTGTGACCGATGACCTCGTGGCCGCTTCCACCAACCTGGTCGTAGGCGCAAACGAAGCGGACTACCATTACACCGGTGCCAACTACGGACGGGACTTTGATGGCGACATCGTGGCCCCTATCGCAGCCGCCTATGAAGGCGCGCCCGATCCCATCGCCGGCGCGCCAATCAGTATAACGCGCGGCGTTGAGGTTGGCAACATCTTTCAATTGGGTACACGATATAGCGGATCACTGGGCGCCACGTACACGGACGTTAACGGCAATGAGCATCCCATCATCATGGGGTCTTATGGGATTGGCGTAGGCCGGATGCTGGCCTGCGTCGCACAGGAACACAGTGATGACTATGGCTTGGACCTGCCGGTTTCCATCGCTCCATGGCATGTGGTCCTAGTGTCGCTGGCACGAAAGGGCGCCACTAAAGACAAAGCCGAGGCGCTCTACCAGTCGCTTCTCGACGCGGGCGTAGAGGTTGTCTACGATGATCGCAGCGTAAGCCCCGGTGTTAAATTCGCCGATGCGGACCTGCGCGGAATGCCTTTCCGGATGACGATTTCGGAGCGGTCCATCAAGCGGGGGGGCGTTGAATTCGGGCGGCGACGCACCAAGAGCGTCGAGATCGTACCGTTGGACCAGGCGGTGGCACGCGCACAACAAGCCATTCAAGATGCTATTAGGGAGCTCGCTCGCTCGCTGGAAGGGCTGCCTACCTGGGATACCCGAAAGGCGGGCACCTGAGCGGGAAGGTCATCTGGTACGGGGCGCAAGGGAGTCTGTAGCAGACCAGCCTAGAAAGGGCCGCATACAGGTGGAGCGCCGGCTACTCGAATTCACCTAGACCAAAGAACTAACCAGTCTCAAGCTTGGCGTCAGGGTCGCCGCTCGCTGCAGCTTCACGATACCACTCCTCTGCCTTAGCATAGTCCTGCGGCGGGCCGCGCCCACACTGATTCGCCACCCCCACATATGAACTTGTGCAGTGGGATCCCCCTGCCCGGCCAGCGGCTCCAGCAGAGCGATGTGCTGTAACTCGGGGCGGGCCTTGCCCCTAGTTGCACAAAGGCATCCAGCCTGGCTTGCGCCCTTAACCCGGATAAATCACCAGGGTATCGACAATTGGAACCATAGCGCCACGTAAGTGTATGATGTGCAATCAGTTATAACCATCCATTGCACTGCGCGTGAACAACACAGACTGTCATAGTGAAGAGCTTCGTTTCGAGGACTTGGGACGGCGTAAAGTGGTCGGAAAGTTCGACGGCGGCCCTATGTCCTCGGACGCAAGTGCGCTGCTGTTACGGGAGGCCGACCGGGTGTTCGACGTCATTGGCCGCTTTGCCGCCTGCTTCACGGATCACCGCAGTCCCAACAGGGTCGAGCATACCGTGGAGGCGATGCTCAGGCAACGTGTCTACGCGATATGCTTGGGCTACGAAGACGTGAACGACCATGACCGTCTGCGGGACGATCCCGTGTTGGCCATGGGCGTGGGCTGCGAAGATGTAACAGGTGCGCACCGGGTACGGGAACGCGACCAGGGACATCCGCTGGCGAGTTCCAGCACACTGAACCGACTGGAGCTCGGCTCCAAAGGAGGGGCCGCATCGCATAGGTACAAGCGCATCGTAGCGGACCCTGAAAAGATCGACGCCATGCTCGCGGACTTGTTCATGGATGTAACGGGCGAGGAGCCAGAGCATATCGTGTTGGATCTCGATGCTACCGATGACGCGGTTCATGGCAAGCAGGAGGGGCGCTTCTTTCATGGATATTATGGTCACTATTGTTACTTACCGCTGTATATCGTTAGCGGAAAGCATGTGTTGACCTCTCGTTTGCGCCCCTCCAACATTGACGCATCAAAGGGTGCCATAGAGGAGTTAGCGCCGGTGGTAGCGCGTATCCGTGCGCGGTGGCCGCAGGTGCCCATCTGGATTCGTGCAGATGCAGGATTCTGCCGCGATGATATCATGGCATGGTGCGAAGCACAGGGCCTGCACTATATCTTTGGTATGGCTCGCAATGCGCGGCTGAAACGCATCGTTGAGGAGGCTATGGAGCAGAGTCAGGCCACCTGCGAGGCCAGCGGGCAGCCTTCGCGGCGCTTCCGCAGCTTCGAGTACCAGACGAAGGACAGCTGGAGCTGTGCTCGGCGCGTGATAGCCACCCAACTAATTCATTATATACCCTGCAACGGCCCTTGGAGGCCACTGTGCCGAAGGTGGCTAGGGCTTTAGTAAGTAGGTACGGTTGGCGCACCGCATTCGCCCCCGGCTTCGGGCCGTTTTCCGCTGCCCAGTGCGTTATCCTGCTACGGTGCCAGTCTCCCTGAAGCTGCCGCCAATGGGAGCTCGTTCTGAGAAACTCATGATCCGATTTTATTTCATCAAGGCCATTGGGGGGCTGAGTTGAGCGATCCCCAGCCCGTTGCAAGCCACACGGAGGACCATTGCGGGCGATGTTCGGGCAGTCAATGCGCCGCTGGCCCCTCGCGGTTCTCCATCAGGGGCCATTAGTGCGTGGAATCCCCTGCTTTTGAGGCCGTTTGGTGTGGAGAGGACCTACCCTGCCTGCACGTGCACTATGTAGTGTCCGTTTTGGATGCGCTTCTGCGCGCGAACGGAAGTGGAGGCGCTGCTGACCCCGCCGCTAACAGCGCTCGGGAATAATCACCCATTGCATTTCGTCGAAGCGCTCCCAATACCGGGCCCATCTCCGTGCCGCGCAGTCTGCTACCAGGAACGTCAAGTAGCGGGCGTGCCGAACGAGCCGAACGCCCACTTTGAGATACTTTTTCCGAAAGGTTGTCAAGCTCATGTACGGACGCTGGGGCACATGCAAAGTGCTGCGCGCCACATGCAGCAGCCCGTACGCCAACAGGTTCAGCAGGAACAGGGCTGCGTTGCGTGCGGACACGTCCCCTTCCTCCGCTGCGGGCACCGCTATATCCGCACCGCCACCCGCCTGTGCACGCCTGCGGGGCGAAGAAGACAGCGCCAGCGGGCAAGCTGCCTTCAGCTCGCCCAAGTGCTTTTCGGCCTTGCCTCTCTTGCGGTAGCATCGCGAAAGCTGCGCCGAGGGGTAGTCCGCCAGACTCAGGTTGGTGATCAAGAAGTAATAGTCCGGATAAAGGGTGCTGGTATGCGGTGGGATCACCAAGACCACGCGACGTTCGCAGTGCCATGACTGCGCCTGATACGCCAACTCGAAGTACTGGTACGTCAAGCACCATCCCGCTTTCACGTGCGGTGCCGCCAGGTTCCGCAACACGTTGTTCTTTTTCAGGCGCATCACATAGCCGATGTCGGCCCGCTCCAGCTTCGTGCAGAGCTTCCCGTCATTAAAGCCCGCGTCAAGCCGTACGATTACGCGATCGGCCACATGCTTGCGGGCCCGCCTGGCAATCTTAAGGATGAAGTCGTGGCAACCCCGTACAATATGCCGGTTGCCCGGGTGCAACATTCCGCCCAAAATGTCGCCCGTTTCCCCGCAAACGGCGATCAGCGCCTGATAGATGGTGCGTCGGTAGTGCCCGTTGTACGCGCTGCCCTGCTGACGACCGTGGGTATCGATAGGCATCCCATCCACATCGATCACCAGCGTATGGTAGCGCCTGCCACCGTTGCGCACCAGCAAGTGCTCCAAGCCAAGCTTGGTTACCATCCGGCCCACGGCGGCCAGATTGCATTGGAGACTCAGCATCCCCAGCAGCCGGGAGAGGGTGGGCTGCGAAGCCACGCCGTGTTCCGCGGTGTACGCGGCCGTGCTCCGCTTCAACGAAGTGGTCACACGCACGGTCGGATCGTGCCGCATATCCTGGCTATCGCGCTGGTGCCCCCAGCCTTGCACGAGCAAGATCAGCCACTGCACCAGCAGCTTCGCCAGGCTATGGGTGCAGCGTCGCTGGTCGCGATAATCGGTCAGCTCCTCCGCGAGGCGCTCCCCCAGGTGGGTGGCGTCTAGTAGCTCGCGCCCGATGAGGGCACCGCCGTCAGAGGAGAGCGACTCCTTGTTGGAGCCCTCGATTCTCACCGATCCGTTAAAGGATACAGTCCGCTTAAAAGCCATACCGGATATTAGTTTAGCGATGGTGGTGAAACGCTCTTCAGGCCCATAGGCTCCGGTAATGCCGAAGCCTGACCGCCCCACGGCGCTGCGTGAGCGCTGCGCATGCCTGCAGTGCACAGGCTTATCGTTCGCGCCTGGTGATACGCAGCATTACCGCAGCAGACTGCCGATCCAACTACCGGTACCGTAGACGCAGGTACACCCCGTAAGCGATGGTGCACCGGCTTCGCTGCAGCGCACCTTTGAAGCGCACCAGAACCTGGCCTCCGACTGTCCGACTCAGGCGAAAAAGGGCGTCAAAAGGCTCCGCCGAAGCACCATGCGCGCGTTCACCCAGTAGCCTCGGATCAACTTATTCAATCCAGACCGCTGAATCGAGCCAAGTGGACTGTGAAACACATGATAGTCTGCGTATTCTCTGCCCAACAGATAATAACTCTGACCCCAAAGCACCACGGCACCAATGTCTGAATGAATTAGATGGGAGCCAAGGCGGAATGGCTGCCTGGACCGCGCGGCTATAATGCGCGATTCGTGGTCACAAATTTCAGCGAAGACGCGTACGACGCGCGCACGCTATACGAAGATTTGTATTGCGCGCGTGGAGACATGGAGAACCGGCTCAAGGAGCAGCAGCTTACCCTGTTCGCTGACCGCACCTCTACGTCCATGATGGAGAGCAACCAGTTGCGCCTATACCTCTCTACGGTCGCCAACACCCTGATGACCATCATCAAGACCGTTGGCTTGCAGGGCACCGCAATGGCGCAGGCACAGTGCGCTACTATCCGTGTGCGGCTACTGAAGATCGCAGCACTGGTGGTGGTAAGCGTACGCCGTCTCCGCCTGCTCTTGCCCGAGGCCTATCCCTGGCAGCAACTGTTCGCGCGCGTGCTAAGCAACCTGCGCGGCGCTGTGCACACCACCCAGGTCGGCGCGCGCGCCTCACCTTCATAGGCCGTTCCGGATCCAACTTACCCCACAGATTGATAGACGCCACATGGTGGTTGCTGGAAACGTGTATCCAAGAAGCACCGGTGCGCGAACAAAAGCCTTGATTCCCGCTCGAAACATGCCCGAAACAGCGCTTGCTGCCGCCGACTATTCGCTCTGGAAGGCGGGAATCAGCATTCGCATTCCCAAACCGTGACCCACTGCCTACAAACGCCTCGAATTATGGCGATTCAAGAGCTTGGTGAGCGATGCGGGTTAAGTAGCCACGAAGCGCAGCGTACCTATTCAGCTTGATGGCTTTCGCAGTATCCGCATTTACAATCCTGCCGCGGCGATAGAGCTCCTCCAGCTGAAATTGGGCACCGGTGCTTTGTCAAATGGAAGCACGCCGATACCAATGAAGCGCCACCTCCTCGTTTCTTTCGACGCCTTTCCGAGTCTCGAACATGCACCCCAAGCGGTATTGGGCCTCGCTGCCTGGGATCGCACAAATTCAAGTTGGGAATTGGAGAGTTGCTGTGGAGGTGGACCCTAGTCTCCACCATTCCTTTCCAATCATATGAACCCCTCACAGCCTGTTTTGGGGAGCACTGAGGCGCCTGCAGACGCCCAGATCAATCCCTCCGGTGACGCGCGGCGGCTTCTGATGAAGCTCTGCACGCACATACTGCAACAATTGACCACCGACTGGCCCATTCCGGCAGCGCATCAGCAGCCGGTGCCACCGCCCGTAGTGATCAAGGCTTCTGCTGCGGCCCAGGACACAAAGCCGGACTCGGCGCAGTTGAATGAAGCGTGGCAGCTGTTGCATTCGCGCAGTCTGCAAGACGACCCGATCGTTGCGATCTGGCTGCGCGGGCTGTGCCCACGCGGCGTTAACATCGTTCTTGGAGCGGGTCTGACCATCACGGGCTATCGCCGCATACTTGGCCTGGTAGCGTGCTACCCTGAGAACGTCTCTGCTCTTACGTCCTTTGTGCAGTCGCTGTCCGATCGTGGTCTTTCGGCCGCCGCCGGGCTGCTCTGTGTGCTGCCCAGCAGTACGGGACTTCAATCGGCGGTGCGCCAGGTGTTCGGCCCCAGGGTCGCTATACAGCGCTGTCTCAATACGCTATTGGATCAAGTCACCTGTGGTCTTCCGGAAGACCTTGTTCCTGTGTATCGCAATCGCCTCCGCCAGGCATGGAATGGGTTCGATGCCCGGGAAGCTGAACGCGCACTCACCCGTATTCACCAGGACTTGACGCGCGTCAATCGGTCCGCAGCGAAGGTTTTATGGGAGGGCCTGGAGCAATCTCTGACGATTCAACGCACGGGCATGCTGCTCAAGCTCGACAGGGGGCTGCGCGTGATGCGCTTCATGAATGCCATCAGTCGCAGGTTGCAGACCCCGGCCAGCGCCGTTTTCCAGCGACGCGAACAGATGGCACTGGCACTGTTGGAACACGAGGCTCAGCTGCGCCGTGTGGCCCATGCGGCCTATCTGCCACAACTTCGTGAGAGTCTCATCAACCTCAACGCCGTATGATGACCCATACCCCTATGCTGGATCAATCACTCATCGAGGACCTTCGCGGGCTTGCGCAAAGGAATTTCATCGGCCTGGCCAGCTGCCTTGGATATCTCGATGATCTTCTTACCAAGATGGCCACATGGGTCATGGAAGCCGAGGCCCACTTCATATGCGGCGCACGTGGGAAGCACCATAAGACAGGCTTTCAGCGCTGGGGGACGAATCCGGGTTCCATCCGCGTCGGTTTGGAGCGCATTGCGGTCCGCGTACCGCGCGTGCGGAATGTACGAACCCGAAGGGAGCGTCCTCTGCAAACGTACCGCCTTTTGCGCGAGCGTGGGCTTATGGACCGGGAAAGCGTGGTAAGAAGGTTGCTGTGTGGACTGTCGCGGCGCAATTACAGGCAGGCGGCCCAAGTCTTCACCGATAGTATGGGGTTGAGTGCCAGCAGCATAGGCAACGCCTTCATTACGCAGACGGCAGCGCTACTGAAGGCATTTGAGACGCGCCGCTTCGATCAGCACACCTTTGCGGTGCTCCTGCTTGATGGCAAGTATTTGGCCAACATGCAGATGATCGTAGCGATGGGCATCACGACCGAGGGCGAGAAGGTCGTCCTGGGCTTTGCGGAAAGCCGTACCGAGAACAGTGCGCAGGTGCAGTCGCTGTTGCAGGATTTGTTGCGTCGGGGCTTCACCCATACCGACAAGCTGTTGGTACAGGTGGACGGCAGCCGCGGGCTTCGCAAGGGGATCGGCGCGGTGTTTGGGGATGCGGTCGTATTCCAGCGCTGCCAATGGCACAAGCGTACCAATGTGACGCGTCACATCAAAAGCGAGCCAGCGGCCACGCATATGAAGCGTCGGCTTCAGGCGGCATGGGAGCTACCCACGTACGCGGAGGCACGGGCGGCGCTTGTGTCGCTGCATGGAGCGCTGCAGCGATCGTATCCGAAAGCCGCACGCAGTCTGGAGGAGGGTTTGGAGGATACGCTGACACTTCACCGGTTGGGGGTGCGGAACCAGGCTGTCAGAGACAGTCTGAAGACGACGAACATCATCGAGAACCTCAACAGCATTATTGCGAACCGATCACGGAACGTGAAGCGCTGGAGATCATCGGGGATGCGTCAGCGCTGGTGCGGGGCGATATTCATGCAGTACGAGTCGAATCTGAAGCCGATACGCCGGGAGGACATGAAGGAGCTGACCCAGGTCCTGAGCACCTCCGGGGGTCGATGGGTTAGTGGGGATTCGGCCTGCCGGCCCCAGGGGGCTGCAAAGGCAACCCCTGGCGCTCAATGCCCCCGCGCAGTAGTGCGCTGCTGACGCTGGCATAACGCAAAACCCGCAGCTGTCTGGACGCGCTTAGGCGCTGCACCGTGCCAAGATCGCCGCTTACGCGTGCGATCAGAGGATACCTGCGGGATATCGTGCCCGAAAAGTCACTCCACGAGCCTACCTGCGCCCGAAAATCCGCGTGTGAGCACGCAATTGGGCCCACATAGGCATGCACCGCCCCATTTGCACCCATACAATCGGCCCGAAGCGCAATCCATTGCCAAAAGATATCTACTTTGAGGGCCCATCTCGGCAGAAGCTGCCGAAACCCAACTTAAAAATGTGCAATCCCCGCTGCCTCATTCTATTGCAGCATCTTGAAGCCTGTCGGGCCCTAGGGAGAACACACTCGATTTCGGGCTGTCGGGGTGGCCAAGTCGGTCCAGAATATGCCAAAAGCACCATGAAACGGATATTTTCGGGCGATTGGCGAGGCGAACCAAATATGGCCCCTCGCGGCAGATCACACACGAAGCAGCTTAAGCCCGACCAGCTCCCAGGAGTGCTATGATCAGCTGATTCATGTTGCAATTAAATTTGTGATGTGAACTTCGGGCGTTGGGGTGGCAAATCGCTGCTATGGTTTCTTCGGGCATTCCAGGGACCCATGCACGAATCGTCTTTCTGCAGCAACCGCGGCTCCTCTCCGCACAGCTTGAACCAGGATCCACACATTCCCGTATGGCACCCTGCCGATCCGGAGGTGGTCGAGGCTGTCCTTGATGAATGGCGTTACGTGGATGAGCCTTGGTCTTTGGCCCGAGCCTCGATCCTATTCGGGCTGAATGAACAGGACTGCTGCCCTTCGTTAGGCAAGGCGTAAACTTGACTGGCGCCTCCAACCCTACGTATGATGAGCGCCCGATCAGAAAACGCGAGAGAGCGCTCCACTACCCCGACCGGATTGACCCCCTGTAGAGGAAATGACGCCTCGCAAGCATGCCGTTCGCAAATGGCAGTACCATCGGGATCCAACTGATGCTATCAAGCTGGGGGGAATTCCGCCCGTGTACTAAGGCGCTTTGGCGCAAGAGAGGCGCAAAGGTTATCCCCAATTGTCTCTATCAGGGCTGAGGCGTTCAGTCCAGTATAAATTCAGCCCTGACCATTCGTGGGGCATTGGTTGCCCAGCCCGCGGCATCAGTGGTGGGGGTATGCTCTTCGGACCCCAGTATTTGCAGTCGGTACCTGCGCGAATGAATTCCTCGACCTCGGCCGGGTAGACAACGATGTGCTTGGCCTTTTCGGCTGGTGGGTTTCCCAAAAGATCCGCTTGCTGCCGGCACCCCCAAAGCTGATTGCTTAGGTGCACTCTGCCGATTTTGAGGATCAACAGCCGACTCTGGCATATCTGCAAGCCCATGGTGACCCGGCAGATGTCCAAACCATCGTAGTACCACCGGCCTCGCTTCCAGCGTGGAAAAAGGCCGACGGTTTGCGTCATTAAGTCCGCAGACCCTTAGTCCGCCGCGAGCCCGTGCTCGCATTCCTTTTCGACAAGATCGAGAAATGCCGCCACCGGCATCGCCCCCAGATCATCCCCGGAGCGATGTCGGACGCGAACTGTTTCACTTTCAAGCTCCTTGGCGCCCACGACGAGCATGTACGGGATCTTTTGGGCTTGCGCCTCGCGGATTTTGTAGCCCACCTTTTCGCTGCGCACATCCAGCTGCGCACGCAAGCCGTGGCCCAAGAGTTGCTGGTACGTACCGGTGGCATAGGCCTCAAACCGCTTGGAAATGGACAGCACCCGGACCTGCTCCGGTGCAAGCCATAGCGGGAAAGCACCACCGCAATGCTCAATGAGCACGGCCACGAAGCGCTCCAAAGACCCAAAAGGCGCCCGGTGGATCATCGCCGGACGATGCCGGCGGTCGTCTGAACCCACATACGTGAGATCAAAGCGCTCCGGAAGGCTGTAATCCAGCTGCACCGTGCCCAGCTGCCATTGGCGCTTCAGCGCGTCGCGAACCATGAAGTCCACCTTTGGCCCGTAAAAGGCCGCTTCGCCCGGGACCTCCACATAGCGCAGGTTCATTTCGTTCAGGGCTTCCTTGATGGCCGCCTCTGCCTCATCCCATAACGCAACGCTACCGGTGTACTTCTCTTGATCATTTCGATCGCGCAGCGACAACTGTACGCTGAAGTCCTCAAAGCTCAGCCTGCTGAGAACCTTCAACGTCAGATCTATCGTGTCCTTGATTTCCGCCTTCACCTGGCTGTGCCTGCAGAAGATGTGGGCATCATCTACGGTGAATCCGCGCACGCGCGTGAGGCCGCCCAACTCGCCAGTCTGCTCGTAGCGGTAGACCTGTCCGAATTCGGCAAGTCGCATAGGCAACTCGCGATAGCTCCTGCGCCGATGGGCATACACCTGGATGTGGTGTGGACAGTTCATGGGCCTGAGCAGGTATCCTTCCCCGTCCGACACCTCCATGGCCGGAAACTGGCTGTCCTTGTAGTAAGGGTAGTGCCCGCTGGTGCGGTACAATTCCAATCGCCCAATGTGGGGCGTAATCACCGGCTGGTAGTTGCGACGCAACTGCTCCTTTTTGAGGAACGTCACCAGGGTATCTCGAAGCACGGCACCCTTGGGCAGCCAGAGTGGCAGCCCCGAGCCCACTTTGTCACTAAAGGTGAATAGTTCCAGCTGCCTGCCGAGCGTACGATGATCACGTCTGCGCGCCTCTTCGAGTCGTGCCAGATAGGCATCCAACTCCGTCCGGTTTTTCCACGCCGTGCCGTAAATGCGAGTCAGAGATTGTCGTGAGGCATCGCCGCGCCAGTACGCACCCGCGGTCGCCAGTAGCTTAACGCCATTGGCCTTGATATAGCCAGTATGCGGGACATGGGGACCTCGACATAGGTCGACAAACGTGTCGTGCTGGTAAACGGTAAGCTTGGGCGCATCCGTTTCACCCTCGAGTAGCTCGTTGATGAGCTCAATCTTGTACGGGTTGTCATTAAAGAGCACCCTGGCCTCCTCTGCCGAGATCTCCCGCACCGAAAACTCGTGCCGCCCCTTGATGATTTCCTTCATTCGTTGCTCAATCCACACCAAGTCGGCCTCCTTCGGTGGACGAGGCAAGTCAAAGTCGTAGTAGAAACGATCCTCTATAGGGGGCCCGATGGTCGGCTTGGCGCCCGGAAAACGCTCCGATACCGCCTGCGCCATGATGTGCGCGGCGGAGTGCCGGATCTTGAACAGGCGCGGGTCGTAGCCCTCGGGGATATGTTCTTCGGCTTGCGCGATCAATTCCGCTTGCATGTAAACGGCAGCTGGCGATTATAGGTGTCCAAATGTATAAATGGCAGTCCAAGCACGTGAGGCCCTACCAACGCGGGGCGGCATCAGGTGTTTTCCGCGGTGGATCGCACAAACCTGCTGCCTTGTGCAACCACACCAATGCCAAAGGCCCTTTTCTTTGAGGCTTGGGTTGCGTACTGCAGCCGCGAGAAGAGTCCTAAACCACGACGACTGTGCCCAATTGCACTCGGGAAGCCTTCAAGTCGGTTCTTTCCATTCAGTCGAAGCTTGCAGCCCTCGGCAACGCCACCATTGCTGCACATTCGCAGCGATTTTTCAAGACCGGGCCAGGGCAGTATGGGGAAGGAGACCTGTTTCGAGGAATCCGCGTGCCTGTGCTGCGGCGGGTGGCCAAAGCCAACAAGGCTCTGCCACTTAGTGCAACGCTCCGCCTCCTCCAGTCAGAATTCCACGAAGACCGCTTCGTGGCGCTGTGTATCCTGATAAGTGGCTATGTGATGGGGGACGAAGCCGACAAAGCCGCCATCTACGAGGCCTACTTGGCACATACGCGATGGATTAACAGCTGGGACCTCGTTGACGCCAGCGCACACAAGATCGTAGGGCCCCACCTCGAGCATCGCAGCAGGGCCGTTCTCTTCGAACTTGCTGCGTCCAGTGACCTTTGGGAGCGCCGAATCGCAATTATCACCACGCTGCACTTTGTTGGGGTGGGAGACTTTGGTGATACGCTCAGAATCGCGGAACTCCTACTGGATGACCCGCATGACCTCATTCATAAGGCCGTCGGCTGGATGCTTCGCGAGGTTGGAAAAAAGGAATTCAGCATACAGGACGCCTTTATGCGCGTGCACTATAGGACAATGCCTCGCACTATGCTTCGCTATGCGATAGAGCGCTTCCCTGAGGAATTGCGACAAGCCTACCTTAAGGGCACCGTTCAGTAGGTCCTCCTATTTGCAGCCCGGTGGTACTCTTCCATATCTCTTGTGCAGCGCTTCGCACCAAAAGCAGGCAATCCGCAATTTCCACCTTTCACCGCGTAGAAATGCAAGTCTTCTCAGCCCGAGCTGCCTTCCTTGCGGCGCTTCACCGAGCCTGCCTCTGCTTGCTTCTATGCCTTCCCTCTGGGCCCTTGGAGGCCTCGCCCAGGGCCGCAACCGATCATGACTGACGCTCTGAGCGAGGTTCTGGCCGCCGAGTCGCGCCTGAGACCTTTTGTAAATAAGACGCCCGCACGCTTCTCGTCCGTACTAAGCGAAAAGGCCGGCTGTGAGGCCTATCTGAAGCTTGAGCACCTGCAGGTCACGGGCTCCTTTAAGGTACGCGGCGCACTAAACAAGCTGCTACAGACTCGAGATACCCGTCAGCGTGTCGTGGCCGCGTCCACTGGTAACCATGCCTTGGCGGTCGCCTATGCCTGCACCACGCTTGGGCTAGACTGCACGCTGTACCTACCTGCATCCGCCAAGAAGCATAAGGTCGAGGCGCTCCGGCGGTACCGCGCGGAATTATGCTTCACCGAGGGCGATGCGGTAGACGCGGAATACGAAGCACGTCGTGTGGCGGAGGCACAGCAGTTTCTGTTCGTATCACCGTACAACGATCCTGCCGTTATCGGTGGCCAGGGTACCGTGGGTACAGAACTTTTGGCGCAAGTACCTTCCCTGGATTGCGTCTTAGCCTCGGTGGGAGGTGGCGGCCTTATTAGTGGCATTGCGGCCGTGTTCAAGGCACAGAGTCCAGGCACCTGCATCATTGGATGCTCACCAGCGGCTTCTCCCGTGATGCACGAATCCGTTCGTGCAGGGCGCATCGTTGCACTACCCACTGAACCTACCCTGTCCGACGGCACAGCCGGCGGAGTTGAGCTTGGCGCCATCACCTTCCCACTATGCCAGACCTTGGTAGATGACTGGCTGTTGGTCAGTGAGCACCAGATCGCACGTGCCATGCAGCTCTTGCGCGAACAGGAGTCACTTGCGGTGGAAGGCGCGGCCGCTGTTGCAGTGGCCGCACTACTGAAACATGCACCGCGCTTTGCCAATCGCCGCGTGGCCGTCGTGCTGTGCGGGGGCAACGTCGGCCAAGAGTTTGCCTGAACGGTTTGAGCGGACCACAGTGAGCGCATGCGCTGGGACCGGCCCCCTTCATGTCTCACCGCTACTGCGGAGTGGCCGATTCTCGCCTCCCATGCCGCACTATTCCCCGGTTGCTATTCCAACCAAGCCTCCAGAGGCGGTCGTAGTGTCGGCCGGCCACCTCTACGGCCCAATGCAGCGCAAACGTCGGGATTGCACATTTTCAAGTTGGGTTTCGGCGGCTTCTGCCGAGATGGGCCCTCAAAGTAGATATCTTTTGGCAATGGATTGCGCGCGGGCCGAGTGTATGGGTGCAAATGGGGCGGTGCATGCCTGTGTGGGCCCAATTGCGTGCTCACACGCGGATTTTCGGGCGTAGGCAGGCTCGTGGAGTGACTTTCCGGGCATGATATCCCGCAGGTATCCTCTGATTGCACGCGTAAGCGGCGATCTTGGCAGGGTGCAACGCCTCAGAGCGTCCAGACAGCTGCGGGTTTTGCGTTATGCCAGCGTCAGCAGCGCGCTACTGCGCGCGGCATCCAGCGCCAGGTGTTGCCTTTGCAGCCCTTTGGGGCTGGCAGACCGAATCCCCACTAACCCATCGACCCCCGGAGGTGCTCAGGACCTTGGTCAGCTCCTTCATGTCCTCCCGGCGTATCGGCTTCAGATTCGACTCGTACTGCATGAATATCGCCCCGCACCAGCGCTGACGCATCCCCGATGATCTCCAGCGCTTCACGTTCCGTGATCGGTTCGCAATAATGCTGTTGAGGTTCTCGATGATGTTCGTCGTCTTCAGACTGTCTCTGACAGCCTGGTTCCGCACCCCCAACCGGTGAAGTGTCAGCGTATCCTCCAAACCCTCCTCCAGACTGCGTGCGGCTTTCGGACACGACTGCTGCAGCGCTCCATGCAGCGACGCAAGCGCCGCCCGTGCCTCCTTGTACGTGGGTAGCTCCCAAGCCGCCTGAAGCCGACGCTTCATATGCGTGGCCGCTGGCTCGCTTTTGATGTGACGCGTCACATTGGTACGCTTGTGCCATTGGCAGCGCTGGAATACGACCGCATCCCCAAACACCGCGCCGATCCCCTTGCGAAGCCCGCGGCTGCCGTCCACCTGTACCAACAGCTTGTCGGTATGGGTGAAGCCCCGATGCAACAGATCCTGCAACAGCGATTCCACCTGCGCACTGTTCTCGGTACGGCTTTCCGCAAAGCCCAGGACGACCTTCTCGCCCTCGGTCGTGATGCCCATCGCTACTATCATCTGCATATCGGCCAGATACTTGCCATCAAGCAGGAGCACCGCAAAGGTGTGCTGATCGAAGCGGCGCGTCTCAAATTCCTTCAGTAGCGCTGCCGTCTGCGTCATGAAGGCGTTGCCTATGCTGCTGGCACTCAACCCCATACTATCGGTGAAGACTTGGGCCGCCTGCCTGTAATTGCGCCGCGAGAGTCCACACAGCAACCTTCTTACCACGCTTTCCCGGTCCATAAGCCCACGCTCGCGCAAGAGGCGGTACGTTTGCAGAGGACGCTCCCTTCGGGTTCGTACATTCCGTACGCGCGGAACGCGGACCGCAATGCGCTCCAAACCGACGCGGATGGAACCCGGATTCGTCCCCCAGCGCTGAAAGCCGGTCTTACGGTGCTTCCCACGTGCGCCGCAAATGAAGCGGGCTTCGGCTTCCATGACCCATGTGGCCATCTTGGTAAGAAGATCATCGAGATATCCAAGGCAGCTGGCCAGGCCGATGAAATTCCTCTGCGCAAGCCCGTGAAGGTCCTCGATGAGTGATTGATCCAGCATAGGGGTATGGGTCATCATACGGCGTTGAGGTTGATGAGAGTCTCACGAAGTTGTGGCAGATGGGCCGCATGGGCCACACGGCGCAGCTGAGCCTCGTGTTCCAACAGCGCCAGTGCCATCTGTTCGCGTTGCTGGAAAACGGCGCTGGCCGGGGCCTGCAACCTGCGACCGATGGCATGCATGAAGCGCATCACGCGCAGCCCTCTGTCGAGCTTGAGCAGCATGCCCGTGCGTTGAATCGTCAGAGATTGCTCCAGGCCCTCCCATAGAACCTTCGCTGCGGACCGATTGACGCGCGTCAAGTCCTGGTGAATACGGGTGAGTGCGCGTTCAGCTTCCCGGGCATCGAACCCATTCCATGCCTGGCGGAGGCGATTGCGATACACAGGAACAAGGTCTTCCGGAAGACCACAGGTGACTTGATCCAACAGCGTATTGAGACAGCGCTGTATGGCGACCCTGGGGCCGAACACCTGGCGCACCGCCGATTGCAGTCCCGTACTGCTGGGCAGCACACAGAGCAGCCCGTCGGCGGCCGAAAGACCACGATCGGACAGCGACTGCACAAAGGACGTAAGAGCAGAGACGTTCTCAGGGTAGCACGCTACCAGGCCAAGTATGCGGCGATAGCCTGTGATGGTCAGACCCGCTCCAAGAACGATGTTAACGCCGCGTGGGCACAGCCCGCGCAGCCAGATCGCAACGATCGGGTCGTCTTGCAGACTGCGCGAATGCAACAGCTGCCACGCTTCATTCAACTGCGCCAAGTCCGGCTTTGTGTCCTGGGCCGCAGCAGAAGGCTTGATCACTACGGGCGGTGGCACCGGCTGCTGATGCGCTGCCGGAATGGGCCAGTCGGTGGTCAATTGTTGCAGTATGTGCGTGCAGAGCTTCATCAGAAGCCGCCGCGCGTCACCGGAGGGATTGATCTGGGCGTCTAAAGGCGCCTCAGTGCTCCCCAAATCAGGCTGTGAGGGGTTCATATGATGGGAAAGGAATGGTGGAGGCTAGGGTCCACCTCCACAGCAACTCTCCAATTCCCAACTTGAAAATGTGCAATCCCGAAACGATATGAGATGATGCGGATTCATACCCGTTTCTTATCTGTTTCAAGGCCATCATCACGATGGCGCACACGTTCTCTAACCCCAGCAACGATATGTCACAACTAAAGACTGATGATATAGGTTGCCTCTTGGGCATCCAGGCTCCCTGGAAGGTTTCCGAGGTGACGTTTGCGCATGAGGCGCAAGAAGTCCGGATTCATGTAGTTTGCGAGGACGGCCATCAGCTGCCTTGTCCGGAGTGCGGCTTGGCGTCTCCGGGCTACGACCACCGTTCTCGGCAATGGCGTCACCTGGATTTGTGCGAGTATCGCACGATGGTGGTTGCGCAACTTCCCCGCGTGGAATGTCCAGAGCATGGAGTGCGCACCGTGTCGATTCCGTGGGCGGAACCTATGTCACGGTTCACTGCAGGGTTTGAGGCGCTGGTGATTGATTGGCTGCAGGAGGCGAGTGTGTCGGCGGTGTCCCGTCTGATGGGGGTGAGCTGGAATGCGATAGACGGGATCATGCAGCGCGCGGTGCAACGCGGCCTTGCGCGGAGGAAGGAACGGGATGTTGCCCATATTGGCGTGGATGAGACCTCTTTTCGCAAGCGTCATGCGTATGTCACCATTGTTTCGGATGCGAAGGCGGGAACGGTGCTGCATGTGGGCGAAGACCGTAAGAAAGAAACACTTACGCGTTGGTATGCTGGGCTCACTTTGGAGCAGCTGGAGGGCATCGAGAGTGTCAGCATGGACATGTGGCCGGCCTACATCAACGCCACGCTGGAGCATGTGCCAGAGGCGCAACGGAAGGTGGCCTTTGACAAATTCCACGTAGTGAAATGTCTGGGAGCTGCCGTGGACAAGGTTCGGCGCCAGGAGCACCGGGCATTGATGAAGGAAGGCCTGGAAGACCTCAAGGGAACCAAGTATGATTGGTTGACTCACCCGGCCAACATGTCTGCTAAGCAGAAGGCGCGCTTCCAGCAGTTGCGTACCAGCACGTTGAAGACGGCCCGCGCGTGGGCTATCAAGGAAATGGCCCTGCAGTTGTGGCATTATGTCCACCGCACATGGGCGCGCAAGGGTTGGGAGCGATGGTTGTCGTGGGCCATGCGGTGTCGGCTGGAACCTGTCAAGGCAGCCGCCAGAACCATCAAGACACACCTGTGGGGTATCCTCAATGCGATCATCCTGAAGGTGAGCAATGGCCCTGCGGAAGGCATCAACAGCCGGATCAAAACAATCAAAGTGCGCAGCAGGGGCTTCCGCAACAAACGGCGGTTTGCCAACGCCATTTACTTTCACCTCGGAGGTCTGGATCTATACCCCGCAGCGTCCGCAGGTGAGTTTACCCACTAAAAAAGGGGTAGAGCCCATATGGAAATACCCCTTCTCGCGGGTGACTGCCTTCGCGCGCTCCAGCATACGATCCACCCCATTGAGGTAGATGTTGCTCAAAAGCGGCGAGATGACGCCCCCTTGAGGTACCCCGCGCTTGCCACCGGACTTGAGTATCCGCTTCAGAAGCCACAGAATGTCACGATCCTTAACACGGAGCGCGACCTGTCGGAGCAGGATGTGATGACGAATCGTATCGAAATACGACGCCAAGTCCACATCAATGACCCGGGTCATTCCTTTGACCACCGCCGAAGTTACTCGATGTACAGCAGCATGCGGCGCACGCTTTGGCCGATATCCATAGGATCCCTCCTGAAAGTCAGCCTCGAAGATCGGCTCCAGAATCAGCTTCAGCGCCCCCTGCACCACGCGATCCCGTATCGTCGGAATGCCCAGCGTGCGGAATTTACCGCCGCCCTTGGGGATCCGCTTCTTACGCAATGGCGAGGGCTGGTAGCACCGTAGGATCAGATCGCGCTGAATGCGCTCCAGAAACCTCTGCAAGCCGGTCGTCTCAATGGCTGCAAACGTCATGCCGTCGATGCCGGGGGCACCGTCGTTGCGCTTCGCCATACGATACGCCTCCTGCAGCGTCTCCAGCTTGCAGACATGCACGTACATGCCCCAAAAACGCCACTCTGGTACTGCCTTGGCTTTGCGGTATATTCTCCTCCTCAGGTCCTGCAGGCTTATAGTTGCCTCTTTCATGTCTTCAGTGCCTCCCTTTATTGTCGGAAAACATACCAGCAGTGAGGCGCCTTCGCTCCACGGGCGTTACCCCGTTTCATCGCTACTACACACCTCTCCGCCACCCTCTCGTCTTCGGTACATTTCCCGGTGCCACCGGTTATAGTACCTACCTTCCTCCGGCGATTTCTCACCGGGACGAGGAGGGCTTCTCCAGTTGCTCGGCATGTCCTTGTCATCGTGCCGTCGCTACCACCCCGCCGAAGCGGTACGGTCGTCCCAATCAGATTACGACCGCCCGTGCTGCCTTCGCCCAACGGTTGCGGGCTCGGCCTTCGGGATACACTCTCGAGGCCACCTATGCGTTCACTTTCGTTACGGCCCGATGACTCGCGATCTCCCTTACGGAGACCATGTCGGTAGGCTTCATGAATTAGGTTTCCCGCTTCCATGCTACCCAAGCTACAGAGCTCTGATTCCTACTCTGGCAGGACTGACTCCTGCTGAACATGCCAGCCTTGACTGGACACACAACCGCTTGAGCACCTTCCCCAGAAGATGGCTGGCCAGGTTCTTGACCTTTACGCCTGGCCGAATTAACAGCCGGTTCAGGCCCACTACGCGCATCAGATGCTGCTGGCGCTGCGCGTGCGTCCAAGCCATCCACCGGTCGCGCGGTCCCACATACAGGCCGGAAGCCGCAAAACCGATCGCGCCCAGATACCCGTGATCGCTCCGAAACAAATACTTTATCTGCGCGCCCGCAAACTGCCTCACCCCCTGCGGATGCTCCGCTGCCATCAGGGTGTTCCAGCGCGCACGCTGCGCCGCATCCTCCACCAACTCCAAGGCCAAGCCCTTGATCTGTTTGAGCGAAGCGGGCACCTCCACTGGTTCCGGCACCGGCCGGTCCAACAGCCGGGGCGTACCGCTTGCAATGGTGCGCCTGGGCGCGGGCAACGACAGCCTGTCCTCTGATTCCAGCGTCTTGAGCGCCTTCAGACACCCGGTCTGCTGCAGATTCCCACGAGCATCACGAAAGCCGAATGCATGGCACACCTGGCGGCTGATGGCCGTACGGCTTTCACCGGTATGCGCTTCCAATGTGCGCAAAAGCCGCGGCTCAGAGGTCCGCAGCGTGCGAAGAATCTGGCTCTGCGTAAGCATGCCGCAAAGCTACACGGCACGAATTACAAAGCTAAGTCGCTAATTTGGGGAAAGGGTAGAGCTAGCGGCCGCGCAGCGCCACCGGCAGCGCGGTCGGGGGGGGTCATGGCCTTCATCGTGGTTACGTTCGTTAAGTACAATTATCACACGTAACTCCGGGGCCTGAAGTTGCTGGCTGCCGGTGCTAAATCCTGCGCGTCGCTGCCCCAATCGGAACCCCTGACGAACCCCGTTGCCATGAGTAAGTACTAGGCAACAACCTTTCTTTGTCACAATCAACAATAATGCATCATTCAGCAAGGAATTACTACTGGCTTCGCCGGATGCAAGTCGCCTGCCGATGGGTTATCGGCTTCGTGCCTGTAGTGATGTTAATAGTCGCTACTGCATATGCTCCATGGCAACCAGCGTTGGCCCAGTCGCCTGCTCATGCAATAGGGGTCGGCGCTCAGCTTAACTATCCTCATCTGGGCGGGGTCAGCATTCGGTACGACGAATTCCAGGTGTCGCTCGCAGTCCAACCGATCACGAATCCCGGTGTGGTCCGAGGAAATATCGCCTTCCGCTACCAAAAGACGCTGTATGGGCGCAAGTGATTATTGGGTTATGGATTTGGCCAAATCGGCTTGAGGGACATCAAGCTATTCGTGCTGGGCGATCCGGCCAAGCGTAGAGTCCGGCCGCACGGTGAACTAGCGACTGGCGTCGGCGTGGAGTGGTGGTTTCGAGCAGTAGAATCCAAGAAAGGGTGGGTCTTGCCGATAGATGTGGGTGGTAATTTGGGGCAGCGCAGCCGCATCATTGCGCGCGCGGGGCTGGGCATCGGGATACACCGGTTTTTCTGACTCATCTCTGGCTCTTAGTGCGCTCATGACCAACCGACTGCAGGGATGGCTGCTGGCAGTGGGCTTCATGGCTGCCAGCCTGTCGCCTGCGTTGGCTCAGCCCGTCACGGTTAGCGGTTATGTAGAGGATGCCACAACCGGCGAGCGGATTCCGGGTACGCATTTGTACCTGCCGTCATTGGAAGCTGGCGTGACCTCCAATCAGTATGGTTTCTACAGCCTCACTGTAAATCGTGGCCTCGTACAGTTATGGGCGTCACATGTGAGCTATGAGCCGCAGCTCCTAGCGCTTACGCTACGTGCTGATACCATGCTCACAGTTATGCTGTTGGCACACATCATTGGCCTAGATTCCGTCGAGGTCACTGCTGAGGGTGAATCAGGCGTGGACGTTGTCCAGATGAGCAGCCATAATCTGCCAGTTGAACAGATCGAAATGTTGCCGGTGATTCTCGGTGAAGTCGATATCCAAAAGACTTTGCAGTTGTTGCCCGGCGTGCAGGCCGGGCTCGAGGGAGCAAGCGGACTATACGTTCGTGGTGGCAGGGCAGACCAGAATCTAATCCAGCTAGACGGACTGCCGCTGTACAACCCGAGCCATCTGTTCGGTTTATTCAGTGTATTCAATTCGTCTGCCATAAAGCATGTGGAACTCCTAAAGGGCGGATTTCCGGCCCGCTATGGCGGGCGGCTCGCGTCGGTGATCAACTTCACGATGAAAGAAGGGAATATGAGGCGGTTTGCTGGAGAAACATCGCTTGGACTTTTGACATCCCGCCTCACGCTTGAAGGTCCACTAGTAAAGGAAAGGGCATCCTTCCTCGTGGCAGGTCGCCGAACGTTCATCGATCTGTTGACGCGCCCCTTCCAGTCCCGTGCCAATCGCATCGGCGGTCACTTTTTCGACCTCAACGCGAAGGCCAACATCATTGCCTCGGATCGCGATCGGCTCTATGTCAGCCTGTTTTCAGGCCGCGATGGCATTAGCGTACGTAAGAACGAAGCACCGAGGTTTTCTGGAAAGGCAAACGAATTCCTGATGGACGTGGGTTGGAGAAATCAACTGGCCTCCGTACGTTGGAACCGGTTAATCAGCAGCCGCATCTTCGCCAATCTGTTAACAGGGTTGACGGGGTACCGCTACCACTCGAGTTACGCCTTCAAAGAAGGCGAGCGCGGAGGGCAGCTGTCAGGTCTTGCGCATACATGGTCAACCAGAATTACCGACTGGACAACGAGACTTGACCTCGAGTATGCACGCAGCCTCACCCACTACTGGCGATTTGGGGGAGAGGCTATTGTCCATCGCTTTCTCCCGGGAAGCTCACATTCTCGGATCACCGACCCTGATCGCGACCCTGTGAACCTGTTGTCGACTCCAACAGAACCGCTGCACTCGTTGGAGATGGCGGCGTACGCAGAAAACGAAATGCAACCCCATCCTCAACTCAAGTTGAATGCGGGATTGCGCCTTAGTGCTTTTTCCGCGCGCGGCGCGCAGCATCACTCCGTGGAGCCTCGGCTCGCTATTAACTGGAGGCTGAATGAGTCGACCGCTGTCAAGGCATCAGGAATGCACTCGGCGCAATTTACGCATCTTCTCTCCAGTGGTGGCGCCTCGCTGCCGACAGACATATGGATACCCACCCAAAAGGGCATTTCCCCCCAGCGCGGATATCAATTGGCTGTTGGATTGGTCCGAAATATTGCGGACAGGGGATTTGAGCTATCTGTTGAGGCCTACACCAAACGAATGCACGGTGTGCTGGAATACAGTGATGGTGCCCGCTCCTACTTTGCCGCGGTTCTGGACTGGCCGGACTTGATCGAGTCTGGCCGGGGTGCGTCGCGCGGTCTGGAGATATTCGGTCAGAAGAAGAAAGGCAGACTTAAAGGTTGGGCCGGTTACGCTTGGGCCCGCACCACACGCAAGTTTTCTGAGCTCAATGGCGGCAGTGAATTCCCTGACAGCTTCGATCGGCGGCATGACGCATCCATCGTTGCGCAGTATTGGCTGTCGGATCGTACGCATATCTCTGCCGCATGGGTATACGGTAGTGGCTATCCCGTCTGGGTACCGGTGGGCGCGTACTATCTCGACGACAGCGACTATTCCTGGCCGCTGTTTGATTATGAGCAGGTAAATGCGGGGCGAGCCCCTTCGTATCACAGACTTGACCTCAGCATACGCTTCATCAAGAAGAAGAAGCGGGGTGAAAGGGCGATCGTGCTAGGCCTGTACAACGCTTACAACCGCAAGAACCCGATGTTCGTGTACCCTAAGTTTGATTCTGCTTATGTGGGGGACGTACTCAGTGGATACACCACGACATACAATCAGGTTAGCCTGCTTCAGATGATTCCTGCTGTTTCCTGGCAGATAAAATTCTGATCTGTGCCGATGACTTCTCGCATACTGCTCCTGCTTTTGGTACTCGTTTCGTGCGAAATGCCCATTGATGTCAAAGTGTCGTCAGAGTACACGCCACGGATTTCAGTGGGCGGGGAATTCGCGTCGGACAGCGCTTGGACCGTGCATCTCAGTCGTAGTGTGCCCTTTCAAGCGGGCGTAATCCCGAAGTTTGATGCCATCACGAATGCCGTGGCCCTGCTGACCAGCGAGAAAGGAAAGGCACTCACCCTGGTCCATATCGGCATTGGCAAGTACACAGCTCCGACCGCAGATGCTCCAGAGGAAGGGGTTAGCTACACGCTTTCTGTTCAGGCGCCGGACTTGCCAGAGGCGACTGCGACCTCCTACGCGCCGCAGCTGCTTAGTAGTGTAGAGGCGGTTGGCTTCCTCGGGATAGCTGATTCATTGAACGACATAAGCCTATATGAGCTGACTTTTCTCATTGACGATACCCCAGGCCAGAACTACTACCGCGCGGACCTGTACCAGCTAGCACCACATTGCCAGCCCGGTGACGGCGGTTTTCGTGTGAGCGACAGAGCCACAGGTCATGCAACGCTTCCGCGTGCTGTAGAGTTTACAAGCTCGCATGCGTCATTCAGGGAATACCCGGAAGAGGTTGACGATCCATCAGTGCCATTCGTGCAGAGTACGTACTTTGAGTGGGTCTATTTTTCAGACGCGAATTTCGATGGCGTTTCTGAGCCGTTTCAAGTGACGATTGAGGCAGTCGACTATGACACGATTGAAACTTACTTTCTGCTGGTGATCACGGCGTATAGCGTCGACATGTTTCGTCTCATGCGCACGCTATCCCTGCTTGACGCTCTCGATCTTCCCTTTCCAGGCCAGCCACACCAGGCCTACTCGAATGTTGTCAATGGGCTTGGCATTTTTGCCGGCAGCACGCATCATGTGTTCCGACCAAGCGGTGACGGCGGCACATGGCGCGATGAGGATGTGCTATTCGGTCGTGACAGACTGAAGCCCTGCGCTGAAGACTCCACAGGTCGAGCTCTTGGCGCCGGCTACTCGCAGCCTTGATGAGCACTCGCAAGGACAATTATCGGAAACTGGTGTAGAACGGGCCGGGTCAAGGGGGCGGTGATATGTGCGCGGTAAATTCACATGATCTTCATGAGCTGGCTATCGGAAAAGGGGCCCTGGCATCTTCGACGGCTTATCAGTCTCGTTTAAAAAGTAAAATCAAGCCATTCGTATCCCGTCCCGTAAAAAAGTGCGATTTTACAGGACACGTGCTACCCTTTTCCGTGCGGTCGTCGTGCGTGGTGCTTTTGGCGATCTTTCAGTGCGATTTCCTACCACTGTCCGTTATGCGGATTTGCATGACGGCAGCGCGGGCTGTACGTCTGCCACTCTCGTTTTGGAGATTGCAGGATACCATGTAGGTTCCGGCATCTAGTGTCATATTGGGCTTAAAGGCCGAGGTGCTAACCTGGTGTAGAGCTTCCGGCAACTGTGCTAGACTGATAGTGGAGCATTCCTCGGCTACCCGGATCCGCCAGCGGTGGTAGGGCAAGCGCATTCAAGGGGCCGCGTTACGCACTTCCGCTACGGTTTGGGTCGAGTTGTGGAATAGGGCTGGGCTATAGGCTACGTTTCGTTTCCAGATGCTCCAGAGCACCGCCAGGATCTTGCGCTGGGTATTGAGCCGTGCATGGGTGGCGTTGTAACCCGAGTTGACCAACGAGGCCGAATAGAACCGCCACACCTCATTGGGCTCCGTTGCGCGGCCGTCATCGCGCGCAGCCGTCAACCATGCGCGATAGCTCATGGCCTTCAATTCGCCATTGCCAGCGCGATCAAGCCGCTTGTACATCAAGGGCTTTCCGTTGCTGCTGCGATCCACGATGCCGAGCTTGCAGTAGCGCCAGAGCTTCTGCCTGGTCGCAAACCGATGGGGCGTCTGGATAAATGCGTCAAAGACGTGGGCGCCGATCGGTCCCACGCCGGGCATCTTCATGAATTCCCCGATCTCCGAATACCGCTTCCCACACGCGAGCATCGTGCGCAGTGCCATACCCTGAGCGTCAGTCGCCGCGTCCAGGACTGCGTACAAGTGAGACAGCATGCTGCGGCGGGTCTTGTCCGGCACCTTGGCCAGAAAGTGGTCGCGGTGCTTCTTGGTAAAGACGTGCCTTCCATCCACCTGTAGCACACCCGCACGGTGATACTTCGCCTTGACCTTGTTTTTAAGACTCACCTGCTCGTCCCGAAGACTCAGATAGTGTTGAACGGCGTCCTTGAAGATCACCCGATGATCGTCCTCCGCATGATAGACGCGCTTCAGCTCACCCAGTCGTAACAGGCGACACAAGTTGTAGACATCTTCCTGATCACTCTTGCGTGCGCTCTTGCTGATCAGGGCGTTCTGGCGCGGATCACACACGGTGAGCTCGTCCACGTATTCCCGCAGCAGTCCCGCCAGCCATGTGGCCAGCGTGGACTCCTCGAACACCAGAAGCTTTTCTTTTGCCTTCACGGCTACGATCTGGCTGATCAGGTTGCCTTCGGTCAGTGGAAACTTCTCCCGTAACACCAACTTGCCACGCGTATCCATACCTCCGAGGACACAATGGCTGGCGTGGGCGTCCAGGCCAAGGTAAATCCGATTCTGCATTGGGGGCCTCCCTGCGGTTTAGGTAACGAATAACGGACCACTACGTTACGAAGCGCGTGTCCGCTTTTTATATTACCTGGTGTCCGCGTGCTGGGTCGGCAATGCCGACCGTAACGCCTGATATTGAATTCGTCGGGAGCTACCATAATCTATTTTCGCGAGCTTGCCACAAGGGCTATCGCAGCGTTTCGGCATGGACTCTCCATCCGTGCGCAGGGCCCCTTTTCCCATAGCTTTTCTCGGAAGCGTTTCGGACATGTTTAGGCCGCAAGGGCCACCGGTGTCGGTGGCACCGTCTGCATGGCTTCCCAGAGAAAGCCCACGAGTTCGCGCGCAAGGGCCACGATGGCTTTCGTGGGTGCTTTGCGCTGAATCAGGCCGCGGTATCGTTTGTGCAGTCTCCGCTGGGCCTTCCAGCTGATGGTAATCACTTCCGCAGCGCAGTGGCGCTGACGCTGGTGCAGCGCCTGGCTACGCCGGGGGTAGTGGGTGTATTTCCAGGCCGCAGAGACCAGAGCCTTGCGGGCATGGGAGTTGCCGGCCTTGGTAATCGAGCCGTGCCGGGTGCGGTTGCCGGAGGAATGCTCCGAGGGCACCAATCCCAGGTATGCCATCAGTGCTTTCGGGTGTGCAAAACGCCGAATGTCACCGATTTCACAAGTCAGCTGCATCGCTGTAAACAGCCCGATGCCACGGAAGGCTTGCAATACCTGCACCGTGGGCTGATAGCATGCCTTCTGTGCCTCTTCTTCGATATGTTGCTCTATCTCCCGGATCTGGGCTTCGAGCATCTGGCATTGGTTCAACAAGCTTTGCAGCGTACACGCATCAACGGGGTCAAGCGCGAGGCCTTCCAGCCACCGCCAGAATTTCTGCGTCCAGTTCTTTCCCGCCCGGTACACATGCCCGCGGCTTTGCAACAAGAGCACGGAGCGCTGCTTGGTGCGGGTCAAGTCTTCGACCAGAGTAACCCGGCGGCGCACCAGCGTTCGGGCGGCAAGCAACGCCTTGTCGGGGACGTGAACCGCCGTCAGTAGGCCCGACGCGTAGTACCGGGCCAACTTTTCTGCGTCACGACGGTCCGTCTTGACACGATCACCGGCACGCCGTGGAACCGACGAGGGCGCAATGACCGCGCAGGAGACTCCGTCGTCAGTGAGCGTTCTATAAAGCGTGTAGCCACACGAGGACGCTTCGTAACAACACCGGGGTTCGCCATAGGAACCACGAATACGGGCCATAAGCTTACGCAGCTTGGCCCTGTCGTCGCTGGGCAGCTCCACTTCAAGACAGACCGTCTTCGAAGCCGGATCGTATACGCACGCTGCGATCGTGTCTCTATGTACGTCCAGCCCGACGAAGACCGGCTTCTGGGTAGGGATGGCACTGATGGTGGGATTCATGGGATTGTGAGGTTTATGGAGAAGGATGAAGTCCAGGCGCCTGCGCCTCACAGGCAAAATAGCCTGTGCCCCCTCTCCGGCCCCTTCTATAATATCTATTTAGCCGGCTTGGATTGTGCATTCTGATGAAAACAGGAGATTCGCGAGCGCAGGAAATGAGCGCATACATCCTGCCCTCGCAAGGCAAGGGCAGGCAGTCGCGTACTGCTGCTGGTCCGGGCTGTCCGTGTCTCCAGTCGCTGACGTGGATGGGGTGGCGATCAGCCTCCATCTTGCAGCGATCTTCCTTAATCCAGGTGCCCTATTCTCGGCTCAATCCAATCCTTAAGGGCCTCGTAATCCAGTTTTCCTTCGGCTACGAGTATCAGCTTCTCGGAAAGCTCGCGGTCTGAAGCCTGTAACCTGTATCCGCTTCGTTCCAGGAGCAGTTCGACCAGGTACATGGCTGTACGTTTGTTGCCGTCGACGAAGGGGTGGTTTACGATAACTGCGTGAACCAGCGCCGCTGCTTTTTCATGGATTCGGACATGGTATCCGTGATAGGGTCTTCCAAGAGCCGAACGTAATTCGTTCTTTTTGAGTACTCTTGACTCAGGGCCTAGGGCTAACTGGTTGCCTCTCAGGGCGTCCCGCAATTCAATTCTGTAATGCTGCCTACCGATCGGCCAGTATTCTTAAGGCCTCCGCTCTGCGCCGGGTCACGTCCTGCAGAATGCGCTCAGAGATGGGGCTGACCTTGACGGTTTTGACGACGGTGCTGTTACGCGTGCGTGCGCTGTCACGCACGCGTACTTTGTGCTGCTTGACCGGTTGCGTTTTCATGGGGTTGTGCATGCTACAGCAATAGCTGTAACGAATATACGGCAAGTGCCTGCAACGTGTTCACCGTACCCAGAGCGACGCCTCCCCCAGTCACGGCAAGCCAGCTGCTCTACACCCTGCCCCAGGACAATACCGAGCTCAAACTGTACGACCACTTATCGGAACTATTTAGCCAGCGCCCCGCACACACACCCACACCTCCCTCTCTCGGGGCGGACTCTTCCCTAACCCGCTTCAGAATCGCCGCAAATCGTGACGGTCCGTGTACACCAGGGGTTGCGCGGGTAGGGAAGCGGACAGAAATCATTCTTCCTGCCGTTCCTCCTATTGAGGTAGCGCCTCGTGCGAAGCGTAGGCGGCTATTCCCCGCCACCGTATCGTTCGAGAATCTGGGATAGGGGGTAGGTCGGCGGCAACATAGGGCCACCGCCCAGGACCTCCTGCAGGTCTTTTTGCATGAAGAGAGTTCGGTCCCCAGCCTTCTCTTGAAGTGCTTCCGCATCGGTGGCCAAGCGCTCAACCCACATGCGGGCCTCCGCATCCTCCAGCACCAGGGCCAACATGGCTGCATATAACAGCGTATAGGCTCTCTTGACATTATTCCAATCCGTCCGGATCTTAGGCGTGCTTGGCGACAGGTACAGGCCCGCGACCGCTTTAAGCTGGGCCCGTTCCTCTGCAGTGAAATACCCCCCACCCCATTGCTGTACCATCACGCGCAAAGTGATCAAGCAGCCTTTTACGTCAAAATTGTCATCCCCCTTGGCCACGCGTATCACGTCGGGGAGCGCCTGCCGGCCAAAGGCGGCCAGGGCGCTCCGCGCGTAACTCATCTCCCCCGACATCAGCGCCAGAGAGGGAATCGCGGCAGGGTCTTGCATAACAATGGCAAAGTAGGCCAACTCAAGGCGCGCGGGTTCATCGTGCCACCGATACACCCTCGCCCGTGCGGCCTCCAAGTCCTGTTGTATCTCACTTTCCAGCGCGTAGAGTATCGCGCTGCGCAAAGTGGACGTCCACTTTTGATACGGAATACGCCCGACGTCGCTTATCCCCCGCAAAAGGGTCTGGGTATCCGTACTCCGAAGGTCCGTAGCGATCGATTCCTGGTTAGGAAGCACTTGGGACCTTTGTGCGGCCGCCTCCGAAAGCGGCAATACAACGCCCAACAGCAGGCATAAAACGAAGCCTTTCAAGGTATGCTATGGTTACTGGGCGACTATAAAGCCCTGAAGCACTGCACCTACTGTCTCGCCGAGTGAATTAGTTTGGCCACAGACACTGATGCGATCTCTCCTGAAAGGCTTTTTAGGATGTCTTCATATTGCCAGCCGTGTTGCTCTGGATCGATTTCCTGAAGGCGGGAGCGGGCCAATGTACTGAGTTCTTCGGTCCAGCCCAGTGCGAGGGCCAAATCGGAAGCTCCGTATGCATAACGCACGCCAGTATATTCCCGCTTATAGTCTGCAAGGGGCTTGGACAAATGCTTGCGCACAAGTGCTTGCAGGCGCTCCATTTCACTGCTGTTTAATTGGTTTTGCCACAGATGCACGGCTGTTGTCAGAAGCAACATGCAACCACTCACGGCGCCTGTCCAGATAGCGTCATTCTCGGCGCATTCGATGGCCGGCGTTACGACCATGGGGCCAAAGTCCAGCAGGGCATTAATTGGCCCCCACCCGTAGCCGGTGGCTAGCAACAACACCGGAATGGCTACATCGTCCTTGAGTGCTACAACAAGAACAGTAAGGTCCGCACCCCAGCCGTCAGGAATGTTATCCACATAGGATGCATTGTAGGGCTTGCCGTCCGTCCATGCGCCGTATTGCGCAAGGTGATAGTCAAGCGCTTCAATCAGCGCGGTCCGAACTGAAGCCCCTACCTCGGTGCCATCAGCAAGCCGCCACGGACTGAACCCCGTATCCGTGTCGTTCAACCGGACGGCTCCCATAGCTTCTGACATTTGACCGAAGTCTCGGCTTTTCAAGCGAGTAACAACCTCGTACTCGGATAGCACCTCGGCCGGTTGTTGCCCCTGCGTTGCAACGGGAAAAGCAAGCGCCACACAGAGCGCCCAAATTAACTTGGTCATAGGATTAGCGCCAGTCCAAATGGACATGAGTTCTTGTGGAGTAATATTCGAAATACCCTGCCCCTGCGTGTCGTTCTGCCCAGTCTCCAATCTCGACCTTGTAGTCCGTGCGGCCATTGGGCCAAACTACACCGTTATGGTAACCGGTAAAGTCTATGGCCGTTCCATACAAATGTTGGCTTTGTGTTGCTCCATTAATGTTGCCATTGCCTACGGGACAGCGCCATGTGGAGCTGATGATAAAACCTCCTCCGGGAGTGTGGTACTTCCTGAAGTGTGCCTCTACGCTCCCGTATCCTGTAGGCATTGCTGGATCAATGTACCCATAGCCATTGTGCTCGCCATTATGTGTACCAGCCGCACCTTGGTAGAATCTGGCTTCCACGATATGGAATGTGCTGCACGGCCAGTTCACGGAATCATCGTATTCCGCTTCCAGTTCGCACTGATCTTCGTTGCTACAGTCACATTCTTCTTCTTCTTCCTCATCGCCACCGCCGACGCCACCAGGATCGCACCAGTCGCCTGGCGGGCAGTCCTCGTCGCCACCGCCACCGTCGCCTATTATCACGCATGTTACTTCGATAGTGTAATCTTACCGGAAACTATTTAGCCGGCGCGCCATAGGGGCAAACAGTCCCCTCAGCATCCCCGGCCCCATGCTCCCTGCCCTTGGCGCAGCCAGCCAGGTGGCCCCCGCGGAAGCCGCGCGCATCGGCGCCGTGCTGCGCGCCGCCTTAAGCGGTGCCACGATCAAAGCCTATGCCCTGCGCCTTACAACCTACGCGGAGTGGGCCGCCGCCATAGCCCAGGCCATGCGGGGCCTGCGGCGGGAGCGCCCCCAAAAGCCCGCGCAAGTCACCGGACTCACCTGCGAGGTGATCGCCAAGATTGAAGCCACTGCCTGCGCTCCGCGCAAGGGGCGCGGACACAGCATGGAGTCGGCCAAGGCCGCCACCCGGCGCGGACACGTGGACATCGCGCTCGTGCGCACGATGCGCGATGGCTTCCTGCGCCGCAGCGAAGCTGCAGCCCTTAAGTGGCAGGACCTGTCCACAGAATCCGATGGCTCCGCACGGCTGCACATCGCACGCTCGAAGACCGACCAGGAAGCGCGCGGCCACGTGGCCTACCTCACGCCCGCCCGCCACTCCGGGCGCGTAGGCTGCGCGCAGGACCTTGCAGCTAGAGGAGCCGACCTCACGGAGCTCCAGGTCGCCGGACGCTGGCAGTCCGCCGCCATGCCGGCGCTGTATGCACGCAACCAGCTGGCTGGCCGGGGCGCCGTCGCGAAGTACCTCACGTAGACGCTGACCCCATGGAGCTCGAGGCGAACGCGGCAGCCTATGGGCCGCGCCGGGATAGTGGCCTGTGGACGGACGCTACGGGCTCTGCGCGTCTCCGGCGTATGCGTACGGTTGACCTGTGTTCAGCTAAAGTGCGGAGAATCAGTTTAAAACCGCCCTCACGGGTACGAAATGGGGCGGTTTAAGAACGCGGCGGGCGCCAGAATCGCTGCAGATCGGGTAAAATACCCGATCAGATGCGATTTGCGGCGATTCTCACGACCTAAAGGCCGCTCAGCGCGGTCACGGGGGTCATGGCCTTCATCGTGACTACGTTCGTTAAGTGCAATTACTACGGTCGCAGCAGCTCTAATTACTTCCTGCTTTTTTCGTGCCTTATTGTGGTCTACCATCCTGTGTGTCAGCGCCCTGATACCTGTACATCGTAGGCGATCACTAACGGAGCACCATCATCATCCGCAACAGTTCCGTACGCTCTATTACCTCGGACAGCCCTGATATTTAGCCCTGTAGGCAGGTCAATTCGTCCTACTTCCTGACTGGTCGAGTCCAGAACAGCCCAAGTGGTTTCCTGTGCCCCAAATGCGGTGCTGAGCTTCAGCCAGACACGTGCTTGATCATCCACAATGAAACGTTCGTATGCTGGCTTGTAACGGGGATATGCGACAGATGCCAAAGCCTTCAGTGCCAGTCTCGACACCTCCGTTTTCCCCGCCTTCTTTCGAAGTTCATCCCGGCCAGATCGGGTAACCGGAACCGGCGAATGTTGCCAGGCGACAATTCCACGATCACGGAAATCCAGTGACATGATGCGAATATTCACTGAATCACTCATTCCATAGTACACAAGTCCTCCAGGCCCCGCTCTAACATTCGGCCTGCGGCCGAACGGCAGATTAATCCCGTATGAATCGCCGGAAGGGGTACGATAATCCACGAATTCAATGTCCGGCAGCACAGCAAGTGGTCGCGTATGCCGTTTGCCGTCACCAAGGCTAACCACGTATACGCTTACAGCGCGTTCGGCATCCTCCGGGTCAGGACTCCGAACGACACGGCGGTACAGAATAGCCGCCATGCCTTGACTTGTTACACTCACCAGTCCCGCAGGATTACTGATTTCGCCATGCGGCACTCTCAGTGTTCGTACGAACCGAAAGTCATCGGGTGCAAACACTGTGACGCGTCGCAATCGAGTATCGAGAACGTACACGGAGTCCTTCGGACCGAAAGCTGCGGATGATGCGTGCTGGAATTCTCCAGGTCCTTCACCTGTCTCCCCGAACAGCCCCACCACATTTCCCGTTGACGACACCACGTTGAATACATGCCCGTCTTTGATAAAGACTCTGTTCCTGGAATCCACCGAGACGACCGGTATTGAGGCAAAGAACATATCACCGGAAGCATCTCCGATGCGGAATGCCTCCGTGAGCGTGATCCTGTGCTGGCCACTGCCGGAAGACACAGCAGCCAGCACGCATATCCCTACCCTAACGCAAAGAGCCTTCCCAACCCGGGTTTACCATTTGGACGCTTAGACCCAAGTAAATTCGTAACTCGTACGAGTAAAGTTAGGGACAAACCCCCACTTTGAACTCTATTTCGACCTGTTTTGCGCACTTTTCGTGTCTGTTTGCACCACTGGCGCCCCACTTCTGAACATTTCATGACTCCACTCAATAATGTAGTGCCATAATCGTACTGGCGTGCTTGTTTACACCGCGACCGGTGACTATATTGGCATCAGGGCTATCCCAACCACGCCGTACACTACTGTGTTTATACGCCGCGCACTCACGCGAACCGGAGCGGACGGTACGCGCTACTACACCTTCCGGCTGTGTCAGGCCAAGCGGGAGGGAGACCGGGTGCGACAACGGACGCTGCTGAACCTCGGCGCACATTTCAAGGTCGATAAGAAGCACTGGCGATGTCTGTGCCAGCGTATTGAGACGGTGCTGATGGGGCAGCTCGAGCTATGGCCGGACTTGTCCGCTCACATCGAAGGCGAAGCGCAGCGCATCGCGGCCCTGTTGGCGGCGCGTGGCGCGGAGGTGATCGAGCATACCGACCGCAACGGGGCCGTGGCAGACTGGCGTGTGGTCAATGCCAACGCCATCAAGACGATCCGATCGCGTACGGTGGGCGTGGAGCACGTAGGGCTGTGGGCTATGGAGCAGTTGAAGATGCCCGCGCTCTTTGACAGGCTGCAGATGACCCCCTCCATGCGGCGCGCTGCCATTGGCAGCATCATCGGACGCTTGGCGCAGCCGGGCAGTGAACGGGCCACCAAGCATTGGCTGGAGCGCAACAGTGGCCTGGACGAGTTTGTGGGCGGTTCCTATGAAGCGATGGGACCCATGCACCTCTATCGGGCAAGCGACCTGCTCGTGCGGCATCAGCAAGCCATAGAGCAGCACCTCTTTACGCAGGCGCTGGATCTGTTTGCTGCGCGTCCAACGGTCACGCTTTACGATCTGACCAACACATTTCTGGAGGGTACCGGGGCCAACATAGACAAGGCAAAGCGTGGTCACTCGAAGGAGCGGCGCCGCGATTGTCCCTTATTGACCTTGGCCCTGGTCCTGGACGGGAGCGGCTTCGTACGCAAGAGCAAGGTCTTCGCGGGCAATGTGCGGGAGCACCACACGCTAGCCTCAATTACCGCGGCAATTTAGCCCTGTGACAATCAGGGTCTTTTCGATAGCTGTACGCGGAGCGTCTTGTTGCCGAGCCACGGGATGCGCTCGCGTAATTCGGGGTATCCCGCAGAGACCAAGTAGTGGGCTCTGGCTCGTGCGCGTAGCTGGACGAGGATCTCGTCTTCGGTGATGGTGACCTTGCCACTATGGCGCACCAGGTCGCGATAAATCGTGCGCGATTCCGCTTTTTCATAGCCTGCGCCTGCGCGTGCGCCAAGGAGTCGGTAGAGCACGCTGGCCATGACCGTCAGCTGCACATCCACATTGATCCGCATGGGTACCGCGGAGCTCAATGCATCCATGTGGAAGAAGTCGATGGCATCACTGATGACGTTTTCGATGATCATGCGCCGGGCGTAGCGGTCAACCAGCTGTGCGGGCGACCGCTTCATCCGGTTGGTGATCAGAATGGTCGGCTTGTCGTGCCCCAGACCCTTGACGATGATCTGCCGTAGGGGATAGGGGTATCCCCGCAGCTTTACGACCTCGTCGGCAATGCGCGGCGTGCGGTAAGCGCGGCCAATGTTTTTGAGGCGAATCTGCCTCCAGGCCGACTGGTCGAGTGCGTTAATGTGCTCGATCAGCGAGGCATGCCGGCGCCGTAGCGTGATGAAGTCAATGTTCAAGGCGGTGAGCTTGGCCAGATTGGCGTACACGGTGAACCGGCTGTCGAAGACCAGCTCTCCCGGAGGCTGCCCGGTGCGGGCTCTCCAGTAGTCGACAAAGCGCATAATGGCGTCATTTTGCGTTTCCTTGCGAATCGTAGCGTCGGCATAGCAAAAGACGCGGGCCTCGGCATCGCGTGCCAGCATGGTGAGCACACCGCGTTGGCGGCGGCTGCACTTTGAGACGTAGTGCTTCTGCAAGAGCGCCTGGTCGCCGTGGTAGGGAATGGTGTGGAAGTCCAGGTCGATGGACCGCCCGGGGCCAAGGGCATCGGCCAGCTTTGCTGCAGCATGGTACCACTGGTGCATCAGGGGTCCCGCAAAGGTCGGATCCACCTGGATGGAGTATTCCGTCAACGTGGTGCGCTTGGGAATGGCGTTCAGACCGGCAAAGAGGGCCAGGCCCTCATCGAGGGTTTCGGCCATGACTTGGGAAGGCCGACCGATGCCGGACAGCTTGAGTGCCAACAGGGAGCGCACCGCACAACCGGCCGGTATCATGCGTGTGCCGGGCATGCCTGCGGCGGTCAGCATCGGATCAAGCTGCATACGAGCCAGATCGAAGGCGAACAGAAAAAGGCCGGCAAAGTCGGTGTGAAAGGTGCGCGAGGCGAGGTCCAGCTTTCGCCTGTCGGCTATGGTGGTCACCGGAGATCGCTGATGCGGCGGGCGGCGGGGCAGGCGCTGGATGCCTTCTCTGGTGAAGACGTTCTGGATGTAGCCCAGGCTGGCCGACATGCCTTCCTGGCGCAAAAGCTGCTGGATCTGGTAGATGGAGGCGTTGTGCTCTTTGCGGAGGGCGACGATGCGGGCAGCTCGGCGATCAGGGGGTTTGGCTGCGGGAGTCGAAGCGGCGGGTTGGGGCCAGAAGAAGTCGGCAGAGGGCTGTTTTCTGAATCGTCGCAGGAGGTTGCGGAAGGAACCCGGAGTATAGTTGCCTCGCCTGGCGGCTTCATCTATGGAGCATCCTTCATGGAGGTAGGCTCTGATGGCTTCGTACCGCCTCATGGGCAGGCCGTCGGGTTGGGCGAAGAAGTCGGATCGGCGCATGATCGTAAGGTATGAAGTATGAAGTCATTACCAATATAGTAACAGCATGCTAAATAATCAAGGCCAGATACTTGATAGCGGCATATTATTCCGCTTTCAGGGCGGAATTGGGAAATGTTAGACACACATAGTGCTGTTACAGGGCAGCAAGACGACAATCTCGCTGAGAGTGGCAGTGTGGTAGCGTGCCAGAAATATACTGCTATATCAGTGGTTATCTATTCATACGTTCACACCCACTATGTATACAAGAAGGCATTAGGCCGGTAATAGAAGTCAAAATCACGCAAAAGGCCTGCGAACAGTGCACCTACTAAACGCTCCGCGGAAATTCAGGCTAGAGGAGATGCTGGCGGTACTGCAAGCGGGTCCCGAGGCGCTCGTGGTGATGGATCGGGGCATAGCGACCGAAGATCGTATACAATGGCTGCATGCGCAGAAGTACCAGTACATCGTGGTCGCTCGGGAGCGCAGGCGGGTCTTTGATCCTGAGGCAGCGCAAACACTTACGACGGCCGGTGGTGAGCGTCTATCCCTATACCGGCAGGTACAGGACGACCAGGTGCGGCTGTATTGCTACTCTGCGTCCCGGGCTGCGAAGGAGCAAGCCATAGTGGCACGGCAGACCGCAGCGTTTGAGCAGGCCCTGAAGAAACTGTCCGACGGGCTCTCCCGCCCGCGCACGCATAAGCGACTCGAGGTGGTTTCTGAGCGCCTCGGGCGCCTGAAGGAGCGATACGCAGGGATAGGACAGCATTACGACATCACGGTACAGCCTGACGAAAGCGGCAAGCGCGCGCGCACGATTGAATGGGAGCAGAGACTGCTACCGGGGTCCATGGCGACGCATCCAGGCGTGTACTGCCTGCGAAGCAATTTGGTGAACTGGACCGACGAAGCGTTGTGGCGCACCTACATCCGGCTCACCGACTTGGAAGCCGTGTTCCGAACCCTGAAGTCGGAACTGGGTCTACGACCAATCTACCACTCGAGGGGCCTGCGCGCCGAAGGGCATCTGTTCATCTCGGTCATCGCGTATCAGCTCGTGCAGGTAATCCGTACTCGCCTGCGTAGCCGAGGGCTCTCCTCCAGTTGGACGACGCTTCGAAGCATCCTCCAGCGACAAACGCGCACGACCAGTGTGTTCCCGTGCCGCGACGGGCGTACGCTCCATGTGCGCACAACTGCACAGCCCGACCCCGAGCTCCGGTCGATCTATGACGCCTTGGGAATAGATTACAAGCCCCTCTCTACGAAGAAGACCGTCGTCTGATCGGCAGTACTAAAAGTCCTTCCGAAGTCCATTGTAGTGCCAGAAGAGGCATTTATGGGTGACGTATGTCCCTGAATATAAAGGACTTGTGAAAAGTGCATGGTAAACTTGGGCCAAGGCATGCAGCGCGCTCATCCCACGCATGGGGTGAATATGCTTCACCATAGGTGCATCACCATCTGCTGCAACGGTACCCCTCGAGTCGTTGTACTGGACACGAGTGTCGAACTCTTCAGTGTATGACATGAAGCTGCTCTGATTGGATTGGGCTGCGCACACTAAATCCCTGTATCCGTGTCTCCAGTCGCTGACGTGGATGGGGTGGCGATCAGCCTCCATCTTGCAGCGATCTTCCTTAATCCAGGTGCCCTATTCTCGGCTCAATCCAATCCTTAAGGGCCTCGTAATCCAGTTTTCCTTCGGCTACGAGTATCAGCTTCTCGGAAAGCTCGCGGTCTGAAGCCTGTAACCTGTATCCGCTTCGTTCCAGGAGCAGTTCGACCAGGTACATGGCTGTACGTTTGTTGCCGTCGACGAAGGGGTGGTTTACGATAACTGCGTGAACCAGCGCCGCTGCTTTTTCATGGATTCGGACATGGTATCCGTGATAGGGTCTTCCAAGAGCCGAACGTAATTCGTTCTTTTTGAGTACTCTTGACTCAGGGCCTAGGGCTACCCTGTCCCCAAATTAGCGACTTGACTTTGTAAATCATGCCGTGTAACTTTGCGGCATGCTTACGCAGAGCCAGATTCTTCGCACGCTGCGGACCTCTGAGCCGCGGCTTTTGCGCACATTGGAAGCGCATGCCGGTGAAAGCCGTACGGCCATCAGCCGCCAGGTGTGCCATGCATTCGGCTTTCGTGATGCGCGTGGGAATCTGCAGCAGACCGGGTGTCTGAAGGCGCTCAAGACGCTGGAATCCGAGGACAGGCTGTCGTTGCCCGCGCCCAGGCGCACCATTGCAAGCGGTACGCCCCGGCTGTTGGACCGGCCGGTGCCGGAACCAGTGGAGGTGCCCGCTTCGCTCAAAGAGATCAAGGGCCTGGCCTTGGAGTTGGTGGAGGATGCGGCGCAGCGTGCGCGCTGGAACACCCTGATGGCAGCGGAGCATCCGCAGGGGGTGAGGCAGTTTGCGGGCGCGCAGATAAAGTATTTGTTTCGGAGCGATCACGGGTATCTGGGCGCGATCGGTTTTGCGGCTTCCGGCCTGTATGTGGGACCGCGCGACCGGTGGATGGCTTGGACGCACGCGCAGCGCCAGCAGCATCTGATGCGCGTAGTGGGCCTGAACCGGCTGTTAATTCGGCCAGGCGTAAAGGTCAAGAACCTGGCCAGTCATCTTCTGGGGAAGGTGCTCAAGCGGTTGCCCGTGGATTTTCAGGCACGTTACGGCTATGCTCCGTGGGTCGTTGAGACCTTCGTGGGTCCTGAGCAGCGGGGGACCTGTTTCCGTGCGGCGGGATTCCAATATGTGGGAAGGACCACCGGCCGGGGTCGCCATGCCGAGACCAAGGCGTGTACCCGGACGAAGAAGGCGGTGTTCGTCTATGATCTGGACCGCCGGTGGCGCAAGCATCTCGGGGTGGCGCACGTAGATGCGTATCCCAAACTGGAGGCTGGCGCGGGGCTGGATGCCGAGACCTGGGCGGCGCAGGAGTTTGGAGGCGCACAGCTGGGGGATAAGCGGCGGACCACCCGCCTGGTCAACAGTGTCACTATATTGGCACGAGCGCCCGGCGAGTCCATAACGGCCACCATGAAATCCGATCGTGCCGCGATACGGGGATATTATCGCTTCATAGAGAAGGCCAACGAGCGGGGAACCACGCCCGCGGATATCCTGGCGCCGCATCGCCGTCGTACGATCGAGCGGATGCGCACGGAAAAGACGGTGCTGTGCCTTCAGGACGGCACGGACATCAACTACAGCACCCGTCCTGCGTGCGAGGGCTTGGAAGTGATCGGGCGCAACCAGACCACCGCGAAAGCACGGGGGGTGCATTTGCATACGACGTTGGCGTTGAGTGCGGAGGGGTTGCCGCTGGGCGTGCTGCGCTGTGCCTACAGGACCCAAGCGGGAAAGCACGCAGCTAAGACGCAGCAATGGATCGACGGACTGCATGACCTGGCCGAGGCGGCCACACACCTCAGCAGCAAGACCCGCGTACTCTGCGTCATGGATCGGGAAGCGGACATCTTTGCCCTGTTCGCCGCGCAGCAACAAGTGGGACGGGTGGATCTATTAGTACGGGCCAAGGCGAATCGGAGACTGGGAAGAAAGGGTCCGTTGTTGTTTGAGTTCATGCGCCAGGGGGCGCCCAAAGGTACCATTGAGGTAGCGATACAGCGGCTGAGCCGTCGCGAGAAGTCGGGCCGTGTCAAGCATAAGGGCCGTGCGGGCCGCATCGCACAGATGGAGGTACGCTACCGTACGGTCATGCTTCCGCCCACCCGTGGACAGCAGGGCGGCCCGGTGAAGGTCACCGCCATACATGTTGGAGAGGCGGACCCGCCAGAAGGACAGAAAGCGATTCAGTGGTACCTGCTCACGACAAGGGAGGTGACCTCGGTGGCACAGGCCGTAACAATGGTCGACTATTACATGTTACGCTGGCGTGTGGAAGACGGCTTCCGGATTCTCAAGAGTGTGTGCAAGGTGCAGGAGTTGCGCTTGCAGAAGGCCGACAGTCTTCACCTGGCCATCACCATCAACATGGTGATGGCGTGGCGCCTGCACTTGATGACGTTACTGGGTCGCCAGGACCCGGAAGCACCGGCCGAGATCCTGTTTACAGATATTGAGCTGTGCGTGCTACGAGAATACGCCGAAGGATTCAACCTGGCGTCTCCCGATGATCTGGCTGCAGCCATCCTGCTGCGGGATTGCACATTTTCTAGTTGGGTTTCGGCGGCTTTTGCCGAGATGGGCCCTCAAAGTAGATATCTTTTGGCAATAGATGGCGCTACGGGCCGAGTGTGTGGGTGCAAATGGGACGGTGCAAGCTTATATGGGCCCAAATGCGTGCTCACACGCGGATTTTCGGGCGCAGGCAGGCTCGTGGAGTGACTTCTCGGGCACGATATCCCGCAGGTATCCTCTGATTGCACGCGTAAGCGGCGATCTTGGCACGGTGCAGCGCCTCAGAGCGTCCAGACAGCTGCGGGTTTTGCGTTATGCCAGCGTCAGCAGCGCACTACTGCGCGGGGGCATCCAGCGGCAGGTGTTGCCTTTGCAGTCCTTTGGGGCCGGCAGACCGAATCCCCACTAACCCCTCGACCCCCGGAGGTGGTCAACGCCTGGGTCAGCTCCTTCATGTCCTCCCGGCGTATCGGCTTCAGATTCGACTCGTACTGCATGAATATCGCCCCGCACCAGCGCTGACGCATCCCCGATGATCTCCAGCGCTTCACGTTCCGTGATCGGTTCGCAATAATGCTGTTGAGGTTCTCGATGATGTTCGTCGTCTTCAGACTGTCTCTGACAGCCTGGTTCCGCACCCCCAACCGGTGAAGTGTCAGCGTATCCTCCAAACCCTCCTCCAGACTGCGTGCGGCTTTCGGATACGATCGCTGCAGCGCTCCATGCAGCGACACAAGCGCCGCCCGTGCCTCCGCGTATGTGGGTAGCTCCCAAGCCGCCTGAAGCCGACGCTTCATTTGCGTGGCCGCTGGCTCGCTTTTGATGTGACGCGTCACATTGGTACGCTTGTGCCATTGGCAGCGCTGGAATACGACCGCATCCCCAAACACCGCGCCGATCCCCTTGCGAAGCCCGCGGCTGCCGTCCACCTGTACCAACAGCTTGTCGGTATGGGTGAAGCCCCGATGCAACAGATCCTGCAACAGCGACTGCACCTGCGCACTGTTCTCGGTACGACTTTCCGCAAAGCCCAGCACGACCTTCTCGCCCTCGGTCGTGATGCCCATCGCTACGATCATCTGCACACCAGCCAAATACTTGCCATCAAGCAGGAGCACCGCAAAGGTGTGCTGATCGAATCGGCGCGTCTCGAATTCCTTCAGTAGCGCTGCCGTCTGCGTAACGAAGACGTTGCCAATGCTGCTGGCACTCAACCCCAGACTATCGGTGAAGACCTGGGCCGCCTGCCTGTAATTGCGCCGCGAGAGTCCACACAGCAACCCCCTGGTCACGCTTTCCCGGTCCATAAGCCCACGCTTGCGCAAGAGGCGGTACGTTTGCAGAGGACGCTCCCTTCGGGTTCGTACATTCCGTACGCGCGGAACGCGGACCGCAATGCGCTCCAAACCGACGCGGATGGAACCCGGATTCGTCCCCCAGCGCTGAAAGCCGGTCTTACGGTGCTTCCCACGTGCGCCGCAAATGAAGCGGGCTTCGGCTTCCATGACCCATGTGGCCATCTTGGTAAGAAGATCATCGAGATATCCAAGGCAGCTGGCCAGGCCGATGAAATTCCTCTGCGCAAGCCCGTGAAGGTCCTCGATGAGTGATTGATCCAGCATAGGGGTATGGGTCATCATACGGCGTTGAGGTTGATGAGAGTCTCACGAAGTTGTGGCAGATGGGCCGCATGGGCCACACGGCGCAGCTGAGCCTCGTGTTCCAACAGCGCCAGTGCCATCTGTTCGCGTTGCTGGAAAACGGCGCTGGCCGGGGTCTGCAACCTGCGACTGATGGCATTCATGAAGCGCATCACGCGCAGCCCCCGGTCGAGCTTGAGCAGCATGCCCGTGCGTTGAATCGTCAGAGATTGCTCCAGGCCCTCCCACAGAACCTTCGCTGCGGACCGATTGACGCGCGTCAAGTCCTGGTGAATACGGGTGAGTGCGCGTTCAGCTTCCCGGGCATCGAACCCATTCCATGCCTGGCGGAGGCGATTGCGATACACAGGAACAAGGTCTTCCGGAAGACCACAGGTGACTTGATCCAACAGCGTATTGAGACAGCGCTGTATGGCGACCCTGGGGCCGAACACCTGGCGCACCGCCGATTGCAGTCCCGTACTGCTGGGCAGCACACAGAGCAGCCCGTCGGCGGCCGAAAGACCACGATCGGACAGCGACTGCACGAAGGACGCAAGAGCAGAGACGTTTTCAGGGTAGCACGCTATAAGGCCAAGTATGCGGCGATAGCCTGTGATGGTCAGACCCGCTCCAAGAACGATGTTAACGCCGCGTGGGCACAGCCCGCGCAGCCACATCGCAACGACCGGGTCGTCTTGCAGACTGCGCGAATGCAACAGCTGCCACGCTTCATTCAACTGCGCCGAGTCCGGCTTTGTGTCCTGGGCCGCCGCAGAGGCCTTGATCACTACGGGCGGTGGCACCGGCTGCCGATGCGCTGCCGGAATGGGCCAGTCGGTGGTCAATTGTTGCAGTATGTGCGTGCAGAGCTTCATCAGAAGCCGCCGCGCGTCACCGGAGGGATTGATCTGGGCGTCTGCAGGCGCCTCAGTGCTCCCCAAAACAGGCTGGGAGGGGTTCATGTGGTTGGAAAGGAATGGTGGAGGCTAGGGTCCACCTCCACAGCAACTTTCCAATTCCCAACTTGAAAATGTGCAATCCCCCTGCTGCTGGCCATGATGGGAGGATACATGAATCGGAAAAGCGATCCGCCGCCTGGCGCCAAAATCATGTCGCGCGGCTACCTCCGGCTGGAGGCGTGTGCTGTCATGTTTGCCGTGCTCCAGAAGAAGTACGGACTGTGGCCGCCGTAGGGTGTCAACACAGAAAGAAGGCCCGCAGTATTGCTCACCAGGGAGGGCTATTGATCAGGACCACGGATCGTCACGATGCCGCAAAAGCATCGGCAGGATAGGTGCGTGCCTGTGAAGCATGCACGCGCACGATACAGCTTTTGCCATTGCTGCGCCTGCCAATCCAAGCCTCTTCAACCCCAAATCAACGCCCTTAGTCGGGCATTGCGGCTGTGTTAGTTGCACTATCTACACGGACCAACCACCGCGCGAAAGGCTGGCTTCCGTGCAATCGGCCGTGAGGCCACCTTGTCAAGCCGGAAATGTTGCCGAGGGGTAGGCCTAGGACTAACTGGTTGCCTCTCAGGGCGTCCCGCAATTCAATTCTGTAATGCTGCCTACCGATCGGCCAGTATTCTTAAGGCCTCCGCTCTGCGCCGGGTCACGTCCTGCAGAATGCGCTCAGAGATGGGGCTGACCTTGACGGTTTTGACGACGGTGCTGTTACGCGTGCGTGCGCTGTCACGCACGCGTACTTTGTGCTGCTTGACCGGTTGCGTTTTCATGGGGTTGTGCATGCTACAGCAATAGCTGTAACGAATATACGGCAAGTGCCTGCAACGTGTTCACCGTACCCAGAGCGACGCCTCCCCCAGTCACGGCAAGCCAGCTGCTCTACACCCTGCCCCAGGACAATACCGAGCTCAGCCTGTACGACCACTTATCGGAACTATTTAAGCCGCGGAGGCATAGAGAAAACAGTCTCCTGCGTACCCTAAGGTCCCGCCCCGTGCTTCCCGCCGAGCCCGTAGTCCCCGCCACCGGCGCCGCCCAGGTGGCCCCCGCGGAAGCCGCGCGCATCGCGGCCGTGCTGCGGGCCGCCTTAAGCCGTGCCACCATCGAGGCCTATACCCTGCGCTTTAAAACCTACACGGAGTGGGCGCCTGGTTGTTTAGTTCGGAGGCGGGTAAATTTGACCCGGGAATGTCCATTACCGTCAAGGAATCGCTATGAGGTATGTCTTGCTGATCGGGGTGCTGCTGCTGGCATCCTTTCCCGCTAACGGTCAGGATGCCGAAGCTCGCCTTCAAGAGATGGGCATCACGTTGCCGGTGCCGCCGGCGCCTGTGGCCAACTACGTGCGCGCTGTGCGCAGTGGCAACTTGGTGTTTCTGGCGGGACACGGCCCGGTGCAGTCCGATGGCACGTATGTCACGGGCAAAGTCGGACGGGACCTGACCGTTGATGAAGGCTACGAGGCCGCTCGCCTGACCGGTTTGGCACTCCTCGCCTCGCTTCGGGCTGAAATCGGAAACCTCAACAAGGTCACGCGCATCGTCAAGGTCAACGGCATGGTAAATGCCACAGATGACTTTACGGAGCAGCCCAACGTCATCAACGGGTGTTCGGACCTCTTCGTGGCGGTCTTTGGCCCGGAGATAGGCAAGCACGCCCGGGCAGCGGTCGGCATGTCCTCGCTGCCCATCGGCATCGCCGTGGAAATCGAGGCAATAGTAGAAGTCGAAGACTAGCGGGCAAGTGTAGCCCGAATCGCGGTTTCCGCATTGATGACACGTCCCACCATTGGAGTGGCTTCTACTTCCGTACCCGTGTCGTGAAGAATGCCGTAGGCGTCAGCGGCGGTTAGGCTCGGATGAATTGACCGCATGATCCCAAGAAGGCCTGTTACTACCGGTGTGGCCATTGATGTGCCGCTGAGCAATTTGTAGTCGCCGTCTACGTACGCAGAAAGGATATCCACACCAGGGGCTGCAAGTGGGCGCGACAGGCCTGCGATCGTGTTGGAAAACTTGGCCTTGTCGAGATTCTGATCCACAGCGGCTACCGCAATCACGCCTTCGATGTTAGACGGAAAGTGATTGGCGGCATCCTCATTGTTGTTGCCAGCCGAGGCTGCTACAATCACATCGTTGCGCAGCGCAAACCCGATGGCGGTTACGAGCACTCTCGGCTGAACTGGCGCCACGCTACCCAGCGACATGGAGATGACATCGACCTCTGACTGCGTAGCATCAATTATCGCCTGCGCTATCTGCTCAAGTGTGCCCCGGCCTGCATCGCCCAGCGCTTCGAATGACTGGAGTGCAATGAACCTGCCGTCCCAGTTTAGAGACGCGACCCCCAGCCCGTTGTTGGTAGCAGCTCCGGCGATCCCGGCGCAGTGCGTGCCGTGCCCATGTACATCACTTGCGCCAGTTGTAGAAAGCACGCTTGTTAGATCCTCGTGATCACCCTGGACGCCTGTATCCAGGATGGCGACACGCGCCTTGCGGATTGGCTGCATGTCTCGCAGCAAGGCATGCGCTTCGTGACCGCGAATGGACTCCAAGGCCCATTGCTCGCTGACCCGAGGGTCGTTTTCCAGGTAGCTGCGCTCAGCGCCTATAGCTGCCCTGCCTTCAGCTACGGGTGGGAGCTCCACCAAAGCATTGACTTCTACGAAATCGACATTCTCCGCATCTGCTCTCAGCGCCGCCATCAGTCTGGAGGCTTTTCGCTTGTTCACGCGCACCAGAAGCACTTGTGCAAGGTCCTCATCTACCGCCAGGTCAATCGTTGGAAAAGCCTGCTCAGCCGCTGCTCCAAAGCGCTCCAAGACAGGCGCGATCTCGCCCACATGGTCGTCCGGGCCGAGCTCAACCAATACTGACACCGCCTCACCCTGCATGAAGGCACCAATGGCGCGGCTACCCACATACAACACGCCAGCCAGAGCAAGCGAGAGGACGCCCAGCAAAAAGAACGGTCGCGCACCCGGTTGCGGCTTGCGGGCCACCAGCCACAGCGCGGCCAAGACAAGTGCCAAGCCTGCGTCACGGAACAACTCAATGCTTACCGCAAGAAAGCTGCCCCCAGCGAGAAGCCTGCTCACAATACTGAAGCCAATTACGCCCAGCCCAACCAGTATGGCCCAGGGACTGTACTTGCGCCCGGAAATGCCTATCGCTACGAGCAACAGACCCAGAGCTATGATGACGGTGAGCTTATCCATTTCGATGAAGGTCCACGTGTAAACGGGCGTACGACCTGACTTCAAATGTGTTGCATCCCGCCCACACGGCTACGCGCTCAGGCTTATATTGCGCTCGCATTCACCTTCTGCCACTATGTCGTATATCCTTGCTCTTGACCAGGGGACCACGAGCTCCCGGGCTATCGTGTTCGACCGTGAAGGGACTTTGGTGAATGTGGTCCAGGACGAGATTCGCCAGATCTACCCGCAGCCTGGCTGGGTTGAGCATGATCCAAGCAACATATGGGAAACCCAGTCCGATTCCGCGGTGGAAGTCATTCGTGGCTGCGGCTTGCTCGGCGAAGACATCGCCGCCATTGGCATCACCAATCAGCGCGAAACCACTCTTGTATGGGACCGGCGCACCGGCGCCTGCATATACAATGCGATTGTCTGGCAAGACCGGCGGACCGCCGCGTTTTGTGACGCACTCAAGGACGACGGATATGCTGACCTCTTTCAATCGAAGACCGGCCTGATACTTGACGCGTACTTCTCCGGTACCAAGCTGCGCTGGATTTTGGACCATGTTGACGGGGCCCGTGCGCGCGCCGATCGCGGTGAACTCGCCTTTGGTACCGTTGATACATGGCTGATCTGGAACCTTACCGGCGGGCGCGTGCACGTAACAGACCCCTCCAATGCGTCGCGCACGCTGCTGTACAACATTCATACCGGAGGGTGGGACGACGAACTTTTGGCCATTCTTGAGGTGCCGCGCAGCGTCCTGCCATCGGTTGCCGCGTCCAGCGGTATAGTCGGTGAAACGGAGCTGCTGGACGTGCCCATTCCCGTGGCTGGCATTGGCGGAGATCAGCAGGCTGCACTCTTTGGACAGGTCTGTACACAGCCCGGTATGGTAAAGAATACGTACGGCACTGGCTGCTTCCTGCTCATGAATACCGGGAAGCACCCCGTCGCATCCCGGAATCAGTTACTTAGCACCGTAGCCTGGGACCTTGGGCCAGGTCACAGGTATGCTTTGGAAGGTAGCGTCTTCATTGGCGGCGCGGTCGTGCAGTGGTTGCGAGATGGCCTTGGCCTTATTGCCTCTTCTTCGGAGGTCGAAGCCCTGGCGGCCCAGTGCGCCGATACTGGCGGTGTCTACCTGGTGCCTGCGTTTGCCGGGCTTGGGGCACCGCACTGGGATCCGTACGCACGAGGTACCATCGTGGGGCTTACGCGTGGCACAAATCAGAGCCACCTAGCCCGTGCCGCCCTGGAAAGCATCGCCTACCAGAGCATGGACGTCATTCGCTCTATGGAGGCGGACGCCGGCATTCATCTAACCGAAGTCCGCGTTGACGGCGGTGCAACTGCCAACAGCTTGCTTATGCAGTTCCAGGCAGACATCCTGGGCGTCCCGGTCGTCCGTCCCGTTGTGAAAGAGACGACGGCACTCGGTGCTGCATACTTCGCGGGTCTGGCTACCGGGTATTGGAAGGGCCCTGACGAGATCGCGTCGCAATGGCAAGTCGACCGCATCTTCGAGCCGCAGATGGCGCAGAGCCGCGCAAGGATGCTCGGCGCGGGCTGGACAAAGGCACTCGCACGCGCCAAGGCATGGGAATCACATTAGTAAGCGTACCAACACCTCGAATAAATGACAGCATTTCTAGGCGAACTTATTGGCACAGCGCTGCTCATCCTGTTGGGCAACGGCGTGGTGGCAAACGTAGTACTCAAGCGAACGAAGGGCTCGGGCGCAGGCTGGATTGCTATCACCGCAGGGTGGGGGTTGGCTGTGTTTGTGGCGGTCTTCGTCGTGGCGGCCTTCAGTGGCGCGCACATCAACCCTGCAGTTACGATAGGTCTGGCATTCGCCGGAGAATTTGCATGGGCCTTAGTTCCGCAATACCTGGCCGCACAGTTTGTCGGAGGCGCCCTTGGGGCATTTCTGGTATGGTATCAGTACAAAGATCACTTCGATGCCACCGAGGACGGTGATGCCAAACTGGGAACCTTCTGTACGGCGCCCGCCATTCGCAACGACGTGCGCAACCTGCTCTGCGAGACCATCGCTACTTTCGTGCTCGTGTTTGCAATCCTTTTTATGGTTGAGCCCGATGTGGGCCTGGGCCCGCTTGATGCGCTCCCGGTAGCTCTGGTTGTCCTGGTCATCGGTCTGTGCCTTGGCGGTACCACCGGCTACGCAATTAACCCGGCGCGTGACCTGAGCCCGCGCATTATGCATGCAATCCTCCCGATTGCAGGCAAGCGGGACAGCAACTGGTCGTATGCATGGATTCCCGTAGTCGGCCCCACGCTGGGTGGCCTCATCGCGGGCGCCCTTTACCTTGTACTGGTATAGTGATGCGTGCGCTGACATGTTGGCTTTCTTTGAGCCTGATCGCGGCCAGTGTACACGCGCAGCAAACGGCCGTCCTGGCCGGTCGCCTGATAGATGCTGAACACGGCACCACGGCGAGCAACCAGGTTATTCTGGTAGAGCGTGGCAAGGTCGCTGCCATCTTTTCTGGCACCGCAGCTCCGAGGGGCGCTGCGGTTATTGACCTTTCGGATGCCGTCGTTATGCCTGGGCTATTCGACGCGCATACGCACATGTGTCTGACCGTGGATCCCACAAAGGACGCGGGGCAATACTACTTTACCACCCTTCTGAACACCACTAGCTATCGGGCCATACAGGGCGTCGCGAACGCGCGCGCGATGCTGCATGCGGGCTTTACAACGATTCGCGACATCGGCAATTCTGGCAACTACGGTGACGTTGCCTTGCGCCAGGCCATTGAAGAAGGACTGGTGCCCGGCCCCACGATGCAGAATGCCGGGCGGATTATTGCACCATTTGGGGGGCAATTTCACCTGCAGCCGGAAAAGGCGGGTCTTGGACGCCCTGAGTACTTCTTTGCCGATACGCACGATGAGCTTAGGAAAGCCGTTCGCGAAAACATCCACTACGGCGCTACGCTCATCAAAATTGTGGTTGATGACCAACAGTACATCTACTCGGTGGACGACATGCGCCTGGTAGTAGAAGAAGCCGCATTGGCCGGCTTAAGGGTCGCTGCCCATGTCTGGACAGAGCAGGGCGCCATCAATGCCATTGAGGCTGGCGTTGCTACCATCGAGCACGGCACCAATATGAGCGATGAGACGCTATTGCTGGCCAAGGAGCGCGGCGTGTACTTGGTGGGCACAGAATTTACGGAGCTGGCCATCCAGGTGACCTTTTTCGGCACCAGTGTTGAGGAGGGGCATGAATTACATGCTCAGTTTATCGACCGCTTGCGCCGAGCCTATGATGTCGGCGTGCCAATGGCTTTTGGCTCCGATGTGGTCTTTGCCTACGAGGGCCACGACCGTGGCACGCTTACGCTGACGTATCTGGACAACTTTGAAGAAGCCGACATTCCGGCGGCCTACGCGCTGAAGATGATGACCATCAATGCCGCTGACGCGATGGGCCTCGGTGATGAGCGCGGCGCGATCCGGCCCGGTATGGCCGCTGACATCATCGCTATGCCAGCCAACCCGCTGGATGACCTTGATGCCTTGCGAAGCGTCAATTTTGTCATGAAGGACGGCAAGGTATTTCGGCACGACCGGTAAGCAGAGCAGCCAGAACGCAAGCGCCCGCTGGCAGCTATTCGTCCTGCGCGAAATGATGCAGGCAGGTGCAGCATTCGGTCCATCTTGGCCCTGCTCCGCATACCTCCTACCCCGTGCTTGGTCGCGTTAAAGGCGCCGAGACCATTCTCGCGTTGCTGGCTGAATTAAGCAACACGGTTCAGCAGCGACTGGTTTGCCCGGGTGTCACCCACCGGTTTAGACCGAGAATCAGCCAGGAACGGATAGTTTTCACGGACTGCGGACGCTGCACCCTATACAGAGAGACAGCACCGTGGTTGTAGCCTTGTTGCTCATGTCGTAGCACGAAGCAAGGCGTAGTCGCCAGCAGCACGGGACGGGTTGTCCAGTATCGCTATGGGTGATACCAACGGTTCGCCATGAAATGGCTACTCTTTGTCAGAAACACCCAAGCTCTGAGCCCCATCTGGGCACACGCCCACAGGTAGTGGTGTGTCGGAGCGTCGCCTATTGCAGTAGTCGTGCTCTGCTGTAGCCTGGCCGTTACTGCTGCCAACGATTTGGAATGCCTTGCGCCACATCCCCAGGCGTGACTGCGGGAATCCTCATAGCATTAGGATCTTCGGAGTACACGGCTTCCGCCCAACGGATTCCGCTTGCCAGCGACCTCAGCCTGACTTCCTGTGCTGAGGCTTGGCGGTGCATAGCGCGTTGCCTCTGGCCAAAGGTGGAGATACGCGGGATCGTCTCCATGTGCGACCGGCCTGCCATGCACCGCTTGGGGCCCGCTGAAACACCAACAATGCCCAGCTACTTAGCGTCTCCAGTGCAGCCCGGGACTTAACGTACGAGTACGACGGGCTTCACAATGCGCGCGCCTTCAACGTCCAGGAGAACGTAGTACGCTCCGCTGCTAACGCGCCGACCACTCCCGTCGGTGCCATCCCAAGAATATCTGTGCGTACCGACATTCAGCTGACGACGCTCTACTAGCGTAAGCACTTCGGAGCCCAACGAATTGAAGATGCGAAGCGTGACCTGCCCATCGTTAACAAGGTCGAATTCAATGTGCGTCGCATCGGAGAACGGATTCGGATAGTTAGACAGGTGAGCAGCCACCTTCTGCACCACGTTGTGAACTGCGGTAGCCCGTCCATGCAAGTACACGGGCGTAGTCGCCACACTCTCAATGGAGTTTCGGCTGACGCTGCGCACAAAATAGTAGTATGGATCGGGCGCAATGCCCGGGTAGTCGACCAATGTTGTGTCACCCGTTATCGCTAACAGGTTGGCAGCATCCTGACTCGCTTGATCCACGTCCGGCGGCATCGCAGACCGTACCCGATAGACCGCATACCGGTTGGGATTAGTGTTGTCAGGTGATGACCAGGTCAGTGTCACTTCCGTATCACCAGTCCATTCATACGCCAGATCACCGGGCGCCTCTGCGGGCGTAAGGTCCTTGTATGGCATCGGGGGCGTGAGTGCAGGGTGCTGATAGAATTCTGTCCGAAGCCGCTCGAATATGTCCTGTGAATAGTAGCGGGTAACGTTCTGCGCCCGGAAAAATACACTGCCTAAGATGTCGAGGTAGCCCCTGTTAAAGTGGATCTGATTCGGTATTTCGTCCGCAGAAAACAGTGTCCCCGAGAAGGTATTTGGATCAGCCCGGTACAGCCCGTGGCCGATGTACAACTGCCGCCCGCTAATCTGCTCTACCCACCAGCGCGCGAGTTTATGGTAGTCCTGGTCACCCCCAAATGGCCAATAGAGCTGTGGCACAATGTAGTCTACGGTCTCGGCCTGCAACCAGGCCAAGGGGTCTGCAAAGATCACGTTGTAAGCATCAAGCCCCACAATCCCTTCCGGCACGTTGTTCCTGTAGATCCCAAATGGGCTGATGCCCCACTTGATGTAGGGGTCGTGAACACGCAGGCTGTCGGCAATCTGGGCTACGAGTAAATTGACGTTATCGCGGCGCCAGCTAAACAGACTGGTGAAACCCCGGCCCTCGGCATTGAAAGTGGATGTGTCCTGCGTCGTGATCTCGTTTGGGGGATACGGGTAGAAATAATCGTCAAAATGGACGCCGTCCACGTCGTAGCGGCGCGCCACGTCCATGATCACGCTTGTGATGTAGTTGCGCCCGGCCTCTTTGCCCGGGTCCATGAGCGTCAACGGACCCGACTCGTATACCAGTTCCGGCTGCGCTCTGGTAATATGGCTCGGGTCTCTGGTGTAACTGGTACCGCGGCTGGCGCGGTATGGATTAAACCAGGCGTGCAACTCCATTCCGCGCTTGTGCGCCGCCTCTATCGCAAAGGCCAGCGGGTCGTAGAATGGATTGGGGGGCGTTCCTTGGCGGCCAGTCAGCCAGTACGACCAAGGCTCAAGGCTTGAATCGTACATCGCATCGGCCTCTGAACGCACCTGGAAAAACACGGCGTTGATGCCAGCAGCCTGCAGCTTGTCCAGCATCTGCAGTAGGGTGGTCTGCTGCGTGCTGGGATGATCGAAACGATTTGGCCAGTCCAGGTTTGCTACCGTCGCAATCCACGCTCCCCGAAACTCATACTTGGGCTGCGCCTGCACAGCCGCTGGCAGCAGCAGCCCACCCAGAAGCAGTCCGCCAAGCATTCGCATGCGTGCCACAAGGACTGATCCCTGGTGCATACCCGGCTGAGAATGCTGCCTAGTACTTGCCCTTGCCACCGCTGGACGCAGTGCTGAGGCCCGCCTTTTTCTCTATCTCGCCTAGAGTATTGACAGCGCGCGCCGCAGCATCGGAATCCTTTGTCTTCATGGCCGCGACAGCCAACCCGTGCAGTGACCGGGAACGCTTGGGGGCACGTGCCAGAGCCGTAGTAAAAGCCTCCTGCGCGCCCTCGTAGTCATCCAGATCCAGCAGCACCTCGCCAAGGAGCTCAAAGGACGGCTTCACCGGTGAAGGCGGCCCAAAGTCGTACGGCATCGCGTCTTCTATCTCCGTGGCTCTCTTAAGGAGTTTTACGGCCTCGTCCGGATCACCTTCTTTCAATAGCAGCAGCGACTTTAGCTCGTGCTGCAAAATGGTAGCCACCGTCCGACCCTTCCCCTTTCCTTCCAAATCCATAAGCTGCTTGACATGCTGGCTAGCCTCATCCTCATCACCTCGCTTGAGCGCTAACATGCCATTGATAAAAATGTGATTGGCACGCGTCTCGAGCCCCATCTCTTTGGCTTTCAGCGTTAAATCTGCAACGTCGGAATCCCAGCTTCTGGAGTCTACCAGGTACCCTGCCCGCATCATTGCCAATGACGCGCGCATTCTACCCGTTCCACCGCTCTCTTCAAGGTCGCTCTTGACGCTAAGGATCGCCTCCCTGGCTTCATCGAATCGACTCTGCTGCAAAAGCCCGTACGCCTTCCAGTGGATAGCGTGATAAGACCGGCTGCCCAAGCCCAAGCCCTTGCGCTGCCTGCGCTGCTCCGACGCCTCATACGACTCCTCATTGGACTTCACGACTCGATCCCACATGCCCAGTGCAGTAAATATGTGCGACGGCATATGTAGTGCGTGCGCTGCAGACGGCGCAATGTCCGCATAGACGTGCGCTGCGCGCAAGCCCAAAGGCGCGTGCACCGGATCATCGTACGAGTGGATGAGATAGTGCGCGGCCCCTGGATGCTTAGGATTCCGTGCGAATACCTCTTCTCCCACCGATGCAGCCTTCATATAAAGGCTGTAATCGCGGCCATCATGGCTGCATCCCAACACGGAAAGCGCGTAGAATGCCTTGGCGTCCAGGTCATCAGGATACTTTTCAGCCAGTTGCTCCATCCTGGCCATATAGTTGAAGTCGCGTTTCTTCTTGTCGAGAGTTCCATAGTAGAGCACATTGACAGCACGGATATAGTCTTTTTCGCGCTCCGTTGGCGCCTTCTCCAGCCGCGCCTCAAGGTTCGACCCCAGCATTTCAAGGATTTCGCGCGCGTCGTCAGTTTCCTGCGTAAACCATACAGGGTGGTTGTAGGCCATAGCCTCACCCCAGTAGGCCATGGCAAAGCCCTTGTCGATCTTGCGCGCCTCGGCGAAGGCTTCGCGCGCATCTTCGTACTCGAAGCTGTGCAAGAGCAGTAGACCACGGAGGAATGGCTCCTGCGCCTCTTCCGCGCCGGAGTTGGCGAATTCGGTCTGGCCCAGGCCATCCACCTGGGCATGGGCAGCCACGATGACCGCCAGCAATAGGGTTAGGCAAGTGAGGCGTCGAATAGTCATGGCGAATTGGAGGACTAGGGTTGGTATATGCGCCAGGCAAACCTGTGGAGCGTACGCGCATGTACTGAGACTGGGTAAGGTACTGGTTTCACTCTAAGTGCTCAAGTGCCTTTTCCGCCACATCCAGTGGCATATTTATCCCGGTCCATTGCCTGTAGGCTGCTGCGGCCTGTCCAAGCAGCATAGGCAGCCCCCCTATAACCTGGGCTCCACGTGCGGCCGCCTCCCGCATGAGGCGCGTTTCCCGCGGACGGTAAACCAAGTCATACACCACCTGCCCATCGCAAAACAACGTCACATCAGCCCACGGCGTTGCACCCGTGTTAGGGTGCATCCCTACTGGCGTAGCGTTAACTATGAGTTGCGCTCTCACCAGATGCGTCGCGGCGCAGTCCAGTGCAGCCACCTTCACCGGCCCGAACGGTGCCATATCCATTGCGATCTGCTCGGCCGGTGCCGCCCGACGGGCCGCGACCGTGACAACACGCGGCGCAAACGCTGTCAGAAGCGCATACACCACCGCGCGCGCCGCCCCACCGGCTCCCAGAACGACCATCTCGCTGCCATGCAGTCGGTCGCGCTTAGTAGCCAATGGCAACAAGAAGCCCTCTGTATCCGTGTTGTCACCATGCAGCAAGCCATCACGCACGACGATGGTGTTCACAGCCCCAACCGCCCGCGCACGCGTAGTCAGGACATCCAGCATCGGAAGCACCGCCTCCTTGTGCGGGATCGTCACATTCGCCCCCAAAAAGCCAAGCGCCTGCAGACCCGCGAGCGCACCGCTCAACCGGGCGGGCGGCACACCCACGCCGACGTAAAGAACGTTGAGACCCTGGGCCCGGAGTGCAGCGTTGTGAATCTGCGGGGACAGCGAATGCCCGACAGGGAAGCCCAGAATTCCAATGAGTTTTGTATTGGCATCTACCATAGCCCGAAATTCCGCGCACGAGAATGATCAGAATCGCATATTTGGGCCGGCGTCGGCCCACCGGAAGGTGTCATTCTAGGGTACTGCGTGGCTGGGTCGTGCAGGCGCAAGACTGACTAAGAACCAAACAAACGAAGCTGTGGAGTGGATAACGCAACCCGAGGCGCTAGCCGCGCTTCTCACCCTGACACTACTGGAGATTGTTCTAGGGATTGACAACATCATCTTTATCTCAATCCTCTCCGGCAAGCTTCCGGAAAAACACCAGGCGGCGGCCCGATTTTGGGGACTGGCCCTGGCGATGTTCGGGCGCGTAGCACTCCTGCTGTCGCTGGCCTGGATTATGCGCCTGACTGAAGATTTGTTCAGCGTCCTGGGCATGGGCATCTCCGGCAAGGACCTCATACTCATTGCCGGCGGCCTGTTCCTCTTGGCCAAAGCTACACACGAGATTCATGACAAGCTTGAAGGCGAACACCACGAGCACGGCGGCAAAGCTGCCGTAGCCTCCTTCGCGAAGGCAATGGTACAAATCGTAATCCTGGACCTGGTGTTTTCTCTGGACTCAGTCATCACCGCGGTGGGCATGGCCGACCAGGTTCCCGTCATGATCACGGCGATTGTCATCGCTATCGGCGTCATGATGCTGTCCGCCAGTGCCATCTCCAAATTTATAGAGAAACGACCGACGGTGAAGGTTTTGGCACTGAGCTTCCTGCTTATGATCGGGCTGGCACTAGTTGCCGACGGCCTGGACTTTCATATTCCCAAGGGCTACCTGTATTTCGCTATGGCCTTCTCCATCATGGTCGAAATGTTCAACCTTCGGCTCCGCAAGCTGCAGGCCAGACAGGCACCGGTCAAGCTGCGTGACTCTCGCCTATCGAACAGTCTAAAGAAGGCAGGCCTGAATTCCGCTAGTCCGTAGCACCGGGCTCCGCATGGTGGTACACAGCGAGCGTAGCGCGTAGCTCTTGCTGCGATTCTGCAGACAGCCATTTGCCAAGGAAGGGCTGTCTACGGACGGACCCCATGATCTGGGCAAGCAAAGGCAGGCTGGAAACGCTGGCCCGCCCTTCGGGCGTCACCATAACTATTAACGCGTGCACCGGCGCCGTCTCTGCGCCGCCGGCCGTGCTCAATGTGACACCACTCCTGCTGCGGACCAGTACGAGCGCCGCGGTGTCGGCCTCTTCCAGGCTCAGGTGCAGTACCATCGCACCGCGTGCCACTTCAGCACGCACCGAGCCCAGACCTTTCTGTATCGCCGCCTGCAGATGATCGACAGGAATCGGTAAGCTTTGCCCCAGTCGGTGCGCGGCTTCCCGCATGATGTCCTCAGGCATCGCCGCTTCCTCCGAGTCCAGCACAGCGGCTTGCGACAAGAGCTCAGCATTAAGCGCGGCATACGGCGCCTCTTTCAACTGCTGCAGTGGCGGAAGCATCACTACAACGGCGTCTCCCGGCTGCGGGGCAATCAGGTTTGCCTCCGCATGCACCAGGACGCTTGTGCCGCGGACTACAAACAGGACGACTATATCGTTATTGAACTGCTCCCTAATGGCCCGGTAAGACCTTTCTTCGGTAAGGCCAAACGTGCAAATTTTCCCACCTTCCCGATGCCGCTCGGTGAGCGAAGCCTGCGTGATGCCGGCTCCAAAGAGCGGGCGCCCTCGCAAGTGCTCAACCCGGCGCGCTCCCGCTGCCTTGCTGTCCCCTCCAACACCTATCTGGTATACCTCCTTGTTCTCGAAAACCTCAGTAAAGTGAAGCGCTGCCAGCGAGTTGATTTCGTCATTGGCGGTAACGGCCAAGAAGCGTCGAAGTCCGCCCAGATCCAGTTCATCAGTGACCGTTTCCGAAAGCGCATCAGCAACGACCGCTGGCAAACCCTTGCCGCGGGACTCCTTAATGTTGCGCGCGTTGGCATCGATAAGCAACACCCTGTAGCCTAAGTCCTGCAGTGCCATTGCCGCATCCTGCACCCATGCATACGCCCCCATAAACAGCACGCCCTGCGGGTTACGATCAGCCAGACCAAGCCTCAGGGCGATTGGGGCCAAGGTCAGGCCATACACCGCCACGGTACCAACCACCACGAAATACACGGTGGCGATCAGCGCGTCACCCGCCGCACTTGAATATTCGTTGGCAATCAAACGCTCCGCAAACAGTGCAGCCACGGCAGCCGCCACGATCCCGCGCGGCGCAATCCAAGCCATAAAGACTTTCTCTCTCCACCTCAGTCCCGTCCCAATAGAACAGCACAGCACGGCCAGCGGACGAACGACGAAGATGAGAATCGCCAAGTAGATAAATGCCTGTACGTGGATGTAGTCCAGCACTCCCAAGTCCAGCCGGGCACTCAGGAGAATGAACAGACATGCCAGCAGTAGTACCTGCAAATCCTCCTTGAACTTAACGATGCGGCGTACGGATACCCACGGCTGATTCGCCAGAATGATGCCTAGAAGCGTCGTGGTCAGTAGCGCCGCCCCCTCCCCACCCAATGCATGTGCGACCGCAAACGACCCGAGGACAATGCTCAGCGCAGCGGGATCCTGCAGATAGTCCGGCACCAAATGCTTCCGAAGGATAACGACCTGCAGGGCTGCGCCAAGAATGCTGACCCCGACGCTCAATACGGTAACATACAGCAGGCTTCGCGCCGCTGTAATCAGGTGCCCGACCAGTCCGCCATCGCCTGCAGCCGATCCCGTAGGAGTGCCCACCGCCAAAACCAACTCCAGCAGCAGGATGGCCAGAATTGCACCAACGGGATCTATCGTGATGCCTTCCCATTTGGCAATAGTGCTTACGCGCCCTTTGGGGCGCACGTGCCGAAGCAGGGGTATCACGACGGTCGGGCCGGTCACGGTAAGGATGCCCCCCGTAAGGATGGCCACCTCAGGCTCCATGCCGACCACCCACCAGGCAAAGAATCCGGCCAGGGCGCCGGTAATCAGCACGCCTGTGGTAATGAGGTTCCGAACGGAGCGCCCGACCTCCGCGAGCTCGCTTATCCGCAGGCTGAGCCCGCCTTCAAACAGAATGACGCCAATAGCCAGCGAAACGAAGGAAAACAGCCACTGTCCGTGCAGCGTTTCCGGCGCAATGATACCGGTGATGGGGCCGGCAAGAAACCCCAGGATCAACAGCAGCAGAATGGACGGGACCCTAATTCTCCAGGCGAGCCACTGGGCACCGATACCCAATACTATGACCAGCACGATATTTTGAAGAATCTGCCCTTCCACTCGGCAACCTCCCTATGCGACTAGTGCACGTCGACAGCACCTTCTAACAAACCATCTGGAACGGGCAAAATATGCAATGCAGTCTTTCCGGTTTCGTACCTTTGCAGCTCCTCTCTAACCCGATCTACCTGAGCTCATGAGCGCAACTGGCGAAGGCTCTTTCTTCAAACAGGTTAACATGATGTTCGACCGTGCCGCGGTGTTCACGTCGCACCCGGCCGGGTTGCTGAAACAGATTAAGAGTTGCAACAGCGTATATCAGGTTGGCTTTCCTATCTTGCGCGATTCGGGTGAAATCGAGGTCATCCGGGCATATCGGGCCGAGCACAGCCACCACAAGCAGCCAACCAAGGGGGGCATTCGCTACGCCGCCGTCGTCAATGAGGATGAGGTTATGGCCTTGGCTGCGCTGATGACCTACAAGTGCGCCATCGTGGATGTGCCATTCGGCGGCGCCAAGGGCGGCATTGCCATCAACCGCCGTCAGTACTCCGTAAATGAGCTGGAGCGCATAACCCGTCGTTACACTTTCGAACTGGCGCGAAAGAACTTCATCGGGCCTGGGGTCGATGTACCTGCCCCGGACTACGGGACAGGTGCACAGGAGATGACATGGATACTGGACACCTTCACATCGGTTACCGACAACCCGCTGGATGCGCTGGCCTGCGTTACTGGCAAGCCGGTAGGCCTTGGTGGCGTGCGTGGGCGCGTGGCGGCCACTGGGCGCGGCGTTTTTTTCGGCATTCGCGAAGCCTGCGAAATCGAAGAGGATATGCGCAAACTTGGCCTGTGCACCGGTCTGGAAGGCAAGAGTGTTGTCATCCAGGGCTTGGGCAACGTCGGTTATCATGCCGCCAAATTCATTGAGGAGGCCGGTGCCCGAATCGTGGGATTGGCGGAATACGAGGGAGCAATCTACAACCCGAATGGCCTCAGCCTGAATAACGTGGTGGATCACCGGCTCGTCACGGGGTCAATTCTGAACTACCCGGGCGCACAAGACCTTGCCAAGTCATCGGATGCACTGGAGTTGCCCTGCGACATCCTCATTCCTGCCGCATTGGAGGGCCAAATCCGCGATGGTAACGTGGATCGCATCCAAGCGAAAATTATCGCCGAAGCCGCTAACGGCCCGCTAACCGCCAGTGCGGACAGGGCGCTCAGCTCCTGTGGCGTTATGGTCATCCCCGACATGTACCTTAACGCAGGGGGTGTGACAGTCTCCTACTTTGAGTGGCTACGTAACCTGTCGCATGTACGCCTTGGACGCATGAGCCGCCGCTTTGAGGCACACAACGCTCGCCGCATCCTGGAGGCAGTGGACTCTCTAGTAGACCGGCGCATCGGCGCGCCCAATCCAATGCCAACACAAATCATGACGGATCTGGCATTCGGCGCCAGCGAGGAAGATCTGGTCAATTCCGGTCTGGAGGACGCGATGGTGGATGCCTACAGGGAGATCCGCCATTCAGCAATGCGGCACAGGACGGATCTTCGTACGGGCGCGTACGTAAGCGCGATCGACAAAATCGCCAAAGGCTATAAGCAGCTAGGCATCTTCCCGTAGCCGGCATGTCCAACGATACCAAGTGATTTACGGACGAGCATCCAGCTCATCCGGGGCAGCATAGCCACCATCCAGGCGTCAAATGGCGCGGGCCCTGCACGGCTTGAACCTATGGACGGTCGGCCGCCCCCAGCGTCGTCATTCATGACATCCTGGATGAGGGCATCGCGCTGTTCGCGTGACTCATCGCAGCCCCGAAGGGTACAACGCTCGCGGATATAGCGCCCGCGTGCCCCAGCCAGGGTGAAGATATCGCTTGCGAGCCTGTGAGGTCACGCCATCCAACATGTGAGACTCGACCCGGGAAGCGGACGTTCCTTCGACCTGGACTTCCGCGCCGGCCCGTATCACGGCGATCAGGCTATCGATTCTGAAATAAACGTGCGCAGCAGCCTGTAACGAGGCGTAGTCGCCCCGAACACGCACGCGGATGTGGGCCATGTCGGACAATACCCGGACCTGATACGCCACGCCCCCCGTAGTCGCGTAGATCACCAAGCCCTTTCCAGCGAATATTGGGCCGGATTAGGGCCTTGGCGCAGGATTTCGTTCCCGTCTCGAGCCAGAATTGGTTAGGGTGCCCAGCGAACTGAAAACCGTTGGCCCCACCCAGCACAGTCCCCACAGCAACGCTCCTTCAATGCCTACCTCCTGGCTAAAGAACCTGCCGCTACACTGGGCATTGCCAGACCCACAAGCAATACTACGTCAAGCAGCCATCGATGCGCATTCAGCCGTGTCCGTAGCGCTCAGGCCGCTTGGCAGCACGTGCATAAGGAGCATAAAAGTCCTTCAGCTTCTTGAGGTCACCGTCCAGATCATTTGTGGGCATCAAAGGCGTTCCCATGCCCACGCGCCGGCGCCTGTAATCCAGATAGGCAGGCACGATCGGAACACCGGCACCTACGGCGATATGGTAGAAGCCCATCTTCCAGTGCTCTGTACGCTTGCGCGTCCCCTCCGGTGCAATGCCGACTACAAGGCGTTCCTCAGTTCGGAATGCCTCCGTGGCATGCCCGACAAAGCCATGTGCTTTGCGCCTGTCGACGGGAATGCCGCCAAGGCGGCGGAGAAAAGTTCCGAACGGCCAGCGAAAGAGCGTGTGCTTCCCAAGCCACGTAATACGAAGGCCAAGGGCACCCATTACCGATATGGCTACCACAAAATCCCAGTTCGAAGTGTGGGGAGCGCCAATGAGCACAAAACGGGACAAGTTGGGAAGCTCGCCTTCAAACTCCCACCCTAGGAGGCGCGTTACGAATTGCCAGCATCGGCGCCAAGCCTTGCTGTCCCATCTAGGGACAGCCTCAGAAATCGAAGGAATAGGCATCATGCCTCGGGCGTGATGTGACGCGCCCGCACCACTCCATTGATCGCGCGCAGGCGGCCAAGAATAGCGCTACTCACATCGTCGTGAACATCAATAATAGTATATGCCAGGGCGCTGCGCCCCCTGTTGATAAGGTCGGCAATGTTGATGCCTTCGCTACCGAGTACTGCCGTAAGCTGACTGATCATGCTCGGTTCGTTGCGGTTGACTATCTGAATCCGGTGAGCACCCGGCGTTGGCGGAAGCTTAACCGTGGGAAAATTCACCGAGTTGATCACAACGCCGCGCTCCAAATAGTTGCGCAGCTGGCGAGCAGCCATCACCGCACAGTTATCTTCAGCCTCCGGTGTCGATGCTCCCAGGTGCGGGACAGGAAGCACCCTCTTGTGTCGAGCCAAAGGGCCATCTGGAAAGTCCGTGACATAGCATGCCAACCGGCCTTCATCCAGGGCCTTAAGTATTGCTACCCGGTTAACCAGCGGCCCTCGTGCAAAGTTAAGCAATCGGGCTTGCGGCTTCATGCGCGCAAACTGCGCCTCCCCAATCAGATCGCGTGTCTTGTCGTTTAATGGAGCATGGATCGTGATGTAGTCCGCCTTTGCGATAAGGCTCCCCAAGCTTTCTTCGCGCTGCACCTCGCGTGCGAGGCCCCATGCACTTGATACGGAGATGAGTGGGTCAAATCCGATAGTGTGCATGCCAAGCGCGCATCCCGCGTTGGCAACCGCGACTCCGATGGCCCCCAGGCCGATGACGCCCAAGGTCTTGCCCATAATCTCAGGACCCTTGAAGTGCCATTTGCTCTTTTCGACCTGGGCGGACACATCGTCACCGTGCAGCGTCCTGGCCCACGTGATGCCCTCTACTATGCGGCGAGACGAAAGCAGCATGCCGCAGAGCACCAACTCCTTTACACTGTTTGCATTTGCACCGGGCGTGTTAAAAACCACGATGCCGCGCTCGGAGCAAGTCGCGACCGGGAGATTGTTGATGCCGGCACCGGCGCGGGCAACTGCCTTCAGGGACGATGGCAAGGCGGTGCCGTGCAGGTCGTGACTGCGTAGCAAAAAAGCGTCTGGAGCATCGGCTACGGCGCTTACGGTATACCGATCGCCAGGAAACTCCCCTAGCCCCGCCGGAGAAATCGCGTTAAAAGTCTTGACAGTGTACATAGGGTGCGTGATTGCGTCTCGTTAGCTACGGATTTTGGCTGTACGTGCAGGCACTTGCGCTTAACACGTATGCACACCGAATTGAGGTGCCGCGCGTCGTACCTTTGGGCGTTCGGCACAATCCCAGGTAGTTCCTCATGATGGCCCACACTCCTCGCAAGTCCGTAGCAGCATGGGCCTTCTACGACTTTGCCAACTCCGCGTTTACGACGCTCATCGTCACATTCATTTATGCAGCTTATTTCACCCAGGGTATCGCCGAGAACGAGACGATGGGCACTGCCCAATGGGCTTGGGCCATCACGATCACGGCCCTTGCGGTAGCGGTACTTTCGCCGTACCTCGGGGCCATTGCAGACCAGTATGGGCTGCGTCAGCGTTTTCTGCTGGTTTCCACAGTTGTGGCCATTGCAGGCAGCGTGCTCCTTTTCATTCCGGGCGAGGGCCAGGTACTGTCGGCCCTGGTCATCTTCACTGTCGCCAACGTCGCCTTTGAAATGAGCAACGTCTTCTATAACGCGTACCTGCCGGACATTGCGCCGAGAGAAAAGGTAGGACGCGTTTCCGGATTCGGCTGGGGCCTCGGCTACGTAGGCGGCCTGGTGTGTCTGGTAGTGGCGCTGTTCGGCTTTGTAAAGACGGAAACGCCGCTGTTGGGCTTCTCCACCGAGAACTACGAACACATCCGCGCCACTAACCTCCTGGTCGCTGCCTGGTATGCCGTGTTTTCTATCCCCATCTTCTTGTGGGTCAAAGGCCGCAAGCCTGAACGGATTGGGGACCTGCACAGCGTCCTCAAGGGCGCCAATGCGCAGCTTCTCAACACATTCCGTGATATCCGCGCCCGATACAAGCAGCTCCTCCGCTTTTTGATCGCGCGCCTAGTCTATAACGATGGCCTCATCACGCTCTTTGCATTCGGTGGTGTCTACGCAGTGGGGACGTTTGACTTCACCACCGAAGACGTCATCATCTTTGGCATAGCGCTGAACGCTACGGCAGGCTTAGGAGCGATCCTCTTCGGATACCTGGACGACTGGCTGGGTGGCAAGACTGCCATCCATCTGTCTTTGGCGGGACTCATCATCTTCGCTACTGTAGGAATTCTCGCGCCAAACGCTGGCTGGTTTTGGATCGCTGGCCTTGGGGCAGGCGTCATGGTCGGACCGAATCAGTCCGCCAGCCGCTCACTTATGGCACGCTTCGTGCCCCATGAAAAGAAAAACGAGTTCTTCGGATTCTTTGCGTTTTCCGGCAAGGCCACCTCGTTTCTGGGCCCGCTGCTTCTTGGTCAGGTAACGCTTTGGGTTGGCAACCAGCGTGCAGGCATGGCAACGATCATTGCCTTCTTCCTGGTCGGCATGGTACTCTTGGCCCGTGTAAACGAGAAAACAGGCATGGCGGCCGTGACATCGGCCCCTGCATAGCCCTTCGCAACCACCCACAGACTCTACACGGCTTTGAGTAGCACCTCGCGTAGCACGATCACCTCATGGGCACTGTATGACTTTGCCAACTCGTCGTTTCCCACGATCATTGGCACCTTCATCTACGCTACGTATTTCACACAGGCAATTGCGGAAAACGAGGTGATCGGTGTAGCACAGTGGTCATGGGCTGTTACCATCACCGGTCTTGTGGTCGCGTTCATATCGCCCTACTTCGGTGCCGTCGCCGACCTAGGCAGACTCAGGAAGCGATTCCTGATCATTTGTATCGCATGCGCGTCGCTTGGCGCAGGTGCGCTATTCTTCCCTCGTGAGGGACAGGTGCTTTTCGCGTTGTCCGTCTTCGTATTTGCACAGATTGCATACGAGATGGGCAATGTGTTTTATGATGCGTTCCTGCCGGACATCGCCCCGAGAGATAAGATTGGAAGTGTCTCCGGCCTGGGTTTGTTTTTCGGATACATGGGCGGCGTCATTTGCCTCATCGTCGCCCTATTCGGCCTGATTCAGACCGACTCTCCTCTATTCGGATTCTCTACCGCGGGAGGGGAGAACGTCCGCGCCGCCAATCTCCTAGTCGCGGTGTGGTTCGTGCTGTTCTCGCTTCCCATCGTTGTCCGGGTCCGAATCCGCCAGACAGCACGTTTGCAAGGCGCGCAGCACATCTTGCGCGACGCAACGCTGCAGCTGCGCACCAGCGTGGTCGAGATGCGACAACGCTACCGGCAAACCCTTCGCTTCCTGCTTGCGCGCCTGCTATACAACGACGGCCTTGTCACCATCTTTGCGTTTGGGGGCATCTATGCCGCGGGCACGTTTGGATTTGAGGTTGCCGATGTCATCATCTTTGGCATCGCCCTGAACGTGACAGCGGGTCTGGGAGCGCTCGCCTTTGGATTCATTGATGACAAAGTCGGCGGGAAGACCACGATTTACGTCACACTTATCGGTCTCTGCTGCTGCGTAGCTTTGGGAGCGTTGGCGCCCAACGCCACTTGGTTCTGGGTTGCGGGGCTGGGCACAGGGCTAATGGTAGGCCCCAACCAGGCAGCCAGCCGCTCTCTAATGGGCCGCTTTGTGCCAGCAGAAAAGAAGAACGAATTCTTCGGCTTCTTTGCGTTTTCCGGCAAGGCCACCGCATTCCTGGGCCCACTCCTGATGGGGCAGGCCACGTTGCTCTTTGGGTCACAGCGTGCGGGCATCGCGACCATCTTGCTCTTCTTTCTCGCAGGGCTTCTGCTTCTTTTGCGCGTTGACGAGAAAGAAGGTGTCGCCGCCGCCCTTGGATAGTTCGGACGCCTGATTGGCCTATTCAGGGGTGCCGCGGGGCCTTGGGTCCATTTCGCGTAGCCGCTTCATCTGGCGTACATTCCACTCGTCTTCACTGAAGGGTGTAGAGAACCACAAATCAAGGATTTCTTTCACGATGGCTTCGGGTGTAGCCCGCATACTGAGCGCCAGTACGTTGGCATGGTTCCATATGCGCGCACCCTTTGCGGTCTCTGCATCGTGGCAGAGTGCAGCACGGATCCCCGGCACCTTGTTGGCGACGATGCTACAGCCTGTCCCCGTCCAGCACATTACAATGGCTTCGTCGGCGCGGCCTTCGGCTACCAAGTTCGCAGCATCCTGCGTTACCAGTGGCCAATCCTGCGCGTCTTCTCCCGCCCGCGGCCCAAAGTAGACTGCCTCGTGTCCTCTCACCTTGAGCTCGCGCAGGACCACATCCACAATGTGCCCGTATTCGTCACAGCTTACAGCGATCCTTGCCATAGCCAAAGCGTACTCTACGTAAAAGTCTTTGTGCCCTGATGAATACTAGCAAAACCTTGCCGACTGTCGGTAACGTCGCCGCCGCGCTTGAGGAATGGGCCGAGCCTTGCTTTGCGGAGTCGTATGATAACGTTGGCCTACATATTGGGGATGTCACCCGCCACGTGAGCAGAGGACTCGTAGCCCTTGACCTTACCCCTGCCGTCGTTGAAGAAGCCGTGCTCTGTGGGGCGTCCATCATCATCACGCACCATCCGCTGTTTTTTCATCCGCTTCGCAGGATTACTGCGGATGACTTCACTGGCAGCATGGCACTGCGCCTGGCGGAGCATCGCATTGCGCTCTACAGTGCACATACCAACCTTGATTCGGCGCCCGGCGGCGTTTCATGTGCGCTCGCATCACTCCTGGGCGTTGAGGCGCCGCGATTCCTGATTTCTAATTCCGACCGCGCGTCCGGAATGGGCGCCATTGGCCATTTGAAGCAACCCCTGGCGCTCCAGGATTTTCTGCAGCGCATCGCGAATCGGCTTCACGTCAGGACGCTACGCTATGTGGGTGACGATCTGGAACCCATCCAAACGGTAGCAGTGTGCGGCGGAGCCGGCGCCACCCTGATTCCACAGGCCCGTGAGCGAGGGGCAGACGTGTACGTCACAGCGGATATTTCGTACCACCGCTTCTTTGAAGTGCTACGCCCTGATGGCGCGTGTGCCATGGCCCTGGTCGATGCTGGCCACTACGAAACCGAACGCCACGCCGAAGCACTGCTGTGCGTGATGTTGCAGGAGCGCTTTCCTCAGGTGCATTGGATGCAAACTGCGGAACGGACCAGTCCGATACAATCCTTTTCAAGCGCGCGTGAACTTTGAGTCGTGGCATAGCGTTCGAGTGTGTTAACAATCCGAGATTCTATGACATCGCATTCTGAACGGACGATCCGTGAGCAGCTGCGCGCGCTGGTCAGGCTGCAGCACATCGACAACTGCATCGATAGCCTGGAAAAGGAGCGGGGAGACCTCCCCAACGAGATTCGCGACTTGGAAGATGCCATCGCGGGGCTTGAGACGCGGATCAGGAATACGCGGGAAGAACAGGAGGGGCTGATAGTCAAGCGGCGGCGTTGGGAACTAGACATCAAAGACGCCGAGATGCTGATTAAGCGCTACGAAGAGCAGCAGCCGCAGGTACGCAATAATCGGGAATACGATGCATTAACCAAGGAGATCGAAACGCAGCGGGACCGGATGGCGGAAGCTGCGCAGATGATCGAAGAGACGGCAGGCTTGCACGATGAGCAGACCGCAAAAATGGCCGAGGCCGAGGATTTGCTGAAGGTGCAAGAGGTTGAGATTGAACACAAGCGCGCCCAGTTGGACGAGGTCAGCACCGCTACCGTGCAAAAGCTGGAGGAGCTGGAGGGGCTGCGCGTACTGGCTAGCGAAAGCGTAGACGAACGCTATAGGCGCGCCTACGATCGCCTGCGCAAGCGGCTCAGAGACGGTCGAGCGGTCGTGAAGCTGGAGCGCGGCGCCGCTGCAGGCTTTGCGGTTCCGCCGCAGCGCCAGGTCGAGATTCGACAGCGCAACCGGATCATCGCGTGCGAGCACACTGGGCGCATCATAGTTGACCCGGAAATGTACGCGCAATCAACTGCAGACCTGGAATGGTCTGACTCGAAGAGTCTCGTTGATAAGATCACTGAACTGGTGGAAGGCACGCACCAGAAGCGCGTGTGGAGTATCAGCGAATAATTACGAAAAGTGCCGGCTGGATCATCGCTTTGTCCGTCGCGGACAGGGAGGAAAGTCCGAACACCATAGGGCACCGTACTTCCTAACGGGAAGGCACCGCATTGGCGGTGACGGCAAGTGCAACAGAGAGTAGACCAGCCGATGGATGTCGCATCACAGGTTATGGGTGAAAGGGTGCGGGTAAGAGCCCACCAGCGTCCCGGGCGACCGGGGCGGCTAGGTAAACCCTACGGGGTGCAAGGCCAAATAGCGTCGCGCGCTGGCATTGCCAGCGATAAGGTGGCCCGTCGAACCGGCGGCGCGGGTAGGCTGCTAGAGGCTGTCGGTGACGTCAGTCCCAGATAGATGATGACCTCCTCTGGCGTGGCGCTGCGGCCGTCATCCAGAGCAGACAGAATTCGGCTTATAGGCCGGCACACGCCGCAAACAGGAAAGGCAGCGCATTGCGCTGCCTTTCTGCTTTCTATTCGCCTGGCGGGGCACCCCCATCCGTGGGGCCCGGATCGGGTGGCACGGGCAGGTTTTGTGCGTCCTGCGGCGCAGGCAACATAGGCTGGGATGTCTGGCCTTGCTGCTGGATGATGCTGCGCTGCGTGCCGCCCTTATCAATGACGAAGTTGGTAAGGATGCACAGGACAATGAAGACCGTCGCCAGAATCCACGTCCCTTTTTCCAAGATGTCCGGCGCCTGCCGTGCGCCCAGGATCTGCGTGGTGGCGCCGCCAGAGGCAATGCCGGCCAGCCCGCCACCCTTGCCGGATTGGAGCAGGATGAGAAACGTCATTATGATCGCAATGAGCGTAATGACGATTACAATGAGGATGAACATGATCCTTTAGGTTACGGACGCGCGGTAACGCCGATGTGCGCAAGGAGTTTCCGGGGCAAACACGTTGGACAGCTAAACCGCTACAGTGGACTATAGAATGCCTCTATCGGCAACAATGGCTTGATCCACTGACTCTCCATTACCGCGCCGACGTTCAGGCAGTGCATCGCCACCGTTGAGGCTGCCACAATGGCTGCAGTTTCGCTGCGGAGCCTCCGCCGTCCCATGCTTACCACCGTATAGCCACAGTCCTCTGCGTACTTGATTTCCTCCTCGGCAAAGCCTCCCTCCGGGCCAATCAGAATGCATGCGTCGTCCCACTCACGCCTACTGATTGCCTTCAGCAAGGGAGTGCTTGCGCCCTCGTCGGCAATGCAGTTCATTCCATCGCCACTATGAAACAGGACGTGTGGCAGCGGCTGCGGCTCGCGTAAAACGGGCAAGCGGCACCGCCGACACTGCTTCATCGCGGAAATGAGTATCTGGCGCGCCCGGTCCATCCGAATCTTCCGGCCTTTCGTACGTTCTGTCATGAGCGGAATGACTTCTGTGACCCCGAGCTCGACGGCCTTTTCCAGAAACGTCTCAAACCGTTGCTTGCTCTTCAGGAGCGGCACCCCGATGCGCAAGCTGACCTTAGGCTCGTTGAGTTCCAGGCGCCGCTCAAGGGCTATCCCCGAAACTTCATCCTTCGATACTCGGGACAGGCGGACACGGTACCAGTTGCCCTCCCCGTCGATGACCTGCACCTCGTCGCCAACCCTTCGGCGCAACACGCGTTCAGCGTGAACTGCTTCGTCCGGCGGCAACGTCACGTGAGCCGGATCTTCCAGCATCTCCGGCGGCACGTAGAATAATGGCGTTTCCTTCTTCAAAAGTTCCAGGCGCGGTGAAAGGTCAGGCAGCTTGGACGCTACAACCCTAACGAAATACTCAAGTGCGCGCGTACTTCTGCGGGCGCCTCAGTACTGGCCGCCGCGGTAACGTTAATCCGGCCCGCATCGGTCTCAATCTGAAAGCCCAATCCGTAACCTGGGTAGAATCCCCGCAAAGGCTTGTTTGTTCGCAACGCATCCACATAGCCAAGGTCGACAAAGGTAAGCACGTGAGACTCCTCGTCCAGCAGGTAGCGATACTCTACCAGAAGACGCGTAGCAAAAGGGACGCGGAATTGGTCTTCATCGTATCCACGGAGCGAATTGGCACCGCCAAATCGGAAGAAATCGCTCTCATCAAGTTCGCGGCTGCGCAGCAGCATGGTTTCCCCGCCCAAGACCAGCGTCTGGCGGCGGGCGGTCGGGATAAACAGCCTCGCACTCGCGCGCAGGCGTGCCTGCTGCAGGCGTGTGCTTTCCTCCGTTGTGTCTGTGCGCGCCACGCGTAAGGAACGGTCTTTGCGTCCGCTCTCCACACCAGTCTCAACCACAAAACCCCGACGCGGATTGATGGGACTGTCCACTGTGCGTACGCGAATGCCGAGCCCTGCGAACAATGCCGTAGCTACTGGAATGCGCTGCTGACCCCCCACAATCCGCAACCCCGCCAGCCCTGGCCTGGTCACTTCTCGTACAAGGGTAGAAAACACACTCATGCGGCCTTCGAACCGGTAGCCCAGTTCCAGCTCGTAAGCACGCTTGCCGTACGTTGAGTCCTGCTGCAACCCCTCAAAACGGGCACCCAAGCTGGCCGGCAGGCCAAATGCAAAGGGGTCGCGCGCACGGACGTTGACTCTGCTGACTTGACCGGGTGCCCGGTTAAGCGTGAGTGAGAGCGTACGTCCGTAGCCAAACAGGTTGCGAAGTGCCAGGTGCCCGCTCCCCACCAGGGCGCCACTGCCTTTGTCGTCGCGCTCGTAACCTAGCGCCAAATCAAATGCACCGGGCGGAGCCTCTGCTACCGGAACCTGAAGTACTAGAGCGCTATCGGCGCCAACTGCAAGGACGGGCGTGCCCACTGCATCGAAGATCTCGGATTCGTCCAGCCGCTCTTTGACCAAGGCTGGGTCAAAGTGCAGCACTGGCATATTGCCCTTCAGTCCCACCACGCGTCGGACAAAGCTACGACGAGTTCGCTTAGCCCCGAGCAACGTAATGCTTTGCAATGGGGGTTTGATACCCTCGTTGACAAGGAAAGTCAGGCCGACGCTTGGAGAGTTTAGTGCGGACACTTCCAATTCTCCTACCGAAACGCGCGCGAAATGGTAGCCTTCCTCAGCGTAGGCACTCACGAGCGTTTGCGCGTCGCCTTCCACCGACAAAGCGTCAAACGGGCGGCCCGGTTGAGACTTGAGCATGGCTAGGAGGGCAAGTGAGTCCAGCGCATGAGCCCCGACGATACGTACTGTTTCTATGACCGCGGGCGCGCCGAGCGTGACGTACAGCGCAACCCGAACCGGATCCACGCGATACGAATCGATACGCGCAAATAGAAAGCCCTGCCCTTGCAGATTGCTGAGCGCGTCCAATGCGACAATGCGAATGCTATCGGTTGGCCACGGGCGCTTCGCCGTCCAGGATACAGGCTGACCGTCAGCGATGAGTTCCCACTGAACAGGCTGCGCCTCTATCGTACCCGGAAGCGCCAGCCAGACCGGCAACCAAGCCAATACAAATGCCCGAAGTGAGTGATTCCTCATCGTAACCTGAATCCGAGACGGAAACGAGGCCTGTCATACTCCGTTCCAGCATTAAATTCCTGAGCCTGCGTGGAAATTCCCGACGCGTGCCGTAGCACCTTCCGCAGATCCCTCCTTGCCTGGTTCGACGCCAATCGGCGTGATCTGCCTTGGCGTCAATCGGCTGATCCGTACCAAATCTGGCTCTCTGAGGTGATGCTTCAGCAGACGCGCGTGGATCAGGCCTTGCCATACTACACGCGCTTTCTCGACGCATTCCCCACTGCAGAAGCGCTGGCTGCCGCGGACCTTGATTCAGTGCTCAGAATCTGGGAAGGTTTGGGTTACTACGCACGGGCCCGGAATCTGCACCGGGCGGCGAAGCTCCTGGTTGACCACCATGGCGGCACGTTGCCAGCCGACTATCACGAGCTGCGGAAGTTGCCGGGCATTGGGCCCTATACGGCAGGCGCGATTGCATCTATCGCATTCGGGATGCCATATCCGGCTGTGGATGGTAACGTTCGTCGCGTGCTATCGCGCTACTTCGCGCTTAGCTCCGCAGCACCACCCGTGCTCGAGCGGCTGGCATCACAGATGCTGGACTCCGACCGAAGTGGGGACTTCAACCAGGCGCTGATGGAACTTGGCGCCACGGTGTGTACGTCCACCGGCCCGCAGTGTCCCGCATGCCCACTGGCTTGCGGCTGTGCCGCCCTGGCGAGTGGCCAGCCTGAGCGCTATCCGACAAGAAAGGCCAAGGGGCCGACCCCACATTTTGACATAGCAGCCGGCGTTGTGCAGGACGATGCAGGGCGGCTGCTTATCCAGCGCCGTGCGGACAACGCACTCTTGGGCGGCCTATGGGAGTTGCCCGGCGGAAAACGTACTGGAGGAGAATCCATGCAACAGGCTTGCCAGCGCGAGTTGCATGAAGAGCTAGGAATCAGCGTGGCGGTTGGAGACCTTTTGAAGTCGGTAAAGCACGCCTACACGCACTTTCGGATCACGCTTTACGCCTTCAGGTGCACGATCACCACCGGAACACCCGTTTCAACCGTGGGACTGCCCGTGCGTTGGGTTCCTCTGAGCGAGCTTGGCCGGTACGCTTTTCCGCGTGCCAACAGGCATATACTTGACGCGTTGGTCCGGGCCGAAATACCGGCGGCTGGTGGTGGCGGGCCGTAACGCAACAAAGTTGGCATGAGGCTATACAAACTGGTACAGATCACGCATTGCGCAATACGACGCTATGGGCAACGAATTAATCTGGTACATCCTGATAGGCGTTATCTATCTGATATTCGGGCTGCGGAAGAGGCGTCCGAAGCAGCCTGGCACACGCCCGCGTGCCGTTCCGTTCGAGGAAGCGCTCCGCGAGTTGACTGCGGCGGCATCAGACGGCGCCCCCCATGCGAATTCACCCGCGGTCCGTCCAGCCCCACCACCGGCGCAGGCCATGGTGGCAGAGTCGCGGCCTTGGAGCAACGAGTTTGTCGCTCGCAGCCCTATTTTCTTTGACGACCCTTTTGCAGCTGCTCCGACCTTGCTTGCGGATCAGGCAACAGCGCCGCTGACGGTCAAGCGCATTTCCCCGGCACATTCTCCTGAATCCCAAGGTGCCGCCATTGCCAAGCAGCTACAGGACCCCCAGACCGCGCGTACAGCCGTGGTCCTAAGTGAGGTTTTGGGGAAGCCCCGCGCTTTGCGGTAGCCAATTATCTTTTCTCGAATCTTGCCGACTTGATTCAGGGATCGGGCGTCTTCGCGCCCAGAGCGGCTTGATCATCAATCATCCTTGGCACGCTCGCATCGATCTCAAGCGTGACGCGCGCCGTGTCGCCTGCCTCGCCGCTTGGCACATCCAATGCGCCAAAGGCTGCATCACTTAGCATCTCAAACCGCAGCAGCAGCGCCGGAGTGGCTATATCTACAGTGAGCCTCAGGACCCCCATCGATCAGCATCTGCGTGTGCGCACTTACCTCCACGCAGGGCCACATAGATGCCTGGCGCGTCCGGCCGCATGCGCCAAGCTAGCACCCCTCCACGCCTTTCTTCCAGATTGTACGGCCAATAGCGCCACCGATAGGGCCCATGATTGCGCCCATCAAAGCACCCTGCACCACGCCGTAAAGGTACCCGACGGGCCCCCTCATCATCTCGGTCATGAGGTCAGAGAATATGCTCCCTGACTGGTCCTGGATTCCGCTAACCTCTTCAATCATCTAATCCGGCCCCGGTATGACCCCCGAACCAATCAGGACATAGCCTGCCGGCGCCACCACTGCCCCGGCAAATATGCCGGAAGCAATCCGAGAACAACACCTTGTCTACCCGCCAGGGTTAGTGAGTGCGTGATTCGCTGTATAGTGCCATACGGCCCCTAGACCGCAATTCAGGAGAAGGGAGGGCCAAGCACCCGCAAATCGCGTTGGGGGAAAAGCCTCCCGTGCTTGACTGATTGTTGGAGACAGTTGCGGCCAGAGCCACCGCGAATCCGCTCAGGAGCGCTGAAGGGGTTTTCGATGGCATCGCATACCCCTGCGTTGTGCGAACTGTTGCCTGTCGACGTTAGCAGGCAGCAGCGCATTACAATGGAGCAGCCTTCATTGCCGCACCGCCCAAAAATAGAGGCAGACACCTTAATTCAGTCTACCACGCGATGCATCTTGGCTAGGTGCTGGCCAGTCTCCGCGCCGGCCCCTGTAAACCGATGTAGCATCCCCATCACGACGGAGTACGAGGCAAACGGGCACAAGTGTTGCAGCCGTGACCCGTACGTGACACCGACGTAGCGGCCGGCCGCTTCTTTCGGCCGTGCTCAGCTTAGGACGCCTCTTCCTCGCCCTTTTTCCAGATGGCACGGCCAATGGCACCGCCGATGAGCCCCATGATTGCGCCGCTGACCGAACCCTGCACCACACTGACAACGAGCCCAATGGGCCCACGCGTCATCTCCAACATGCGCTTGGTGAATGAACTCCCTGGCTGATCCAGCAACCCGCTTCGCTCCATCTCCTCAATCATCTCTTCCGGCCCCGGTAAAGCTCCCAACGCCATCAGGACATAACCTACCAGCGCCGCGATTACCCCGGCAAAAACTCCAGATAGCAGTCCGAGAACGACACCCTGGCCACCGGTCAGGGTAAGCGAGTGCTCCGTTGTATAGTGCCATACGGCAACTAGTCCGCAGGTCAGGAAGGACAGGCAAGCAAAGCAACCATAAACTGGGTTGGGAGGAAAGCCTCCCGTGCTGGACAGATAGTTAAAGATAATCACGAGCAGCGCCGCGGCGAGACCGCCCATGAGCGCTGAAGGGACTCTTGGTGGCATCTAACACCTCTTTGTGTTGAGTGAACTGCTACATGTCTACGGTAGCGGGCAGCAGCTCGCTACTTAGGAACGGCCCTCCTTGCCGCATCTCCGGCAGAATAATGCGGGCACTTTCAACTAGCCTGCCATGTGATTCATAGAGACTACGTACCGGCCTGGCATGCGTGTCGGCATCCAGTCAACCGAGACGCCCACCGCAGGAGCCCCGACCACGCAGGTGGAGAGCCACGCGAGCGCAGGCAACGCAGCTGCGGCCGATACGTGACAACCTGTAGCGACCGGACGCATCAGGCGGCATGGCTCTGGTCAGGCCGCCTCTTCCTCGCCCCTCTTCCAGATGGCGCGGCCAATAGCACCGCCGACTAGGCCCAGGACCACGGCAAGAACCAAGCCCACCACAATCCCTCCGACCCCGTACATGATTTCAATCATCTGCGTCGCCATTGCTTCCCCTGCGCCGCCTGCAGCCTCGATTTCGGCCATAGCCTCAGCCATGGCCTCCTCCTTTGTGGGTAAAACGTTGAGGGCTTGTAGCAAAAGGCCTAGGAGAGCCCCAACGATGCCGGCAAATACACCCGAATACGCACCCAGCTTGACGCCCTGACCTCCAGTAAGCGTAACCGAATGTTCGTTAGCGTAGTGCCAGACAGCAACCAGGCCGCAGACCAAGTAGGACAAGCAGGCCAGTATCCCAAATATTTCGCTGACACTCGCCTGTCCGATCTGGAACAGCGCAGCAAGTAGAGCACCGGCAACACCGCCGATGACGGCTGAAGTGGTATAAGATGGCATAGAAGCAGGAATCTAGTTTAACGGTTAAGACGAAAGCGCTACCCGACAATAATAGCACATTGCAGGGAACGATAGCAACCAAACGCTGAGCGGAAATAGGCCGTGCTTCTTGTCTGTTGCACTTTTTGCGGTTGGGCACTGACAGGACGGCTGTTCGCGTCCGGCATGTCCCCATCAGGCGCACTCCGGTCTGCCGCTTCCCCTGGAGCACATGTGCCCTTAGTCTCCAGCCCGCCGCCTTGCCGACCAAACACACCGCGGAGCCCCCCGCCGGGCCCGTGGTCAGGACTGTCTCGCGGATAAGCAAGACCACAAGGGATACTGCGTCTGCGACGAACCCGCCAATAGTGGCCACAGCCCTGAACATTTGCGCGACTTTTCTCATTCCCGGGCCGATTCCGGCTGGGATCCTGTAGCTGATGCCAACGGCAGCACGATAGCCACCGACAGCATTCGCTCTTGCGCCGATTGCCACAACTTCACCACCGATGAGGGGTAGGGCCTGCGACGCCAACAAAGTACCGACGCGCCAAAATACCGCACTGGAAAAAAGCAAAACTGAGCATGGAGGCGAAGGCGCGGCTGGCCCTGGATGGCATCGGCGACCAACAGCGCGAGCGCTGCGGCCACGCACTGCAGCCTACCGATGATGACTGACTACAGGCACGAAGACCTGGGGCCAACGGCATAAGACGCCGAGTGGCTCTGCAGCTCAGCGGCGCGTGGTTGAGCACAGGCGAGCCTCTAGCCCAAGTTTACCATGCACTTTTCACAAGTCCTTTATATTCAGGGACATACGTCACCCTAAAATGCCTCTTCTGGCACTACAATGGACTTCGGAAGGACTTTTAGTACTGCCGATCAGACGACGGTCTTCTTCGTAGAGAGGGGCTTGTAATCTATTCCCAAGGCGTCATAGATCGACCGGAGCTCGGGGTCGGGCTGTGCAGTTGTGCGCACATGGAGCGTACGCCCGTCGCGGCACGGGAACACACTGGTCGTGCGCGCTTGTCGCTGAAGGATGCTTCGAAGCGTCGTCCAACTGGAGGAGAGCCCTCGGCTACGCAGGCGAGTTCGGATTACCTGCACGAGCTGATACGCGATGACCGAGATGAACAGATGCCCTTCGGCGCGCAGGCCTGTGGAGTGGTAGATGGGTCGTAGGCCCAGTTCCGACTTCAGGGTTCGGAACACGGCTTCCAAGTCGGTGAGCCGGATGTAGGTGCGCCATAACGCTTCGTCGGTCCAGTTCACCAAATTGCTTCGCAGGCAGTACACTCCTGGATGCGTCGCCATGGACCCCGGTAGCAGTCTCTGCTCCCATTGAATCGTGTGCGCGCGCTTGCCGCTTTCGTCAGGCTGCACCGTGATGTCGTAATGCTGTCCTATCCCTCCGTATCGCTCCTTCAGGCGCCCGAGGCGCTCAGAAACCACCTCGAGTCGCTTATGCGTGCGCGGGCGGGAGAGCCCGTCGGACAGTTTCTTCAGGGCCTGCTCAAACGCTGCGGTCTGCCGTGCCACTATGGCTTGCTCCTTCGCAGCCCGGGACGCAGAGTAGCAATAGAGCCGCACCTGGTCGTCCTGTACCTGCCGGTATAGGGATAGACGCTCACCACCGGCCGTCGTAAGTGTTTGCGCTGCCTCAGGATCAAAGACCCGCCTGCGCTCCCGAGCGACCACAATGTACTGGTACTTCTGCGCATGCAGCCATTGTATACGATCTTCGGTCGCTATGCCCCGATCCATCACCACGAGCGCCTCGGGACCCGCTTGCAGTACCGCCAGCATCTCCTCTAGCGTGCGGTGCTCCCGCACATTGCCCGCGAAGACCTTGCTCTTGCGTACGAAGCCGCTCCCGTCCAGGACCAGGGCCAAGGTCAATAAGGGACAATCGCGGCGCCGCTCCTTCGAGTGACCACGCTTTGCCTTGTCTATGTTGGCCCCGGTACCCTCCAGAAATGTGTTGGTCAGATCGTAAAGCGTGACCGTTGGACGCGCAGCAAACAGATCCAGCGCCTGCGTAAAGAGGTGCTGCTCTATGGCTTGCTGATGCCGCACGAGCAGGTCGCTTGCCCGATAGAGGTGCATGGGTCCCATCGCTTCATAGGAACCGCCCACAAACTCGTCCAGGCCACTGTTGCGCTCCAGCCAATGCTTGGTGGCCCGTTCACTGCCCGGCTGCGCCAAGCGTCCGATGATGCTGCCAATGGCAGCGCGCCGCATGGAGGGGGTCATCTGCAGCCTGTCAAAGAGCGCGGGCATCTTCAACTGCTCCATAGCCCACAGCCCTACGTGCTCCACGCCCACCGTACGCGATCGGATCGTCTTGATGGCGTTGGCATTGACCACACGCCAGTCTGCCACGGCCCCGTTGCGGTCGGTATGCTCGATCACCTCCGCGCCACGCGCCGCCAACAGGGCCGCGATGCGCTGCGCTTCGCCTTCGATGTGAGCGGACAAGTCCGGCCATAGCTCGAGCTGCCCCATCAGCACCGTCTCAATACGCTGGCACAGACATCGCCAGTGCTTCTTATCGACCTTGAAATGTGCGCCGAGGTTCAGCAGCGTCCGTTGTCGCACCCGGTCTCCCTCCCGCTTGGCCTGACACAGCCGGAAGGTGTAGTAGCGCGTACCGTCCGCTCCGGTTCGCGTGAGTGCGCGGCGTATAAACACAGTAGTGTACGGCGTGGTTGGGATAGCCCTGATGCCAATATAGTCACCGGTCGCCGTGTAAACAAGCACGCCAGTACGATTATGGCACTACATTGGCGAGTAGCGAGACGATATATTCAGAAGTGGAGTAAACTCGGAGGCAAAGAGGGGAAATCAGGCACATAATGTACCCACAAACAGGTCATAGTGGGGGCAAAGCGGTGAATCGTCCCTAATCTTCCTCGCAAGGGCGCCAAATTGTGCCGGAATTGAGGCCGCAAATGTTAAACCCGGGCTAGCCGACGAAAGGGCAAACTCTTCGCAAGCCCCGTGCGCTGCTACCCAGCAGCTACTCTACCAAGGCCACCACCGGAGGATCTGCGCTGCGTGACCCCAGAGCGCGGCCTGAGAGAGCCTGCGCCACCAGCATTCCTGCTGCAAGGCCGAACAAGCCGCCGGAGAGAACACGGCTGAGCGGAGTATTGGGCCAAAGCCCGACAAAGTCAAGCACCCAGTCTAGACCCAACGGCAATAGTGCCGCCGCCAATAGCAGCCGCGAGTGATTCCACCACTTGCGCTCCCATCTGCGCACAACCAGGTACAGGACAGGACCAAGAAATAGGCCCCAGTAGATGCCGTAGCACCGGTGACAGGCAGCAAGCGCCACGCCGTCCACATGAAAGGACCGCTCGGCAATCTGATGGCATACCGGCGCAAAAGTATGCATGAGCACAATGCGCCACTCTACCCCCACAAACGGCGGCAAGGTCACCAACACCAAGACAAGCCCCATGAGACCGAAGCTCAGGGACCAACCCCGCCACCGTATGCGACCTGCCAATCCTGTCATACGCGTCAGCTGGTCTGCCGCTTTGTCATACGCAACGTGCCAGGCCAGCAGCAATTCCGGGTGGAAGGGCGTCTGGCACCCTTTTTGTTGAAGGACCGCGTACGCAGGAGGGTCCTGCTAAGTTCACCGGAACCTCACATCAGCAGTGTGGTATCAATTAGCACTCACCAGCGGAGAGTGCTAACAAGAAGAACCACTCATCACAAATTGGAGGCAACATACCCATGATTCAACCGCTTAGTGACCGCGTAGTGGTCAAGGCGCAGGACGCCGACGAGAAGACCGCCAGCGGACTGTTCATCCCCGACTCTGCCAAGGAGAAGCCGCAGCGCGGCACGGTCATCGCCGTCGGCCCGGGTCGGGTCGAGAACGGCACCAAGATTGATACTACCGTAAAGGCCGGCGACGTCGTTCTCTACGGGAAGTACTCCGGCACGGAGGTCACCCTCGATGGGGAGGAATACCTCATCATGCGCGAGAGTGACATCCTCGGCATCGTCAAGTAACTCAACCGTAAACCCTCTTATCTCTAAATATCAACATGGCAAAGCAGATAATCTTTGAGGCTGACGCACGAAACGCCCTCAAGCGCGGCGTTGACCAGCTCGCAGAAGCCGTCAAAGTCACCCTCGGGCCCAAAGGCCGCAACGTCATCATCGAGAAGAAATTCGGCTCGCCAACCGTGACCAAAGACGGCGTAACGGTTGCAAAAGAGGTCGAACTCGAAAACAAGCTGGAAAATGTCGGAGCGCAAATGGTCAAGGAGGTTGCCTCCAAGACCAGTGATGTGGCTGGTGACGGTACCACTACGGCCACCGTCCTGGCGCAGGCCATCATGACCGCGGGCCTCAAAAACGTCACGGCAGGAGCTAATCCTATGGACCTGAAGCGCGGCATCGACAAAGCCGTCAGGTGCGTCATAGCTGACCTGCGTGTGCAGAGCCGAGACATCGAGGGCCGTAACGAAATCGCACAGGTCGGCTCCATCTCGGCAAACACCGACGAAGCCATTGGCACCCTTATCGCCGATGCATTTGAGAAGGTCGGCAAGGACGGCGTCATCACGGTGGAAGAAGCACGCGGAACAGAAACCACTTTGGATGTGGTTGAGGGCATGCAGTTTGATCGCGGCTATCTCTCCCCCTACTTTGTCACCAATGCCGACGACATGGAGACTATCCTGGAGAAGGCGTACCTGTTGATCTTCGACAAGAAGATCTCCGCCATGAAGGACCTGCTTCCCGTCCTTGAGAAAGTCGCTCAGTCAAGCCGCCCGCTTCTCGTCATCGCAGAGGACGTAGAAGGCGAAGCCCTCGCTACCATGGTCGTCAACAAGCTGCGCGGCACGCTGCGCGTGGCCGCTGTCAAGGCCCCCGGGTTTGGCGATCGTCGTAAAGCGATGTTGGAAGACATCTCCGTCCTGACCGGCGGCACGGTCATCAGCGAAGAAAAAGGCTACCGCCTCGAAAACGCAACGCTGGATTACCTCGGTCAGGCCGAGCGGGTGGTCATCGACAAAGACAAGACAGTCATCATTGACGGTGCCGGCAGCAAGGACCAGATCACTGCACGCTCAAACCAGATCCGGCAGCAGATCGAAACGACGACCAGTGACTACGATCGCGAGAAGCTGCAGGAGCGTCTGGCAAAACTCAGCGGTGGCGTTGCCGTTCTCAAAATCGGGGCGGCCACCGAGCCGGAAATGAAAGAAAAGAAAGCCCGCGTCGAAGATGCCCTGCACGCTACGCGTGCGGCCATTGAAGAAGGCATCGTTTCCGGTGGAGGTGTCGCCCTTATTCGCGCCATTGGTTCGCTCGCCGATGCGCCGATTGACAACGATGACCAGGCTATCGGTGTCAACATTGTGCGCCGCGCCCTGGAAGAACCGCTGCGCCAGATTGCAGCCAACTCCGGCGTGGAGGGCTCCATCGTAGCCCAGAAAGTCAAAGAAGGCGAAGGCGACTTTGGCTTCAACGCCCGTACCGAAGAGTATGGCGCACTCATCAGCCAAGGCGTTATCGACCCGACAAAGGTCGTTCGCGCTGCGTTGGAGAATGCCGCGTCGGTTGCCGGGCTCTTGCTGACCACCGAAGCCGTGGTAGCAGACAAGCCTGAGAAATCTGCAGGCGGTGACGCCGGAGCCGGCGGCCACCATGGTGGTGGCATGGGCGGCATGGGCGGCGGCATGGACTTTTAGGCCCACACCATTTAGTCGGCGGGGGTGAGGCCAGCTTGAGCTTCACCCCCGTGCCGGCTCCTGAAGACGGTCCATATAGGTCTTCGTCAGCGCGGTGGCGCCGGCCTCCGTAGACGCCTCCGCGTACACACGGACGATAGGCTCCGTGTTTGACTTGCGCAGGTGGACCCAGCCGTGCACAAAGCTGAGCTTAACACCGTCAACGGTGGAGAGACCATCGCCGCAGTGCTGATCGGCAATACGGGCCAGAGCGGCATCAGGGTCATCCAAGCGAACCTTGTTCTTGGAGATCACATACTGTGGCATCGCACCCCGCAAGGCGGACATCGTCAGTTGCCGCTCGGCCAGGTGCTGTAGCACTATCGCCGCACCTACAAGCGCGTCGCGCCCGTAGTGAAGGTCGGGCAAGATCACGCCTCCGTTGCCTTCACCTCCCATGATCGCGCCAACCTCCTGCATCTTCTTCACCACGTTGATCTCGCCCACCGCAGATCGGTGCACCAACTGCCCGTAGCGCGCGGCAACGTCATCAATAGCGCGGGATGACGAGAGATTGGTAGCAAATGGACCTGTCCGCCTGCGCCAAATAAAGTCTGCGGCAATTACCTGCGTCAACTCCTCGCTGACGTAGTCGCCGTGCTCGTCTATCAGCGCCAGACGATCTGCATCGGGATCCACCACCAGCCCCAAGTCGAAGTCACCTTGTTTGACACACGCCATCGTGTCCGTCAGATGCCCGGGCAGCGGCTCTGCTGGATGTGCAAAACGGCCCGTCGGCTCTCCGTTCAGCACTAGGATATCGACTGGCTTCACGCCAATACGTGTGAGCAGGCGTGGCAGCGCCAGACCGCCAACCGAATTGATTCCGTCGACGACGACCTTGAAGCGGCGCGACCGAATGGGCGCAGGATCATGGAATTCGAGTGCCGCTATCGCCGAAAGGTGGTCCTCCAAGAAGTCTTGCTCCTGATGGCCACCAATGCGCTCTCCATGCGGAGCCGGCGAAATGCCGACTGCTGCCATGATTGTGGCACCTTCCTCTGGGGAGAGGAACTCACTCTTCTCATTCAGGAGCTTGAGTGCATTCCACTCCTCCGAGTTGTGCGATGCGGAAAGAATGATACCACCCCGTGCTCGCGCCCGCAGCACGCCCATAGCGACCGTAGGGGTCGCAGCCAGCCCAGCATCCACCACATCCAGCCCCAGACTGCGCAGCGTTCCTATAACGATTTGCGCACAGACCTCTCCTGACACCCGCGCATCCCGCCCAACGACTATGCGCGGCGGCAGGTGAGGTGCCCTACCAAGCGCCCATTGGCCGTAGGCCAAGGTGTAACGAACGAGTACGGAGGCGTCCAGGCCGGCGCCAAAGATCCCTCGGATTCCGGAGATGGATGCAATAAGGGTCATAGGCGTGTTTCGTACGGCATTGAATCGTAGATTCGCACGGCTTTCAAGTGTGCTGTGGAACAGCAGCATAGCCGCACTTGTTGCTATGGATTGAACTAAAGCAAGCCAAGCCTATTGGACTCCACCCCAGCCAGCGGAATTGCGCCTTGGCGCCATCGGTATGCACTCCTTGGAATAGTCCTTTGCCTTGCACTTATCGGCTGGGGAGGCTGGGTGACCAGCATCGATGCGGGGCTCGCCGTCCCGGACTGGCCCACCTCTTTTGGGTCCCTTGACCCTATCGCCACGGGATTTCATGATCCGGCTAATCCAGCGTCAAAGTGGTGGATGCACGCCCCAATCCTCGCCGAGCATGGCCACAGGTTACTTGGTGCGCTGGTAGGCCTGTGGGCCGTCGGCCTCGTGGCATGGACCTTGGCCGCAGATCGGCGTCGCGGAGTTCGGCTACTTGCGATGAGCGTTTTGACGCTGGTCATACTTCAAGGGATTCTGGGCGGTCTTCGCGTGTTGTGGGTTTCGCTGGACCTGGCGGTCGTCCATGCCCTAGGGGCGCAGCTGTTGTTTTCCTCGATCATGGCTGCAGCCGTAGTTACGTCGGCGGGGTGGATCCAGGCGAAGAAAGCATCCGCCACTCCTCAGGCACTCAGGCGGCTTTGCGTCATCACTACCCTTGCACTCTTCGTTCAGATTCTCCTTGGCGCCCTTTTGCGTCACTCAGGGGCCGGTGTGCATCTGGGGTTCACGCTTACTCACGTCACCGGAAGTATAATTGTTCTGGTGCTGGTACTTACGCTCTTTGGCCACCTGCGCCGACGCGGCTTGCTAAACGGGTGGGCATGGGGCATGGTGGGCGCCGTTGCGCTCCAAATGATGCTGGGCGTCATGGCCCTTATGATACTGGTGTATGAAGATGGTGTCGGTGTACGCTCCCTATGGCAAGTCGCGCTCAACTCGGCCCACCTTGTCGTGGGTTCGGTACTGCTGGGCATAACCTTTGGAACCGCGCTTCAGCTCTTGCGCCGCTGGAACTAGTGTGATGGAACAGACTGCTGATGTCCTGGATACTCCCCAGCGACTCCGACTAAGACCGCAGCGCCGGCGGGTATCGATCGACCCCGACCGCCCTGCGTTTCTGGACTATTGGGAGCTGGCAAAGCCCGAAATATCATTCCTGGTCACGATCTCCGCCCTGGCCGGATTCCTGTTGGGATCACCCGACACGATTGGAGGCGGACTCCTTGGTCTTACGCTTGCCGGCACCGCCCTTTGCGCGGCGGGCGGCGGCGTGCTGAATCATTTCATCGAGCGCAAGTACGACGCACTTATGCGGCGCACAGCCAACCGGCCTCTGCCCTCCGGCCGTATCGTACCGCATGCCGCTCTTCTTTACGGGCTCTCATTGTTGGCACTTGGATTTGCCGCGCTATGGCTTACGAACCTCTTGACGTTGGGGCTGGCTGTGTTGACCGTCGTGTTGTACTTGGCGGCCTATACGCCGCTTAAGCGACACACGCAATTCAATACGCTAGTAGGTACAATTCCGGGCGCTCTGCCCGCCCTTGGTGGCTATACGGCGGCTACGGGTACATTCGGCGCGGCCGGGTGGGCCCTCTTTGCCATCCTGGCACTGTGGCAGATTCCGCACTTCCTGTCATTGGCCTGGATGTACCGCAAAGACTATGCGCGGGCAAACTACGCTATGCTAACTGTCGTGCATCCTGACGGGAACGCCACCGCGCGCCAAACGCTGTACTCCACCATTGCCCTTGCGGCGGCCAGCATGCTACCCACGGCCATTGGCAGCACCGGGTGGGTCTACCTCGTCGGCGCCATGCTACTTGGCGTGTGGTTTCTGACCCCCGCCTACGCATTCTTCCGCTCCCGCAGCACGCGGGACGCGCGCCGGGTGCTCATGGCCTCGATCCTTTACATCCCGCTGCTGGTCGTCTTCATCTGCATCGACCGCTGGGTGCAGTAGGTACTACTCGATACGGCGCCAGACCTCCTCCAGGCGATAACCGCTGGGAAACTCGCCAGCATGATACCACAGGTCTCCGACAATCCTGACAGAAAACCTCAGCGCCTGGCCAACCAAGACCTCGCTTACATGGTACTCCAGATACTCCGTGTACAGGGTATCACCTTGCAAGGTGTACCGACCACCTCCAGCGATGACATCCTCTCCCGAATCCGACTGGTAACCCCAAGAAAAGTGCGTAGAGTTGAGAATTTTGATCGATGGCGGTGGATTCGTGGTTACCACAACGGTGTCTGGATAAATCGAGCGCTGGGAGACCAGCCTCCACGAGCCTTCCAAAACGTTGGCCGGGAGCTGCGCATGGGCTGAAACGGCAAGCACCAGAAGCGGTACGACCATCATGAGTTTTTTCATTGCTAAGGCCTCCAATGGTGAGCGTCATACGCAAGGTATTCGATGGGCACTATAAATAAAAGTGCTGTGAAACTTTCGCCTTAATTTTGGACCGGTCCCAGCCCATATCTATCAACCTAACAGCCTTGGACCTTCCGGGCCTGGAGGCCTTGGCCACTAGACTCGGCGAGCCAGCATATCGCGGCCGCCAGCTTTTCCAGTGGATCTACGGTAAGGGCGTGCGTTCGTTTGGCGCCATGACGAACCTGCCGGCAGTTTTTCGGCAAGTGCTTACCGCCCAATGCTCGCTGGACTCCATCACGCTTGCAGCGCTCCAGACCTCCCGCGATGGGACAGCGAAGGCCCTTTTCAGGCTTTCTACTGGCCGGCTGGTTGAGGCAGTCCTGATCCCCGACGAAGTGGCAGACCGCTATACGGCCTGCGTGTCCAGCCAGGTGGGGTGCGCCATGGGCTGCACGTTTTGCGGTACCGGCCGCCTGGGCTTTAGCCAAAACCTCACGCCGGCGGAAATCTACGATCAGGCGTACTTTCTCAGTGGACTGGCACGCGAGCGCTTCGGGCGTGGCCTGACGAACGTGGTCTTCATGGGCATGGGGGAACCGCTACTCAACTACACCCATGTGCTGACCAGCCTCACGTTGCTGTCGCACCCGCAGGCCTTAGGCCTGGCGCCGCGCCGTATCACCGTATCTACCGTCGGCCTGGCGCGCCGCATCCGTAGATTCGCGGACGACTATCCCGGCGTAAACCTAGCTGTGTCGCTGCATGCCCCTACCGACGAAAAGCGTAGCCAGATCTTGCCGGTCAACAGGGCACACGCTACCGGCCTCAGCGCGTTATTGGAGAGCCTGCAGTATTATTCGCGAACTACGCGCCGGCACGCGACTTTTGAATACTGCCTCTTCCTGGGCTTTAATGACACGGAGGCCGATGCGCAGGCACTTGTCCGAATTTGTCGCCAGGTGCACAGCAAGGTCAACCTCATCATGTACAACGCCGTCGCAGGAGTCAGCTTTGAACGCACGACCGACACGCGGCTGAACACCTTTGCGCGCATTCTGGCTGACCACGGCGTCACCGTCACCGTGCGGCGCAGCCGTGGCCAGGACATTGACGCGGCTTGCGGGCAACTCGCCACCGTTGAACAAGCACCGTAGCACCATGGCACCAGACCACGCCGTTGGAAGATCGGAAAAAATCGGTGTCATCACGCACGGCTCCCTGAGTCAAGGCGTCGAGATGAAGCTCGCTGTGCAGCAGTCTGTCGAGGACGTCAAAGCTGGCACCTTCGTCGTTATTCAGGGCAGCAAGTTTGACTTCTTTTCGCTGATCACGGACGTAACCATTGCGGCAACGAACGAAAATGTGCTCCTGTACCCGCCGGGTCCGGAAGACCACCTTTTGCGCCAGGTGATGGAGGGCACTGCTGCCTATGGCAAGGTGCAACTCCATCCGATGCTTATGATGGAAAACGCAGATCACCCGGAGCTGTCGGGCAGCGAACCACGGGCCGTCAAGACGGTGCCCGCCCACTTTTCGGATGTGGCCCGCGCCGACGTTGACGACGTCGTGCACATCTTTGGTGATGAGTCACACGGAGACGGAAAAACCTTTTTCCAAATCGGTTCACCGCTGGAGATGGATGACATCCCGCTGTGCCTCAACCTGCGCCGCTTCGCAGAGCGCTCCAATGCAGTATTCGGAAAGACCGGCACGGGCAAGACGTTCCTGACACGTCTTCTGCTCTGTGGCCTGATCAAGACGGACGTTGCCGTCAACCTCATCTTTGACATGCACTCCGAATACGGCGACAAGGTTGACCAGGAAGCAAGCGGGCAGCGCTCTGGATTCCTCAGGGGTCTTAGAGAGCTCTTCCCTGCGAAAGTAGCCATCTTCTCCCTTGACCCTAAGGGTACCAGAGAACGCGGAAGTCAGGCTGACCAAGCCGTGACCCTGTACGCAGATCAGATTCTGCCCGGCGATATACTGCCGCTGAGGGACACCTTGAACCTTAACCCCACAGCCGAAGAGGTTTCATTTGCGCTGAAGAAGCAGTTTGGGCGCAGGTGGCTGTCGACGCTCCTGGAGACTAGTACAGGTGAAGAGCTGATTCAGCTTGCGAGCCGCATCGGCGCGCATGAAGGCGCTCTTAGGGCATTGCGACGTAAGCTCTCAAGGCTCGCCCGGCATGATTTCTTCAGCATGGAACCGTCCGAGGGCAGAATAGACGTCCTTGACCAGCTGATGTCCCACCTGGACAAGGGAAAGTCGGTAATCTTCGAGTTCGGCGCGTACAGCGACCTCCAAGTATACCTGCTGGTTGCTAACGTTATCACGCGCCGGATACGTGACCGGTATGAACAGAAGGCCAACGAGTTTCGAAGAACCAGAAAAAACAAGCCTCGCCCCCTGATGATCACCATAGAGGAGGCACACAAATTCCTGGCCAAAGGTGTTGCGCGGGAAACCCCTTTTGGAAAAATCGCGCGAGAGATGCGCAAGTACTTTGTGTCGCTCCTGGTCGTAGACCAGCGACCCAGCGCTATTGACGAAGAGGTTGTAAGCCAGATTGGGACAAAGCTCGTCGCACAGCTCAGTGACGACAAGGACATCACTGCCGTACTCGTTGGTGAGCGTAACAGCAGCAGCCTGCGCAACATCCTTGCCGCTATCGACGCCAAGCAGCAGGCACTCCTCTTGGGACATGCCACACCCATGCCAATGGTAATCAGATCGCGCACGTATGACCAGAGGTTCTTTGACGCCGTTCGCCAAGAGCGCAGCCGGATATCCGATGCGGACTTAGACTTGGTCTTCGGCTGACGACAGGTCAATCCAGTCGGGCTCCGGCGTCACGGTTTCCGCCAACGGCGGGCCGGGATCGGCCCAGCCCATTTCTGACACTCTCATCAACGGCCTCACGGTCATGTCGCCTTCCACGACAATCTGGCACGCCAAACGCGCCTTGCCCAACAGGCCACGATCCTTCAGCTTTTCGTACTCTGCACGAGTGCAGACAGAGGGCTCCCCCGCAATAAATTCTACGCGGCAGGTCGTGCAACGAGCAAAGCCGCCGCACCGGTGCCCGATGTCGGCGCCAGCATCCTCTACCGCCAGGGCCAGACGCCTTCCTTCCGCGACCTTAATCATCAGGCCGCAGTCTACTGTAACAGTAGGCATAGACAGATAAGGGTTGTTTTCGGGAAATTGCCGTACCGCACTTGGGCGGTGGCGCCCAAAACTACAAAAGCTCCGCCATTCATGTCACTTTCTCGCTGCATGGCACTGAGTGTCGTAATCCTTGCGGCTCCAGTGGGCTGCAATGCGCCCGGCACCATAGCCCGAAGGGCTGCCCCTTCCCCTCTGGACACAGCAGAAGCATTTGCACGCATCGACTCGCTAGTAGAGGCTTTTATAGGGCAGCAGGCTTTTCCGGGCGCGGCCGTAGCCATTGGGCAGCGCGGGGTGATTCACAAACTGACAGGGTATGGTGCCTATACGTACGAATCCGACGTTGCAACCACGCCCCGGTCCGTGTTTGATTTGGCGTCGCTGACCAAGGTCATTGCAACCACTACGGCCACGATGCTGCTGTATGAAGAAGATCTATTGGACCTTGATGCGCCCGTACGCTCATACCTGCCCAAATTCGACAGCCCCGACAAGGCAGGCATCACGATTCGCCAGCTGCTTACGCATACGGGCGGCTTTACACCCTTCCGCACATTCTATGCCGAAGGCGTCTTGACGCGTGAAGCCATCATCGACTCGATCTTTGCCATCCCGCTTGATTCAAGCCCCGGAAAGGAGTACCGATACAGCGACTTTGGCATGATCACCCTTGTCCTTGTAATGGAAGCAATCACCGGGCAGGACTTTGCTACGTATGCAGCCGAGAACATCTTCGCGCCGCTTGGCATGACGGCGACCGGCTTTAGGGGCACCGACACGCCGGATCCCTCGGTGGTACCTACAGAGCTTGATGACTACTTCCGGCATCGCCTGGTACAAGGCGAAGTCCATGACGAGAATGCTTGGATCTTAGGTGGCACGGCAGGCCATGCGGGCCTGTTTTCCTCGGCGGAAGATGTCGCTGGGTTTGCCGCGATGATGGCACAGAGTGGGTATTATGAAAGTGGTCTTTTCCTTAACCCGGCAACTGTGGAGTACTTCACTACAGTCGTGGACACCACCGTTTCGTCGCGCGCGCTAGGATGGGACACCAAAAACACAGACAAGCCATCTTCTGCGGGTGACTACTTCGGTCTGCGCAGCTTTGGCCACACCGGCTTCACTGGCACTTCCCTCTGGATCGACCCGGACACTGGTCTTTATGTTATTCTGCTGACCAATCGCGTCTACCCTACTCGCGAGAACGGCCTGGTTAGCGAGTTGCGTCCACTGGTCGCAGACCTGGCCTACAGGGGACTGGCCGCGACTCCCCTGGACTGAGGAACTTTTGGACGACGCGGGGTTTTCTTGGAGGATGTAAGTCAACAGGATTTCATGCCTACGTATATCTATCGTCGTGAGGACGGCACTACGTTTGAACGCTTCCAGCGGATAACGGCCAACCCTCTTACTGAATGCCCAACGACGCATCAAAAGGTTCGCCGCGTCATCTCTGGAGGCACCGGGTTTATATTGAAAGGTTCTGGCTTCTACAAGACGGACTACGCTTCCAATGGCAACGGCACTACCAGCAGCAATGGACAAGCAGCCGAAGGCGAGGACATCACCGCCGAAAAGTCATCCGTGACGAAGGCAGAGGCTGGCAACGTGGAGGCCGACACCGAAAAAACCGCGGAATAGCGCCAAGCCCTAAACCGCTGCCTGTCCTGCCCTGACGATCGCAGCAAAGGACTCCCCGCTTAGGCTGGCGCCTCCAATAAGGCCGCCGTCAACGTCGGGTAGGCTGACAAGGTCAGCGGCGTTTGCGGGTTTCATGCTGCCCCCGTAAAGAATCTGGATGTCGGCCGCTCCGGCTTTGCCGAATTGGCCCACCAGGAGCGTCCTGATGTAGGCATGCATGGATTGGGCCTGATCTGAGGTCGCTGTCTCGCCTGTCCCAATAGCCCACACTGGTTCGTATGCAATTACCAGCGAATCAGCATTCTCAACGTCCTTTAGCGCACCCCGGACCTGTGTTCCCACGACCTGGCGCTCACGGCCTGCCTTCCGTTCGGCAAACACCTCACCCACGCAGATTATTGGGATCAGCCCAAAGGTCAGTGCCCGTCGCACCTTCGCACTAACGAGGGCATCGGTCTCGCCGAAGTTCTGCCGGCGCTCGGAGTGCCCCAATATCACGTAATGGCACCCAACTGAGGCCAGCATCGCCCCAGAGACTTCACCTGTATAGGCCCCAGATATTTCGGTATGCATGTTCTGCGCTCCCAGCCTGACGGGCGTGCCGTGCAGCGCGTCCCTTACTGCGGTCAGGTGCACAAAAGGCGGACATACAGCCACATGTACACTTCCAGGATCGCCCACCCCGGTGCATACATCCTGCGCAAGACTGGACGCCGATACGGCGTCTGTATTCATCTTCCAGTTTCCTGCAATCAGCATTTTCGCGTACTCCTGTCTGGTAGGAATCTGATGGACTGTGCAACCGATTGAGCCCGCAATTGGCTACCTGCGGCGCGGCCGCAAGGTACATATTCAATGGCAATCCGCACCATAGCGGTCGTTGTTGCGGCCTCAATCCAGCTTATTAGGCAACCGGCCGTCTGGTCAGACACGCTCCTGTCGAATTCGCCGCCCAGTCCTGGTCGTCCTGCCCCACTCGCGGGCATTTATGAGGACTACTGTTCACGGGGCCTATTGATGTGGCGTCACCAGGGAGCCATGTTCTGCAACCCCAGCGGCGGTGGCCAAGGCCGCCCGTAGAACGCTGGACCCTTCCCGGCTGTCTTCAAAGTGCAGTGATCTACTGCGCGCCCACTAAATCCAGATAGATTGCGGCCATGGCATTGCCTACGTACTTGGCCCTGATCGTGCCCTCGGGATCGATCAGGAATCGTGTAGGAAGCACGTTGATGTTATATAGTGGCGCCAGACCCGCAGGGGTGATCGCATGGCGCCCTGGAATGTCACGCAAGTCAAAGAACGCCTCGTTGATCAGCGTGTCCGGCACCATGGAAATCGACACAATCTCCAAGGCTGGAGCATCAGCGTACAACGCACTGCGCCCCTCAAGCTCGCGCTCATACACGTCGTCTTGCGGGTGATAGAACTCAACAAGCACAAACTGACCAAGAAGGCCCGAAAGGTGCAGCGAGTCCCCTTTCATGTCGCGTAACGAAAACAAAGGTGCATCCTTGCCTGGGATCAGATGCTCCAACTCATAGATCGCCCGGCTGCCCCATTCCTCGTACGGCGTATCCGCATACTTCTCCTTGTATGTGCGAGCCAAATCCAAAGCTATACCGTACTGCATGCTGTCCAGGCGCGCGGCAATGACTTCGAATTCCAACGTGCTGCGCTGAAGCGCTGTCACGGCCTTCGCAGCAAACTCCTCTAGCAGCGCCACGGCCGCTTCCTGCCCCGCAAGGCGTGACTGGGCGGTCCGTGCGGCCTGGGCGACCTCAACGTAGTTGATGTTTTCCGGTGGAATCTGCAATGCCCGCGCAAGCGCAAGGGAATCGTCCCAGCTTGTAGCTATGGATACCGCTTCAGCCACCGCCACTTCACCACCCATGGTTCCTGGAAACGTGTTTTGCATGCCCCACAAGATCGCGCTCGTTTGGCGAACCAGATTGGCCACCTTGTTCTCGTCATACTCACCACTTTGCACCAGCTCAAGGAGACGCAGCCGGTGCTGCGCTGTTGTGTTCTCGTACGCCACCCAGGCGGAGTTTTCCATTGACCGGATGCGAAGCGGGCGGTTACCCATCGGAAAAACTGCCGTTACAGTCGCGGAGTCTCCCTCCGCCACTGCTAAAGCAGCCAGCGTCAATATCTGACCGCGCCGGCTGACCACGAGTGAATACCGACCACGCGCTGGCGCAGCCACGTTAACCTTGAAACTGCCCGTGCTGTCGGTGACGCCATATCCCAACGTGTCGGGCTCGCCGTCGACATCCACCGCCACCAGTACCTCGAAGCCACGGTAGTCCTTGGTAGGATCAATCGCAGGGTCGACAGTAAAGACGCCCGTCAGGACACTGTGGATCTCCGACCCCTCCGTTGCCACGTCCTGCTGCGCGCACGCAGGCACCGTCAACACGCCCAACAAGAGGAACGCAAAAAGCTTCTGATTCACATTCATGGCTTACGTGCGTCTAGAACCCGGAAAAGTAATGCGCGTACGCGCTTAGGATCCGGTGATCCGTCAAATCGACGCATCACCTGACCAATGAAAAAACCGATAATCGACCTCTTGCCAGCCAAGTACAGCTGCACCTGCTTAGGATGGTCCGCCAGCACCTGCCTTACGGCTGGAAGCAATGCCTGATCATCCGATACCTGCAGCAACCGGTGCTTGGCGGCAACATCAACTGCAGCGCCACTATGGCTTTTCAGGAGCAGGAAGAGCTTTTGTGCACCCGTGGAGCTGATGTCACCCGCCATGCGCAGGTGCACGAGCCCGGCAAGACGCTTGGCGCTGATCGCAAAGCCGGCCTCGGGGCTCGCCTTCAATTCGCGCATGACATCACCCATAACCAGATTGGAGACAGCCTTGGCACATGCGCTGGTATCTGCGGCTTCTGAATTTGCCTCCAGCGCGCCAAGTGCCGCCTCAAAGTAGTCCGCCACCGACCGCTCTTCTGTAAGGACGCGAGCATCGTATCCCGGCAGGCCAAGCACTTCCAAGTACCTCCGACTGCGAGCATCCGGCAATTCAGGCAAAGCGGCCGCAATGGCCGCGCGCATCTCCTGCGTCACCACTACCGGTGGCAAGTCTGGATCCGGAAAATACCGGTAGTCGTGCGCTTGCTCCTTTGAACGCATCAGTCGCGTTTCCTGCCGGTCGGGATCCCACAGCAAAGTCTGCTCCTCTATGGTGCCGCCCGCCTGAACTATATGAACCTGTCGCGCAACCTCATGATCAATGGCACGCTCCACATGGCGAAACGAGTTCATATTCTTGATCTCGGTCTTGACACCAAGCTTCGTGCTACCTGCCTTTCGAATAGATACGTTCGCGTCACAGCGCAGCGATCCCTCCTCCATGTTGCCATCACTGACGCCGAGGTAGCGGACAAGCTGCCGCATCTTCTGCATAAAGACGCTTGCCTCATGCGCCGATCGCAAATCGGGCTCAGTCACGATTTCCAGCAGGGGCACGCCGCACCGGTTAAGGTCTAAGAGCGTCGCCTCCGGATCCTGATCATGCAGGCTCTTGCCGGCATCCTCTTCAATGTGTATCCGTGTCAGGCGGATTGGCCGCCCGATGTCCACACTACCCGCCGTACAGATCGGATCTTCATACTGTGAGAGCTGGTACCCCTTCGGAAGGTCTGGATAGAAATAGTGCTTGCGGGCCATCACGCTCCTCTCGGCGATGCGGCAATTCGTGGCCAGCCCCAGGCGCACGGCAAATTCGACTACACGCCGATTCAGCACAGGCAGCGTCCCGGGATGGCCCAGGCTCACGGGGTCCACATGCCGATTGGGCAGTGCACCAAATGACGCGGAATCCGGGCTGAAGGCCTTCGACCGGGTCTGCAGCTGGCAATGTACTTCCAGACCGATGACCGCTTCGTAAGGGCCCATGCTGCAAGTTCTGACCGGACCGGACTACGCTCCGAATGCCTTCAGCACCTCGTCCGCGTGCCCCGACAACTTGGGACGCCTGAAGATGTGATGGATCACGCCGTCCTCATTGATCAGAAACGTGGTTCGCTTAACTCCCAGGAACGTGCGCCCATACATCTTTTTCTCGCCCCATACGCCGTATTCCTGCATGATCCTCTTATCCGTGTCGGCGATCAACAAGAAGGGTAGCTGATGTTTGCTGGCAAATCTCTTATGCGAAGCCACGCTGTCTCCTGACACCCCGAGAACCTCGACTCCGTGTGCATTGAGCTGCGGAATGTGGTCGCGCAGGTTACAGGCTTGCATGGTGCATCCAGGCGTGTTGTCCTTCGGATAGAAAAAAAGCACAACCTTTCTTCCGTTGTAATCCGAAAGGTTGACGACTGCGCCGTGTTGCGCCTCTGCAGCAAAGTTGGGAGCCTTGTCACCGGCTTGCAGCATAGATCGACAAACTAGACCTGGAGTTGATGGCGGCTGTGCGACCACTGAGGGTCGGTGCGGATGAATGCCTGCGCGCTACTAAAGATCCGATCTCCTGCCGCGCACCCCTGCCATCTCGGCGATTAGTCAGTAGTCCAACAGCGCTTTGAGCGTTGGGCGCAACTTCGGCAGCGCAGAGAACACCTCTGTCTCCAAATTGATCGAAAACGGCACCGGCAAGTCCTCTGCCGCTACTCGCATGGGCGGTGCATCCAACATCGTAAACCCAGACTGGCTGATCTCAGCAGCCACTTCCGCGCCGAACCCGCACGTTGCCGTCGCTTCGTGCAGCACCAATAGGCGATTGGTCTTGCCAACAGACGCCATAACGGCTTCCCGGTCCCAAGGCACCAGAGTCCGCAAATCGACCACCTCAACCTGCGCGCCAAGAGTCGATTCTATATGCTCGGATTCGGCAAGAGCCCACTGGACGCCGAGCCCGTAGGTCACAATCGTAGCATCAGTCCCTGGACGCGCTATGCGCGCTACACCCAGTGGCGTACGGTAGGCAAGCGACGGCACTTCCCCTCGCACCGACCGATACAAATGCTTGTGCTCGAAGAAGAGTACGGGATTGGGGTCCGCGACAGCTGCCATCAGCAACCCCTTTGCGTCGTGCGGCGTCGCCGGCACTGCCACCTTAAGGCCCGGTACGTGGCAAAACCACGCCTCCTTGCTCTGCGAATGGAATGGCCCCGCGCCAATATGCCCACCGTACGGTGCCCGGATAGTGACGTTAAGCGGCGCACCCCAACGGTAGTGTGTCGTTGCGAGGTTGTTGACAATCTGGTTAAAGCCACACGCGATGAAGTCCGCATACTGCATCTCAACCACGGGTCGCAGACCTTCCAGTGCCAACCCGATCGCAGCGCCTATGGCGCCGCTTTCGATGATGGGCGTGTTCCGTACACGCAAGGCGCCGAATTCCTCCAAAAGGCCCTCGGAAACCTTGAATACCCCGCCATACTCGGCGATGTCCTGGCCCAATAGCAGCACCCGCTCGTCTTCTTCCATTGCTTGTCGCAGGCCCTCGCTTATGGCGTCAATGTAGCGGGCTATGCGCGTAGGGCCAGCGGGACCTGACTTAATCGCGGGTGCTGCCGCGAAGACTGCTTTTCGTTCTGCCTGCGGTGTACTGTCCACGGTCCCCTGCGCAAGTGCGTATTCTGATGCGGCCTCTACCTCGCCCTGCTGCGCCTGGCGAACACCGTCAATCTCCGCACGCGTCATGATTCCGTCAGCTTCGAGATACGCTGCGAAGCGATCAACCGGATCCTTTTCCGCCCACTCTTCCACTACGGAATGCGGGACGTATCCTGTGCCTGAGGCCTCCTCGTGCCCCCGCCGCCGAAAGGTCTTCATCTCGAGAAGCGTCGGCCCCTCCCCTGCCCGTGCGCGCGCTGCAGCGCGACGTACGGCAGGGATTACCGCGAGGATGTCATTCCCATCCACTACCTCGCCAAGCATTCCATAGCCCGATGCGGCCTGCGCAATGTCTTCGATCGGCACCGCCTCCCTGGTTGGAGTCGAAAGGCCGTAGCCGTTGTTTTCGACCACAAAGACAACGGGCAGGTTCCAAAGACCCGCCAGGCTCAAAGCCTCATGAAAGTCCCCTTCGCGCGTAGCGCCGTCCCCGCAAAAGGGCATCGCCAAGTAGTCTTCTCCCCGCAGCTGCGCAGCCTGGGCTATTCCGCACGCTACCGGTAACATCGCACCCAAGTGCGAAATCATCCCGACAATTCGCCGACTGGGCAACCCGAAATGAAAGGTCCGATCCCGTCCCTTGGTGTACCCGCCGGATCGCCCCATCAGCTGACAGAACAGCGGCCTCAGCGGCACACCCCGCGTCGTCCACACTCCGAGGTTGCGGTGCAGCGGCAAAATCACGTCCCGGTCCTTGGCTGCCCAAACACACCCCACTGCAATTGCTTCCTGCCCGTACCCGCTGAACCACTTGGAGATGCGGTTCTGCCGGATGAGACGCAGCATGCGTTCTTCGATGGCGCGCGGTAGCTCCAGCGCGCGGTGCAGCGCGCGGAGCTCCTGTGGTTTCCACGTCATTGGCCAACGCCCATAACTACCGTCCGAACCGTCCGAAACAGAATCTTGAAATCCATGCGGAGGCTCATATTCTCGATGTAAAACAAATCGTACTTCACCTTCTGCTGCACGTCCTCCAGCGACGAGTCATAGTGCCACATAACCTGCGCCCAGCCGGTGATGCCCGGCTTCACACGGTGGCGCCTATTGTAGAGCGGGATCTCTTTTCGAAGCTTTTCAACAAAGAATGGACGTTCGGGCCGTGGACCCACCAGGCTCATTTCGCCCTTGAGCACATTCCAGAGCTGGGGTGCCTCATCCAAGCGCATCTTGCGCAGCCACCGGCCAAAACCGGTATATCGCGGATCATCTTCCGTAGCCCACACAGGACCGGACGCCGCCTCGGCATCCTGGCGCATCGTTCGAAACTTGTACATAGTGAAGTTGCGCCCCTTCCGACCCACCCGATTTTGGCGGTAAACGGCCGGGCCCGAGGAGGTCGTACGCACCCCAAGCGCGACTCCAAGCCATAGGGGCAGTCCCGCCACAAGTACGATCAGCGCCACGCCGATGTCAAACAGGCGCTTTGTGCTCTGTTCCCATGCAGGCATGGGAAGCGGCAGTACCTCAATGAGCGGCAGGCCATAGATGTGCTCTGTGCGCGCCATCCCGCCGATTACAGAATAGAAGTCCGGCACGATCTTTAGCGTGACGGCCTTCCCGTCACATAGACGCAACACTTCAGCGAGCTCCCGGTGGTCATCGGAGCCTAGTGCAATTAGCACATCGCGGACTTCCAACTCATCTATGAGCTGTGGTAAGACGTCAATGGCATGCACGCCGCCCGTACCTTGCTGCGCTTCGTCCTTTTGCCCCAGCCGAACGGCCCCGACTATCTGGATTCCTGCTGCGGGATACCGCGCCGTATCCGCATGCAGCCGCTCCACCTTGTCACTCCAGCCAACCACTAGCGCCCTGTGCGCGCCATGGCCGCGCAGAATGAGTGCTTTCTGCACGGAGCGCACCACCAGGCGCCCCACTGACACTGACCCCAAAGTTAGCGCCCAGTATATGAGCAGTATAGAGGCGCTGGCACCTGTGCGAAGCGTGTCGATAAAGATGCTGAACACCAGTATCAGGACGCCGACCGTCACCACCTTGGCGAGTGAAACCAGCTCGTCAAAGCGACTTGACGCGTGCCGCTCCCGGTACATCCCCGCAAAAACGAATACGAGTATCCAGAACAAAGCCAGCCCGAACACCGCATAAAGGGGGAACACCGCCTGGCCCTCATCGGCGGTGAATCCCAACCAGCTGAATGCATCCTTGAACTTGATTTGCAGGTATACCAGGCACGCAAGCGCGGCTGCGAGCGTGTCAGAGAAAAGGAGGGCAGCGACTTCTATCTTGCGAGACATCCCTGGCCTAGCACCGGTGGGTTTTCAACGATAACGCGCGCAGCCAAACCGCCATGCGGGCATCCCAGTTGAACGCATGTCTGGTGTATATTTTCCGGATCCACGCTCCTTCAATCGTATGCGCACCGTAATCTGCCTGGGTCTTGCCCTTCTTTGCGTGCCTTTGGCGGCGGGGCAGCAAAACCGACTGCTGCATGTGCACGATCCAGCGTATGAATATCTCGTGCGCCTGCAGCGGCGTGGCCACCTTCTGGAGCTCAATCCGACCGCCGCACCCTATCGGCATGGCGCCGTGGCACAGGCGCTGGCCAAGGTAGACACGACTCGCTTAAGCCCCTCTGAGCGGCACTGGCTGCACCTTACTGCGTACGCCGTACGGCAGGTCCCGGCAGAAGGCCATGAGGCCGCCGTGGGATATTCTTTTGACGCAAAGGCGTCTCTGATCAACAGCGACCGCAAGGATCTACTGCGTCCGCTGGGCGACACGCTGAACTTTTTCTATGAAAGCACCAGTGCCTCGGGATGGGCTGAGTTTGGCCAGTTCATCGCAGACTTCAGCATTTGGCACAGCCGCTACTATGAGGACGATCCCGACGGGCTTGATGTCGCGCTGCGCCTTCATGCGCGAAGTGAAAATACGTATGTCGGCTACCACCGCAAGTGGCTTTCAGCCTACGCAGGGCGATGGAACCTGCACTGGAGCATACCCGGGGACGCCGCCACGATTCTCAGTAACAACCCGCGCAGCCAAGACCAGCTGTATCTTAGGCTGGGAGGAGAGCGGCTATCTGTCACCTCCGTTTTAAGCGAGCTGGACAGTGCTACAGATGGACGCTACTTCACCGGACGCGCCGAAGACGACAGCGTGCGCGTAGGCAGCACGCGCCGTTACTTTGCCGCGCATCGCTGGGATTTCCGGCCAGGCCGCCGATTCATGATCAGCTTCCTGGAGTCCGCGATCTACTCCGGTCCCAGCAGCAGCCTAAGCCTGAAGTACCTGAACCCGATGCATGTCTTCAGCTTCGTGGTAGACAACAGGCCCAAGAATGACGAAAACAACGGCTTTCTGGCTGGGCTTGTGTGGGCTCAGGTATCCAAGCTCACGATTCACGGGCAGCTTTTGGTTGATGACATCAACCTTCAGGGCATCGGCAACGAATCGCTTACGCTTGCGCTGGTGGGCTCGGCTGTTTACGCCTTGCCTGCGTTCGATGTGGGCATGAGCCTTGAAGCCATTTCTTCGCGCGCCTACAACGCACCTCAGCCGGAGGGTCGTTACGTCTACTTGCAACGCGGCCTTGCTACGCAATTCAGCGACTATGTATGCAGTGCTTTTTGGGTGGATATCTACATGGACCGTTTCACGCCGGGTCTGCGGCTACAGCCCCGCGTGGCCGTCTTGTACCAAGGCGAACGGGACATGCGGCAGCCATTCCCGTCCAATGACGAAGTCGTGGACAACATTCTTGATGGCGACGTATCGAAAACCCTTCGCACCGCATTGGAGGTCGTATACCAGCCGGTTCCTTGGGCCTGGGCACGCGCCGAAGGTGGATTTAATCGAATGGATGGCGACACGCGATTTGCTGGCAGCCTTACTTTCGGGCTGCGGTTTACGCTGCAGACCGCACTGCCCCTATCGCTATGAGCCCTGGCCATCTCTTTGCGGCAGCCCTTGCCGTCCTGTGCATGACTGCACCAGCCCGGGCCCAGGCACCTTTTTCCGCAATCGATCTGCAGTTCCACTGGACCAACGACGTAAGCCGGTCCCCCCTTCACCAGAACTGGAGGCCTGGAAGGGGCGCAGCGATTGGCATTGCCATGCCCTTTTACAAGGGGGACTTCGAGCTAGGCGGAACTATACACCGGTATTCCGCGCGCAGTGACGTTCCCGGCTTTGCCGCTCTTCTGCTGTACGCTGGCTGGGGCATTCATGTCTCTTGGCGCGAATTCGTGTCCCTCTTTGGCACAGCACGATTGGGCAACTACCGCATGTCATTTGACGGCGCAGAGGACACGTTCGCCGGTGTCAGCACCGAGAGCGAACTGGCCGTGGGCGTAGGTGGAGGACTGTCCTGGCGCGTGGCAGGTCCCGTGTCAGTCTATGGCCGTTTAGACCGGTTGCGGGTACAAACGCTGCCCGTGCTTGATCTGTGGTATGTTTCGGCCGGGCTTAGTTTTCGGCTTCGTGCCGGGGAAGACTGGATAGCCTTCTTCAATTGATGCCACGGGCCAAGGGCACGTTTGCGCTGGCATTGACCGTATGTATTGTTCATGCGGCCGCCGGGCAGCAGGTGATAACTCAGGAGGAGTTGGTGCAGGCAGGTATCACGCGGCCAGGGGACCTCTTTCGCCTTGCCTATGGCTGGACGACCTCCTCCACTGAGGGCTACGCGTGGGATGCAGCGGCGCTGGGCACTGCCCCGGAGCAAGAGCCGGCATGGCTGCTGTTCGTCAACGAAGCGCCGATTGACTTGCGAGCGCTCGGCCGCGCGAATCTCAACATGCTTCCGATCCCAATGGCGGAGGTGTGCGAAGTGACGCTGTATACGCACCCAACACAGATAGGAGGCATGATTGCTCCGGCTGGCGCTATCCATGTGCTCACCTGCGCCCCGCCGAAGGGCGTTACCCTTCGTGGCATAGTAGCGGCAGGAAACGAATCAGGCGACCCTGGCCCATACAAGTACCTTCAGGAAAAGGACACTAACGTTGACCGCACCGGACCTGCAGCGCATGGTACACTCATGCTTAAGCGGCCGCGCGGGTACGTGCGCATTACCGGGCTTGTTGACGAACATCATTCTACGGACCCCCTGATACGCCCTAGGGTGCGGACATTGTACCGTGGCGAAAAGGACGCGCGCATTCACCATCGCGCGGCGGGACTTGACATGAACTCAAGCGGCAGATGGGGCGCTGTTGATGCGTGGATTGCAGCGACGCGACTGGAGGATCTACGCTTCTTCGAGCGGCTGGGCTTGGAGGTCCCCGTAAACCACGATGTCCTTATCGGGCACATGTCCGGCTCCTTTGTCGCGCCAGCCGTGGACTTTCGGCTAAGTGCCCAGCAGTTGCGCCTAGTCACTCGCCCGAATCCGCAAAATGTTGTTGTTGATTGGGAGCAGACGGCGATTCGCGGCCTCGTTCAGCGACGCATAGGCCGCCACACTACCTTAGGAATGCGCTCGGCCCTGCTGCGCACGTGGGGTTTGGGGATGGATCGTCACCAGCTACTGCTCTTGCACAATGCGTTCGTGAATGCCGGAGTCGAAGCAAGTCCGAATGTGAGCTTCAAGTCAGATCTGCACGCTTCCATGGACGGCGGAGTACTGGGATGGCAGGCACTCGGCAGCATGCACCATAGGCCGCTCTCGCTTGTGCTTACGCTCCACTTGAGACGGCAAGCGCCAGCCGCCTCACAGGGGTACACCTATTGGTCCAGCTTGGGCTACCGGCCTAGCGGATTACCACCGGATGAGGCACCGCTATTTCCACGAACGGTTTCCACGCAATCCATTGACCTATCTTGGCAGACTGGCAATGCCGTCCGGCTCATGATCAACGCCGGCGTGCGCAAGCAAGGGAATCTCCCGCTTTCCAGCTACACGCTCCGGTACGATTCTCTGACGACGGGACTAGACGTGGCCGCCGCCCCTGTCAGTGCTTCTGGAACGGTCGCCACCATAGGTGGCCAACTGGAAGCCGGACACGGGTCTCAACTTGCGCTAGGCCTCTTTGGCCGCTATGCGTACCCGGTGTCATCCGAGCATGCATTCAGAGCTGTCTGGCATACCCGAACCCTGGTTCAACTGCAGTTACGCTTTGTGCCGAACAGCCGATTCAGTATTCACGGCGCCTTGCGGTACCGAGGCGCTTCGTCATGGTCAGATTATGCCAGAGTGGCCTCAGAGGCACCTGATCGGTATTCAGCAGCTCTGCCAAGCGCCGCTATTGCCGACTTGACGATTCAAAAGCGATTCTGGCGGCAGCGCCTGCGGGTAAGTGCGTCGCTTCGCAACCTGCTGAACGAGCCGTACAGGACCCACCCGGGTGGCGCAGCATCACGCCTTGCCTTTCATGTGCGCGTGCAGTATAGGCTTTCTGCCTTTTCTGGAGTGTAGCTGAATTGTTTGCTCCGTGGCATCCTACCAGCTCCGCCCGTACTACGCATGGCTATTCGGATGCGCCGATAGGCCATTGTTCTGATGGAGTTCTGGCCACACGCATCAGTGCGTAAAGACTGTCGGCCAGCGTTTCGTTTTCTACGGTCAGATTATGGAGCTCACCAATGTCACTACGCAGGTCATACAGCTCAGTGCGATCCGCTGCCCTAAAGTGCACGGCTTTGTACGGGCCGTAACGGACTGCCTGTTTCGGCGCACGCCCCGCGTGATACTCCCAGTACAGGTAATCGTGCGACGGCTGGTCCTGCCCCAAGAGTGTCGGTAAGAAGGAAATGCCATCGGTATCTGCGGCCAGGGGAAGCCTCGCTAAATCCTGCGCCGTTGCAAAGAAGTCCCAGGACGCCGAAACGTGGCTCGTCGTGCGACCCGGCTCAACGGTGCCCGGCCACCAAGCGATCATGGGCACACGAATACCCCCTTCGTAGAGGTCGCGCTTGATGCCGCGCAACGGACCGCTACTGCCAAAGTACTCCGGAACGCGACCGCCTGCGCGGTGCGGGCCGTTGTCGCTGGAAAACACCACCAGCGTGTTTCTTGCCAGGCCCAGCGCGCTCAAGTGATCAAGCAAGCGTCCCACATCCCTGTCCAATCGCGAAATCATGGCCGCCGTCCCCTTGTGCACCTCCTCCCAGTCCTCCCCTTCGTAGACACCGTAGTCCGGAACCTCCATGCCGTGCATGCCGCCATGTCTAGCTTGGTTGTTGGCGTGCGGAATGGTGTAGGCCAGGTACAGAAAGAACGGCTGATCCTGATGACGATCCACAAACGCTAAGGCCTCGGCCGCAAACAGGTCGTGCGAATACTCCACTTTTTCGGTAGCGTAGCTTCCGCGTCCGGCGGCAGCGCCGCGTGATACCATCTGGACTACGTTCTTGAGCGGCACCTGCAGGGTGTCACGCCAAAGCCAGTCCGGGTAGAAGTTGTGCGCCCGCACTTGGTCCAGATATCCGTAGAAGTAGTCGAATCCCTGCAGGTTGGGGATGCCAGATGATCCCGCTTGCCCCAGTCCCCACTTGCCTATAACCCCAGTGGCATAGCCGGCTTCCTTTAGCGCCTCGGCCACGGTCACGTCGTCTTCCAACAGTGCATACAGACCATTGCCACGGATCCTGCAATGCCCCGTGTGGAGACCCGTCATCAGGGCACACCGTGAGGGCGCACAGACGGTGCTGCCAGCGTAGTGATCCGTGAAACGCAGTCCCTCGGAAGCCATCTGATCCAACCAGGGAGTCTGGATTACTTCTTGCCCGTAACTGCCGAGGTCACCGTATCCAAGGTCATCGGCAAGGATGTAGATGATGTTCGGCGGCGAAACCGCTGCTGGAGGTGTACAGCTCTGCAGGAAAAGCAATACCGCGCAAGTGAATAGAATGTGCTTCATTGCTGGGGCTCGTCAATGCCTTCTGGAATGTGCTACTCGTGCGCAATCGAATGTGCCACAACTACCTCCTATCTAGCGCCGCCGGCCGCTACCGCATGAAGAGTCCACCATTGACGTCAATGGTTTCACCAGTAGTAAACGCGTTGTCGACAAGAAATGTGATAGCCGTGGCTATGTGCTCCGGCGCGCCGTTGTATCCCAGCGGCGTATTCGCCTCAATCTCGCGCATCCGCTCCGCCGTGGTGAACTTGTCGTGAAACGGTGTAACAATCACGCCTGGAGCCACCGCATTGACCCGAATGTCAGGCGCGAGTTCACTTGCAGCGCCCCGCGTAAAGGAGTCCAATGCACCCTTGGCCGCCCCGTAGATGGTAGCCGTTGGCGCACCATGACGGGCTGCAATTGAGGTAAGGTTTACGATGGAGGGATTCGCTCCTTTCCGCAAGAGCGGAATGCACAGTCGTGTAAGCAACATGGCCGAAAACGTGTTCAGGGCAAAAATGCGCTCCATTAGATCCCAGCGTAGTGTACTCACGGAGTGCCGCTCCAATAGGGCGCCCGCGTTGTTGATGAGCACATCCAGCTTGCCGGTAAAGCCGCAGACCGTGTCCATCAGACGCCGGCAACCCTCCTCCGTCATGAGGTCAGCTCGCGCAGTATGGACTGCGACCGCACCGGCGTCCTTCGCATTGAAGGCAGCTGTGGAGATGGCCGTGCTGTTGTGATGCAAAATCAAGGTGTTCCCCGGGGCAAGATGCCGCGCGGTGACGGCGCCAATACCGGTACTGGCACCAGTTATAAGGATGGTTCTGCTCATGCTCTCTACCACATTGCAAGAAGTGTAGGGCTCGTACAGTGCAAGGTTTGCCAAACCGCTGCTGCGCCAGTCACGTTGTGGCTTAATTCAGAGTAGAGTAAATCGCTTTCTTGAAGGGTAACTGAAACTGATCCCGATTGAATGGCCTAAGCTGCGTGAAAATCATGCCGATGAGCTCTGCGCGCGGGTCCACGAAAAAGAAGGTGTTAGCTGCGCCGGCCCAGCCGTACATACCTGGGTTTCCCGGTTCGTTCATAAGCGTGGGATCGACAAAGACTTCAACACCCAGCCCAAACCCCCAACCTGAATCCGCGCCCTGGTGCAGGTGGTCTTGTGTCATGAGGGCAACAGTTTCGGGCTTTAGCAACTGGACCTCGCCCAGCGAGCCTCCGCGAAAAAGCAACTCCGCAAATCGGATGTAGTCCATCGGTGTAGATACCAGCCCGCCACCCCCGGAAAGAAATTCAACTGGATCGGCGAATTCGCTGCTTGGGCCGCGATCTACCGCCCGCAGGCCGCCTTCCTGGTTTGGGTTGTAGAGTGAGCTGAGACGATGGATCTTGTCAGCCGGCACGCTGAATGCGGTGTCGTGCATCTTGAGCGGACCGAATATGCGTTCGCGACAAAACACATCCAGCGATTCTCCGGAAGCCACCTCAACGACACGTCCCAAGACATCCGTTGCCACGCTGTAGTGCCACTGCTTTCCCGGCTCATACAGGAGCGGCACTGTTGCAACGCGCTCGACGAATTGCGCCAAGGTGCCCCGTGACCAAACTTTGTGCGCCCAGTACATCGAATCAACTGGCGTATTGCTGAAAAAGCCGTAGGTGAGCCCGGCGCGGTGCGTCAGCAAGTCGTGGATAGTAATCTCTCGCGGCGCCGGCATCCGCTCGCCGGGTGCATCTTCGCTGTATACCTCCAGACCGGCAAACTGAGGAATGAAGCGTGACACGGGGTCGTCCAAACGAAGCTTGCCTTCCTCGAAGAGCATCAACGCGGCAACACTTGTTATCGGCTTGGTCATGGAGTATATCCTGAATAGCGAGGAGTCGGTCATCGGTACGCCGGAATCAAGATCCTGGTAGCCTTCCGACGCGTAGAAGACCACTTTCCCCCGCTGCCACAGAAGCGCCTGGACGCCGGCCACGTCCTTCTTCTCCACGAGCCGCTCAAGGACATCACCCACGCGCTCTAAACGCTGCTTGGAAAGCGTCACCACTTGGGACTGCGCGGGTGCGCCCAGCGCGCTGCAGAGCAGCAGAAGCACAGCGGCCTTTGAGCGATAGGTCATAGTAGTAAGCCCTTCATTTGATAGATTGGAGCAACACCTGGAAAACGTTTTCGGTAAGACCCTGCCGCACCTCTTCGGACTTTTGCAAGCTGTGTCGGTATGACGGTTGCGGCGGATAGGCTACGGATCACGCTGATTGCTACCGGCTGCCTACCCGCACGCCTAGAGTGTCGGCCCACGCGTGCCATAGGCCAGCAAGGTTGTCCGCGAGATCGGGGTGACTTGCAATTAGGTCCTGGCGCTCCACGGGATCCGAATCAAGATTGTACAATTCCCATTCGCCCACACGCCGGTCCATTACGAGCTTCCAAGAGTCCTGGCGAACGGCTCTGTGGCGTATGTGCTCCCAGTACAGCGTCCGTCCTTCCAGTTTGACTGGCTGCCGTTGAAAGTGTGGCACCAGGCTGGTCCCATCAGTTACCGGAAGGGCGCTCCCTGAGATCTCCTGGATGGTGGGCAGTAGATCAATGATGTGCCCGGGGCCATCCATGATGTGCCCGACCTGCCCAATGCCGCGCGGCCAATGCGCGATGAATGGCGTCAAAATGCCACCCTCATGCACCCATTGTTTGTATAGCCGGAAGGGCGTGTTGGACGCCATGGCCCACCCTTCCTGGTAAGCTACGTACGACCCGCGTTCTCCTGGAAGCTTGGTCGGGTCGTGCAGCCGCCTGCCGCCAATGCTCTCAGCGCACCCGCCGTTGTCTGCCAAAAACACTACCAGCGTATTGTCCAGGGCATCCATGGCGCGTAACTGGTCCATCACCTTACCTATGCCCTGGTCCATGCGATCTACCATGGCCGCATAGACGGCCATGCGCCGCGCCCAGTCTTCTTTGTTTTCGGCGTCTTCCCAGGCAGACAGCTGCGCCGGTCGCGGTGGGACTACATGACGCTCGTCAATTAGGCCCATCTCAAGCATGCGTGCATGACGCTCGGCGCGCAACGAGTCCCAGCCGATGTGGTAGCGGCCAGCGTATCTGGCTATGTCTTCCGGAAGCGCGTGCAGCGGCCAGTGCGGCGCCGTGTAGGCCAAGTAAAGAAGGAAGGGCTGCGGGGTTGCGCTTGCTTCGTGCTCTTGCAAGAATTCCACAGCGTAGTCGGAGAAGGCATCCGTCATGTAGAAATTCTCCGCCGGTGGCTCCCAAGGCGTATCGTCCAGCGCCATCTTGCGTACGCGTGGCTGATCCTTGATCAATTCGAAGTAGCTGCTCGCCCCACTGATCAGGCCGAAGTACCGGTCAAAGCCGCGGTGCCGCGGCCAGTGCTGCGGCCGCTCGCCTACATGCCACTTGCCCGACATATACGTCCGGTAGCCGGAGTCCCGGAGCATCTCTGCGATCGTGGTCGCTTTTTCGCTTAGGTAGCCTTGATAGGGCCCAGGCCGAACGGTGTTGCCGACCGCACTTACCATCCCACCCATGCCAACAGCATGCGGATACCGGCCTGTCAAAAGGGATGCACGCGTCGGGCAGCAGCGACCGGCATTGTAGAACTGTCGAAAGCGCAACCCACCGGCAGCAAGGCTGTCCAGGTTGGGGGTTGCGATTTCGCCGCCGTAGGCACCGATGTCCGAGTAGCCTAGGTCGTCTGCAAGGATGATGACAACGTTCGGCCGCTCTGCAGGTGCACGACCGCAACCGATCGCAAAAAGTGCGAGCGCAAAGCAGGCATGTGCCCACAGCGGGCGCGAGGCTGATTGTTGTATCCGATACTTCATGGTGACATAGAATTGCTTTCCGAAAGTAGCGAACTCTAGTCTAAGTGATAGAATCGGACATGTAGGGAGAGTGGGTGGACCAGTGGCAAGTTCGCCTCCCCTTTTCCAAAATGCCACAACACCGAGTCTGCATCCAGATCTGTTGCCAGCTTCGAAAGCCGCGTAGGTTTCCAGTCTCGTTAGGGCTGACAGAGGTCTGGGCGTGGTTCACAGTCCCAGCTCTTGACATGATGGCCTTGGACACTTGGTTCCTGCGCACTGGCGCCACATGAAGTTCGGGCACCGAGTGCAGCGTCAGCGCCCGTCGAACAATGGTTTTCAGTGCTGAAGTGAACTACCTACTGTCCGCGACTTCCACTACGGATCATTCTAGGCCAATGCGATATGCAGTCGCGCTTGGTGCGGAGCATCCTGATGCTAGGGGGCGGCTGCAGCGGCGACGAAGCGATGGATGATGGCATGATCTGTACAACCCAGTTGCACTTGTAGGGTAATGCGTTGCGCTTGATTTGTTTCTTCCGTGCCTTCCCGAAAGCAAGGTGCGGTCCTGGTATGCTGGTTTCCAGCTCCGCTATGAGTGTCCATAGTGCTGTGCCGGCCGCCGCGACGCTCGAATTCTGACAGGTTGACTGCAGGCGTTTGCGAATGCGTGACCAATCTCGGTCCTCCAGATGGGCCTTTACCATTGCCTGCTCGTGCCACCAGGAACGTTGCATAGGCGCTTATTCGCCAAAGAGCGCGCATCCGGGCGTCTCGCAAGGTAAATGGGTATTCAACGCTCATCGCGATCCGGACAAGGTCTGGAAGACTTGTGTGCCGTTTCGGATTCGGCGTGAAGGCTTCCTATGCAGGGCCCTACCTCTAAAGCGGCAATTCGCACTCCAAACCGCTCTTCGAAGCACTGAACCACTGCGGCAGGCATCAGTATCAATTCGGCCAACGGGACAAGGCCCGGACTTGGGCTTTGGGATTCATCGATGGCTAACAACGTGGTTTCTGCTGCACAAAATCCTAGCTGCTGCACCTGGTCGCGGTCCTCTGCGACGCAACGCCTTGGGTGTGGCAGGCCCGAAAATGTGTAAACAGTGAGACGTGTGCCCGCCACTCGGGGCGCTTCCTTCGATGCGCGCCGAAGGTGTCCAAGTCTCCACAGAAGCCATGGACCAACCAGTCAGCCGAACCAGTACCCATGGCGGCACCACCCGCTGTCCACTGCCCGCCCGTGCAGAAGCCAGCGGATTCACACCTGGCCAAACTATGCGACACTCGCAAACAGCATTTGCGCTAACGACCGTGCTGCTCCTGTTGGTAGGAGCGAAACCGGCAGAGGCGCAAAAGGTCGGGACCTGCACCTCGCCCCTGGGTGAAGCCTACCTGGACATCGGCAACGTCCGAGCGCGCCTTTTCAACAACGGGAACCTGTTTTGGCGGGGATCCCCGGCAGTCTATGAGGTGCCCAAAGGGGGCGGAGCAAGTACGATGTTTAACGCTGGCGTCTGGGTTGGCGGCCTGGTAGGTGGGGAGCTACGCGTTGCGGCCGCGCGCTACGGCGGCTATGACTTCTGGGCCGGTCCGCTGGACGGCGACGGCAACCCGCCAGATGATTGCTCTGTCTACGACCGGCTGTACAAGGTCAGCCGATCAGATATAGACGACTATAAGGCCACGGGCACTGCTGCGTCTGACTTGCGGGAATGGCCGACGGGCCTGGGAGCACCAACCTATGCGGCGCCGGGCAACGGGCTTGATGACGATGGAGATGGCGAAATCGACGAGGAGGGCGGCGAGGTCATCGCCCTGCTGGGTCAGCCCCTGCCTGAACGTAAAGACCGCGTCATCGATCTGGCGGCCGGTGAGCGCCCGGTGATCCTGGGCGACCAGTCGATCTGGTGGGTGATGAATGATCGCGGGAATGACCATGGCATCTCGCCTCCTATTGGGCTGGAAGTGCATGCGATGGCATTCGCGTTCAAGGTGCCTGGCCCCATTGGCGATGCCACATTCTACAAGTATGATTTCTTTTACAGTGGAGAAGACTCTCTTACGGATGCATACGTGGGGCTCTATAGTGACCCAGACCTGGGTCACTTCCAGGATGACTGGGTGGGGTCGGACACCGTGCGTGGCATCGGCTTTGTGTGGAATTCTGACAACTTCGACGAAGGGAGTCAAGGATACGGCACTCCTCCACCCGCGGTTGGCTACGACTTCTTCCAGGGCCCCATAGTGCCGAGTATGGGTGACACCGCGCATGTAAGCGGCGTTCCGGCGCCAGACTTCAAAACCCTGAAGATGGCCCACTTTGCGTTTTACACCGGCAGTGGAGGCGTCACTGGGGACCCGCAAAATGGCGAGGACTATTACAACTTTTTGAGGGGGCGCTGGAAGGATGGTAAACCCTTCACGGAAGGTGGAAATGGCCGGGACTGGTCTGATATCCCCATAACGTCCATGTTTCCGGGAGATGGGGGCGAAGGCGACGAAGACTGTCAGTACTGGTCAGAATGCAACTACGATGATGCGGGCACAGACATTGTCTCAGCCGACCGGCGCTTCGTGATGTCAACGGGCCCGTTCACCCTTGTTCCGGAGGACCCCCAGCAGATCATCTTTGGCATCGTCTTCGCGCGGGGCGCTAACAACTTCAACTCCGTGACCAAGCTGAAGCAGGCGGACGATTTGGCGCAGGCGTTCGTTGATGCCAACTTTTTCGTCCCGCCGCCGCCGGCCGCCCCAGACCTGACGGCCACGCCCGCGGACCAGTCCGTGATCCTGGAATGGAAGAGTAGCGCCCGCTCCAACAACTACCTGGAATCCTATAGCGCGGAGGATCCCTTCATCCTGGATGACGACAACGACTACCTTTTCGAAGGGTATGATGTCATTCAGTATGACCACGGCGAAGACTTTGTTGGTCGCACGATCGCGACCTACGATGTGATTAACGGCGTTACGCGCGTGGTAGATGGGCTTGCCGGTCAGCCGCTGGAAGTCACTGCTACCGGCACCGATAGCGGCGTAGCAACTTCGCATACGGTGACCGGCCTGACGAACTACACGACGTACCGCTTTGGCGTGCAGGCCTACGCCTACAATGCGCCGTCTTCTCCCAAGGTCTACCGCGGCCCCATAGCGCGCGTGGAAGTCATTCCGACCAGGCCCACCCAGGACGTGTCGGACGCGGCACTGGCGCTGGCGCAGGATCACGGCGCGCCGGACTTCGTGGCGGAAGCCGTAGCGGTGGGCGATGGGGAGGTCTTCGCGCATGTCACCAACCCGGTCACCCTGGTGGATGCCCACTACGCGGTCGAGTTCTTTGCGCAGGACTTTGGCGTGCAGGACGGCAGCGCTGCCCACGACGATAACCCGCTGGATCCCTTGCGCCCGTCCGTGTTGTCTCGAATGGGCAGCAGTGCCGCTGTGAGTGTCACGTACAGCATCTTGCGCGAAGGCGAGGTGCTGTTTGATGGCACCGCGCTGGAGTTCCCTGCGCCCTTGCGCCGGGGCGTGTTTGCCAGCGACGGCCTCTCCTTTGATGTGCTGGGGCCTTTGCCGGGCTTCAAGGACTTTCACGTCACGGCCAACGCGGCCGGACCGCTCGACCCGCCGGACTACGCCGGCTGGGGCTGGGCCGGCTTCCCGGACCCGCGTGGCCTGGTGGTGGGGCTGCGCAGCTATCAGCAGGTCAGCGGAGCGGTCTGGGGATACCACGCGGGAGGCGCCGCGCAGCCCTTCGGACCGATCGAAGAGGGCTCCTCGTTCCTGGCGCGGGCCCTGCGCGGTGGCACCCTGCTGCCCTACCTGGGGTCCTACGACTATGAGCAGCGCTTCACGCAGGAGTGTGCAGACCAGATCGATGGCACCCTTGATGTGGAGCATGACTGCCTGGCCATCCGGTGGTACAGCGATGAGGCGCTGATCGAGGTGCCCTTCACCCTTTGGAGGGCCGGCATCAACACGCCCGAGGATCGCAGCGACGATGTGCAGATGGTTCCCTTCATCTGCGACAGTGAGACGTGCGGGGGTGGCACGCAGCATGGCGTATACGACATTGGGGGAGATCATCCGGCCTCGGGTGCGGACAACGATCCCTATACGGACTGGATCTACTGGAACCTGCCGGCGGACACGCGTCCCGGCTCCGCGGGCTACCGGGCGTTCTTCCGGGGGGACGACCAGGCCACGGTGCAGGTGCTGGCCCGCACGGTGCTGGTGGCCTGGAACGAGGGCACGGCGCCGCCCTACCAGCGGCCCTTGCCTGAGAGCGGGACGGTGCTGCGCATCATCAGCAACAAGCAGCACCAGCCGGGGGACCGGTACCTGCTCTCCACGCATGGCTATGGCGCGGTGCAGCCTGCAGGAGAAAGGGCCCGGGCGCGCCTGAAGGACATCGGCATCGTGCCGAACCCCTACAAGGGCGCCTCCCACTATGAGGTGAGCCAGCTGACCAGCGAGGTGCGCTTCACCAACCTGCCTGACGTGGCCACGATCCGGATCTTTACGCTCAACGGGACGCTGATCAAGACGATCGAGAAGCGGTCTCCCGGGGTGGCGACGATCTCGTGGAACCTGGTCACGGATTACAACCTGGCGATTGCCAGCGGGGTGTACCTGGTGCACGTCACCGTGCCGGAGGTGGGCTCCACCGTGCTGAAGTTTGCCGTCATCAAAAAGCGCATCCAGCTGAACACGTTCTAGTGGGGAACGGGCAAACGCTCAGGATCCGCGCCCTCCTTCTCTGCGGCGGCTTCCTGCTCAGCAAGGGCCAGCGCAAGGAGAAGCCAGCAGCACGCCAGGCGGGATTCAATGCCGCGCTCCTCTTCGCACTGATTGCTGTGAACTCCCGTGATTTCTACCACAGGTACTTCGCGCTCCTGCACCCGAGCACGGTCCAGCGGGCACAGCGCCTTGGGTGTGGCAGACCCGGAATTGTGTAAACAGTAAGACCCCTACCCGCCATCTGGAACGATTCCTACGACGCGCGCCAAGGGTGTACAAGCCTCCACAGAAGACATGCATCACCCAGTGAGCCGATCCAGCACCCTTGGCGGCACCTCCAGCTGTCCGCTGCCCGCCCGTGCAGAAGCCAACGGATTCTCACCAGGCCGGACCATGCGGCACTCGCGAACAGCACTGGCGCTAACAACCGTGCTGCTCCTGTTGATGGGAACGGGTTCGGCAGAAGCGCAAAAGGTTGGGACCTGCACCTCGCCCCTGGGTGAAGCTTATCTGGACATCGGCAACGTCCGAGCGCGCATTTTCAATAACGGGAACCTGTTTTGGCGCGGATCACCTCATGTCTACGAGGTACCCAAAGGGAGCGGCGCAATTGCGATGTTTAACGCCGGTATCTGGGTCGGCGGCCTGGTCGGTGGGGAGCTGCGAGTGGCGGCCGCGCAATATGGTGGCTACGAGTTTTGGTCCGGCCCGCTGGATGGCGACGGAAACCCGCCGGTTGACTGCTCGGTGAACGACCGCCTGTACAAGGTCAGCCGGTCGGATATAGACGACTATGAAGCCACGGGCGCCGCGGCGTCTGACTTGCGGGAATGGCCGACGGGCCTGGGAGCACCCACCTTTGCAGCGCCGGGTAACGGGCTGGATGACGACGGGGACGGCGAAGTCGACGAGGAGGGCGGCGAGGTCATCGCCCTGCTGGGTCAGGCCCTGCCTGAACGTAAAGACCGCGTCATCGATCTGGCGGCCGGCGAGCGCCCGGCGATCCTGGGGGACCAGTCGATCTGGTGGGTGATGAATGATCGTGGTAACGAACACCGCTACGGAGGTACCCCACCCGATGGAACTCCACCCATCGGGCTGGAAGTGCATGCATTGGCATTCGCATTCAATGTGTCAGGCCCCATCGGTGATGCCACGTTCTACAAGTATGACTTTTTCTACAGTGGGAAAGACTCTCTCACGGACACATACGTGGGGCTCTTTAGTGATCCAGACCTGGGTAACTGGCATGATGACTGGGTGGGGTCAGACACCGTGCGTGGCCTTGGCTTTGTGTGGAACTCTGACAACTTTGACGAAGGAACTGTTGGTTACGGCGCTCCTCCACCCGCGATAGGTGGAGACTTCTTCCAGGGCCCCATAGTGCCGAGCACGGGTGACACCGCGCACGTGAGCGGGACTCTGGTGCCTGACTCTAGAAACCTGAAGATGGCCCATTTTGTGTCATACCGCAACGGAGGATGCGTTGCTTGCAACCCACAATTTGGTTTGGACTACTACAACTATATGCGTGGTCGCTGGAGGGATGGGATTCGCATCACAGAAGGTGAACTTGACATCCGTTGCTGTCGGGGGTGTTGTCCGGTTGTAGCTTCCATGTATGCGGGTGACGTCGGCGAAAGCGACGAAGACTGTCAATTCTGGTCAGAATGCAACCGGAATGGTTTAGGAATGGACAATGTCGCAGGCGACCGCCGCTTCGTGATGTCTACGGGCCCATTCACCATCAGTCCAGAGGACCCCCAGCAGATCATTGTTGGCATCGTCTTCGCGCGGGGCGCTAACAACTTCAACTCCGTGACCAAGCTGAAGCAGGCGGACGACTTGGCGCAGGCTCTCGTTGATGCCAACTTTTTCGTTCCGCCGCCGCCGGCCGCCCCAGACCTCACGGCCACGCCCTCAGACCAGTCCGTGATCCTGGAATGGACAAGTAGCGCCCGCTCCAACAACTACCTGGAGTCCTACAGCGCGGAGGATCCCTTCATCCTGGATGACGACAACGACTACCTCTTCGAAGGGTATGATGTCATTCAGTATGACCATGGCGAAGACTTTGTTGGCCGTACGATCGCGACCTACGACGTGAGTAACGGCGTTACGCGCGTGGTAGATGGGCTTGCCGGTCAGCCGCAGGCAGTCACCGCCACCGGCACCGACAGCGGCGTAGCAACTTCGCATACGGTGACCGGCCTGACGAACTACACGACGTACCGCTTTGGCGTGCAGGCCTACGCCTACAATGCGCCGTCTTCTCCCAAGGTGTACCGCGGCCCCATTGCGCGCGTGGAAGTCATCCCGGCCAGACCCACCCAGGACGTGTCGAACGCGGCGCTGGCGCTGGCGCAGGATCACGGTGCGCCGGACTTCGTGGCGGAAGCCGTAGCGGTGGGCGATGGCGAAGTCTTCGCGCATGTCACCAACCCGGTCACCCTGGTGGATGCCCACTACGCGGTCGAGTTCTTTGCGCAGGACTTTGGCGTGCAGGACGGCAGCGCTGCCCACGACGATAACCCGCTGGATCCCTTGCGCCCGTCCGTGTTGTCTCAAATGGGCAGCAGTGCCGCTGTGAGTGTCACGTACAGCATCTTGCGCGAAGGCGAGGTGCTCTTTGATGGCACCGCGCTGGAGTTCCCTGCGCCCTTGCGCCGGGGCGTGTTTGCCAGCGACGGCCTCTCCTTTGATGTGCTGGGGCCTTTGCCGGGCTTCAAGGACTTTCACGTCACGGCCAACGCGGCCGGACCGCTCGACCCGCCGGACTATGCCGGCTGGGGTTGGGCCGGCTTCCCGGACCCGCGTGGCCTGGTGGTGGGGCAGCGCACCTATCAGCAGGTCAGCGGAGCGGTCTGGGGATTCCACGCGGGAGGCGCCGCGCAGCCCTTCGGACCCATCGAGGCGGGCGCCTCGTTCCTGGCGCGCACCCTGCGCGGGGGCACCCTGCTGCCCTTGCTGGGCTCCTACGACTATGAGCAGCGCTTCACGCAGGAGTGTGCAGACCAGATCGATGGCACCCTTGATGTGGAACACGACTGCCTGGCCATCCGCTGGTACGGCGATGAGGCGCTGATCGAGGTGCCCTTCACCCTTTGGAGGGCCGGCATCCACACGCCCGAGGATCGCAGCGACGATGTGCAGATGGTACCCTTCATCTGCGACACCGAGACATGCGGGGGTGGCACGCAGCACGGCGTATACGACATCGGGGGCGATCATCCGGCTTCGGGAGCGGCCAACGATCCGTATACGGACTGGATCTACTGGAACCTGCCGGCGGACACGCGTCCCGGCTCCGCGGGCTACCGGGCGTTCTTCCGGGGGGACGATCAGGCCACTGTGCAGGTGCTGGCCCGCACGGTGCTGGTGGCCTGGAACGAGGGCGAGGCGCCGCCCTACGCGCGGCCCTTGCCTGAAAGCGGCACGGCGCTTCGTATCATCAGCAACAAGCAGAACCAGCCGGGGGACCGGTTCCTGCTCTCCACGCATGGCTATGGCGCGGTGCAGCCTGCCGGAGAGCGGGCCCGGGCGCGCCTGAAGGACATCGGCATCGTGCCGAACCCCTACAAGGGCGCCTCCAACTATGAGGTGAGCCAGCTGACGAGCGAGGTGCGGTTCACCAACCTGCCTGACGTGGCCACGATCAGGATCTTTACGCTCAACGGGACGCTGATCAAGACGATCGAGAAGCGGTCTCCCGGGGTGGCGACGATCTCGTGGAACCTGGTCACGGACTACAACCTGGCGATTGCCAGTGGGGTGTACCTGGTACACGTCACCGTGCCGGAGGTAGGCTCCACCGTGCTGAAGTTTGCCGTCATCAAGAAGCGCATTCAGCTGAACACGTTCTAGCGGGGAACGGGCAAACGCTCAGGATCCGCGCCTTCCTGCTCTGCAGCGGCTTCCTGCTCAGCAAGGGCCAGCGCAAGGAGAAGCCAGCAGCACGCCAGGCGGGCTACAACGCCATGCTGCTCCTCGTATCGATTGCTGTGATCACTCGTAGTTTCCACCACAGGTGCCTCGCGCTCCTGCACCCGAGCACGGTCCGGTGAGCACAACGCCTTGGGTGAGACAGGCCCGGAATTGTGTAAACAGTAAGACTCGTGCCCGTCATTCGGAGCGCTTCCTTCGATGCGCGTCGAAGGTGCCGGACCCTAAAGAGAAGACATGGATCACCAAGCCAGTTAAACCAGCACCCAAGGCAACATCACAAGCTATCCGCTGCCCGCCCGTGCAGAAGCCAGCGGATTCACACCTGGCCGGACTATGCAACACTCGCGAACAGCATTTGCGCTAACTACCGTGCTGCTCCTGGCGGCTGGAACGGGTTCGGCAGAGGCGCAAAAAGTCGGAACCTGCACCTCGCCCCTGGGTGAATCCTACCTGGACATCGGCAACGTCCGAGCGCGCCTTTTCAATAACGGGAACCTGTTTTGGCGCGGATCACCGTCCGTCTACGAGGCACCCAAAGGGGGCGGCGCAGGTGCGATCTTTAACGCCGGTATCTGGGTCGGCGGCCTGGTCGGTGGGGAGCTGCGAGTGGCGGCTGCGCGCTATCGTCTTTACCAGTTTTGGTCCGGTCCGCTGGATGACGACGGTAACCCGCCGGCTGACTGCTCGGTATACGACCGCCTGTACAAGATCAGCCGATCAGATATAGACGACTATGAAGCCACGGGCGCCGCGGTGCCTGATCTGCGGGAATGGCCAACGGGCCTGGGAGCACCCACCTATGCGGCGCCGGGAAACGGATTGGATGACGATGCGGATGGCGAAGTCGACGAGGAGGGCGGCGAAGTCATCGCCCTGCTCGATCAGCCCCTGGATGCGCGCGGAGATCGCGTCATCGATCTCGCGGCCGGTGAGCGCCCGGCGATTCTGGGGGATCAGTCGATCTGGTGGGTGATGAATGATCGTGGAAACGAACACCTCCCCTATGGTACCCCTCCCATCGGGCTGGAAGTGCATGCGATGGCATTCGCTTTCAAGGTGCCAGGCCCCATTGGCGATGCCACGTTCTACAAATATGACTTGTTTTACAGTGGGAAAGATTCTCTTACGGATGCATACGTAGGCCTCTATAGTAATGTGGACCTGGGTAACTTCCAGGATGACTGGGTCGGGTCGGACACCGTGCGTGGCCTTGGCTTTGGGTGGAATTCTGACAACGAGGACGAAGGAAGTTTTGGGTACGGCACTCCTCCACCCGCTGTTGGTGGAGACTTCTTCCAGGGCCCAACAGTGCCGAGCACGGGTGACACCGCGCACGTGAGCGGGACTCTGGTGCCCGACTTCAGAAACCTGAAGATGGCAAGCTTTGTGTATTTCAACAACTCCGGAGCCGGCAATGGCGAGCCGCATAATGGCAAAGAATATTACAACTTAATGCGTGGTCGCTGGAAGGATGGGTCTCCCATCCTAGAAATTGGACCGGACGAGCGTTGTTTCTGGTGTCCGACTGTAGCGTCCATGTATGCGGGTGACGTGGGCGAAAGCGACGGAGAGTGTCAATTCTGGTCAGAATGCAACCGGGATATTCGGGGCAGGAACAATGCCGGAGGCGACCGCCAATTCGTGATGTCTACGGGCCCGTTCACCCTTGGTCCAGAGGACCCCCAGCAGATCATTCTTGGCATCGTCTTCGCGCGGGGCGAAAACAACTTCAACTCCGTGACCAAGATGAAGCAGGCGGACGATTTTGCGCAGGCTTTCGTTGATGCCAACTTTTTCGTCCCGGCGCCGCCGGCCTCCCCTGCGCTGGCTGCCACGCCCGCAGACCAGTCTGTGATCCTGGAATGGAAGAATGCAGCCGGCTCAAACAGCTACCTGGAGTCCTATAGCGCGGTGGACCCCTTCATCCTGGATGAAGACAACGAGTACCTCTTCGAAGGGTATGATGTCATTCAGTATGACCACGGCGAAGACTTTGTTGGTCGCACGATCGCGACCTACGACGTGAGTAACGGCGTTACGCGCGTGGTAGATGGGCTTGCCGGTCAGCCGCAGGAAGTCACTGCTACCGGCACCGATAGCGGCGTAGCAACTTCGCATACGGTCACGGGCCTGACGAACTACACGACGTACCGCTTTGGCGTGCAGGCCTACGCCTACAATGCGCCGTCATATCCCAAGGTCTACCGCGGCCCCATAGCGCGCGTGGAAGTCATTCCGACCAGGCCCACCCAGGACGTGTCAGACGCGGCGCTGGCGCTGGCGCAGGATCACGGCACGCCGGACTTCGTGGCGGAAGCCGTAGCGGTGGGCGATGGGGAAGTCTTCGCGCATGTCACCAATCCGATCACCCTGGTGGATGCCAACTACGCGGTCGAGTTCTTTGCGCAGGACTTTGCAGTGCAAGACGGCAGTGTTGCGCAAGACGATAACGCCCTGGATCCCTTGCGCCCACAGATGTTGGCGCGAATGGGCAGCAGTGCCACCGCGGGTGTCACCTACAACATCCTTCGGAACGGCGAGGTGCTCTTTGACGGCTCTGCGCTGGACTACCCTGCGCCCTTGCGCCGGGGAGTGTTTTCCGGGGACGGCCTGACCTTTGATGTGCTGGGGCCTCCGCCGGGCTTCAAGGACTTTCACGTTACTGCCAACGCTGCCGGGCCGCTCGACCCGCCGGACTATGCCGGCTGGGGCTGGGCCGGCTTCCCGGACCCGCGTGGCCTGGTGGTGGGGCTGCGCAACTATCAGCAGATAAGCGGCGCGGTCTGGGGATACCATGCGGGAGGCGCCGCGCAGCCCTTCGGACCGATTGAAGAGGGCAGCTCCTTCCTGGCGCGGGCCCTGCGCGGTGGCACCCTGCTGCCCTACCTGGGGTCCTACGACTATGAGCAGCGGTTTACGCAGGAGTGTGCAGATCAGATGGATGGCACCCTTGATGTGGAACATGACTGCCTGGCCATCCGCTGGTACGGCGATGATGCGCTGATCGAGGTGCCCTTCACCCTTTGGAGGGCCGGCATCGACACGCCCGAGGATCGCAGCGACGACCTGCAGATGGTTCCCTTTCTCTGCGACAGTGAGACGTGCGGGGGTGGCACGGAGCATGGCGTATACGACATCGGGGGAGATCATCCGGCCTCGGGTGCGGACAACGATCCGTATACCGACTGGATCTACTGGAACCTGCCGGCGGACACGAGCCCCGGCTCAGCGGGCTACCGGGCGTTCTTCCGGGGGGACGACCTGGCCACTGTGCAGGTGCTGGCCCGCACGGTGCTGGTTGCCTGGAACGAGGGCACGGCGCCGCCCTACCAGCGGCCCTTGCCTGAGAGCGGGACGGTATTCCGCATCATCAGCAACAAGCAGAACCAGCCGGGGGACCGGTACCTGCTCTCCACGCATGGCTATGGCGCGGTGCAGCCTGAAGGAGAGAGGGCCCGGGCGCGCCTGAAGGACATCGGCATCGTACCGAACCCCTACAAGGGCGCCTCCAACTATGAGGTGAGCCAGCTGACCAGCGAGGTGCGGTTCACCAACCTGCCTGACGTGGCCACGATCCGGATCTTTACGCTCAACGGGACGCTGATCAAGACGATCGAGAAGCGGTCTCCCGGGGTGGCGACGATCTCGTGGAACCTGGTCACGGACTACAACCTGGCGATCGCCAGTGGGGTCTACCTGGTACACATCACCGCGCCGGAGGTAGGCTCCACCGTGCTGAAGTTTGCCGTCATCAAGGGATTGCACATTTTCAAGTTGGGAATTGGAGAGTTGCTGTGGAGGTGGACCCTAGTCTCCACCATTCCTTTCCCATCATATGAACCCCTCCCAGCCTGTTTTGGGGAGCACTGAGGCGCCTTTAGACGCCCAGATCAATCCCTCCGGTGACGCGCGGCGGCTTCTGATGAAGCTCTGCACGCACATACTGCAACAATTGACCACCGACTGGCCCATTCCGGCAGCGCATCAGCAGCCGGTGCCACCGCCCGTAGTGATCAAGGCTTCTGCTGCGGCCCAGGACACAAAGCCGGACTCGGCGCAGTTGAATGAAGCGTGGCAGCTGTTGCATTCGCGCAGTCTGCAAGACGACCCGATCGTTGCGATCTGGCTGCGCGGGCTGTGCCCACGCGGCGTTAACATCGTTCTTGGAGCGGGTCTGACCATCACGGGCTATCGCCGCATACTTGGCCTGGTAGCGTGCTACCCTGAGAACGTCTCTGCTCTTACGTCCTTTGTGCAGTCGCTGTCCGATCGTGGTCTTTCGGCCGCCTCCGGGCTGCTCTGTGTGCTGCCCAGCAGTACGGGACTTCAATCGGCGGTGCGCCAGGTGTTCGGCCCCAGGGTCGCTATACAGCGCTGTCTCAATACGCTATTGGATCAAGTCACCTGTGGTCTTCCGGAAGACCTTGTTCCTGTGTATCGCAATCGCCTCCGTCAGGCATGGAACGGGTTCGATGCCCGGGAAGCTGAACGCGCACTCACCCGTATTCACCAGGACTTGACGCGCGTCAATCGGTCCGCAGCGAAGGTTCTATGGGAGGGCCTGGAGCAATCTCTGACGATTCAACGCACGGGCATGCTGCTCAAGCTCGACAGGGGGCTGCGCGTGATGCGCTTCATGCATGCCATCAGTCGCAGGTTGCAGGCCCCGGCCAGCGCCGTTTTCCAGCAACGCGAACAGATGGCACTGGCGCTGTTGGAACACGAGGCTCAGCTGCGCCGTGTGGCCCATGCGGCCCATCTGCCACAACTTCGTGAGACTCTCATCAACCTCAACGCCGTATGATGACCCATACCCCTATGCTGGATCAATCACTCATCGAGGACCTTCACGGGCTTGCGCAGAGGAATTTCATCGGCCTGGCCAGCTGCCTTGGATATCTCGATGATCTTCTTACCAAGATGGCCACATGGGTCATGGAAGCCGAAGCCCGCTTCATTTGCGGCGCACGTGGGAAGCACCGTAAGACCGGCTTTCAGCGCTGGGGGACGAATCCGGGTTCCATCCGCGTCGGTTTGGAGCGCATTGCGGTCCGCGTTCCGCGCGTACGGAATGTACGAACCCGAAAGGAGCGTCCTCTGCAAACGTACCGCCTCTTGCGCAAGCGTGGGCTTATGGACCGGGAAAGCGTGACCAGGGGGTTGCTGTGTGGACTCTCGCGGCGCAATTACAGGCAGGCGGCCCAGGTCTTCACCGATAGTATGGGGTTGAGTGCCAGCAGCATTGGCAACGTCTTCGTTACGCAGACGGCAGCGCTACTGAAGGAATTCGAGACGCGCCGATTCGATCAGCACACCTTTGCGGTGCTCCTGCTTGATGGCAAGTATCTGGCCGATATGCAGATGATAGTAGCGATGGGCATCACGACCGAGGGCGAGAAGGTCGTGCTGGGCTTTGCGGAAAGTCGTACCGAGAACAGTGCGCAGGTGCAGTCGCTGTTGCAGGATTTGTTGCGTCGGGGCTTCACCCATACCGACAAGCTGTTGGTACAGGTGGACGGCAGCCGCGGGCTTCGCAAGGGGATCAGTGCGGTGTTTGGGGATGCGGTCGTATTCCAGCGCTGCCAATGGCACAAGCGTACCAATGTGACGCGTCACATCAAGAGCGAGCCAGCGGCCACGCAAATGAAGCGTCGGCTTCAGGCGGCATGGGAACTGCCCACGTACAAGGAGGCACGGGCGGCGCTTGTGTCGCTGCATGGAGCGCTGCAGCGATCGTGTCCGAAGGCCGCGCGCAGTCTGGAGGAGGGTTTGGAGGATACGCTGACGCTTCACCGGTTGGGGGTGCGGAACCAGGCTGTCAGAGACAGTCTGAAGACGACGAACATCATCGAGAACCTCAACAGCATTATAGCGAACCGATCACGGAACGTGAAGCGCTGGGGATCATCGGAGATGCGTCAGCGCTGGTGCGGGGCGATATTCATGCAGTACGAGTCGAATCTGAAGCCGATACGCCGGGAGGACATGAAGGAGCTGACCCAGGCGTTGACCACCTCCGGGGGTCGAGGGGTTAGTGGGGATTCGGTCTGCCGGCCCCAAAGGACTGCAAAGGCAACACCTGGCGCTCAATGCCCCCGCGCAGTAGTGCGCTGCTGACGCTGGCATAAGCAAAACCCGCAGCTGTCCGGACGCTCTGAGGCGCTGCACCCTGCCAAGATCGCCGCTTACGCGTGCAATCAGAGGATTCCTGCGGGATTTCGTGCCCGAGAAGTCACTCCACGAGCCTGCCTGCGCCCGAAAATCCGCGTGTGAGCACGCAATTGGGCCCACATAGGCACGCACCGTCCCATTTGCACCCACACACTCGGCCCGAAGCGCAATCCATTGCCAAAAGATATCTACTTTGAGGGCCCATCTCGGCAGAATCCGCCGAAACCCAACTAAATTTTGTGCAATCCCGTCATCAAGAAGCGCATCCAGCTGAACACGTTCTAGCGGGAGGGTGTTACTGATGTGGTCTTGCAATTGCCACCACTCACGCGCGGCATGCATTCCCCAGACATGCGACGACCCGTGGTTACTACCACACTAGTTCTTGCTGGTGCACCCGCGCACGGTCCAGTGCGGCGAAACGCCGCGCTCCTCTTCTTATCGATTGCTGTGACCTCGCAAGTCTCGTAGGTTGAAGAAGGCGGTGGCGCAGGTTAGCTGGACAAGAACCGGGTTGGCACCGCCGGAGCGGTGGAGTGACTGGTGCCACTCACGCGCGGCACGCGTCCCCGGGACGCGCGACCACCCGTACCACCCCACAGATGCCCGGCACCTAATCTCAACCCGCCAACCATGCGGGCCTGAGCCACAGCACAGGCATACCGACGCTACTCAGTCGCATCCAGTATGTCGCCGCTGTCGGGGCCTGCTTCTTCGTGCCTCCACGTGAAGGCGCCGATGTTAGCGACTCTCTGGAAGGAGTGAAGTCTTCCAGCATACTGACGTGCTGATTTATTGACGCGGACGGGAAGTGTGACGCAATTCGCTTTTTTTTGTGCTCAGATTGATCCAAAGTCCCCCCAACTCCAAGTGTCTACGGACATGCTAGTACCAATGCGGTACAAAGACCGATGCCTGCCCAGTCCAATATTCGCCACGCTTGGATCAGAGCGGCACGCTTGAGGGTTTGCGTGTCGTTAGCAGTACCTCCTCCATTCTAACCGTCGATTCCGGCCGTAGCACCCGGTAGCGGTCACATCCTGCTCGTTAGATGATCATTGGATACGGGCATGCAGACGCACACATCGGCGAAACCGAAGCGCGCGCCATTCTTGCAGAGGCCTTACGTGCCCTTGCGCCTGATACCAGACGCGTTTTGGTCATCATCCCGGATGCGACACGGACGGCGCCGGTGGCGCTGTTTTTTCGACTGCTCTTTGAATTGCTGTCGCCAAGGACAGATGCGCTCGACTTCCTGGTAGCACTGGGCACACACCCCCTTATGAGCGATCAGGCGTTGCAAAGGCTCGTAGGCATTACTGCCGAGGAGCGCTTTGGCAAATACCGCACCGCTGGCATTTTCAACCACCGCTGGGATCTGCCGGAGCAGCTCGTGACCGTTGAGACCATTCCGGCGAGCGAGATCAGGGCCCTAACGGACGGCCGCATGAATCAGGACGTGCCCGTCACGATAAACCGCATGGTCCTGGATTACGATACGCTACTGGTATGCGGACCCACATACCCGCATGAGGTAGTGGGCTTTTCAGGTGGCAACAAATACTTCTTCCCGGGAATCAGCGGACCCGACGTTATCCATATCACACACTGGCTTGGCGCACTACTGACCAGCCGGTCGCTGATCGGGACGCGTAACACCGCCGTGCGGGCCTTCATCAATCGCGCTGCCCGGTGCATTCCGCGACAAAGATTATGCGTCAGCCTGATAGTGCACGGCACAGCGCTGCACGGGCTGTTTGTCGGGTCCCCTGAAGAGGCATGGCAGGCTGCTGCTGACTTGTCGGCGCAACTCCATATCAACTGGGTCGATAAGCCCTACCGCCGTGCCCTCGCAGTGATTCCACCCATGTACGATGACCTTTGGACGGGGGCCAAGGGTATGTACAAGCTGGAGCCCGTCATTGACGATGGCGGGGAAATCATCCTCTTCGCGCCGCACATCGAAAGCTTGTCGTATACACATGGCGCCATCCTGAACGAAATCGGCTACCACAGTAGCGAGTACTACATGAAGCAATGGGAACGCTTCAAGCACTACCCGTGGACCGTGTTGGCACATTCGGCACATGTGCGGGGCGAGGCAACCTTTGAAGGCGGCGTTGAACGGCCCAGAATTCGCGTGACGCTTTCGAGCCGCGTGCCCCGCACCCAGTGCGAACGCCTGGGCCTCGGATACTTGGATCCGAACCAAGTAGACCTGAATGCGTGGCAGAATCGCAGTGATACCTTGTTTGTGCCGAAGGCCGGCGAAGGTCTCTATCGCTTGCGACGGCCCAAGCCGGGCGAGTAGCGGAGACTCTGCTCACGGCCTGTTGGGCTTGCTGCGGCCCTTGGCTGTAGAATAGAAACCTCATACTACTTTTCCCAGGTACTCAGGCGCAGCGTATCAGTGTGAAGCCCTCTGCCGCGGCGAAGCACCCAATGGCTGCCAATGGGTCCCAAGGAAGCGTGCTGTTCGTGGCGTATGCCGCGCTGCGCCTTCTCCTGAAATCGGTCATCAGGCAGAACTAGCAGACATGCGCTGCCCGGGTTATTTTGGCGCACGAAGGCACCTTTGAACTCTAAACTGCACCTCATGCAAGAATCTATCGGCTTCATTGGACTGGGCATCATGGGTCGCGGCATGGCCTGCAACCTTGTCAAGGCAGGATTTGCCGTACGCGTCTGGAACCGCACCGCGGCCCGCATGGCATCCGTAGTGGCATCGGGTGCGACGGCAGGAAGCAGTGCGGCAGACGTAGCGGCGAATAGCAACATCATTGTCCTCTGCGTTAGCGATACCGCCGACGTCGAAGAGGTCATCTTCGGTGAGCAAGGCGTAGCTTCGGGCGCAAAAAGCGGCGCACTCGTTGTCGATACAAGCACCATCAGCCCGGAGGCCACGCGGAGCATGGCCTCGCGCCTTGGCGCGCGCGGCATCCTTATGCTTGATGCACCGATCAGCGGTGGAAGCGAAGGTGCCGCGAAGGGAACGCTCAGCATCATGGTGGGCGGACAGGAGTCTCAGTTTTACCGCGCGCTACCGGTCCTAAAAGCCTTGGGCCGGACCGTCACGCATGTAGGCGGCCATGGTGCGGGGCAGACCGTGAAGCTCGTAAATCAAATCCTGGTTGTTGGTACGATGCTGGCTGTAAGTGAAGCCCTACTCTTTGCCGAGGCCGGCGGCCTGGACCTCAACAAGACACTCGCGGCCATAGAGCATGGCGCAGCGGGCAGCTGGATGCTTTCCAACCGAGGCATTCAAGCCATTGCAAGAGACTGGCGCCCGGGCTTCACAATTGACCTGCAGCAAAAGGACTTGCGCCTTGTATTGCAAGCCGCGGACCAAGTCGGTGTGCCCCTGCCGGCAACAAGTTTGTGTTTTCAGCTATTCCGCACGCTCCAGGCGCGAAATCTGGGACATGAAGGCAACCATGCGCTACTGAAGGCACTTGAGCATCTGTCGGGCATAGAGGTGGGAAGCGAATAGCTATGGCGAGGCTTTACGTAGGCACCTATACTCAGCCCGAGGATCACGTAGACGGCCATGGCGAAGGTATTTATTGCTTTCACCTCAACGAAGTCACATTTGCCCTTACGCTGCAGAGCATAGAGCGCAGCGCACCCAATCCTTCGTTTCTGTCACTGCACACTTCCACCTCAAGGCTGTATGCTGTGGCCGAGATCACGGCGGACCATGGCAAACTGTTTGCGTATGCGGTCAACAGCGCCACGGGTAAGCTGACACTGCTGAGCCATCAATCTACACTTGGGGCGGCGCCCTGCTACGTCAGCGTGGGCGACAAACACATTCTGGTAGCCAACTACCTGGGGGGCTCCGTGGTAGTACTGCCCAAAGACAAGCACGGTGGAGTGGGGCCCGCTTCGGATCACAGAGTCCATAGCGGATCCAGTATCAATGAGTCTCGGCAGGAGGGTCCGCATCCCCATGCGATCGTTCTGGATCCAGAACGCAGGTACGCGCTTGTACCGGATCTTGGAACAGATACCGTGGTGTCGTATCAGTACGACTCCACCCAAGGCCGGCTTTTGCGGGCATCGGTAGCCCTGCGCACACGTGCCGGCGCGGGTCCCAGGCACCTGGTTTTTGCCGATTCCGGCCGCTTTGCCTACCTGGTAAACGAGTTGGATTCGACAATCATCGCCTGCCGGTACGAGAATGGCATCCTAAACGAGATCCAGACGGTTGCTGCGCTGCCTAGTAGCTTTGCCGGTACGCCGTCCGGTGCTGATATACACCTGCACCCCTCCGGCAGGTTTTTATATGCGTCGCTGCGGGACCTGGGTTGCATCATCAGGATGCGGGTTGACGCGAAAACCGGCCGTTTGGCAGGACGTGCCTACGCGCACGTTCTGGGTAGCACGCCACGAAACTTTGCCGTAGACCCCCACGGGCACTACGTTATCGTGGCAAACCAGGATTCTGACTCGCTCGTCGTGATGACTATTGACCCTGACAACGGGTTGCTCAGCCCGAAGGGCTCACCGGCCACCGTACCCAGCCCCGCGTGTGTCGTAATCGTCCCGTAGCCCTGGCGTTGTAGTACGTGGTGATAATTCTGTACTTTGCGGCGCCTGTACTCACAATATGCACTTTATTTCCTATGGCACTCTACATGCACAAGCCATTTTCCAGGCGCGACTTTCTGAAGGCGACAGCAGGCACTCTTGGTGCTGCCGCCATAGCCACTGGATGTGGCTCCGACGGTGGATACGACGAAACGGCACCTGATGCCGTAGCCGACATGACTTTATCGAACGTGCCCGTCGGCGTTCAGATGTTTTGCTTTCGGCATCTTCTTGAAAATGACTTCGAAAGCGCCCTTGCACAAATAGCCACCTTGGGCTATGACGGCGTGGAATTTGCGGGCTACTATGACTATCGCGCGGCTGATCTGCGCAAACTGCTGGACGGCCATGGCCTGATAGCTTGCGGTGCGCATGTCGGAATCGACATGCTACTGGGTGATGAGCTGCAGCGCTCGATCGACTTTCATGGGGAGCTCGGGAACACCCACCTTATCGTGCCCGCAATCGGAAACGATCGCCGCTCACCTATGGATGCCGTTATGCGGACGGCCGAAGAACTTACCGCCATCCAGGAAGCGCTCAGGGCGCACGGAATGAGTACCGGCTACCACTGCCACGCGTACAGTTTTGATGCGCCCGTGGAAGGCCAGGCCATTTGGGATATCCTGGCCAGCAACACGCCGGACGACTTTATCATGCAGCTTGACACCGGCAATGCTGCCAATGGCGGTGCGGATATCCCTGATGTGATCAGATCAACGACTGGCCGCATTCGCTCGATGCACGTAAAGCCGTTTACGCACGGCGCAGAACATCCATTTGCACCATTTATCGGCGACGACAAGCTGCCGTGGGCTGAGATATTTGAACTCAGCGAGTCAGAAGGCGGCATTGAGTGGTACGTCGTCGAATACGAGGATGAGTCTCACCCGCCACTGGAAGCACTGAAGACAAACCGGGATCGCGTTCGAGATTTGGGCCGGGTTGGTATGAGCGCTGGCTAAGCCGCTTGCGGGGACCGTTGATGAGAAACTTCAGCAGCATTGGGGTCGCAGTCGCCGGTGCCGGCTTCATTGGACCGGTCCATGTTGAAGCATTAAAGCGGCTCGGCGTACACGTGACGGGTGTTCTAGGCAAGGGGCCCGCCAAGTCCGATCAGGCCGCCCGGCGTCTCGGACTGCCACGGGGCTATGCTTCCTACGATGAGGTGCTCGCTGACAGTGCGGTGGAAGCGGTGCATTTGGCGCTCCCGAACGTACTTCATTACGAGTACTCGCGAAGGGCACTCTTGGCAAATAAGCACGTGATGTGCGAAAAGCCGCTGGCGCTGGACGCGTCCGAGGCGCATACACTCGTCGCACAGGCCAAGGAGGCAGGATTGCATGCGGGGGTGTGCTACAACATCCGGTTCTACCCACTGAACCTGGATGTACGGGAACGCCTGAAGAAGATGGGTCGAATATTCTCGGTCGTGGGCCGGTACGTGCAGGACTGGCTGCTGTACGACACCGACTACAATTGGCGCGTGCTCGCCAGCGAGGGCGGCACTCTGCGCGCCGTGGCAGACATCGGCACACACTGGATGGACCTCATCGTGTCGGTTACAGGCCTGGCGGTTGAAGCCGTGTTTGCGGACCTGCGAACCGTCCATAAGGTGCGCAACCGCCCCGTGGGCGAGGTGAAAACGTTTACTGGCTCCGGCGATGTAGCGCGCGAACCGGTAAACGTTGAAACGGACGATACCGGGTGCATCCTTTTTCGATTCAAAGGCGGAGCTCAGGGGATGCTGTGGGTTTCACAGGTGACGGCGGGGAGGAAAAATATGCTTCAGTATGAGATTTCTGCTTCAAAAGGCGCGCTGGCCTGGAACAGTGAACGCCCCAATGAGCTTTGGTTGGGCCACCGAGACAAGCCCAGCGAGGTATTCCTGCGCGACCCGGCCCTGCTGAGCGACTTGGCTCGCGGATATACCAACTACCCGGGAGGGCATAACGAGGGGTTCCCGGATGCATTTAAGGGGTGCTTTCGGGCGTTCTATTCGGCCATTGCCTCAAACGCGCCTTTGGATGATGTGCTGTACCCCACCTTTGCGCAAGGCGCACACGAAATCGTGCTATGCGACGCCATTCTGCAGAGCCATCGGGAAGAGCGATGGATTTCTCTGTAGGTTTGGAAACCAAGCAAGTAGCAATTGCAGAAGACTCAGGGTTCTCCGGTTACTCCACTGGCTGCCCGAGGTTCTGCGCTGCGGCCAAGAATAGCTACTGCGCAAAATGCGCCAGGATGCGCGTTTAGCCCTCTTCGAGGGAATCCGGATCGCAGGTTCCGAACACGGCGCCATACAGGCATTGTGGCGCGGGCTACCGATTTACGCGCACAACACAGAAAAACCCCACCATTCCCGCCGTAGGCTTGTGCTACGGGGCCGCACAGGCATTCGGTAGCTTTGGCGGTTGCTTCGTGTCCATCCTGCCCTGTCTGCTGCCCGGGCTAACCGCGGGCAAGTGGAACAGACTGGCAGAAAGGATCGCGTGCGCCCTGCCGGCAGAGGTCCGGCATAAACTCGCGGAATGGGCTGCGCTGAAGGAAATCGGTCCGCCGGCGCTTTTCGCCGTGCACGAGGCATTCTGGACGCAGCAAAACCTGGAGAAGGCTCAATGAGCTACTCGCCTTCAGGGCATGCGTAGCCGATTGCCTCTGCGGGGGCATGGCCGGGTACCCGAATTCGCATAGCCCCGATACGGATCCTTTACCGGACATGCACGAAGCGTCCCGCGTGTACGGCGCGGCCGCCCGGCGATGACGCATGCACCCGGTACATGTACAACCCTGAGGGCATCGCAGCCACGCTCAGGTTCACGCTGCGTTGCCATCCGGCTGTCAAATCAACCGGAGGCGCCATTAGTACACGGCGGCCCACCACGTCCATCACCTCAACCGTCACACGGGCGGGCCACGGGAGATCCATCATAAGGCGTGTGGAATGCCGGAACGGGTTGGGGTAGTTGCCGTGCAAGGCAAACGCTTCCGGCAAAGATTCATGCTCGGCACTGGTCGGAGAAAACACCTCTATGCTAAAGGACAGGCTGTCCGTGGATCCGTTCGCATCGGCGGCCTGGTACGTGTAGGGCGTGGCCGGCATGACCACCGTGGGTATCCCACTGAGTGCGCGGAACTTGCTGTCAAAGGTTAATCCTGCTGGCAATGCTGGCTCCAGCGTATAGTCAACCGGTGGCGCGCCTCCGGTGGCCTCTGGCAAGACGAGTTGCGCAATGGGTTGTGCGCGCGGGAATGATTGATCCGCGACTACAGACGCAAACGAAACAGCAGCCACCACCTCGATCTCAAACGTGAGATTCACAGTGGATCCAATATCGTCGGTAGCTGAGTACGTAAATACGGAGTCCGATGCCACAGCTGTCGGCGTACCTCCAATCGTCCTTGTGGTGTCACTAAAGACCAGTCCTGCCGGCAGTGCTGGCTCCAGCGTATAGGTATAGGGACCTGTGCCGCTGGATGCTTCGGGAAGAACGAGTGAACCGATAGCCGTTCCCACCGTAAAGGTCTGATCCGCCACGCTGTCTGCAAAATGGATTCCAAGGCAGGTGGGGCCGTTTGTGTACGGGATGCTGCTGAGCCACGCCTGAAACGCATCATCTTCCGGTGCGCAGAGGTCCTGGCCGCCAAAGAGCAATTGCCGCAGGTTCGTCAGCTGCATGAGGCTCCTCGGCAGCATGCCCGTGAAGAGATTGCCGTAAAGATCCAGATGTGTCAATTGCGAGAGATTGCCCAGTTCGCCGGGAATATCGCCGGAAAGAGTATTGTTGCGTAGCTCGAGCCTGGACAATTGCGAAAGGCCGCCTAATTCGCTGGGAATCTCCCCGGCAAGTGAATTGCTCCCCAGATCCAGGTAGTACAACTCTGAGAGGTTACCCAACTCGCTGGGAATCTCCCCGGACAGTGCATTGTCCGCCAGATATAGCAATTGCAATTGCGAGAGGTTGCCCAGTTCGCTCGGGACCCTCCCGGTAAGTGAGTTACTCCCCAGATTCATCCTTTGCAGCTCGGAGAGGTTGCCCAACTCGCCGGGGATCTCCCCTGTAAGTGAGTTTCTAGCCAGCTCCAGACTTTGCAACGTAGAGAGGTGACCCAGCTCACTGGGGATCTCCCCAGAAAGTTTATTGTTCGGAAGATTCAGAGATTGCAATTGTGAGAGGTTGCCCAACTCGCCGGGAATCTCCCCGGAAAGAGAATTGTCGCCCAGCCTCAGCGTTTGCAATTGTGAGAGGTTGCCCAACTCGCTGGGAATCTCTCCGAAAAGTGAATTGTCGCCCAGTTCCAGCCGTTGCAGCTCGGAGAGGTTTCCCAGTTCGGCGGGGATCTCCCCGGAAAGCGAATTGCGCCACAGATTCAGGTATTGCAGCTGCGAGAGGTTGCCCAAATCACTGGGGATCTCCCCGGAGAGTGCATTGGCGCTCAGCTCCAGCCGTTGCAGCTCGGAGAGGTTTCCCAGTTCGGCGGGGATCTCCCCGGAAAGCGAATTGCGCCACAGATTCAGCTCTTGCAGCTCGGAGAGGTTGCCCGTTTCGGCGGGGATCTCCCCGGAGAGTGAATTATTGTCCAGCCTCAGCCTTAGCAGTTGCGAGAGGCCGCCCAATTCGCTGGGGACCTCCCCGGAAAGCGAATTGCTTCCCAAGTACAGGTATTTCAACTCGGAGAGGTCCCCCAGTTCGCTGGGGATCTCCCCGGAAAGTGAATTGGCTGGGAGAGTCAGCGACTGCAATTCTGAGAGGTTACCCAATTCGCTGGGGATTTCCCCAGTAAGCGAATTGCGGTCCAGGTTCATCCCTTGCAACTCGGAGAGGTTGCCCAATTCGCTGGGGATCTCCCCGGAAAGTGAATTGGTGTGAAGAGACAGCCACTGCAATTGCGAGAGGTTGCCCAGTTCGTTGGGAATCTCCCCGGTAAGTGAATTGACGTGCAGAAGCAGCCGTTTCAATTGCGAGAGAGTGCCCAACTCGCTGGGGATCTCCCCGGAAAGCGAGTTGCTACATAGCTGCAGATTTTGCAACCCTGACAGATTGCCCAATTCAGCTGGTAGCGTCCCCGTCAAATTGTTAAAACATAGATAAAGCCGCCTAAGAATACCGTGGCTGACGTGGACTCCATGCCACTGTGCCAACTCGCTCGGAGTGGGCACCATGGTGATATCCCAGCCGCGGTTGCTGCGCCAGTTGTCGCCGTCAGTGGACGTGTAGAGCGCGCTGAGTGCGGCATGCACTAACTCGATCCTCACGTTTATTCCAAATGAAATTTGGTCCGGCTCATCGACGAACGCCCCGTCGCGGATTCGCGTGTAGAATCGTATCACGCGAGAGGGGGGCGCATTGGTGGCCACAAGGAACCGGAGTGTCACCTCCGTGGAATCGCCACGGGCCAGGTGGCCTACCGTTTGCTCAGCATTCGATAGATCGATGTACGGATACGGTTCGGCGGACTGTAGACCAATGCTCAGTTGTCGGGCATCCGCCAGGTGGTTGACGACCGTAGCCTTGATCGTTACTTCTTCCCCTGACGTAATCATGCGGTCGCCGTCGGTGTCATTCCACGTCCAGCGCTTCAGGCGTACAGCCGGGAAAGCAGGCGCTTGCAGGGCCGCCTCGGCATTGACGTACCCACGTCCCAGCTGTCCTGCTTGATTCGGATTCTCTGCGTCCATATTCTCGCTCGCAAGCCGGATTTGTTCCCGCAATGCATCCGGCGAAATATTTGGATACCGGGTCTTCACCAAGGCCGCCACGCCACTGACCAGAGGAGCTGAAAATGATGTGCCTTCTTCTGAATGGCTGTATTTGCCGTCGGGTGCAGTAGTAATGATGCCGACACCGGGGGCAAAGACGTTCACCATCTTTCCGTAGCTCGAAAAACTCGCCCGTTCCCGCGAATCCTTGGCCGTCGCACCGACGGATAGTACGCGAGGGTAGCTGGCTGGGTACGATGGGATTAGATCACTACTGTGATTGCTGTTACCTGCTGCCGCTACCACCAGCGCACCCATGTCGGTAACCAGATCCAGCGTTTGAGCAATGAAGGTGGTAGTATAGAAGCCTCCCGGGCCGCCTCCCCAACTTGCATTGATGATGTCGGCGCCGTTGGCGGCAGCATACAGGATTCCATCGTAGCCTATGCCACAAATATGCATGAGCTGGGCATTCCAGGCCGCGCCGGCCACCCCTGTGCCGTTGTTGGTCACGGCACTGGCTGTGCCCGCCACGGGTGTGCCATGCCAGCTTTGCTCGGGCTCGAACGGATCGTTATTGGTGTCATCTCCGTCGCACAAGTTCACCCCGTGCACATCATCAATAAAGCCGTTGTTGTCGTCGTCTATGCCGTTGCCTGGGATCTCATTCGCATTGGTCCACACGTTGGCCAGTAGATCCTCGTGTCGCCAATCGCTGCCGTTATCCACTATGGCGATTACCACCGGCGGACTCATGTCTTCTCCCTTGACGAGGTCCCAGGCTTCCGGGAGGCGCAGGTGACGCAAGTAGGTCTGATCGCTGAACAAGGAATCATCGGGCTCTGCCCTGACGTCCGGTTCCAAAAGGCGGTTGATGATCACAGGCTCGGCATAGACCACTCCAGGCGCCGAGGCCAGCGCCTTCGCCACTCGCTCGGGGTCATCGCCCGCGCTGTACCGGGCATAGTAGGTGCGACGAAGCGCCGCAAGATTCCACTCGGTCTTGGGCGTAGGCTGCACGTGATCCAGAAACGAAAACACGCGCTCTATCGTGTGCACACCGTACCTGGCGGCTACGCGGTCAAAGGCCTCTAGCCCCGTCTTGGCGGCTCCCTCCACGATGGCCACACCCGGCTCAAACTGCACGACTACGACCTGGGACTCATACACCGGTGGCTCTTGGGCCCGGGCCGGTGGCGCAGCCCAAAGGCCGGCAAGAGCCCAAAGCAGAAAAGCAGGCGGGCCTGCAGTCCCCTTGGAGAAGGCAGTGTATTCATTGGGCATCCGTATCAAAACGCGCGTGCCGGGAAAAAGAGGCAGGACAGGCCAGAGCAAAACAAAATGCGTCGCGTAATGTTCACGGTGTGTCCGAAGCGCCGGACCCGTCGAAGGACGTTCGAGTGCGCCAGATAGCCCTTAGCCCCGCAAGATCATTCGAAAGGAGTCTGGTTTTCTGGACTCGTTTTTGCGTATGACAACTGGACTGCTGCGGTTAGCTCTCATGCGGCCGGCGGTAGCACGCAGGCGAATTCCCAGTCCGCCGGCCCGCCAAGTTACGCAAGTCAGCACTCGACGGAAGTGATCATGTCTAGCGCGTTCAGCCGGTACGGCCAGCCAGTCTATCTTCCAAAGCACGGAAACCGCGTATTCCGGCTGCAACGGCGGCCACTGCAGGCGGCGTCCGACGCGGAAGGGTACGATGAGAGGTGGCTGCAACAGCTCCTGTTCGAAACGCCCGAGATCCTGCCAGTCGGTGAAATCGACCCGACATTCGCTCACGCCATCCCGCTCTGCCAAGAGTTGCCGACCAAAACCGGCTACTACGTTGACTTGTGCTACATAAGCGATCGGGGCAAATTGTGCATTGTGGAGTGCAAGCTATGGCGCAATTCTGAGGCGCGGCGCAGAGTCATAGCGCAGATCCTCGACTACGCGGCGGAGATAAGCCGATGGTCGTACAACGATCTGTGCGACAGTGTCCGTAGCGCAAGAGGCGATGTAGATAAGGGCAACATACTTTTTGATCTCGTGCAACGACAGGACGAGACCGTTGACGAGGCAACGTTCGTCGACAATGTCGTACGGAACCTCAGAAGCGGGCAGTTTCTTTTGATGGTCGTGGGTGACGGCATTCGCGAAGAGCTAGAACAAATCGTCGAATATCTTAAGCGGTCCGCCGGCATCCGATTCACCTTCGCGCTGGTCGAGCTGGCCATATTCGACCTACCACAAGATTTGGGTGGCGGCACCATAGTGGAACCAAGAGTGCTCGCCAGGACTTTAGAGATTGTTCGCTCCGTCGTGGCACTGGATGAACATGAATCCGGGATCGTCTTCAAGGAGCCGCCCACCGACTATGGCCCAAACAAAAACAGCAGGACAGAACTCACCAAGAAGGAATTCTGGAGGCAGCAAGGGGACGATACTCTGGAGAAACGCACGTTAGATTTCATTGAGCGCTACAAGCGGCGCGACGGGTGCACAGTCGACTATACGGGCAATTCCTACATCCTGCGCTGGATGTACGCCAAGAAGAACAAGGAGATTAACCTCGGCTACTTTCACAAGGACGGGAGGATCTACACTGACATAGGGAAACAGCAAATAAGCAAATGGGCAGATCAGCAAATCGGTCAAGACTACTACGACGCCGTTGCTGGCCTCGTGCCCCACGACAGAACGCCCAAGATTTCCGAATTGCTTAACCAGTCCGAGAAATGGCTGGCCGCAATAGATAAAGCGATTGCCGATTCCGAACGGTTCGAAGAAGATGGGCACGCGACCTAGTGCTAGTGTTTCCCATTCGCCTCATCGCCCGCTGGATTGGCCCAACTTCACCAGGTTTTTCGTGAAACAGCATATAATTGCCTGCTTGGTGATTGGCCGAAAACCCTCTTTTTCGGGCTTGGCCTCACGGGCAGATGGGCGGCGCTTCGTAGTCCAAGTCCAGCAACCGGAAGTAATTCTGGCCCAGCGCGATGTTCCGGAACGCATCGTCGTCAAGGGAACGGTTGATGCGGCTGGTCACTTCCAATTCAGTCCGGTAAATGTCCAGGCTCTTTTCGTGCGAAGCCAGGAAGTCCGTGCCCGGGAGAATCCGTTCGGAGTGTGTGTTCAGAAACGGCACATATGCCGCAAGACCCTCGGGAGTCGAGAAGTACGCGTCATCAAGTACACGCCAGGCTATGTCCAGCATCAGGTTGGGATAGCGCTCCAGCAACGCCGTCATCAGCTCGACGTGCCGGGCGGCGTCCATGGTGGTGAGCTCCCGGGAAAGGCCCATGTGGACCCAAACGATCACGTTGTCCGGATACCGCCGCAGCACCTCTTCCATCAGCGGCAGGTAGCGGGTCGGGGCGTCCTCGCTGCCCAGATCCGAGTGCACCGCAAACGGAAAACCACGATCTCGCAGTACTTCCATGAAAGGAGCCCACTCGCTGATCGTAGCCGGGGAAACCGGCGTGTGCCCGTTGTCGAACAGCGCCTGCTTCACCAAGTTGACCTCGCCCATCCACTGAAAGAGTCCCGGATACTCCGTTTCCAGCAGCTCGATGCCGGGTGGAATTGTCTCCGGTTCCGCAAGATCTGGAAAGGTCATCGAAAGCGTCAGATGAACGCCCGACTGCGCCGCTGTAACGAAGTTGGCAGCGTTGACGAAGTCGTTCTTCAGCGATGGCGTCACCGGCGTGCCGGGGCAGTCCAGGTAGTAGGTGCAGGAGGATGTGACCGGTAGCGTCTGGCCGATGCCGTAGACGTTGGCGAACAGGACGCCGGTCTCCTCGAAATACTGCACCAAATTCTCGAATGGAACGGCCGGTCCGCCGAACGGCCGGAAGTGTACGTGGGTGTCGATCACTGAGGTCTGAGGCTGCACGGACCGGTCGTAGCAGGGCGGATCGTCGGACAGGAATGCGTCGAGCGCCAGCGGGGCTGGCGCCGTGACCGTCGCCGCCAACTCCATAACGCATCCGGAAAGGCCCGCAGCGCACAGGGCGAGGATCAGCGCGGCTATCGCAGTGGTCGTGCTGTTCGCGGTCGAGGCAGGCTTCGGCTCACTTTCTCCTATCCCCTTGAGTAGCGGGGCGCTAAATGTAGGACACTGTCCAGCCTCGTGATACTGTTCTCGCCAGTGCCTTTCTTGTATGGTGTCAACGGCCTGGTCTTCGTTGACTTGGCTGCGCACCACAACGCGACGATGAATTTCCACGATGATCGTATCTGCTGGACGATTGGGATTGTGCGAATAAAGCAACTCTTGCCAAGGTAAGTATCTCCCGCAATCTGTTGTGTTGCGGGCGAAGATGTTCATCATGGAACTTATACTGAATAGTTCACACCTTTGGCGGCTGGCTTCGTATGAGGGGGTAAGCAAGATCGAGGAAATCATGGCCAAGCCTGGACGCTCATACCGCACGGGAATCCCGCTCTTGGAACTGACACAGCGAATACCGGACGAGGCGGCTGCCCGCAAGTGGTCTGAGGCCGTGCACTGGCCGGACGGCGAACTATCGTGTCTGCGCTGCAGCAGCGCGAATGTATACCGCTGCAGGCACAAGACCATGCCCTTTCGCTGCCGAGACTGAAAGAAGTACTTCAGCGTGAAGACCGGAACGGCGCTGGAGGCCAACAACCTGCCCCTGAAAACGTGGGTCTGGGGGATTTACCTTGAGGCCACAAGCCTCAAAGGCGTGTCGAGTATGAAGTTGCATCGTGGTTTGGGCGTGCGGCAGGCTACGGCCTGGTTCATGCTGCAGCGCATTCGGGAGGGCTTGGTGCCTGCCATGCCCGCGTTCACAGGGCCGGTGGTAGTTGACGAGGCCTACTTCGGGGGTCTTGAAAAGAACCAGCACGAATGGAAGCGGGCCAACCTTGGGCGCGGGCCTGCGGGCAAGACTGCAGTAGTGGGCATGAAGGATCGTGAGACTTGCAAGGTCAAGGCGCCGGTGATGAAGACCATCGACGCCCCAACCTTGCAGCAATGCGTGTACGATAACACGGAAATCAACGCTACCCTCTATACCGACGAGGCCCCTGCCTGCAAGGGCATGGTTTACGTGGAGCACGGACCGGTCCAACACTCGGTGAGCGAGTACGTCAATGGCATGGCGCACACCAACGGCGTGGAATCATTCTGGGCCGCTCTGAAGCGGGCCTACTATGGCGTGCCCACCACATAAGCGAGAAGCGCTTGAACCGCTACGTAGCACAATTCGCGGGAAAGAACAACCTGCGGAATCTGGATACCGAGGTACAAATACAACACATCATGGCGGGCATGGTCGGATGCAGGCTGCTGTACAGGGAGTTGACAGCTATAGTGGCTGCGCAGTTTCTTGCCTTAGCCGAGCCGGAAACGTCAGAGGGGCCGTTTGTGGACTCCCACGAAGTGGACGAGGAGACTGACGTAAACAGCCTAAATCTGAACTGGCGGGAAGCAGACTTAATCGGCAACACGCTGAGTCCGAATCCACGTTGCGGCGGCAAGACGGTGCTGGAGTTGGCGCGCATGCTGTTGCGGCTCAAGGAATACACGGGCAAACTCCGGCCCAAGTAGCCGGGGGTTGGCTTCAACTATTCAGTATAAGTCCCCAAACATGTCTGTGCTAACTCGTTGTGTAGCAATTATATAGCGTAATTCGCTCCCAGTTCCGGCGGAACTGGGCTGCGAGGTTCTGGACGCTGCCTTTGTGGTAATCGAATCGTCGGGCCGCCTCTTCTGCGGAGAGACCTTCGACGTGCATGGCGCGCAGGGCCTCATACCTGCGGTGGTTGGGGTTGGAGGAAGAGATGGCAAGGGAGGACATACGCAATAGTTCATATAAGTAATATATACCAATGTAGTATAGTACAATCACAGATGCAAGCCACTGCAGCCATTGGTAACTAAAAAGGCGATCAATGCCTCCACAGATGCCTTCACTCGCCAAATACCGCCCTAGAGACGTACGAATACGCGTAGCCTTGACGCCTTCTCACTAATGATTTAGTGGTATATACTGACCAGCAATGCTTACTCGTATGCTATCTGAAAAGTAGATATTGAGCCAGAGGACCAGAAGCCCTTGTCAGGGCGCGCAAAGGGCTTGTATCGACTGCCTAGGACTCTCTTCAATTCTGGCTCTTGGAAGTCGAGGCTAAGATCCCCGCCCGATGCACCGCCTTGCCAGCAGTTAGCACCACACAAATCATCGGGAAGCACTCGGCTACCTGGCAGGAATTAAACCCTTCCAGGTAGCTTGGCGTACGCTCCTTGCTTTCAATCACGCCTGGCATGAATCGTCAGATTGACTGCATCGGGTTGACACACTCCTTGCGCTGCCGCCCGCCAAGCGCAGTACTGCCCTGTCGGAGCCCCGCGAGTTTATACACGCTGCCGCAGTGCCCATCAGCCTTCAGCCAAACGCGCTGCGACAGGCCGCGCCCGCACACGGAGCTGGAAACGCTTCCTAATCGCACATCTGCCAGCTCAGTCGGGCGGCCCTGCCATGACGCTTTGTGAAGAAACGGTGCCCGGCGTATCTTGACGAGTCGCATCGGATTCTGGCAGCGAGGACGGGTACGCGCTAACGGTTTGCGTTACCAGCACTTCAGCGAGGACCGTGTGCCGTAGTCAAGTCCGTAACCTAACCCGAAAGAAACCATGAAAGCAGCTTTCTTTGCCCTTACCCTAGGCCTTGGAGTGGTCCTGGCAGTACACCTTGCGATGAATGGAAAAGTCGGCGCAGCCATCGACAACCCACGCGTAGCTAATGCCGTCTTCTGGTGCATCGGGGCGGTAACCGCTATCATCATTGGCCTGACCGGCTGGCAATCCGGTGCCCTCTCTGCGTTTTCTAACGTACATCCGCTACTTCTCACAGCCGGTGCGCTGGGCGCGATACTGGTATTTGCCATCGCCGCGCTCATTCCGCAGGTCGGGGCTGCAACGCTCTTCATATCGCTCCTCAGCGGCCAAGTTGTTACGGCCATGGTGATGTCACACTACGGGTGGCTCGGATCGCCGGTCGAAGAGATCAACATCTTCAAGGTCATTGGCGTGGTGCTCATGATCGGAGGAGCGATCATCGTCACGTTCACAGACGAAATATTTCGCCTGAATTAGCTATGGAAAAAGTCACGCTCGGAAAGTCGCCGGTGGCCGTTAGCGCGCTCTGCTATGGCACGGATCTGATCGGGAGCCGCATCAATGAGAAAGACTCTCATGCGCTCCTGGACGTATTTGCAGATCATGGCGGTTCCTTCATCGATACCGGCAACTTCTATGCAAGCTGGTATCCCGGATGTGTCGGGGGCGAAAGCGAATCCATCATCGGACGATGGATGGCGGCACGTGGCAACCGTAATGAGATAGCGATATCGACCAAGCTAGGCTTTGACTACCCGGGGTGTGACGGCGGCCTGACCGCCTCCGAAATTACCGGCGAGTGCGAAAAGAGCCTGAAGCGCCTTCAGACCGACCGCATTGATGTCTACTACGCCCATCGCGACGACTTCGACACACCCGTCGAAGAAACCATGGAAGCCTTTCATCGCCTCGTGCAGGCGGGCAAGGTGCGCGTGCTCGGAGCGAGCAACCTCTGGCTTTGGCGCGTGGCGGAAGCAAACATGCTGAGCAGCCTGAAGGGGCTTACGCCCTATAGCGTGGTAGAACAGCGTTACACATATTTCAGGCCGCGGCACGGCGCCGACTTCGGTCCGCAGATCTTCATCACCGACGACATGAAGCGCTACTGTGCGTACCACGGGATGACGCTGATTGCGTATTCGATCCTGCTCCAGGGCGCGTACACCCGGGCTGACAAGCCGGTCCCCGCTCAGTTCGCGGGCCCCGAAACAGGCGAACGCACGGTCGCCCTGAAAGCCGTGGCAGACCAGACAGGCGCTACCCTGAACCAGATCATCATCGCGTGGATGCGCCAGAGCGATCCGCCGGTGCTTCCGATCATCGCCGGAAGCAGCAAGAATCAGGTCATGGAAAACATCGGCGCCCTCAGCGTGACTCTTTCTAGAGAACAGATGGGGCACCTCACCAGAGCCGGTGACCCGGATATCAAAAAGGCGTGGCTCCGCTAGGTTTTTTCAAGAAGCTACAAGGAGGATTCCCATGTACAGATTCACAGGCCTACTGGCGATGCTGCTGCTCGCGGCACCGGTACAGTCCCAGGAAGTCATATTCATCCCCGTCAAGATTGACGGACCCGTTCACAACCCGCTCCAGAACAGCTACTGGTTCGGCCCATTCTCCGAAACCGCCTCCGTTGCCGACTTGGACAATGATGGCGATTATGATATCGCCGCAGGGCGCAACTGGTACGAAGCACCGCTGTGGCTCAAGCACGAGCGCTACCGCTCCGGGGCAGAGCCGAATGGCCCGGAAACCGAATCCAACAGCGAGTTCGCGCTTGATGTGGACTTCGACGGATGGGCAGACATAGTAAGCTCCGGCTGGATGTTCTTGAAAGGGGCATACTGGTATCGCAACCCAGGACGTGCCCTAGAACCCGGCGAGCAATGGGAGTCGCACAAGATCCACCAGGCGTTCAACATGGAAGGAGTGATCCATGGCGACATCGATGGCGACGGCGATGAAGACATCCTCGTCAACCATTGGAGCCTGGTAGAAGGCCAAGGCATGACATGGCTCGAGCATACCGATACAGCACCATACTGGGATGAACACATTGTGGGCACGGACGGTGATACGCACGGCAACGGGCTTGGCGATATCAACATGGACGGACGCATGGACATCATCACAGGACAGGGCTGGTACGAGCAGCCGAACGACCCGCGCGGCCCGTGGCCATTTCATGCGGACTGGGACTTCAAGAGCGCACAGTCGGAAGCGGCCGGTGCCACTGCTCACCCGGACCTCGTATACGACGTCAATGAAGACGGCCTTAATGACGTTATCATCGGATCGGCCCACGCCTATGGCCTCGCCTGGTATGAGCAGCACTTGGACACCGAAGGCAACCGCTCCTTTGAACGGCACTGGATAGAGACAGACCACAGCGTGTTTCATACGCTGGCCCTGGGCGACCTCAATGGCGACGGCAAAGATGACCTTATTGCAGGCAAGCGGCTCTTCGCACACTACGGCGGTGATGTAGGCGTCGGTGATCCATCCTTCGTGTTCTGGTACGACATCAGTGGCGGAGAATTCAAGAGACACATCCTTTCCTACAACCATGTCCCGTATTACCCCGACGAAGGTGGCGTAAGTCCGCCACCAAACAACGTGGTGGGTGTCGGCATGAAGATCAATGTCAAAGACATGGACAAGGACGGGCGCATGGACGTTGTCCTTGCAGGCAAGACAGGCCTGTACGTGTTCTACAACCAGGGGAATCCGCCGAAGCCGAAGTACGCCAACGCGCTTCCGCCACGCTATTCATACCCCACGTGGCGCGAGTGGCCACGGTACAGGACGCTGTTTAACGGAAAGGACTTTGCCGGGTGGAAGGTGCCCGATGGCGATGGCGGCCATTGGAAAGTCATGGACTACATGATCGATTACGATGCGCTTTCCGAAGCCGAAGACAAGAACCTCTGGTCAGAAGAGGAATTTGGCGACTTTCAGCTGCATGTTGATTGGCGCTTCAAGGGAGCCAGCGGCATGTTTGCCATGCCTACGATCCTGCCTGACGGGTCTTACAAGACCGACGAAGATGGCAAAACAATCACCGTACCAACTCCGAACTCCGATTCGGGAATCTTCCTACGTGGAACCTCACAGCAAGTGAACATCTGGAATTGGGGCATAGGATCCGGCGAGCTTTGGGGCGTGCGCACCAGCCCCGATGCCACTGCTGCGCAACGCGCAGCCGCTGTACCCAAGATGCGGGCAGACAACGCCATGGGAGAATGGAACTCGATGGATATCACGCTGATTGGCAACCGCGTCTCGGTCATGCTAAACGGGCACTGGGTGATTGAAGACGCCGAGATTCCCGGCCTGCCCGAGCGTGGCCCCATAGCGCTGCAGCATCACGGCGGTTGGGACGAGGAAGCCGGTGCGCTTAACCCAACCTCCAGCAATATCCAGTTCCGCAACATCTGGGTTCGTGAGCTGGATGGCCCCATAGCCACGGAGGATCCGGCCCAGACTGCCGAGGGGTGGGAAATGCTCTTTAGCGGAGAAGACCTCAGCGGCTGGATTGCGGGCGAAAACAACAAATTCGTCGTTGAAAACGGCGAGTTGACTGTCAAACGCGAAAACCCCGATGGCCAAGAACACAACTTGGACTATCTCTGGACGCAGGATCGATACGGCGACTTCATTCTGGAACTGGATGTCAAAGTTATTAATGGCACCAACAGTGGTGTATTCTTCCGAACCGATGACATCATGGACCCGGTTTACACTGGACTTGAAGTCCAGGTGACGAGTTCATACGACCTCCCGTACACTTCGCGGACGCGCAGCGCCGGTGCGCTCTATGACCTCATGGCACCCAACAAGAACGCGATCAACCCACCTGGAGAGTGGAATACTTATCGACTAACGTGTCGTGGCGGCCGGATACAGGTCACGGTAAATGGCGAAGATGTCGTTGACATGGACATTGCCCAATGGCGGACGCCGCACGAAAACCCCGATGGCTCATGGAATAAGTTTCCTACACCTGGCGCGGCTTTTGCGCGGGAAGGCCACATCGGACTTCAGGACCACGGACAACCCGTCTGGTACCGGAATATTCGTGTCAAGCGGCTCGACTAGCCCTCCATGAGATCAATACTTTTGGCGCTCGCCTGTCTGCTTGCATGTTTTCAGGCCTCTGCACAGCCGACCGGTGATTACGACGTACTGGTCTTTTCCAAGACGGAGGGGTTTAGACACAAGTCCATAAGACCGGCCATAGAAACACTGCAAGCGCTTGGCCGGGAGCACAGCTTCAACGTTGTCGCTACGGAAGACGCCGCGATGTTTGCGACGCCGCTCCTGATCGGCATTGAGGCCGTGGTGTTTCTCAACACTACGCTTGACGTTCTGGACAGCCTACAGCAGCAGGCGTTTCAGTCATATATCAGGCAGGGCGGCGGATTTGTAGGTGTCCATGCCGCCGCAGACACCGAATACGACTGGCCATGGTACGGAGAGCTTGTCGGCGCTTACTTCGACAGCCACCCAGCTGTACAGGCCGCAGATGTCCTCGTGACCGATCACAGCCACCCCTCTACGGCGTCGCTTCCGCTGCGTTGGCACCACATCGACGAGTGGTATAACTACAGCATCAATCCGCGTGCCAACGTACATGTCGTGGCGGTAGTTGACGAGAAGTCCTACAGTGGCGGCACGATGGGCCACGATCATCCCATCGCCTGGGCACATGAGTTTGAAGGTGGGCGTGCGTTTTACACGGGGTTGGGCCATACCGCCGAAAGCTACGGCGATCCCCGAATGCAGCGCCACCTCCTGGGCGCCATCGAATGGGCGGCTGGCAGGAAGAATGCCGACGTATGGACAACAAGAGCTGCAGCCTATGATGAAGTTGTGCTCACGGGAGAGCTGACGGACCCGATGGAGATCGACATTGCCGCCGACGGACGCGTGTTCATTGTCGAGTGGGCTGGAGCTGTCAAGATCTGGGAGTCGACCACCAACGCCATGCGCGTCATCGGCTGGCTGCCCGTGGAAAAGGACATTGAAGACGGGCTCCTGGGGTTGGCCTTGGATCCGAACTTTGACGAGAACCACTGGCTTTACATCTATTATTCACCCGTCTCCGACGGGCCCAAGTTCAATCGTCTGTCGCGCTTTGTGTACGATGGAGAGATGATGGATATGGACAGCGAGATCGCCGTCCTGGAAATTCCTGTGCAACGCGTGCAGTGCTGCCATTCCGGCGGCTCCGTACAGTTTGACAAGGACGGCCTGCTATACCTGTCAACCGGCGACAACTCGGGTGGACCTCGAGATCACGAAGACCTCACGCGCCGCCGGCACGCAGACCAGGGCCGAACCAGCGCCAACACCAACGACCTGCGCGGAAAGATCCTGCGCATAAAACCGGAGCCCGGCGGCACGTACTCGATCCCTGAGGGTAACCTGTTTCAGGCGGACTCCTTGCACCGCGGTGAAATATGGTCGATGGGCCATCGGAATCCCTTCAGGATTTCAATAGACGACAGCACGGGTTGGGTGTATTGGGGGGACGTTGGACCTGGCACGCCCGGAGGTTGGGACGAATTCAACCAAGCTCAAAAGCCAGGTTACTACGGGTGGCCCTTTTACACGGGGTACAATGACGTCTTTCCTGGCTACTATGCGTACGGCGTAGAGGCGCTCGCGCCTGATCCGTCGGCGCCGCTGAACCTGTCCACCTTCAATACGGGCACCCGGCAGCTACCGGCTGCGCAGCCGGCATGGATTCGGTATTTCTACGGCACCTCTGACGAGTACCCCGAGCTGGGAGCCGGCGGCCTAAACCCTATGGCGGGCCCCACATTTCACTACGATGCCGCAACTGCGCACCCCAAGGCAATGCCCAGCTACTACGACAACAAAGTGATGATCTACGAGTGGATGCGCAACTGGGTTCAGGTCGTGACGCTGGACACTAATGGAAGCGTGCTCAAGATTGACCCATTCCTGCCGGGCTTTGACTACATAAGACCGATGGATATTGAGGTCGGGCCGCACGGGCGGCTGTATTTGGTCGAGTGGGGAGACGAGTTTTGGGGGAGCAATGCCAACGCCCAACTAGTGCGCTTGGACTACCATGGCGGGCTCAGCCGTCCTGCCATTCCCATGATCGCCCGCCGCGCACTGCAAGGTGCAGTTGAGATAGCGTGGCCGCTGGACGGCGGCATCTTTGATTTCGAAGCAGAAGTCCCATTCGAGGTTTCGGTCAGCGATCAAGCTATTGCTGACGAAACCATCGTGCGAACGTTCACAGGCTTCGATACGTCGCCGTTCCCACTAGAATCCTTCACCGGCACGCGGGGCAGCTTTGTGATCACGCATGAGTACACCCACTCACCTGATGTCCACTACGTAGACCGCTTTGCGACCGTAGAGGCTTGCCTGCAGGGCGTGTGTGACAGCATTCGACTTCAGCCCCGCACCAAAGAGGCAGAACACACCTCCGGCAGTAAGAGTGCCACGCGCAAAACCTATTCCGCGCGCCCTGCAAGTGAACACTGGGGTAGGACGGCACTGACGGTGATACAAGTCCATGCGGCCTCAGTTTTGGAGTATGACCCCGTTAACCTGCGCGGAATAGACTCGCTTACGGTTCGCTTCAGGGCCACGGCACCCGGCACCATGCGCCTTCGACGACACAGAACTACGCCGCTCGTTCAACTGGCGGTTGGCCCGGAGGCCGGTAGGCCGGCTTTGCCACACCAGGCGGACTACCTTGCCAGTGTGCCGTCGGACGCGGCCGGGCTCAGCCTGCTTGAGGAGGGATCATATGACCGATGGCGCGAGATCACGGTGCCGGTCGAAGATCCTGGCGATACCTTTACCTTGGTCGTGGACTTTGAGTCCGAGGCCGAGAAGACCTTTTTGGAGTTGGACTGGATCCGTTTTCACGGTGAAGGCGTTCTTGACGCCTCACAATTCTAGTGTGTAATGAATCTCACTTTGACCCGTCGCAGCTTTCTGCAGACTTCAGCCTTGGCCACCGTTGGCCTGAGCCTTTCCGGGCGCTCGCTGGCACGGCCGCGCTCCCCGTTCAAAATCTCACTTGCCCAGTGGTCATTGAACCGCTCGTTGTTTGCTGGAAAGATTGACAACCTAGACTTTGCCAAAGTTGCCACGGCCAGCGGGATACACGGCCTTGAGTACGTGAATCAATTCTTCATGGACAAGGCGGAAGACAAGAGCTATCTGGCCGAGATGAAGGCCCGGGCCGAAGGCGCAGGGGCCGAAAGTCTGCTCATCATGTGCGACCGTGAAGGCCGCCTCGGCGACCCCGACGCGGCAATGCGCAAGGAGTCTGTGGAGCGGCACTACAAGTGGATCACAGCCGCCAAGTATTTGGGCTGCCATTCTATTCGCGTAAACGGCTACAGTGATGGATCCGCAGAGGAGCAGATGAAGCTTGTGGCGGACGGGCTGCATCAGTTGTGCCTGTTTGGCGACGAGCACGGACTGAACGTGATCATTGAGAATCACGGCGGATATTCCAGTAATGGTAAGTGGCTGGCCGGTATGATTGAGATGGCGGATCACCCCAGGGCCGGAACGCTACCGGACTTCGGAAATTTCCGAATAAGCCGTGAGGAGACGTACGACTCGTACCGGGGCGTTGAAGAGTTGATGCCGTTCGCAAAAGGCGTGAGCGTAAAGCCGACCGTATTTGACGACAACGGTAATTCGCACCCCCTCGACTACATGCGCATGATGCGTATCGTCCTTGATGCAGGCTGGAGTGGATACTGCGGCATTGAGCATGGACCTGCGGACCGTGAGATAGAAGGCATACTTGAGGTCAAATCCGCCCTCGAGGCCGTTCGCGAGAAGTTGGCTGAGGAATAGCCCAGGCAGCAGTGTAGCTGCCCTTTTGGCGTATGAGGGCCTCGCCTACTTGCAGGACTTCGCCGGAGGGGCTTGCATTGTGGGGAGTTGTTTCACCGTTTGCGAGACGCGCCGAATGACCGTCGCGCGGGCAGAACGCACGCATCGCCCATGCGCTTGGTCAGACAACTGTTTGCATTGTTTTCGTTCGCTTGGTTAAAAACAAACGTGATCTTGCAGGATTCCACCAGTATGACCGGAGGCGTACGAATGTGCTCTCTTCCCGGATTTAATTCCGCATGCCGTCACAGGAGGAACAAGTCAGCTGCCTTGCCGCCCTGCCCCCGAGCATCGAGCAAACCGAATGCATTGCCCCATCTAATTCATTCAGACATTGGTGCCGTGGTGCTTTGGGGTCGGAGTTGATATCTGCTGAATAGAGAATATGCAGACTATCATGTATTTCACAGTTCATTTGGCTCGATTCAGCGGTCTGGATTGAATAAGTTGATCCGAGGCTACTGGGTGAACGCGCGCATGGTGCTTCGGCGGAGCCTTTTGACGCCCTTTTTCGCCTGAGTCGGACAGTCGGAGGCCAGGTTCTGGTGCGCTTCAAAGGTGCGCTGCAGCGAAGCCGGTGCACCATCGCTTACGGGGTGTACCTGCGTCTACGGTACCGGTACTTGGATCGGCAGTCTGCTGCGGTAATGCTGCGTATCACCAGGCGCGAACGATAAGCCTGTGCACTGCAGGCATGCGCAGCGCTCACGCAGCACCGTGGGGCGGTCAGGCTGCGGCATTACCGGAGCCTATGGGCCTGAAGAGCGTTTCACCACCATCGCTAAACTAATATCCGGTATGGCTTTTAAGCGGACTGTATCCTTTAACAGATCGGTGAGAATCGAGGGCTCCAACAAGGAGTCGCTCTCCTCTGACGGCGGTGCCCTCATCGGGCGCGAGCTACTAGACGCCACCCACCTGGGGGAGCGCCTCGCGGAGGAGCTGACCGATTATCGCGACAAGCGACGCTGCACCCATAGCCTGGCGAAGCTGCTGGTGCAGTGGCTGATCTTGCTCGTGCAAGGCTGGGGACACCAGCGCGATAGCCAGGATATGCGGCACGATCCGACCGTGCGTGTGACCACTTCGTTGAAGTGGAGCGCGGCCGCGTACACCGCGGAACACGGCGTGGCTTCGCAGCCCACCCTCTCCCGGCTACTGGGGATGCTGAGTCTCCAATGCAATCTGGCCGCCGTGGGCCGGATGGTAACCAAGCTTGGCTTGGAGCACTTGTTGGTGCGCAACGGTGGCAGGCGCCACCATACGCTGGTGATCGATGTGGATGGGATGCCTATCGATACCCACGGTCGTCAGCAGGGCAGCGCGTACAACGGGCACTACCGACGCACCATCTATCAGGCGCTGATCGCCGTTTGCGGGGAAACGGGCGACATTTTGGGCGGAATGTTGCGCCCGGGCAACCGGCATATTGTACGGGGTTGCCACGACTTCATCCTTAAGATTGCCAGGCGGGCCCGCAAGCATGTGGCCGATCGCGTAATCGTACGGCTTGACGCGGGCTTTAATGACGGGAAGCTCTGCACGAAGCTGGAGCGGGCCGACATCGGCTATGTGATGCGCCTGAAAAAGAACAACGTGTTGCGGAACCTGGCGGCACCGTACGTGAAAGCGGGATGGTGCTTAACGTACCAGTACTTTGAGTTGGCGTATCAGGCGCAGTCATGGCACTGCGAACGTCGCGTGGTCTTGGTGATCCCCCCGCATACCAGCACCCTTTATCCGGAATGTTACTTCTTGATCACCAACCTGAGTCTGGCGGACTACCCCTCGGCGCAGCTTTCACGATGCTACCGCAAGAGAGGCAAGGCCGAAAAGCACTTGGGTGAGCTGAAGGCGGCCTGCCCGCTGGCGCTGTCTTCTTCGCCCCGCAGGCGTGCACAGGCGGGTGGCGGTGCGGATATAGCGGTGCCCGCAGCGGAGGAAGGGGACGTGTCCGCACGCAACGCAGCCCTGTTCCTGCTGAACCTGCTGGCGTACGGGCTGCTGCATGTGGCGCGCAGCAATTTGCATGTGCCCCAGCGTCCGTACATGAGCTTGACAACCTTTCGGAAAAAGTATCTCAAAGTGGGCGTTCGGCTCGTTCGGCACGCCCGCTACCTGACGTTCCTGGTAGCAGACTGCGCGGCACGGAGATGGGCCCGGTATTGGGAGCGCTTCGACGAAATGCAGTGGGTGATTATTCCCGAGCGCTGTTAGCGGCGGGGTCAGCAGCGCCTCCACTTCCGTTCGCGCGCAGAAGCGCATCCAAAACGGACACTACATAGTGCACGTGCAGGCAGGGTAGGTCCTGTCCACACCAAACGGCCTCAAAAGCAGAGCGTTCAACACACCTTTGGCCCCTCCTTAGCTTCCGCGGCAGCCCAGCGGACCTTTGACTACCCGAAAATCGCCCACAATAGCCCTCCGTAAGGCTTGCAATGGGCTGGGGATCGCCCCATTCAGCCCCCCAATGGCCTTGATGAAATAAACCGGGAGCATGAGCTTTCCGGGGCGAGCTCACATTGCCGGCGGCTTAGGGGGGCACCATAGCGTGACAACGCACCCGGCAGCGTAAAATGGCCCGATGTCGACGACGAACGCGGGACGCCAGCCGTACCTACTAAAGCCCTAGCCACCTTCGGCACAGTGGCCTCCAAGGGCCGTAGCAGGGTATATAGTGAATTAATTGGGATTGCACACGCGGTGGTCTTTTGCCGTGCGATTGTTCAAACACCCTTCGGCCGCAGCGGACTCAAACGCCTTGGCGACTCCTAAGCGCTCGGCGTCTGTAGGATTTGGCTTTGCTGCAATATGCCGTAAAGCTACGCAGCACAATCTCGAGTACTGGGGGCGAGTAGTGACTTTAGGGTAGCGCCAGCCTACCTGGATGCCAGCGCGTGGCGGCTGGCATCCCACCGTACCATCTCCTCGCGGTCCAGCGAGAGGTTGATCATATGCGCACAGGCAGCGGCGTGGTGACCGACCATCGCGTCTTCAACCGTAGGCGTGCCGTCACGGATGGCGGCAAGGAACTCCTCTATATGCACTTTGAGGCTACCCTCGCCCTCCGCTCGGTATTCCTCCTCGCCGGGAACCACGCCCTGGGGACGCGAGCCCGGCATCTCGTCGTGCCGAGTCTTGGGATCCTCGTAGTAGGCCTTGGCAAGCGCTTCAGGCCAGCTTTCCACGATCCATTGGTTGCTTTCGTAAACAACCTCCGGAATGAACCGGAGGCTGCTACCCATAACCAACGTCCCTTCGGTTCCCATAATGCGCATGCCACCGATGCCACCACGCTGGTTATTGAATGTGCCGCTAAGGCTGACCAGGAAGCCCTCGGGATACTTCAGGGACGCATTAATCGTGTCCGCTACGTCGCGCGAATTCTTCCAGCGATATAAGCCCCCCATCGCCATCACGCTCTCGGCCATGGGTGCATCCATGACATAGTTGATGCTCGTACAGGTGTGAACATACAAGTCGGTTGCCATCCCACCGGAATAGTCTTTGTAGCACCGCCAGCGAAAGAATCGCTCTGGGCTGTAGGGGCGCTGGGGCGCCGACCCTAAGAAGAGGTCCCAGTCCACGGTTTCAGGGGTGGCGTCAGGCGGAATCGGGTAGATCCAGGCCCCAGATGCCGTATTGCGGTTCACTGCAGCACGCAGCATTGTGACCTGGCCGATCTTTCCACTCTTGATCAGCTGGCGCGCCTTCTTGATAAGTATCCCACTCGGGCTCGGACTGCCGACCTGGACAGCAACCTTGTTCTGCTGCTGCGCCTTGATGATGTCCAGCCCCTCATCGATGGACCAAGTCATCGGCTTCTCGATGTAGGCATGCTTGCCCGCATTCAGCGAATCGACCGAATGCCTATGGTGCCAATGGTCGGGACTGGATATCACAACTGCGTCAATGTCCTCGCGCTGGATGATTTCTCGGTAGTCCTTGTAGGTGTCGGCCCTGCCGTCTGTGCGGATCTTCGCGCGCTCCAGCCGCCCGACGTACGCATCGCATGCGGCTACGATTTCGACCTCTGGAAATAGCTTGAAGGCCTCCATAAGCCCATGCGCACGGGCGCCAGCGCCGATGAAGCCAAGCGTGATCTTGTCGCTTGGCGCAACGCGGCGCGCCGTGGTCTGCGCGGCCGCGGGGCCTGCACCCAAGCTGAGTGCGGCACCACCGGCGGCGCCCAGCTTCAGGAAGTCCCGTCTGTTAACCGTAAAACGCTGAGCCATGACGAATAAGGCGACTTAGTTGACAATGGGTGTAAGCACAATGCTGCGATAGAGCACCCTCCCGTGATCGCCCTGGAGGTAAATGGGGCCCGGCTTCGACTCGTCCGCCGTCAATGCACCACCCGTAACGCCCATCACTGGCTGATTGGCAATGATCGTGATGCCATTGAGCACCACGGTGAGGTGGCGCTTGTATAGTGTGATATCGTAAGACTGCCACTCACTGGCGACCTTCTCTGCATTGGTGCTCGGTGCGATGCGGCTGTATAGCCCGCCCATATTGTGTGAATCCAGCGGCTTGCCATAGGTGTCGGCCACCTGAATCTCGTAAATCCCTCGCAGGTACACGCCGCTGTTGCTCCCGGCTGGCACGTTGACGTCAAGCTTCAGGTTGAAATCCTCGAAGGAGGCGTCAGTGCGCAGGTTGCCGTAGCTAACGTGGTGCCCGTCGTCCGGCTGGACCGGGTTATTGATAAGCACGCCGTCTTCAACCATGAACCCGTTGACCTGGCCGGGGTTGGTCAGAGACCAGCCTGCAAGGTCTTGGCCGTTTAAGAGCTCTATGGGCTCGCCATACTCGATCATGGACATGTCCGGTGTAGGGGGCAAATCCGGAATGCGCTCGCCGGTGAATTCAACTAACTGCTGGCCCGTCCCGCTGCGATGGGGAAAGTAGCCTGTTCCCCTAAGTATGCCGTCGTTGTGCTTCAGCTCCAGACGGTTGGTGATGGTGTGCCTGCGCTCCCCGTCCTCGGCGGTCTTGCGGGTTACGGGATACGTACGTGTCACGGTGAGCACACCGTCAGAGATGTTGACGCTCGCTACCGGCAGGACGCTGCCGCCGTACCATAGCAGTGACGCATCAACGAACCCGTGGCGGTCGTGGACCTCCAGCCACCCGGCGCCGCCGGGCAGATGCAGCGCCCAGCGACCCATAAAAGCAGCCGCCTCCTCTTGCGCTTGTGCTGGGAGAAGGGTTGTCAGTGCAAGGATTCCAGACAGGAGCAGAAAACGCGTTTTCATAATCGGAGGTATTGAGGTTAAATCAAGAAACTAATGCGGAGTCCGGCTTGGGGCAAATTCGCCGGCCTATTCGATTCGGCGCTCGATTGTTGCCTGGGGCCCTACCAGCACCATCCGCGCCCATGTGGCGTCATCATCTCCGGTGCCGTAAATCATGAAGTGGCCGCCATAGGGACCTCCGTCAGGGTCGCAGTGGACGATCTCCAGACCATAAAGGTCTCCGATCTGTGGCGACTGCCACCGCGGGTCGCTGGCGCCTAGGGTGGGTGCCATCTCCACGCGGGCCTCAAGCTCAAAGTCAGCGCCGTCAAACGTCATTGCGTAGTCAACCGCTCCGTCAGGGATAGGCTCTTCCAGGTAGGCCTCGCCCGCCGCCGCGCCGTGGCGCCACCAAGCTGCATGCGGAGGGCGCGCCTCATCGGCCGTGAAGCAGAATGCGTTGTCACCCTGCGCAAAGAATTCTGGCGCCTCGTCCCGCGGGGCTTCCAAGAAAAAGCAGATGCTGTCCCGCAAATACCAAGCCTTGGCTTCACCGCCCGGAGCCTCTACGTCGTTGACGTTGTCCTTTACGCTGGCACCGAAGTACAAGTTCGTCTCATCCCAGGCCACATAATAACGGGCACTCAGGTCGTCGTCCGGATGTCCTTCATTGCCATGGTCTGTGAGTCGGTTGCGCCGGCCCTCGTCATACCAAAAGGTGTGGCGAATGCGGTTGATGTCCCACACCCCATCGTTGAAAGCATAGTCCTTCCACTCGTCCAAGGACCCATCGATGACAGGGGTAGCTTCGAGGTATGGGACAAGGAGCTTTACGGTCTGCGTGGGACGTGGAGCATCCTGAGCCCGCGTGGACCAGGGAGTCAAGAGGACGATAAGGCCAATGAGAAGCGGTCGGAGCATAAGCAGGAAAAGGCGTAGGCGCGCGGTACCGAGCATGTGGCGATGTCAATATACCCTGTCCGCACCATTCATGTCCGCTGTGATTGGTGAAATGAGCAGCGCACACGCTGCTTGGCCAACACCAGGGACGCGTCTCATGACCCTGTTCGACCACAGCCAGGACATCCGCCAGGCCGCAGCTACTTCTGCGCGCCGTACCAGCCGGGCGTTCCAAACCAGTCATGCATCTCCTGCACGAATGGTGCTACGATAGAGTCTGACTCCGGAAACTGGCCCAAATCTCCGGTTTCCACAATCCACGTGTCAAGCGCGGTGCGCATATCCTCCAACACCATAGCATACTCGGGATCCTCGGTGAGATTGTTGATCTCATGGGGGTCCGCCTCGGTGTCATATAGCTGCTCTGCTGGAAACGGTGCCCAGAGCTCCGCGGCGGCCCCTTCAAGCGTTCCCTTGGCGTGCATTTCGCGCATGAGCGGCTTGACCAGAAAGCACTTTTCCTTGTAGCGGTTAAGCGTCGGAAAGCCGTCGCCACCCTCAAAATTTCGTATGTAGTGGAAGCGTGGCCCGCGTACCGAGCGCAGACGCAGCACCGTTTCGTCAATGCGGTCCCGCGCGCTGAAGGCATAGTCGCGCGGTGGATCGGCTTCCGCACCGAGAAATCGCAGGCTTTGCATCCCGTCTGGTCGCGCCGCACTCGCCATCCACAGAGTGGTCGCCGTCAGGTCCAGGAGGCTGATGACATCCTCGCCAACGCCGCCTCGCACGAATTGCGGCGGCGTCGGTATGCTCTCCGGGTAGTAGATGATCAAGGGCACATGCAGCCCGGTGTCCCACACCCAGTGGATTCCCCGGGCCTCCAAACGCCCGTTGTCAGCGAAGAATACAATGATGGTGTTGTCTGCCAGCCCCTCCGCTCGCAATTGTTCAAGGATCCAGCCGATACGCATATCCATCCCGGAAACACTGTTGAGGTAGCGCGCCCACTCTTCGCGCGCAATGTCATGGTCCGGGTAATAGGGCGGTGGCGTGACGCTGTCCGGCGTCGCAACCTGCGGATGCCACTCCTCGCCTACCCATGGTATCCGCGCCTTTTCGGACGACTTGCGGTCATAGATGTCGTATTCGGCTTCTGGCGTGTTGATCTGCGCAAAGAACGGCTGGTGGTCCTTCAGCCGAGCCCAGTCGTCGGTGTCGTACAGCGGCCCCTCGTTGACAAAATTCAGGTCAAGCTTACCGGTACCGACCGTGCTGTCCCCGATCATGCTGATGTTCGCCGTGAAGTAGCCCGCGTCATTCAGCCAGTGCGTGAGCGGGCGCACACCGTCCGGGAGCCGGTAATCATCGTCCCGGTGTGAGCGCATGTTGTGCATATCCGTCGAGGTCTGATACATGCCGGTAAAGAATGCCGACCGGCTTGGCGCACAGACGGGCGATGTCGAAAACGCTCTGGTGTGCCGCATGCCGTGCAGTGCCAGCGAGTCCAGGTTGGGCGTATGGACATTCGCCGCCCCGTAGATCCCGAAGTCCAGCTTGAAATTCTCCCCCACTATCCACAGGATGTTGGGTTGAGTCTGGGCGGCGTCTGTTACTTCTTCGCCGCCGGAATCGCACGCCACTGCCATGAGCGCAACCAGCAAAAAGGCCGATAAGGGTTTCATAACTGCGCTATTCGTAGGTCCACTTCGATATCCACGGGTCTCCGGTCCGCTCCTGAAAGGCACGCAGCTTTTTCTGTAGGGGCTCCAGAAGGCTGGTATCTCCCGCAAGGTTTTTCACTTCATGCGGGTCGGATTCCAGGTCGTACAGCTCAAACCGTGGCCGGTGCAGGTACTCCTCCACACGCCGATGTCCATAGTGGGTAAGGCTCTGCGCCAACACGGCTTGCCATGTCTGCGATGCGAAAAGATCGGTAGCAAAAGGATAAGGCAGGCCGTGGGCAAGATTCCACAACAGCTTGTAGCGACGAGTGCGCACCGCGCGCATTGGATAGTACATCGTCACCTCGTGAAAGGTATGCGACGCGTAAACCTCGTCCCACCCAGTGGGCGAAGCGTCCTGCATGGCCGCCTTAAAGCTGCGGCCGTGAACCGATGCATGCGCCGTCCCGGCAAAGTCGAGAAGTGTAGGCGTAAGGTCTGCCCAATTGATCATGGCGTCACACGTGCCGGCAGCTGCATCCGGCCGCCGTACCACACACGGCAGGCGCATGCCCGGCTCATATAGCGTCGTCTTTGCCCCCGGAAACGCAATGCCATTGTCCGAAATAAACACGACTACCGTATGCTCCCAATGCCCCGTGACCTGTAGCAGATCAATAAGCCGCACCAGTCCCTTATCGGCACGCTCCACCGACATATAGTAACGGGCTAGCTCAGCCCGTGTAGCGGGCAAGTCCGGCAGATACGGTGGCACGATCACGTCCGCCGGGTCGATGGGCGTACTTCCTCCACGAGAAAAGGGTCGATGCGGCTCGCTGGTGCAGAAGTACAGGAAGAAAGGACGCCCGTCCCTGACGGTCATGACCGACTCACACTGCGCAGCGCGCTCTTCAGGCGAAGCACCTTGGGCCGCGATGTGGCGGTCAAATGCATAGACATGCTTCGGCGCCACGTGGTACTTGCCGGTACGGATGGTCCGGTACCCGGCCCGGCTCAGTAGCACCGGGAGCGACTGGACACGGTCGAATGTGGCAAAGTGGTGTACGCTATGCATATGGCCATACTGGCCATTGGCATGGTTATACTGTCCCGTGAGGATGACGGATCGGCTGGCGCTACAAGATGCCGTCGTACAGAATGCATGAGTGAAGCGCGTACCACTTGCTGCCAGTTCATCCAATCCAGGGGTCTTGATGACCGGATTGCCGTAGCATCCTGCATCAGTGGTGCCTAAGTCATCCACGACGTACAGCACGATGTTAGGCTGTCGGGGCCGCGTGTGAAGCGCTACGGCTCCCAACGCCAGCGTGCCCAGAAAGGAGCGGCGACCAATGGTCATGTCTGGTTTCTTAGTGCAGTTCCGCGTAGGTTCACCGGTCCAAGGTACAACGCATGAACAAATCCATGCATGACGCCAAGGCGGGAACGATCGGAGTCTGCTGCTGGGGACTGCTATTCTTTATGCAGTGCACGCCGGCTAACCAGGAGCCGCTGCCGCTTTACCAGGGCGATCACATTGTGCTGGTCGGCAATAACCTTGCCTCACGCATGATGAACTTCGGACACTTTGAAACCGAACTTCATGTGCGGTTTCCAGACAGCCTCATCATCATCCGCAACATGGCCGATGGCGGCAACACGCCGGGGTTCAGGCCGCATCCCGGGCTCGAGTCGCCCTGGGCCTTTCCGGGCGCAGATACGTTCCACACGGACTTGGCGACACCCTCAGGTAGCCGTGGCCACTTCGAGACGCCGGACGAGTGGCTTACGCGCCTGAAGGCAGATGTGATTGTTGCGTTCTTTGGCTTCAGCGCCGCTTTCGGAGATGCGCCGCGGTTTGAGGAAGAACTGGAGGCATTTGTTCGCCATACACTGGCCCAGTCCTACAACGGGAATGCTGCGCCCCGCCTCGCGCTGGTGTCCCCCATAGCTTTCGAGGACCTGTCCGACAGGATTGATGTGCCCGATGGCACCGCGGAGAACGTGCGCTTGGCGCAAGTAGTGGAAACAATGCGCAGTGTCGCCGAACGCACCGGTGTGCACTTTGTCGACGCCTTTGGTCCCTCAAGGCAGTGGTATAGAAGTGCGGATACACCGCTCACTATTGACGGTTCGCAGCTGCGTAGCCAGGGCTATGCGCCCCTGGCCACGCTCCTCGCGGATGAGCTGTTTGGCACCGTGGGTATCGAGGTAGACGCACCTCGCGAAGCCGTGCGCGAGGCCGTGCTTGAAAAGAATTGGCTTTGGCACAACGACTTCAAGATTCCCAACGGGGTGCACGCCTTTGGGCGCAGGTTTGCTCCGTTCGGGCCGGACAACTATCCGGCCGAGTTTACCAAGATCAGGCAGATGACAGCGCTGCGCGACACCGCCATTTGGATGGCTGCGCAGCGCGAGGCGATGGACCTGGCGGTCGTTGATCTGGGCACCCTGAAGCTGCCAGAAGTAGAGACCAACTACAAGCCCAGCTTCAAGAATGGAGACGTCAGCTATCGCTCTGGTGAAGATGCGCTTGCACAACTCACCGCGGCACCTGGTTACCATATCGAGCTCTTCGCCTCAGAACGGGAGTTCGAAGACCTGGCCAACCCCGTACAGCTCTCCTTCGACAACCAGGGCCGCCTCTGGGTAGCGGTCGTTCCCAGCTATCCGCACTACCGCCCCGGGGATGCTCGACCCAACGATAAGCTGATCATCCTGGAGGATACCGATGGAGACGGCAAGGCCGATAAGCAGACAACGTGGGCTGATAGCCTGCACCTGCCTATGGGCTTTGAGTTTGCACCTGAAGGCGTTTACGTCAGCCAAGGCACCAACCTGGTGTTGTTGTCCGCCTCGGATGGCGACGACAAAGCAGACACCCGGGAGATCGTGCTGAGCGGCTTTGACGACCACGACACGCACCATGTCATCAGCGCATTCTGTGCCGATCCTTCCGGTGCGATATACATGGGCGAAGGAGTTTTCCTGCACTCCAACGTAGAGACATCGTATGGCACGGTGCGGGGTACAAACGGGGGCTTCTTTCGCTACGCCCCGCAGCGGCGCCACTTGGAGCGGACTGCCCAGCTGTCAATTCCGAATCCTTGGGGCATCGCATTTGATGAATGGGGACAGGTCTTCTTTGCAGAGACCTCAGGGCCTGACGTACGGTGGATGATGCCGGGAACAATCAGACCGCGCTATGGCAATGCGACACACAAATCGTATAACCTCATTGAGGATGCCCACCGGGTCCGTCCTACTGCCGGGCTTGAATTCGTGTCCAGTCGCCACTTTCCGGACGAGGTTCAGGGCGATCTCCTGATCAACAACACGATCGGGTTCTTGGGTATGAAGCAGCACGTCATGCAGGATGACGGCGCGGGATACGACAGCGAACACCGGCAGGATCTGGTTACCGGAAGCGACGGCAACTTCCGGCCAGTGGATATGGAGTTTGCCCCAGACGGGTCGCTGTATTTCCTGGATTGGCACAACGTTCTGATCGGACACATGCAACACAACGCGCGCGACCCGCTAAGAGACCATGTCCACGGCCGCGTGTATCGGGTAACCTATCCCGCTCGGCCGCTGGTGGAGCCGCCGCAGGTCGCCGGCGCGCCTATCGGAACCCTTCTAGACAACCTTACGCTGCCCGAGTATCGCGCGCGCTATCGAACTCGAAGGGAGCTGCGCAGGCGGCAGGCTGATGAGGTGTTGGATGCCCTCGCCACTTGGGTTTCTGCGCTAGACACCACCGACTCGCGATACGAACACCACCTTCTGGAAGCACTCTGGGTTTCCTGGGGCCTTAACCGGGTGGATGAGGACCTCTTGCGCAAGTTGCTCAAGGCGGACGACTATCGTGCCAGAGCTGGGGCGGTACGCGTGGTGCGATACACCGGGCACCAGGTGCCTGACCAAGCGGTGCTGCTCGCGGAAGCAGCAGCCGACCCGCACGGCCGGGTGCGACTGGAAGCGATTGTGGCCGCCTCATGGCTGCAACCGGAGGATGGTATGCCGGCATTGGTAGCGGCAGGACAGTTACCGCAGGACAAGTGGATGATGAATGCCCATGTCACAGCACTCGCCCATCTGCGTGGCGAATCCGTTGCGCGGCAACGCGCTCCAGCAGATGACACAGACCTGACGGGCACGGAGTTGGCGCGTTATGAGGCCGGTAAGGTTCTCTATAACGAAGACGGTAACTGTGGCATGTGCCATCGCCCAGACGGGCAAGGCCTGACGGCTGCCGGGTTCCCACCCCTGGCGGGTAGCGAGTGGGTCACCGGTGACACGGGTCGACTCATAAAGGTTACCCTACATGGCTTGGCCGGTCCTATAGACGTAGGCGGGATGTCTTACCCTGGCCAAGTCCCCATGGCACAGTTCAAGGACCTCTTGTCCGATGAAGAGGTCGCGGCTGTCTTGACCTACGTACGAAACGCATTCGGCAACGAAGCCGATTCCGTCACGCCGGAGGCAGTGGCCCGTGTCCGCGGATCAACAGTTGGCAAAAAGGGATTCTACACGGCCGATGAACTTGTCAAAAACTAGTCTTCCGGCCCTCGGATATTGAGCAGCGCGGGGCGAATCCTGCACTCCTTGTCCCCGCTCGGCTTTCTCCGTGTCACTACCGATCTCGCGGGCTATGGCGCCTTTCTTGCATTGGGCCACATTCTGCGCCGCCACACACCCTCGCTTGTCGGGTTGGGAGCCGGAACAATAGCGAGTACGGCCCGCTTAGGCATGGGCCCAAGCGCCGACGGTGGGGCGCGTTGTGCCGCTCGCGCGAATGGAGCACAAGGACATCCGATGATTTCAGATGTGGTACGAAATCGTTCTTGCTTACACGCGTTTTGTTCCTCCCCCTGCATACGCGTCTTACCTCAGATGTTGAATCCCACTCCGGTGCTTGGGCAGAACGAAGCAGAATTACGCAGGAGCACCACGCTGAGCAACTCCTCACAGAGAGTACCTGCACGGTCGCTTTTGCGCGAGCACATTGGAACACCACGGCGTGGTGACTGGGCGTGAATTGATGCATGCGCTTAAGGGCGCATACTGCTATATCCTCACACCATAGGATCCAGAGCCGTAGGCTGCGACTCCTGAAGCCAAGGTAGCGCCGAAGCCGGAACAGGGCTGCCAGACGCTGGTAGTTCATGTGTGCTGAGTCGCTTCCTGTTAAAGTAGACCAGACAGTGTAGGCTTCACACCATGGCTGCAATGGCGCCTGGCATTGGCCAGTACTTTGCGAGCGGGGCGGCCGCCAGTCCGCAGGGCCGCGAGTGCCGCCACACCATCGCGGGAGTCTCTTGGTTCCTGCCGGAAGACTGACTCTAGCCGAGCTGGCCCAAAACGCATAGGATCGGTATACTATACACGTTTCTCCAGTTACGCTTGTGCACCATTGCGACGCAAGTCGATGCGCGTAGACCCCGGATACCCTGCTTTGGACGGGTTGGCATTGGCATGAAACGCGAGGTGGGCGTAGCGTTCTATAGCGAGCACACTGCTGTGGCGTGTTACATTGCCTGAGTGTCCTTTGGCTACCGGCGGCCTTCCGCCCCTGTTGCTCGGGAGGTGGGTTGCACGGACTGATCATGGCCAAGCTGAATAGCTGACCAAAGCCGGCTTTCGTGGGACCTGTTATAGCCTACCGCCCCACCCGGCTTGACATGCAGCCGTCCTACGAGTAAGTGACGGTAGCTGCCCCAACGTACATATACACCGCCGTTGGCATTAGGAACGGCGAAGCCACTCTAGTATCAGTAACTCGAAAGATCACAACAACAGCTGCAAATGACGACTTTCGTGACACCAACTAACTTGGCAAGCTACAGCCTTTTGGCGCTCGCTATCCTGGTCTGCGCAGGTTGCAACCGCTCCCCTGCGCCGCCGCCCAACGTCATCCTTGTCATAACCGATGATCAGGGCTATGGCGACATCGCGGCCCACGGCAACCCCGTGATTCAAACACCCGTCCTAGACCGGCTTTGTGGCGAGAGCGTGCGCCTGGTAAACTTTCATGTCGACCCTACATGCTCGCCCACACGGAGCGCACTGCTTACCGGACGCTACTCCACCCGCACGGGCGTATGGCACACAATTATGGGTCGCTCTCTGATGCGGGCACAGGAGGTGACTATCGCCGAGGTATTTCGCCAGGCCGGCTACGAAACTGGCATGGTCGGCAAGTGGCATTTGGGTGACAATTACCCCCTGCGGCCCCAGGACCAAGGATTTGATACGGCATTCTACCACCCCGCGGGTGGCGTTGGTCAGGGGCCAGACTACTTTGGTAACGACTACTTTGATGACACATACGTGCGCAACGGTACGCTGGAGCCAGTGACGGGCTACGTGACAGATGTGTGGTTCGATGACGCACTGGCCTTTATAGACCGCCATCAGGATAAGCCGTTCTTTTTGTACCTCGCCACGAACGCTCCACACGGACCGTATTACGTTGAGGAGCGCTACGCGCAGCCCTACAGAGATCAAGGGGTGAGCGAAACTATGGCGCGATTTTATGGAATGATCACCAACATCGACGACAATATGGGCCGCCTAGTAGGCTGGCTGGATTCGCTCGGACTGGCCGAGAATACCATCTTGGTCTTCATGACGGATAATGGCTCCGCGGAGGGATGGTCGAATTGGCGCAACGAAGAGGGCACCTGGACCGGCTACAATGCCGGCATGCGTGCTGGCAAGGGCTCCGAGTATGATGGCGGCCACCGGGTGCCCTTCTTTGTGCGGTGGCCGGGCGGTAACCTGGATGGAGGTCGCGATGTCGGCGGATTAACCGCTCACATTGATGTGCTGCCAACCCTCGCCGAACTGGCAGGGCTGGAATCGCCTGCGGAAGTGGCGCTTGATGGCATGAGTCTGGCGCCCCAGCTATACGGCGAACCCGTGCCTTCGCGCACCCTGTTCGTGCATTCCCAGCGCATCCCTTATCCCGAAAAGTGGCGTAAGTCCGCGGTGATGTCCGGGCCGTGGCGCCTGGTGAACCAGAACGAGCTGTACAACCTGGACACGGACCCTGCCCAAGCCGTTGATGAAGCGGATACCTATCCGGTACGGACAGACAGTTTGCGGGCCGCATATGACGCTTGGTGGGATAGCCTCACTCCGTCCTTTGAAGGGTTTGTTCATATTGGCATCGGCGCTGATGAGGAAAACCCCACGCAACTCAATCCACACGACTGGCACGTGGAGCATCAGCGCCTGTCCATTTGGAATCACCGGCAGGTGGCCAATGGCAGGATGGGCAACGGGTTCTGGGCAATTGATGTGACGCAGCCCGGCACCTACACGTTTGAGCTGCGACGCTGGCCGGCACACCTGGATTCTTCGCTTGAAGCCACCTCAGCGCGGCTCCGTATCGGAGAACTGGAATGGACGCAGGACGTGGCACCGGAAGCGACCAATGCCACGTTCACCATGAGTCTGGAGCCGGGCCCTACCACGCTTCAGGCGACACTCATCCTACCTGGCGGCGAAGAACGTGGTGCGTATTTTGTGTACGCTACGCGCAGCGACTGAAGCCTTTAGTCCCCGGTCAGCGCCTCCAGGAAGCCCTCGTAGGCGGGCTTGGCCTCGAAGTCGGTATCGAAGAGGAGCGGCCACTCGGGGTTGCCCCAGAATTCTATCAGCCAGCTCTCGGGATCGCGCAGCCCCCACATGGTGATGGCAAAGCGCTTGTCGTCTGGCAGTGCCATGAAAGCCGACACGATTCCATTGACACGATCTTTCTGGGCCTGACTCCGCGCGGGCGTTAACGAGGAAAGCGCGCCATCGGGATTCACACGCACATCAAGCTCCGACAGGTGCACCTTGAGGCCCCGGCTGACAACGGCATCCATCATCGCGGTGATCGCACTAATTGCCGGATATGTATAGGTTACGTGTACTTGCAGTCCAACCCCATCCAACGGAATGCCGCGACTCTGGAAGTCATCGACCATGCTCAGTATCGCAGCACGTTTGTTGGAATCGTATGGGGCTCCATAGTCATTGTAAAACAGTAGCGCATCGGGATCGGCATCGCGCGCATATTGAAACGTGCGCGCGATGTAGTCATCGCCCATCTTTCGCCGAAAAACCGAACTGCGCAGGTCGCCCGTGTTGTTGTCGAACGCTTCATTGACGACGTCCCAACTCACGACATCATCCTTGTAGCGATCGACCACGGTCGTGATGTACTCCTTAACCGCTTCCTCAAACTCCTGGTCGCTGCCGGAGAAGTTCTCCAGCCAAGCCGGAACGGTTTCGTGCCAGATAAGCGCATGGCCGTGGATCTGCATGTCCTGCGTCTTCGCGTACGAGACGAGGTCGTCTACCGCCTGCCAATTGTAGATGCCTCTGCCGCCAGAGAGTGGATTCATCTTCATTTCGTACTCGGCGGTGATGCTGCTGAAGGTGCGCGACACCACCCGTGTATGTTGCGCAGATCCAAGATGACCTGACCGGAAGGCTACACCTACAGGAAACGGTGCCACATCTCTCAGCGCCTCAAGCTGTTCTGGAGGCATGGGCTCCGTCGGCGCCGCCTGGCCGCAGCTGATGGCCAGCAGGCAGAAGACTAAAGTGCAACTCGTGCTGATTCGTAGCGGCAACTTGATCACGTGGCAGGCCAGCGGAGCCAAAAAGTTACGGAATCTGAGAAAGGCCCGCGCTTGACATCCACTCTTCCGTGTGCTGACCAGCTTCACCAGTACAGCCAAGCTTCCGGACATGATGTCAATGGCGCGGGCAACATGGCCCAACGCAGCTGGGCACCAGTCGATGGCCGCCCCGCCCACCTGATTGCGGCAGACAGCTCCTTCACCCGCAGGTCTCCGCACGCCGTTAGCGCAGGCTAGCGCTGCCCAACCGCTTTCTCGTGGATTGCGTTTCAGTTGGCCTCGCATTTGGCTTATTTATGACGACCTGCGGGAGTGGTCGACTGGTAGCCGAGAACAAAAATCCCGAGAAGCTGGTGCCTTGTGCGTGAATGATCTCAAGAGCCGGCAAGGTGCCTATGCGTCAGGTCACTCGAAATGGCGATTCTGGACAAGCCGGGGGGAGGGCATTCCCGCGTAGGAGTCGCCCAAAGTCGGCCGCTTACTCGATTGGACAGCAATTGGCGCTTTCGCTAAGACTGGCAGGTCCTCATTTCCCTACTGAGTTGGGGGATTTGGGTACGAGGGCAGGGATCGTCACGCGGACGCTCACAGTGCGTTAGCGCCTGCTTGCAACTCACTTTCTTGGACACACGTACTATTCGAAGGCGAAACGGCGCCTTCGGTACCGGCGGCTGCGCCAAGCCGGGACCCAACTCCAGAACAGCTGCAATCAAGGTAAACCGTTCTCGTGAACTGGCGTCAATCCAGCGCGGCAGACATGCCTGATTCGTATCCGGTCTCGAGCAAATGGCTGATGGCGATGCTGCTGCTGGCCCTGTTTCTGCCTTTGGAGCTAACAGCTCAGGTAACTGCGTTTGCTACTGTTAGGGGCAACGTGACTGATGCGGATGGCCTTCCGTTGGCTTATGTCAATGTGTTCATTCTCGACACTACGGACGGGGCGGCGACAGCGGCAGATGGACAATTTGAATTCAGGACTCAGCATCTGGGCAATCAGCAGATCCGGGCCACAATAATTGGTTTCGATGCGTACGGCCAGCGACTCCACATAGCCCCGGGAGACACCATAACCGTCCGTATCGTACTTCGGCAAGCCCTGGTCGACCTAAGCGAGACAATCGTCGAAGCGGATGCCTACACCACAGGCGATGCTGAAACCGCCACGCTCCAAACGCTGGAAGTAGTTACCACCGCCGGGGCGGCTGCCGACATTTTTCAGGCTATTAAGACTGGCTCTACCCCTTTTTTAGTGGGTAAACTCACCTGCGGACGCTGCGGGGTATAGATCCAGGCCTCCGAGGTGAAAGTAAATGGCGTTGGCAAACCGCCGTTTGTTGCGGAAGCCCCTGCTGCGCACTTTGATTGTTTTGATCCTGCTGTTGATGCCTTCCGCAGGGCCATTGCTCACCTTCAGGATGATCGCATTGAGGATACCCCACAGGTGTTTCTTGATGGTTCTGGCGGCTGCCTTGACCGGTTCCAGCCGACACCGCATGGCCCACGACAACCATCGCTCCCAACCCTTGCGCGCCCATGTGCGGTGGACATAATGCCACAACTGCAGGGCCATTTCCTTGATAGCCCACGCGCGGGCCGTCTTCAACGTGCTGGTACGCAACTGCTGGAAGCGCGCCTTCTGCTTAGCAGACATGTTGGCCGGGTGAGTCAACCAATCATACTTGGTTCCCTTGAGGTCTTCCAGGCCTTCCTTCATCAATGCCCGGTGCTCCTGGCGCCGAACCTTGTCCACGGCAGCTCCCAGACATTTCACTACGTGGAATTTGTCAAAGGCCACCTTCCGTTGCGCCTCTGGCACATGCTCCAGCGTGGCGTTGATGTAGGCCGGCCACATGTCCATGCTGACACTCTCGATGCCCTCCAGCTGCTCCAAAGTGAGCCCAGCATACCAACGCGTAAGTGTTTCTTTCTTACGGTCTTCGCCCACATGCAGCACCGTTCCCGCCTTCGCATCCGAAACAATGGTGACATACGCATGACGCTTGCGAAAAGAGGTCTCATCCACGCCAATATGGGCAACATCCCGTTCCTTCCTCCGCGCAAGGCCGCGTTGCACCGCGCGCTGCATGATCCCGTCTATCGCATTCCAGCTCACCCCCATCAGACGGGACACCGCCGACACACTCGCCTCCTGCAGCCAATCAATCACCAGCGCCTCAAACCCTGCAGTGAACCGTGACATAGGTTCCGCCCACGGAATCGACACGGTGCGCACTCCATGCTCTGGACATTCCACGCGGGGAAGTTGCGCAACCACCATCGTGCGATACTCGCACAAATCCAGGTGACGCCATTGCCGAGAACGGTGGTCGTAGCCCGGAGACGCCAAGCCGCACTCCGGACAAGGCAGCTGATGGCCGTCCTCGCAAACTACATGAATCCGGACTTCTTGCGCCTCATGCGCAAACGTCACCTCGGAAACCTTCCAGGGAGCCTGGATGCCCAAGAGGCAACCTATATCATCAGTCTTTAGTTGTGACATATCGTTGCTGGGGTTAGAGAACGTGTGCGCCATCGTGATGATGGCCTTGAAACAGATAAGAAACGGGTATGAATCCGCATCATCTCATATCGTTTCCCGTTGAATGAAACGCTGTACCCATCTAAAATGGGGAAGAGCCTTAAGACTTTTCCCGGTGTGGCGATGGTGGACGAAGGTGCAGGGCTATTTGTCCGAGGCGGTGACGTGAGCGAAACCGTCATCCTGCTTGACCAAGGAACGGTCCAACAGATCTTTTTGCTCAACCTCGGCGCACGCTTCGACGTAGCCGAAGAAGACTGGTAAACCGTTTGCTGGTGCATTCTGGAGCGGCTCCGTGGACGGTTGCTGTTGCCGCTGGTCAGTGATGCACTCCAGATCGAAGCCGAAAAGATCGTGCAACGCCTGGTGACCCATCATCGGGCGCGCCTGGTTCAAGCGCGACTGATCGATCCGGATACGCACGCCTCGCACTGGGTGACTGTCGATGTTGCCAATCAGACGCAGCGCGATTCGCGCAGTGCGGGCATTGAGCAAGTCGGCTTGTGGGCCTTGCAGCAGGTCGGCTTCATTGAACTGCTGCGCCGATTGGGACTTGGCGCCTCTATGCAACGCGCCACGGTGGGTGCCATCGTGGGCCGCATGTCCCATCCGGCGTCGGACCGCGAGACGCACCGGTGGCTGCGCGACGACAGTGAGCTCGGCGAGTACCTGCAGACCGACTACAGCCCGTCTACCGAGCAGCAGTTGTATCGGGCTTCAGATGCGCTGGTCGAACATCGTGAAGCCATCGAGACACACCTGTATACGGTCACGCAACAGCTCTTCGGGCTGGGACCGACGATCACGCTCCTGGACTTGACAAAGACCTACCTGGAAGGGGAAGCCAATCAGCAGACCAAGGCCAAACGGGGGCATTCGAAAGAAAAGCGCAGCGATTGTCCATTGGTGACGCTGGCGTTGGTGCTCGACGGCAACGGCATAGTCCAACGCTCGCGCGTGTATCCGGGTAACGTGTGCGAGTCCAGTACCATGGAGGCGATGCTGAGCGGCTTGCAGGCGCCAGATGACGCGATTGTGGTCATGGACCGCGGCGTTGCCACCGAGTCGAATGTAACCTGGTTAAAAGAAAAAGGACATCGTTATATAGTCGTCAGCCGTGAGCAGACGCGCATGTTTGATGCGGAGAAGGCCACGGTCACGAAGACCCGCATGGGGCAGGATCTGCAGTTGTAGGCAGTCACTGCGGAGGACGAGACGCGCGTGTACTGTCGCAGTGCGCCGCGTGTGCAGAAGGAGGAATCCATCATGAAGCGGCGCATGGAGCGCTTCGAGAGGCGGCTCAAGGAGGTATCAGACGGCTTGACAAAGCCGCGCACGCACAAGAACCTCACCTACATACACGAGCGTATCGGACGGCTGAAGCAGTCGTCGGGCGGCGCGGGGCAGCACTATGCGATCACGGTGCAAGCCGACAAGGACGCAGTGAACGCAACAAAGATCGTCTGGACGCTCAATCCCTCCCAAGGCGAGCACGATGCTGACCGATCCCGGCGTGTACGCCTTGCGCACCAACGTGCAGGGGATGACGCCGGACGCGTTGTGGCATACGTACGTGATGCTGACCAACGTGGAGGCCGACTTCAGGTCCCTGAAATCGGAACTGGGGCTGCGTCCGGTCCGCCATCAGAAAGACAAGCGGACCGAGGGCCACCTGCTGATCACGGTGCTGGCCTCCCAGATGGTCCAGCTCATCCGCTACCAGTTGCGCCGGAAGGCCGACCTGCGCTACAGCTGGACGACGCTCCGCCACCTGCTCCAGTCGCAGGTCCGGTCTACGCACGTGCTTCCGTGTAAGGACCAATCAACGCTGCACAGTCGCCTGACCGATACGCCGAACCCGACGCAGGCGAAGATTCTTCAGGCGCTTGAACTCCCAAACTGTCCGCTTGGCATAAAGAATTCCATTGTACTTAAGAAGCGTTAAGCGCGGGGCCATAACACTCCCAAAATTGGCCCTCAGCCCGCAGAATCGCAGATTTGTGTTGAACTTCGGTTAGGGGCTCGAACATGAAAGCTGAATGTAAAAGAAATGTGAAGGACGGATTCAGGCCGGCCCATGAGTATTGGGAAAATGGCGTTTATATGCTTGATTTCGGGAATGGCAAGCCGCCAACCCCTCACCCGTCAGCCTCTGTTCGCGGCCACATCCCGCCCGCGGGGAACCCCACGCTCAATGCGGCAAGTGACGCGATCATTTTGAGCATTTGGGAGAGTTCGCTACTCACGTCTTCGGTCGTGTAAAAGCTAAACCAATATTCCTTGTTGTCTTTGACGTATTTGGGCGACCAAGTCCCTTGGGGGCTGTCTATGTGATACCAGTACGCGTTCAGCATTATTATCGCTTCGCCCATTTTTTGGTCCTTCTCCTTTGACCTTTCACTTCCGATACAAAGAAGGTCGTGTGGGTAGTCAATTTGCATGTTGCGCGGCGTTTGGCGAATCGCTGGATTACCACGGATCGCCCTCAGAGTTCCCAGTAGAGCGAGACACATTCCGATTGATCTTTCGTACCAAGTGCCGAATATTTCCTGCCTAAATGACACACAAGAAGGCGGCAGACTACGCGCTCATAGTTGTAATATTCGTTGCGGGCATACTTGCTATTTTGGAGAGCCCCGTGCTTACAGAGCTATTAGAAGGTTTTAGCATTCCGCGCGTCGTGTGGATTCTTGTAGGTGTGTTTCTGCTAGCCTATCCGGGCTTTCGTGCTTAGCCTGCCAATAACTGGATTGTCTCAACAACCCCGTCTGGCAAGTTCGGGCGATTGCTACCCGAAGTCGGATACGAATTCAATGCCGCTCCAGACGACACGCCTATGGCGTTAATACCCGGCAATATACCTAAGCGCCGCCTACTTCGGCGCGTCGATATTGCCAATGATCTTGCAAATTTAGGCGTGTACGCGCCCGTCGATCCGCCCGCAGGCCATGACCCTGAATGGGAGGCGTTTATGGGCGAAATGATTTACCTCATAAAGCACTGCACATTGACGGAAGCGCGAATGAGGTTCCCGCGTGAATAGTCACGTCTATCCATTTAAGACTCCTTCGATTATTCGCCCGCTCTTCCGTAGCCTTTTTCCGTACAAAGCGGTAATCAAAAGCTGTAGAGCGAACTTTTGGTTGTCATTCAGTTCCTGCCCGACAAAGTAGAGGCAGCAATGTGCGCTCTCCTCGTCCCAGCCTGACTCCCAGTGCCCCTCGGGAAGGAGCGGCATTGTGTCCTTCAGGGCGTTCCATTCCTCTTTCAGGTTGCGCAGAAAGCCGCTCACCCTAATTTCGCCGTCGCTTGTCGTATCTCTATGCTTCCAGATTATCTGCTTAATATCCATTGTGCTGCACTTAGCGAGTGACTGACTACCACTGCGGGGCCTCCGGGTTTCGGTATCTTCCACCTGTTAGCCAAATCTGCCGATCATGGACGACTCTAACAAGAAATTGCATGCACACCTTGAGCTAGGCAAAGACTGCTTGCTTGATCAGCAGGCCGCAAACAAGGAGTTCACAACAAAGGCCACAGGTGTAATTGCGTTCTCCACAGGCCTTCTCGTGCTGGCCCGCGATGTCCTGAGCTGGGGAAATGTCTCCACTTGGACGACTATGGCTTGCTTTACAGTGGTGACCGTCTTGGCCCTTGTAATGATTTTACGGGCACGAAGTTGGTACACTCCCCACAAACTTTCGGAGTCCGAGCAAGACGTGAAAGACAGCGAAGTTGGCTATGAGGAATTCTTGATCAGAATTGCTCAAACCTGCAGGGAAGCCACAGAGAAAAACAAGAAAACGCTCGCCTCGAAAGCGAAGGTCCTTGACTACATGGTCTATGCAGTTCTCGCACAACTTGGAAGTGCGATTTGGCTATTCACGAGTGGTCGTGCCCAGTAATGCGCCTAATATCCTTCCATAACGGGTCCGCAGAGCGCTCCAGTTTCTCCAGTTTGTACGGCTTTATGTCATCCCAAGACTTGGTTGGACGAGGGACAGGCTTGGATTCCTGAACCGGCTTAGCGGACTTCTTCGGTGTGTCTGTCATTACTTTGCCGCATCTAGTATGCGGGCTAATATACTGAATTACTATTCGTGTTGATCCGCCCTCCGCACCGTGAATCCCAGGTGAAATGCATGCTACGATGCATGTGGCCCACATCGGCCGGATTCGGTGGCCCACATGCATCGTAGTATGCACAAAAAGCCCTTGTCAGGGCGCGCAAAGGGCTAGTATCGACGACCGAGGACTCACTTCAATTCTGACTCTTGGAAATCGAGGCTAGGACAATGGCTGCCCCGAGTGACAGCACGCACATTAGTCGCATTGACGAAGGACTTCCTTCGTCGTCTGAAAGCAGCTTCACTGGTGGCTTGGCTGAGAAGGCAATTGCAGTGATTGGTTGACGCCCAATATACACTGCCTCTCCTCACAATTCCCGCCACTAAAACCCAACCCTCAGCCACGGCAGCCCTCCGTCCTCGTAAGCGTGCGGTCAACTACATCTTGCGTGGAGGCATAGTCAGGCCGGAACTTGTGGTCCACACTTAAGGACTCAAGAACGACCTATGCGTAAGCCAAGACGTACGGCGGAGGAGATGTTTCCGCTGGTAGAGCAATATCTTCAAAGTGGCCAGACCCGGAAGGCCTTCTGTGCAGCGCACGGGATATCCGTGAGTCAGTTGTACTACTGGCAGGGCAAGTATCCACGTAAGGGCGCCGATTCGCAAGGCGCGGCATTCCTGGAGATTAGTGCGCCTGCTGCGGGTGAGCGCGCGGTAATGGAAGTGGTCTACCCTGGTGGGGTGCGTCTGCGTCTATTCGTTCCGGCCTCTGCCACGTTTCTTCGGTCTCTGCTCCCGTCGGAGGTTGCCCCGGCATGATTCCGTTGGGTCCCTCTCACCGTTTCTGCCTCTATCGCGAGCCGGCCGACATGCGTAAGAGCTTTGACGGGCTCTGCGGTCTGGTGCGTTCGGGTCTGAACCGGGATCCGCTCTCGGGGGAGGTATTCGTATTCATCAACCGGCGGCGAACGCACATCAAGCTGCTGCTTTTTGACCGTAGCGGCTTTGTGCTCTACTACAAGCGGTTGGAGTCGGGGACGTTTGAGGTGCCGGCGGCATCTGCACCCACGTGGGCGCAGATGGTCCTGCTACTGGAAGGGGTATCGCTCTCATCGGTGCGCTACCGAAGCCGTTATTGCCTGCCGCGAGATAGAAGTAATAAATGTATCAACTGTTCATAATAAGTGGGGATCATTTGTCTAGCTAGTACGTTTACCGGGCATGCAGGCCACGGTACCACTTCTTGATGCCCCTCTCCCGGAGCCTATCAGCTCCCGTGCAGAGATCGACCGCCTCCGTGCGCAGAATGGTAAGCTTCGCGCGCAGAACGGTAAGCTCCGTGCTGAGAATGACAGCCTGCGTAAAGAAGTGGCCGCGCTTAAGCACCAGCTGGACGAGCTCAAGCGTCTGATCTTTGGTGCTAAGAGCGAGCGTTTTGTGCCGGCCTCCCACGTCAATCAGCCTACGCTGTTTGAGGAGGAGGACGCGCCTGCAGAGATGCCCCCGCAGCAGACGACCTTCATGGTAACACGGCAAGAACCGGCTGCAAAGCGTGCCCCTTCACGTCAGCTTTTGCCGTCCCATCTGCCCCGCGAAGTGATCATGATCGAGCCTGAGGGGGACACCTCTTCCCTTAAGAGGATCGGCGAGGTAGTGACCGAGACGCTGGATTACGTGCCGGGCAAGTTGAAGGTGATTCGTCGTGTGCGGCCGAAGTACGTGGATCCTGCCAATGAGGAGCGCGGGGTTATCATCGCAGCGCTGCCCAAGCGTCTGATCGAGAAAGGGATAGCGGAGCCGGGCCTGTTGGCGCATGTGATGATCGACAAGTATGTGGACCACCTGCCCCTGTACCGACAGCGGGCGCGCTTGCGGCGTGCCGGGATCTCGTTGCCGCCATCAACCCTGGGGGGTTGGATCGCAAAGTCGGCGTGGCATCTGGAGCCGCTGTACGCCGCACTCAAGCAGGAGATACTCCAGAGCGGATATCTTCAGGCGGATGAGACGACGATTGCGGTGCAGGACGCTCAGAAGAAGGAGGGCAAGACCCATCGAGGCTACTACTGGGTGTACCATGCGCCGCAGGAGGGTCTGCTGGTGATGGAGTATCGTAAGGGGCGTGCGCGGGAGGGACCGAAGGCCTTTTTGGGCGCCTATACCGGCGCTTTGCAGAGTGACGGCTATGCGGTATACGACGGCTTTGACGCTGTGGAGACGATCACGACCTACGGGTGCTGGGCACATGCACGTCGTTATTTTCTGAAGGCACTCGCCAGCGAGGGTCCTCGGGCCATGCAGGCACTGGAGCAGATCAAGCAGTTGTATGCCATAGAGCGTCGGCTGCGTGCGCAGGGCGCTTCGCCGGCGCTACGCACTCGCGTGCGCCAACGCGAGGCCGTGCCCATACTGCGGGCGTTGAAGGCGCGGCTGCAAGCCTATGCGGGTCTGCCCAAGAGCCCGTGGGGACAGGCGGTGCACTACACCTGACTTCCGCGGTTTTGCCGAGGAAGGGGCTCCGCCGCCAGCCAGGATGAAGCGGTAATTCGATCTTTGGACGCTTCGGCCTGAGGTGTCCAGATTACGTGTGGATTAGCCGAATTGGTGGCTACATTGTCCGATTTGGGCCCCTTTTTGCGCTTTTTTAGGGCAAATCGATCCATTGTGGTACTCCCGGCGTGCGTTGAGACACCAAGGGCGGTAGTATGCAGTGTTGGATGTGATCCCCAAAACATGTGCCAGGGCATCACGCGGGCCGTGTCGATTCGGGCGATGCTGATTTGTAGTGTTCAGTCCTATTTAGTGCTTGACATTGTTAAGATGCTGATGTACCTTAGGGCGTAGCGATACTCGCAGCCATCCCGCGCTCAGCATGTTCGTCCGTACCGTCCGACGCAAGACCACCCAGAACGTTAGCCCGCATCGCTCACCAAGCTCTTGAATCGCCATAATTCGGGGCGTCTGTAGGCAGTGGGTCACGGTTTGGGAATGCGAATGCTGATTCCCGCCTTCTGGAGCGTTTAGTCGGCGGCAGCAAGCGCTGTTTCGGGCATGTTTCGAGCGCGAATCAAGGCTTTTGTTCGCGCACCGGTGCTTCTTGGATACACGTATCCTGCAACCACCATGTGGCGTCTATCAATCTGTGGGATAAGTTGGATCCGGAACGGCCTATGAAGGTGAGGCGCGTGCGCCGACCTGGGTGGTGTGCACAGCGCCACGCAAGTTGTTTAGCACGCGCGCGAACAGTTGCTGCCAGGGATAGGCCTCGGGCAAGAGCAGGCGGACTCGGCGTACGCTTACCACCACCAGTGCTGCGATCTTCAGTAGCCGCACACGGATAGTAGCGCACTGCGCCTGCGCCATCGCGGTGCCCTGCAAGCCAACGGTCTTGATGATGGTCATCAGGGTGTTGGCGACCGTAGAGAAGTACAGGCGCAACTGGTTGCTCTCCATCATGGACGTAGAGGTGCGGTCAGCGAACAGGGTAAGCTGCTGCTCCTTGAGCCGGTTCTCCATGTCTCCACGCGCGCAATACAAATCTTCGTATAGCGTGCGCGCGTCGTACGCGTCTTCGCTGAAATTGGTGACCACGAATCGCGCGTTATAGCCGCGCGGTCCAGGCAGCCATTCCGCCTTGGCTATCACGCGCCGAGCACAGCTCCAGCTGTCCTTCGTCTGGTACTCGAAGCTGCGGAAGCGCCGCGAAGGCTGCCCGCTGGCCTCGCAGGTGGCCTGACTCTGCTCCATAGCCTCCTCAACGATGCGTTTCAGCCGCGCATTGAGCGGCATACCAATGATATAGTGCAGGCCCTGTGCTTCGCACCATGCCATGATATCATCGCGGCAGAATCCTGCATCTGCACGAATCCAGATGGGCACCTGCGGCCACCGCGCACGGATACGCGCTATCACTGGCGCCAACTCCTCTATCGTGCCCGCTGATGCGTCAATGTTGGAGGGGCGCAGACGAGCGGCCAGCACATGCTTGCCGCTAACGATGTACAGCGGTAAGTAGCAGTAGTGGCCATAGTAACCATGAAAGAAGCGCCCCTCCTGCTGGCCGTGAATCGCGTCATCGGTAGCATCGAGATCCAACACGATATGCTCTGGCTGCTCGCCCGTTACATCCATGAACAAGTCCGCGAGCATGGTGTCGATCTTTTCAGGGTCCGCTACGATGCGCTTGTACCTGTGCGATGCGGCCCCTCCTTTGGAGCCGAGCTCCAGTCGGTTCAGTGTGCTGGAACTCGCCAGCGGATGTCCCTGGTCGCGTTCCCGTGCCCGGTGCGCACCTGTTACATCTTCGCAGCCCACGCCCATGGCCAACACGGGATCGTCCCGCAGACGGTCATGGTCGTTAACGTCTTCGTAGCCCAAGCATATCGCGTAGACACGTTGCCTGAGCATCGCCTCCACGGTATGCTCGACCCTGCTGGGATCACGGTGGTCGGTGAAGCAGGCGGCAAAACGGCCTATGACGTCGAACATCCGGTCGGCCTCCCGTAACAGCAGCGCACCTGCGTCCGAGGACATAGGGCCGCCGTCGAACTTTCCGACCACTTTACGCCGTCCCAAGTCCTCGAAACGAAGCTCTTCAGTATGACAGTCTGTTTTGCTCATTTGCAGTGCAAAGGATGGTTATAACTGATTGCACATCATACACTTACGTGGGGCTTGGGTTCCCATTCTTGGCACACTGGTGATTTATCCGGGTTAGCGTACAGATTGTCGAATCGACCCGCGTACCCGGCAAGGGACCGCGGCAGCGGATCGTCAAGCATATGGGCTCTGCCCCTGAAGGGCCGCTGCTGGAGGCGCTGGTGCGGTTGGCGCACCGGGCGAAGCTGCGGCTCCTGGAAGAGAGACAGCCCTCCTTGTTTCCTATAGATATTATAGAAGGGGCCGGAGAGGGGGCACAGGCTATTTTGCCTGTGAGGCGCAGGCGCCTGGACTTCATCCTTCTCCATAGACCTTACAACCCCATGAACCACACCATAAGTGTCATCCCTTCTCAGAAGTCGGTCTTCGTCGGGCTGGACGTACATAGAGACACGATCGCGGCGTGCGTATACGATCCGGCTTCGAAGAGGGTCTGTCTTGAAGTGGAGCTGCCCAGCGACGACAGGGCCAAGCTGCGTAAGCTTATGGCCCGTATTCGTGGTTCCTTTGGCGAACCCCGGTGTTGTTACGAAGCGTCCTCGTGTGGCTACACGCTCTATACCCAACTTCGCCATTTTGGGAACCCGCAGCTGCCCCAGGGGGGCTAAAACAGGTACCCCCAGCCCACTTTTCGCCCGTTTCAGGCCTTTTTTTGCCATACTTCGGGACTATATGGTGAAGAATACGTGAAGTTGAGCGTGTTTGTCTGAAAAAGGCCATTGTAGTGCCAGGATTGTTGGTAGGGACTTGCTACAGGTGCGCCCATGCACTATATTGGAGCCGGCATTGACCTGCAGACCCCATGTACATACGGGCGACCAAGACCCACGCAAAGAAAGGTGAAGCGCGACACAGCTACCGCCTGGTACGCAGCGACCGCATCGGCGGGAAGGTGCGCCAGTCGACCCTGCTGAACCTGGGCGTCCACTTTGACACGCCCCGTGAGCAGTGGGGCGCCTTGGTGCTGCACATAGAGAATTTGTTGCAGGGGCAGCCGACGCTCGTGTTCGATCCCGACCTGCAGCACACGGCCGAAGCTATTGTCGCGCAGTTACGCGCACGCGGCATAGGTGCACACGCGAAGCCGGAGGGTGAGCCTGACAGCGTCATGACGGTGGACATGGACTCCCTTGAGCACCCGGAGCATGCCCGCAGCGTGGGTGCAGAGCGCGTCTGCCTTCAGGCGCTCGAGGATCTGGGACTGAAAGACACGTTGATCCAGGCTGGTGCCAAGGAGCGCGACGCGCGTCTGGCCGTAGCCCTGGTGGTCGCACGCATGCTGCATCCCAACAGCGAACGGGCCACGCTTCAGTGGTTGCAAAGCAGGTCGACGACGCTGGACCTGTTGGGACTACGCCCCGGCAGGAAAGTGTCGTTAGCGAAGCTGTATCGCATTGGGGACCTGCTACAGGAGCACAACCAGGCGATTCAGCAAGCGCTCTTCCAAAAGGAGCGGACGCTCTTGAGCCTGCCGGAGACCGTCGTTTTTTATGACCTGACCAACACCCATTATCATGGCCAACAGCACGGCGAGTACCTGGCCTATGGGCGTTCGAAGCAAAAGCGTTCCGATTGTCCGCTGGTGACGCTCGGGCTGGTGCTCGATGGCGCGGGCTTCCCGCGCACCTGCGAGATCTTGCCCGGCAACGTCTCGGAGCCCGGCACGCTGCAGGACGCTATCGAGCGTCTGAACGCCAGCGTGGACGGCCAGAAGCCGACGGTGATCATGGATGCAGGGATCGCTACGGAAGCGAACGTGTCCTGGCTGGCAGAACAGGGCTACGACTGGATCTGCGTGCACCGCGGCCGGCGGCCCCTGCCGCCAGAGCGGGAGCCCGACAGTACGCTGACCACGCAGGCCGGACACGCCGTACGCGTGTGGCAGTTGCAGCAGACGAAGCAGGAAATGCTGCTCTATGCCGTCAGCGAAGCCAGAAAGCACAAGGAAGAGCAGATCCTCCAGCGCCGGCGCACGCTACTGGAGGCGGCCCTCACCTCGCTGCACGAAGGGCTGCAGAAGCCTTACCGCACCAAGCGATTCAAGAAAGTTGTAGAGCAGGTCGGACGCATAAAAGAGCGCTATGCCCGCGTATCTCATCAGTACGAAGTGACGGTTGTAGAAGGGAGTGGCCCCAACGCCAAGGCCGTGAAGTTTGCACGCAAGACGCAGTGGGAAGAGGCCGACGGGGCCCTGGGGGGCTACGTACTGCGTACCAGTCAGACGGGATGGGACCTTAAGCACATTGTAGCCACGTATTGGCGGCTGTCCGAGGTGGAGGCCACCTTCCGCTCGTTGAAGTCGGAACTGGGGATGCGGCCGCTATACCACAGCAAGGACGCACGCATCGCAGCGCACATCAGCATAGCCGTATATGCCTATCACGCCGTGCACCTGATCCGGACACGCTTGAAGGCGCAGGGCATCCACGCGAGCTGGAAGACGCTTCGCCAGCAGCTGAGCGCCTGGCAACGGGTGATGACGACCATAAAAGACACCCAAGGTCAGGTGATTGTCAACGTGCAGGACGAGCGCCCAAGGGCAGAACTGGCTCAGATAGCACGGATCTGCGGCGTCACGCCCAGCCTGCATCGGCAACGCTACGTGCGCCAGGACTAAGGCAGGCGCACGGCGGAAGAAAAGTAGTGCCAAGCAGGCGGGAGTACACCCTTTTCTTATATGTGGAGAATGTGTCTACCTATACTGTTTGAGTCATAAAATGGCGAAGTCGGGTATAGAACGCTCAGTGACGACGGAGTCGCCTGCGCGGTCATTGCACCTTCGTCGATTCCACGGCGTGCCGGTGATCGAGTCAAGACGGACCGTCGTGACGCGGAAAAGTTGGCCCGCTACTACGCGGCGGGCCTACTGACGGCGGTTCACATCCCCGACAAGGCGTTGCTTGCCGCCCGAACGCTGGTGCGCCGCCGGGTTACTCTGGTCGAAGATTTGACCCGCACCAAGCAACGCTCCGTGCTCTTGTTGCAAAGCCGCGGGCATGTGTACCGGGCGGGCAAGAACTGGACGCAGAAATTCTGGCGGTGGCTGGAAGGCCTCGCGCTTGACCCCGTTGATGCGTGTACGCTGCAAAGCTTGTTGAACCAATGCCAGATGCTCGAAGCCCAGATCCGGGAGATAGAGCAACATATCGAAGAAGAGGCACAGAAGGCATGCTATCAGCCCACGGTGCAGGTATTGCAAGCCTTCCGTGGCATCGGGCTGTTTACAGCGATGCAGCTGACTTGTGAAATCGGTGACATTCGGCGTTTTGCACACCCGAAAGCACTGATGGCATATCTGGGATTGGTGCCCTCGGAGCATTCCTCCGGCCACCGCACCCGGCACGGCTCGATTACCAAGGCCGGTAACACCCATGCCCGCAAGGCTCTGGTCTCTGCGGCCTGGAAATATACCCACTACCCCCGGCGTAGCCAGGCGCTGCACCAGCGCCAGCACCACTGCGCTGCGGAAGTGATTACCATCAGCTGGAAGGCTCAGCGGAGACTACACAAACGATACCGCAGCCTGATTCAGCGTAAAGCGCCCACGAAAGCCATCGTGGCCCTTGCGCGCGAACTCGTGGGCTTTCTCTGGGAAGCCATGCAGACGGTGCCGCCAACACCGGTGGCCCTTGCGGCCTAAACATGCCCGAAACGCTTCCGAGAACAGAACAGCTATGGGAAAAGGGGCCCTGCGCACGGATGGAGAGTCCATGCCGATACTCTGCGATAGCCCTTGTGGCGAGCTCGCGAAAATAGATTATGGTAGCTCCCGACGAATTCAATATCAGGCGTTACGGCCAGCACTGCTGGCTTAGCACGCGGACACCAGGTTGATAAGCCGTCGAAGATGCCAGGGCCCCTTTTCCGATAGCCAGCTCATGAAGATTATGTGAACTTACCGCACACATATCACCGCCCCCTTGACCCGGCCCCTTCTACACCAGAGTATCTGGCCGAGCGCGTGCAAGGGGCCCGCCATGGCAGCCAGGGCGACCAGCCGCTGCCCATACCCGATGCGCGCAAGCTGGCCGAGACCAAGCGTCTGACTATGGGCTTTCACGAGGTCTTCGGGGCGCTGTACGATCGGCTGGGCTTTCAGAAGGTCTTCGGGGCCCGCAAAAAGATGGCGGCGCGCCTGTTTCGTCAGGCCGTGCTGATGCGACTGGCCGCGCCGGGCTCCAGCAAGCGCGCGTGCTGTGACAAGCTTTCCAAGCACCATGGCGTGGAAGTGAACCCGGACAAGTTCTACCGCATGATGGACGCGGTCAATGATGACCGGATTGCACGGCTGCAGTCGATCGTCTCGCACGAAGTGCGCGGACTCTTGCAAGAACGGGTGGATGTACTCTTTTTCGACGTAACCACGCTTTTCTTTGCCAGCGACAAGGCCGATGATCTTCGCAAGAAGGGATTCAGCAAAGACGGTAAGCCGCAGAAGGTGCAGGTCGTTCTGGCCTTGTTCCAGAGCGTGGAGGGGCTGCCGATAGGGTATGAGTTGTTTCCAGGTAGCACGACCGATGTGCGCACGCTCCAGCCGGCACTGAAGGCCCTGCGGGAGCGCTTTGAGATAGGCAGGGTGGTCTTGGTTGCGGACGCCGGGATGCTGAGCCAGGGCAACCTGGACCTGCTCGCCTCCCAGGGTTGGGACTGGGTGGTCGCGGCGCGCCTACGCAGCTTGCCACGCAGGATGGAGGCCGAGCTTTTCGAGTCCCATGACTGGGTCGCGGTCAGCGAAGATATCAGCGTAACAGAATTGCAATTAAAGGGCCAGCGTCTGGTGTTGCGCCACAGCAAGAAGCGGGCGGCCAAGGATGTCCATGAACGTGATGGAATCGTAGAGAAGCTCAAGCGTCGCCTAACGCAAGGCATCAAGGGAAGCGGCAAACGAGGCCGCTTTCTCAAGGTGGACCGCGATGCCGTGGAGCTGAACCAGGATGCCATTGACCGAGACGCATGCTTTGACGGGCTCCACGGCGTGTGGACCAGCCTGGATCGCGAAAGCCATCCAGCACAACACATCTATGCGTACTACGGGGAGCTGTGGCGCATCGAAGAGGGCTTTCGCGTGCTCAAGCACACCATGGCGACGCGGCCCATCTATCACTGGACTCCCAGCCGCGTCAAGGCCCACATCGCGATTTGCTTCGTCGCTTTTGCCTTGCTGCGCCTGCTGCGCTACCAGCACAACACCATGCATGCGGGCCAGGAGCCACTCAGCGAGGCTCGTATCCTGACAGAGCTGAGCGGCGCGCAAGTCTCCCTCATTACCGACACCAGTACGCTGAAGCAGTATCTGCTCGCCTCCCCCGCCACCGCAGCTCAGCGGACGCTCTACAGCGCAGCCGGACTAAAGTACCCCAACAGGACCCGCGAGCTGGCCTCTCCCGACCCGCTCCCCTAAGAAGTCCGGCTACGATCGAGAGGAGCCTCAAGGCTTCTCTCAAAATCGGCACGCGTAGTGTTCACTATTGTATGTTGATCAAGTATCACTCATACTATTTTACATCTAAACCGCGGAAGTCAGGGAGGGTCCTCGGGCCATGCAGGCACTGGAGCAGATCAAGCAGTTGTATGCCATAGAGCGTCGGCTGCGTGCGCAGGGCGCTTCGCCGGCGCTACGCACTCGCGTGCGCCAACGCGAGGCCGTGCCCATACTGCGGGCGTTGAAGGCGCGGCTGCAAGCCTATGCGGGTCTGCCCAAGAGCCCGTGGGGACAGGCGGTGCACTACAGTCTGCAGCGGTGGGAGAAGCTGTGCCGATACGTAGACGACGGGCGGATCGAAATTGATAACAACCGGGTGGAAAATGCCATCCGTCCCATCGCCTTGGGACGCAAGAACTACCTATTTGCGGGTTCGCATACTGCGGCCCAGCGCGCCGCAGTGATCTACTCGCTGCTGGGTACGTGCAAGCAGCATGACGTCAATCCCCAGGACTGGCTAAGCGATGTGCTGGCCCGCATCCCGACGCATCGTGCAAAGCGGGTCCACGAGCTGTTGCCCCATCGTTGGCAGGCGCCCGCGTAAGCCGCTCCCGCATCGGTAGCGGGGCCACCGTGGCGGATTCAACATCGCCTGTTCCAGGAACCGCCAGCGTCTTCATCGCACAGCGTACCACGTCGAGAGACCGCATACGTGAGATAGCGGCCGGCGACAAAGAGGAGCACGGCGCCTGCCGGTCCGCAGCGGAAAACCCCGAGGTGGCCTGCCGCATGGAAGCCTGTGCGACCGCCTGACCCCAGCGGCTCCGTGGTACACTCGGTACCTACTCCCATCAACCAGGCAGGAAGTGGATAACGTATGGCCTGGTCAGATAGCGCACTCCCCAGCGGGGGCACACCTGCGACAAAAAGGGATGGCCTATTCTCCACGTCCCGCCCGGCCTACGAGGCACTCTCGGCGAGCCGGGGTGTACACCACATAAGCGCTAACTTGTTTATCTGACACGATTCGTGTTGCTTTGGTTTACCTGGAGTCGAGGTAACCGGGGACACCGATGCCGCTTGCAGTAGACATCCGGGTGCTGGATTCGCAAGGGTCGGGCCACCTTCCATCCTGTGCATCCATGACTGGGATAAATGTGTAGCTACTTCGTGGCTAAACGATTGACGTCTGATGAAGGGAACCGTTACCAGAGCGCCGGCTGACAAGGACTGGGGCGTGCTGGCATTGTTCTTGCCTGCGAATTGGCAGCAACTGGCCGTGAATACCGGCGCACTGCGCGGGCTGCGTAAGGATAAGTCACCGGAAAACCTCTTGCGGACGCTGCTGATCCACTTTGGATGCGGGCACGGGTGAATCATTCAAGCAATTCCCCGTCCGTGCGGGTGACTACATACTGGCGGACCGCGGCTATGCGACCGGTTCTGGAATTCAACATGTGGAGACTGCCGGCAGCTACGTGACGGTGCGCGTGAATACCGGTGCGTTGCACTTTGAGACGGAATCCGGCCAGCCCTTGGACCTGTTAGCCCGGATAAATCACCAGTGTGCCAAGAATGGGAACCATAGCGCCACGTAAGTGTATGATGTGCAATCAGTTATAACCATCCTTTGCACTGCAAATGAGCAAAACAGACTGTCATACTGAAGAGCTTCGTTTCGAGGACTTGGGACGGCGTAAAGTGGTCGGAAAGTTCGACGGCGGCCCTATGTCCTCGGACGCAGGTGCGCTGCTGTTACGGGAGGCCGACCGGATGTTCGACGTCATAGGCCGTTTTGCCGCCTGCTTCACCGACCACCGTGATCCCAGCAGGGTCGAGCATACCGTGGAGGCGATGCTCAGGCAACGTGTCTACGCGATATGCTTGGGCTACGAAGACGTGAACGACCATGACCGTCTGCGGGACGATCCCGTGTTGGCCATGGGCGTGGGCTGCGAAGATGTAACAGGTGCGCACCGGGCACGGGAACGCGACCAGGGACATCCGCTGGCGAGTTCCAGCACACTGAACCGACTGGAGCTCGGCTCCAAAGGAGGGGCCGCATCGCATAGGTACAAGCGCATCGTAGCGGACCCTGAAAAGATCGACACCATGCTCGCGGACTTGTTCATGGATGTAACGGGCGAGCAGCCAGAGCATATCGTGTTGGATCTCGATGCTACCGATGACGCGATTCACGGCCAGCAGGAGGGGCGCTTCTTTCATGGTTACTATGGCCACTACTGCTACTTACCGCTGTACATCGTTAGCGGCAAGCATGTGCTGGCCGCTCGTCTGCGCCCCTCCAACATTGACGCATCAGCGGGCACGATAGAGGAGTTGGCGCCAGTGATAGCGCGTATCCGTGCGCGGTGGCCGCAGGTGCCCATCTGGATTCGTGCAGATGCAGGATTCTGCCGCGATGATATCATGGCATGGTGCGAAGCACAGGGCCTGCACTACATCATTGGTATGCCGCTCAATGCGCGGCTGCAACGCATCGTTGAGGAGGCTATGGAGCAGAGTCAGGCCACATGCGAGGCCAGCGGGCAGCCTTCGCGGCGCTTCCGCAGCTTCGAGTACCAGACGAAGGACAGCTGGAGCTGTGCTCGGCGCGTGATAGCCAAGGCGGAATGGCTGCCTGGACCGCGCGGCTATAACGCGCGATTCGTGGTCACCAATTTCAGCGAAGACGCGTACGACGCGCGCACGCTATACGAAGATTTGTATTGCGCGCGTGGCGACATGGAGAACCGGCTCAAGGAGCAGCAGCTTACCCTGTTCGCTGACCGCACCTCTACGTCCATGATGGAGAGCAACCAGTTGCGCCTGTACTTCTCTACGGTCGCCAACACCCTGATGACCATCATCAAGACCTTTGGCTTGCAGGGCACCGCGATGGCGCAGGCGCAGTGCGCTACTATCCGTGTGCGGCTACTGAAGATCGCAGCACTGGTGGTGGTAAGCGTACGCCGAGTCCGCCTGCTCTTGCCCGAGGCGTATCCCTGGCAGCAACTGTTCGCGCGCGTGCTAAGCAACCTGCGCGGCGCTGTGCACACCACCCAGGTCGGCGCGCGCGCCTCACCTTCATAGGCCGTTCCGGATCCAACTTACCCCACAGATTGATAGACGCCACATGGTGGTTGCTGGATACGTGTATCCAAGAAGCACCGGTGCGCGAACAAAAGCCTTGATTCGCGCTCGAAACATGCCCGAAACAGCGCTTGCAGCCGCCGACTAAACGCTCCAGAAGGCGGGAATCAGCATTCGCATTCCCAAACCGTGACCCACTGCCTACAGACGCCCCGAATTATGGCGATTCAAGAGCTTGCTGAGCGATGCGGGTTAGCGTCGGTGGAGTCCTTACAGCAGGCTGGGGCTGTGGGAGTCTGGGCCGCAGCAGTTAAGGCAGAGATCCCCGTGAAGGGCCGTATCTGTGCGCTTCGTAAAACGGATGAAGCGATGGAAGAGGCGCATACCAAGATTTATCAGACTGCTCAGCGGAAGGGAAAGAAGCCACGGGAAGAAACCTTGCGTTACGCCCGGTACGTCATCTTATTCACCACCTTCCCAACGGAGAAGTTTTCAGCGACCGCTGTGCTCGAGTGGTACCGACTACGCTGGCAGGTTGAACTGGTGTTCAAGCGTTTCAAATCGTTAGCCCAGCTGGGCCACCTGCCGAAGTTCGATGACGAGAGCGCGAAAGCGTGGCTATACGGGAAGTTACTGGTCGCGCTGTTGACCGAAAAGATCGTCCGTCACGCACGGACACTTTCCCCCTGGGGCTATGATGTGCGGGCGCACACCCAGTACATGGAGGGAATTCAAGTTCGCCCTCAACCAAGTCACGCGGGCGGTTGAGCCGGGATACTTCTTGGCCGAAATGATCGAGCAATGGCCCGAAATCTCGGGAATGTTGGTTGCCCCTCCAAGAGCTAGAACTAACCAAATTGAACGCTATTTCCCCAGTAATAGAACAAGTTAGCGCTTATGGGTGTACACCACCGCACGCATACCCGTCCTCAATCACGGTGAAGTTGATCTGCGTGTTCGTGGCCTCGTGGACGTGCATTTTGACGCTTCGGAACGCAATGGTGTCTGACTCGGCGGGATTGCACATTTTCAAGTTGGGAATTGGAAAGTTGCTGTGGAGGTGGACCCTAGCCTCCACCACTCCTTTCCAACCATATGAACCCCTCACAGCCTGTTTTGGGGAGCACTGAGGCGCCTGCAGACGCCCAGATCAATCCCTCCGGTGACGCGCGGCGGCTTCTGATGAAGCTCTGCACGCACATACTGCAACAATTGACCACCGACTGGCCCATGCCGGCAGCGCATCAGCAGCCGGTGCCACCGCCCGTAGTGATCAAGGCTTCTGCTGCGGCCCAGGACACAAAGCCAGACTCGGCGCAGTTGAATGAAGCGTGGCAGCTGTTGCATTCGCGCAGTCTGCAAGACGACCCGATCATTGCGATCTGGCTGCGCGGGCTGTGCCCACGCGGCGTTAACATCGTTCTAGGAGCGGGTCTGACCATCACGGGCTATCGCCGCATACTTGGCCTGGTAGCGTGCTACCCTGAAAACGTCTCTGCTCTTACGTCCTTTGTGCAGTCGCTGTCCGATCGTGGTCTTTCGGCCGCCGACGGGCTGCTCTGTGTGCTGCCCAGCAGTACTGGACTTCAATCGGCGGTGCGCCAGGTGTTCGGCCCCAGGGTCGCTATACAGCGCTGTCTCAATACGCTATTGGATCAAGTCACCTGTGGTCTTCCGGAAGACCTTGTTCCTGTGTATCGCAATCGCCTCCGCCAGGCATGGAATGGGTTCGATGCCCGGGAAGCTGAACGCGCACTCACCCGTATTCACCAGGACTTGACGCGCGTCAATCGGTCCGCAGCGAAGGTTTTATGGGAGGGCCTGGAGCAATCTCTGACGATTCAACGCACGGGCATGCTGCTCAAGCTCGACAGGGGGCTGCGCGTGATGCGCTTCATGAATGCCATCAGTCGCAAGTTGCAGACCCCGGCCAGCGCCGTTTTCCAGCGACGCGAACAGATGGCACTGTTGGAACACGAGGCTCAGCTGCGCCGTGTGGCCCATGCGGCCCATGCGGCCCATCTGCCACAACTTCGTGAGAGTCTCATCAACCTCAACGCCGTATGATGACCCATACCCCTATGCTGGATCAATCACTCATCGAGGACCTTCGCGGGCTTGCGCAAAGGAATTTCATCGGCCTGGCCAGCTGCCTTGGATATCTCGATGATCTTCTTACCAAGATGGCCACATGGGTCATGGAAGCCGAGGCCCACTTCATATGCGGCGCACGTGGGAAGCACCATAAGACAGGCTTTCAGCGCTGGGGGACGAATCCGGGTTCCATCCGCGTCGGTTTGGAGCGCATTGCGGTCCGCGTACCGCGCGTGCGGAATGTACGAACCCGAAGGGAGCGTCCTCTGCAAACGTACCGCCTCTTGCGCGAGCGTGGGCTTATGGACCGGGAAAGCGTGGTAAGAAGGTTGCTGTGTGGACTGTCGCGGCGCAATTACAGGCAGGCGGCCCAAGTCTTCACCGATAGTATGGGGTTGAGTGCCAGCAGCATTGGCAACGCCTTCGTTACGCAGACGGCAGCGCTACTGAAGGCATTTGAGACGCGCCGCTTCGATCAGCACACCTTTGCGGTGCTCCTGCTTGATGGCAAGTATTTGGCTGGTGTGCAGATGATCGTAGCGATGGGCATCACGACCGAGGGCGAGAAGGTCGTCCTGGGCTTTGCGGAAAGCCGTACCGAGAACAGTGCGCAGGTGGAATCGCTGTTGCAGGATCTGTTGCATCGGGGCTTCACCCATACCGACAAGCTGTTGGTACAGGTGGACGGCAGCCGCGGGCTTCGCAAGGGGATCGGCGCGGTGTTTGGGGATGCGGTCGTATTCCAGCGCTGCCAATGGCACAAGCGTACCAATGTGACGCGTCACATCAAAAACGAGCCAGTGGCCACGCATATGAAGCGTCGGCTTCAGGCGGCATGGGAGCTACCCACGTACAAGGAGGCACGGGCGGCACTTGCGTCGCTGCATGGAGCGCTGCAGCGATCGTATCCGAAAGCCGCACGCAGTCTGGAGGAGGGTTTGGAGGATACGCTGACACTTCACCGGTTGGGGGTGCGGAACCAGGCTGTCAGAGACAGTCTGAAGACGACGAACATCATCGAGAACCTCAACAGCATTATTGCGAACCGATCACGGAACGTGAAGCGCTGGAGATCATCGGGGATGCGTCAGCGCTGGTGCGGGGCGATATTCATGCAGTACGAGTCGAATCTGAAGCCGATACGCCGGGAGGACATGAAGGAGCTGACCAAGGTCCTGAGCACCTCCGGGGGTCGATGGGTTAGTGGGGATTCGGCCTGCCGGCCCCAGGGGGCTGCAAAGGCAACACCTGCCGCTGGATGCCCCCGCGCAGTAGTGCGCTGCTGACGCTGGCATAACGCAAAACCCGCAGCTGTCTGGACGCTCTGAGGCGCTGCACCGTGCCAAGATCGCCGCTTACGCGTGCGATCAGAGGATGCCTGCGGGATATCGTGCCCGGAAAGTCACTCCACGAGCCTGCCTACGCCCGAAAATCCGCGTGTGAGCACGCAATTGGGCCCACATAGGCATGCACCGCCCCATTTGCACCCATACTCTCGGCCCGAAGCGCAATCCATTGCCAAAAGATATCTACTTTGAGGGCCCATCTCGGCAGAAGCCGCCGAAACCCAACTAAATTTTGTGCAATCCCCTCGGCGAGGTCGTACTCAAGGTCCATTGTGTAGGAGTCACGAATGATCATTCCAAGCCCCGTCAGCGTGAACCCCAAATTGAACTATGAAATGCAACGGTGCAGGTTTTTAACGAGCCGTGAGAGAAGTTTAAGATGTCGATTAGCATGAGTCGTTAGGATGAGCGGGCGGCGCTTTTTAAAAAGCGCCGCCCGCTCGAAGGGTTTCGTTCATTTTCGTTGGGAGATTTGTGGTTCTGGGGTGATTGGACCTGGTCATTGGCCCGCGCGCGGGCCGGCCGGCCCTTTGGACGAACCTCAGGTCGTGCACACCGCAACTACGCTGGCGCAGCCGACTTGCTGCTGTGTACGGGGCGGGCTCAGACGGCGTGCAGGGCGGCCGCAAACGCTTCTGCGGGCGTTTCGAACTGCAGCACCTTGCGCGGGCGGTGGTTGAGACGGTCGGTCACCTTGCGCACCGCGCTGTGGCTGACCTGCGTAAAGCGCGACCGCTTCGGAAAGTATTCCCGCACCGGACCGTTCGTGTGTTCGCTCAAGCCCCGCTGCCACGACGCGTACGCGTCCGCAGAGTAGACGGTGGCGTCCGGCCGTTGGGCCACGTACGCGTGCTGCGCGAATTCCATGCCGTTATCGGCGGCGATGGTATGTACAATATTCCGGTAGGGCCGCAACAGGCGCACCATGGCCCGCTTGACCGTCTCCGCACGCCTGTCCGGCAGTTTGCCCATCCACACATACTTGGTCGTTCGCTCCACCAGCATAAGCAGATAGCCCTTGTGCTTTTGGCCGAATATGAAATCGGCCTCCCAGTCGCCGACTCGCACCTTCGCATCGACTATGGGTGGACGTTCGCCAATGCCCGTGCGGTCCGGAATCTTGCTGCAGCCTGCGTGCGTGTATTTGCGGCGCTGCTTGCCCTTGTGCCGCAAGTACCTGTACAACGTGCCGCCCGCGGCACGGTCCCGCGCAATCAGCACGTAGAACCACTTGGCCGACAGGCTAATGCCCGTCTCCCACGCCCGGTGCTGGCCCGCAATTTGCTCCGGACTCCAGCCCTGGCGCAACAACGGCCAGATCCCCGTCTCCCACAGTATCGGCGCCATGTAACGCCCCATGCTGGACGCCGCACTGCGCCGCTTGTATGCAACTGTCTCTTCATAGTTGGGTTCGTAGCCGCCGCGCGGCCGCAGGTTGCGGTCCAACTCCCGCTTGATCGTCGACTGAGCGCGCCCCAAATGCGCCGCAATCTTGCGAAGGGAATACCCTTGCTTCAGTAGTGCGTATTGCTGGTGGCGTTCGCCCGCGTCCAGGTGATGGTGCCTTTTGGCCATGGATAACCCGTTTGGTGGAACTCACGGATTATCGCCATTGCCTGAACCGAACGCGCCCCCTTCACCCCTTTTTTGCACGTCAGGCACGCAGAATGCAAATTACAGGGTGTTGCTTTTCACTGTTCAATTGGCGCTTTACTCGCTTGTCCATTCAATCGCCGACCTCACCGGCACTTTGGTATATACTCGCCCAAAAAACCGCTTGGTGCGGCTACCAAGAGCCAGTTGCCTAGCAATCCTGCTGCCATTGACTGCAGTGCCACCTATTGCTGTTGTCGCACTTGGCCGTGCACCTTGCCCCGGCACGTGACCGCGCCGCACAGTCTCATGCCGGCGGTCCGAAAACAACTGTTTCAGTTGGCCCCCGCACTTTCCTCGTGTATGACTACTTGCGGGAACGGATCGTTGGTAACCGAGAACACATAGCTGGAATCAATTCCACGCACACCCCGCGCGATTCCCAAGTACGTTCCCTTACCCGTCCGGGCATCGATCTTGAACAAGGGCCCGAAGTCTGGACGGCGTGCGAGTCCAGGATCCTCAATTGTAACGTAATGCACATAGAAGTCTCCCGCCGGATCGGTAAAGATGGACCTAAAGAGGCTCTGGCCCGGAGTTTCAGGAGCCCTTCGAAAGGCGGGTTCGTCAGTTTCTGCGGTTTTGATCGGATCAAAGTCGGCAAACTTTACTTGCCAAGCCATCTCGCCATTCACCCTGTAGCCGGTTAACACGGGCGTATTGGCCCGAATCAGGGCTACAATGGCATGCGCTTCACTGCAGGCCATGATCCCCACTCTCGACAAAATGAACGCAGTGATTCCGCGTGGTGACTTGTAGTTCTCCAGAAACGAGGCCACGCGCTCACCGTCATACGTGAATTTGTGCAGCACATGCTCGGATCCAAAATTGGACCCGTAGACCCAGTAGTGTCCACCCATTGCACAACCATTATGACTGTGCAATTCCGTCTGGAAGTTAACTTTTGGTACCAACGTAGAACCATCTTGGCGGCCAAAGACCTCAACGGAATTCCCAGAGGCTTCTAGCACGAAGACCGCCTTTCCCTGATCAGCGACGGACATTCTGGATGGACGGTCACGGAATTCCCCCGGACCCTCTCCAGACCCGCCAAACGTGGTAAGCAGCGCTCCGCCATAATCGAATACACGGACCTCGCGGTTCTCGGAGTCCAAAACAACCACGGTTCCATCGCCAGGGAGCGCAAGACCCGCAACGTAGCCAAACATTTCGTGGAACTCCCCTTCTGCCACGCCGATGGTAATTTTCTCGTAGCTTGCCTCGTCCATGAAAGCGGACTTGCGGCCCTCGTGAAAGATGAAGCGCGGATCGGTCACCTCCGGGATGTTTTCCGGCGTCGGATGCAGCTCCACGATCCTACGCTGCATTCCATGCGCGGTAGCCACGGCAAGCGAGGACAGCACTACGCCCGTTAGGGCCAAGGTAACTGGAAAGGCACTCGTCATAGGATACGTTTGCAGCCTTACCACGCTCGGCCCGACGCCACGAGGATTGCATATAGCCAGCCTCATGCACTGGGAAAACGTGCGAAAGCGTGACATGTTGCTAGTGTTGTGTCCCATTAATAAGCGACGTATATTAATGACTTCACCATCCATGCCAGAAGTCTATGCGTCGCGGAAGAAAACTTGCGCCCCTAGTTCTCTCTAATGAGCAGCGAAACCAGCTCGTCGCCTTGTCGAAATCCACTACTATGCCCCACGGCATGGTTCAAAGAGCGAAGACCATTCTGGCCTGCGCTGCTGGGGACACCAATGCTGCGGTTGCCCGTGCGCTGGGAGTATCCGCGTCCACCGTAAGCAAATGGCGGAGCCGGTTCTTGGACCGTGGCTTGCAAGGGCTCCACGACGAGCTGCGTCCGGGACGGCCCCGAACGCACGATGACGAGAAAGTGGCCCAGGTGATTAATCGTGCGCTGCAACAGAAGCCCGCCCATGCGAATGCTTGGAGCGTTCGCCTGATGGCCGAGGCCGAAGGCGTGTCTAAGAGCACAGTGCAGCGCTGGTTTGCCCTCTTTGGGCTCAAACCCCATCGCAGCAGGACGTTCAAGCTGTCCAGCGATCCCTTCTTTATCGAAAAGGTTCGCGACATCACCGGGCTATATCTAAACCCGCCCGATCACGCGATCGTGTTGTGCGTGGACGAAAAGAGCCAAATACAAGCACTCAACCGCTCCCAGCCCACGTTGCCATTGGGGCTGGGCTATGTAGAGGGGTACACCCATGACTACATCCGCCATGGCACGACTACACTGTTCGCAGCACTCAACATAGCCACGGGCAAGGTAATTGGGAAATGCATGGCGCGGCATCGGCATCAGGAGTTTCTCTCCTTTTTGCGACTGCTCGAGCGCGAAACTCCGAAGGATCTGGACCTGCACTTGATCTTGGACAACTACGCAACGCACAAGCATCCGAAAGTTATGGCGTGGCTGTCCAAGCGGCCTCGTTACCACCTTCACTTCACGCCTACCTCCGCATCGTGGCTGAACCAGGTTGAACGGTGGTTTGGCCTAATCAGTCGGCGCGCGATCAAACGGGGTTCGTTTACAAGCGTAAAGCAGTTAAAGCAGACCATCGAGCAGTTCATTGCAGCGTACAATGAGGAGGCGACGCCGTTTGTTTGGGTTGCTACGGCGGACTCGATCTTCAGTAAGATTCAACGTTTAACGTCGCGTATTACTGGGACATAACACTAGCGTGTGCGGATATTCTACTTGCGCTCCGAAGACCCAGTGCTCAGCAGGGCTGCGCCCCCTCCCCGGTTCTGCAAGCAGTACTGGGGCCCACTGCCGCTCTCGGGGCGCGGCCACAGCTTGGCAATCACACCCACGATGCGTGATCCGGCGTTGGCCTGTATCAGTTGGACCCTGCTTTGGGCTTGTGTATGACAACTTGCGGGAATGGAAGGTAGGTAACCGAGAACCCGTAGCCGGAGTCAATTCCCTCTACGCTCGGTGCACTCCCCAGATACGTTCCCAGTCCCGTCCGCGCATCTATCTTGAACAAGGGCCCGTAATTGGGGCGTCTATCAGCGCCACGCTCTTGAATGGTGACGTATTGCACATACAGGTCCCCCGCCGGATCGGTGAAAATGGTCTCAAGCCGGCGCTGACCAGGTTCTAAGAGGATAAAGCCCCAGTCGCCATCCTCATACTCCTCAATGGAACTTGGATACAAATCGGCAAACTCCACATGCCAAGCTATCTCGCCATCCTCCTTATAGCCGGTCACCACTGGGGCCCAGACTCGATTCAGGGCGACGATGCCGTGCACTTCGCTGCAGGCCAGCAGCCCCATTCGGGACATATGGCGCGACATATTCTCGCGTGGAGACTTGTAGTACTCCAGAAACGAGGCCACATGCTCGCCGTCATAGGTGAACTTGTGCAGTACGCCCTCGTATTCTGGATCAATCCCATACACCCAGTAGTGTCCATTCATCGCGCAGCCATCGTGGGCGAGCAAACCTGTACGGAAGCGCGCCTTTGGCGCGAAGGTTGAGTCATCTTGACGGTCAAAAGCCGCAACAGATCTCCCAAATTGCTCTAGCACGAAGACCGATTGTCCCTGATCGGCGACGGAAATCTGGTCTGGCCTTTGACGAAATTCTCCCGGGCCCTCTCCGCGTCCGCCAAACGACGCCAGCAGGGCTCCACCATAATCGAATACGCGGACCTCGCTGCTTCCGAAATCCAAAACAAGTACGGTTCCGTCACCAGGGAGTGCAAGATCCGTGATATTGCCAAACATTTCGTGGTACTCTCCTTCTGCCACGCCGATGGTAATCTTCTCGTGACTCGCCTCGTCCATGAAGGTAGACTCGGGGTCCTCATGCAGGATGAAGCGCGGATCGGTCACCTCCGGGATGTTTTCTGCCGTTGGATGGAGTTCCACGATCCGCCGCTGCATTCCATGCGCGTTAGCCGCGGCGAGCGAGGACAGTAACAGCCCAACCAAGAGCCATTCAGGCCGAAATGTCAATTGCATGAACAGTTAACGGTTGTGGTGCGGGTCAGATTCATTTTCTGGAGCATGCCAGCGCCCAAAGGCAGGGTTGCAGCTGGAGTCGCATAATCTATGGAATGCGCACATGCACCAACGCAGCTAGCACTATTGCGTAAGAAGACTCTTGTGCCACCTGACACTCTCGCAAACGGCAGGTCTCCTGCAAGTGGAAGTGTCCGTGCAAGAAGAGGCGATTGGTACTCCTGCAACGCATGACTGGTCGCTTGGCCCACGAAGGAGCGAAGAGCCGCACTCCGGTCGCGAGTGACACAGCAGTGGCCCGCATCAGTTGGCCCCTGCTGTAGGCTTGTGTATGACGACTCGCGGGAACGGCTTGTTGGATGTTGAAAACACGTTGCCTGAATCAATGCCCCGCACCACGCTCGGCGCGATCCCTAGGTACGTTCCTTTGCCGGTCCGAGCATCTATCTTGAACAAGGGCCCATAATCTGGTATGTTTTCAAATTCAGGCTCCTCAAATGTCACGAATTGCACGAAGAAGTTGCCTGCTTGATCAGCAAAGAGGGATCGCAATTGGCTTTGGCCTGGTTTTGGTCGATCGTAGCCCCATGGTTGGCCCGCAAACTCCGCCCAACGGACCTGATCAAAGTCGGCGATTTTTACACGCCACGCTACCTCGCCGTTCTCCAGGTAACCTGTCACCACTGGCGCATTGAACCGGTTCAAGGCAACAATGCCGTGCGCCTCGCTGCAGGCCATAAGCCCGTGTCGGGACATTAGGTGGGTAACTAACTCTCGTGGAGACTGGTAGTACTCCAGAAACGAGGCCACGCGCTCGCCGCCATAAGTGAACTTGTGAAGCACGCCATCGAATGCAGGATTGTATCCATAGACCCAGTAGTGCCCATTCATCGCGCAGCCATTGTGGGCGAGCAAGCCTGTACGGAAGTTCATCTTCGGCGTGAACGTAGACGGGTCTAGGCGACCGAAAGCCGTAACAGATTCCCCAAATTCATCTAGCGCGAAGGCCGTCCTACCCTGATCACCAGAGGAAATCCTGTATGGCCTCTTCTGAAATTCCCCCGGACCATTTCCGGGCCCTCCGAACGTGGTGAGCAGCGCTCCACCATAGTCGAATACACGCACCTCGCTGTTTCTGCGGTCCAAGACAAGCACGGTTCCATCGCCCGGGAGCGCAAGGTCCACGACCTCGCCAAACATCTCATGGAGTTCTCCGTCTTCCACGCCGATGGTGATCCGCTCATAGCTTGCTTCGTCCAAAAAGGTCAAACCCGGGTCCGCACGCAAGATGAAACGTGGATCGGCCACCTCCGAGATATTCTCTGGCGTCGGATGCAGCTCCACGATCCGAGACTGTATTCCACTCGCGTCAGGCACGATAAGGGCGGACAGCACTAAGCCAGCCACGGCCAGGTTGACTTGAGCGATTCTATTCATGGGACCCGTATGTGGTCTGATTCATTCTCGGCCCGGTGCCGCCAAGGGTAGTGTGGAACAGGCCTTCTATGTCTGGAAAACGTGCGATCGCGGGAAGTATTGTCAGCATGCTCGGGTACTCCGGGGCTGCTGAAGTCAGCGCTCTGAAAAGGTGCACGGACCCTTATTGTCCGCAAGCGGCTACAGGGCCCATGACGGTTTATGGGACGCGGCAGCAGACAGGCAATCAGGCCCAAGGTGCCACGTCCGAGCACAGGTCGGCTCAGTTGGCCACCACTAGAGGGAGTTGAGTCAAATTGAGTTGGGAGGGGGATGTGCAACAGTGAATATGGCGTGTTGTCTGCGGCGTTCCACCTCACGTGTAAGGGCTGCTTCCATCGCTCTCAGATGCATAGGCTCCAATATGCGACTTGGTCTGGACTCGTAGTGCTTGAAGATGGCGGCGAACCAGCGGTACCGTTGATTCGTGGAACGTCATCGTTATACGTTGCGCGTGCGATGGTAAATCACACGGGTGTAGCGGGCACTTGTCACGGGGGGGGTCATAGCTGGATTGGGTTAGTGACACGGGACGTTCAACTATCCCTGCCCAGCTAGTTATGAATCAATCTCGCTTTGGGCTTGTGTATGACGACTTGCGGGAACGGCTTGTTGGTGGTTGAGAACACGTAGCCGGAATCAATACCCCGGACCACGCTCGGCGCAAGCCCCAGGTACGTTCCCTCACCTGTCCGGGCATCTATCTTGAACAGGGGGGCGTGGTCTGGAGTATTGTCGAAGCCCTTCTTTTCGAATGTCAAGTAGTGCACATAGAAGTCGCCCGCCGGATCGGTAAAAATGGACTGAAGCAGGCTCTGGCCTGGCTTAGGTGGATACCAGGTCCAAGCCCGAGGAGAAAATTCCGCCAAGTGGACCGGATCAAAGTCAGCAAACTTCACCTGCCAAGCCATCTCGCCATCCTCCTTGTACCCGGTCACCACTGGCGCATTGAGCCGATTCAGGGCGACGATGCCGTGCGCTTCGCTGCAGGCCATAAGTCCCTGCCGTGACAATCTTTGCACAAAGTACTGGCGTGGAGACTTGTAGTACTCCAGAAACGAAGCCACGCGCTCGCCGTCATACGTGAACTTGTGCAGCACGCCCTCGAATTCGGGGTTGTATCCATAGACCCAGAAGTGCCCGTTCATCGCGCAGCCGTTGTGGGCGGTCAAGCCTGTGTAGAATCTCCCCTTTGGTGTGAATACGGAAGCATCCGGGCGATCAAAGGCCGTAACAAAGTCTCCAAAAGACCCTAGCACGAAAACTGAACTTCCCTTGTCCACGACGGAAATATTGTCTGGCTCGTCACGGAACTCTCCCGGACCCGCTCCGGACCTGCCGAACGTGGTGAGCAGGATTCCATCATAATCTAATACCCGGACCTCGGTGTTTGCGGCGTCCACCACAAGCACGGTTCCTTCGCCCGTAAGCGCAAGGCTAGCGATCCTCCCAAACATCTCGTCGTACTCCCCGTCTGCCACACCGATGGTAATCTTCTCGTGACTTGCCTCGTCCATGAAGGTCGAGTTGGGGTCTTCGTGCAAAATAAAGCGCGGATCGGTTACCTCAGGAATATTCTCCGCCGTTGGATGCAACTCCACGAGCTTGTACTGCATTCCACTTGCGTTAGCTGCGACGAGTGTGGACAGCACTAAACCCGCCAGAGCCAGGCTTACTTGTACAATTCTATTCATAGGGCCCGCAGACAGTTTGATCCCATTCTCGGCCCGAAGCCGCAGGGATGGTGTGACACCAGACGCTATTGCTGTACAAACGCGCAACGGCGAGGATGGTTGCTAGCATGTGCGGATACGCCGGGCCTCCTCAAGTAAAACGCTCTGCAGGGATGCACGTTCTCCTCAGTGCTGCCATCGGTAATGCGGCCCAACGCGCCACGGGACGCGGTGGTAGTGTGGCAATCACACCCACAAAAAGCTGCAGTGGCCGCGGAGCAGTCTCAAGTCGTAAGTCGCTGAGAAGGTATCGAGCATCGGGTTCCGCCGACTCTTTATCCATCCGCGCCTATGGCCTCACGGATGGATCCCAAGCCATCCCGCTCACAGCAGGCAGCGAGACCTGCCTTGATACGTTTTACAATACTGGGGCCTTCATACGCTAGCGAAGTATAGAACTGTACCAGCGTGGCACCCGCGCGCAGCATGCGATAGGCCGCCTGCGCGGAATCAACGCCACCCACTCCGATGATAGGAGTCTGGGGGCCTAGGCGACGATACAGATACCGCACCAGCCGCATGGTGCGCGGCCTGAGCGGTGGACCGCTTACGCCTCCCGCGCCGATCAAGGCAACGGCGTCCGGGCGAGTCTTTAGGCCATCGCGGTCCGCGGCCGTATTGGTCGCGATATAGCCGCGGACTCCATGGGCCCGCCCTACAGCCAGAATCTCCTCGATCTGACTGTCAAAGACCACGCGGGCGGAGGGTGGCGGCGATACCTTTAGAAAGATGGGCGGTTGACTGTAGAGCCCACGGCGCTCTCTGAAGATGGCCTCAAGTAACGTGTCAAGGCTGGCCGGATCCTCAAACGTCTTGCCGTCCGCCGTGTTTGGGCACGAGACGTTTAGCGCTACGTAGTCCGCCATGGGCGCCAGGCGAACGAAGCTCGTACAGTAATCCGCAACGGCTTCCGGCCCTACGATCGCAGCATTGTGCGTCTTTGCAAGGCTGATGCCGATCGGGATATGACACCGCTTGCGCACTCTCTTGATCCGCTGGCTGATCCGCGCTGCACCCTGGTTCGGAAGCCCCATCCGGTTGATGATTGCCTGATCTTCAGGCAGCCTAAAAGTCCGCGGACGCGGGTTTCCCCGGGAGGCGTGTGCAGTGACGGAGCCAACCTCTACAAAGCCAAAGCCTAACGTCTCCCAAAATGGCAATAGCTGGCCATTCTTGTCAAAGCCTGCAGCTAGGCCCACAGGGTTGCCAAAGTCCAGCCCTGCGACCCGCTGCTGCAGTACCGCATCTTCATAGACATAGTGCCTGCGCATCCGTCCAGGCGCACCAACTTGCGCCAGACGAGCAGCTGCGAAACCCAGCGCGTGCGCGCGTTCAGGATCGAGCCGAAAAAGCCATGGACGGAGAACATCATACATGGGCGAGTGCGTACGCCAGCAGACGACTAAACCTGTGAGCGGAGACTGTGCCCGCCCACGCAGACCTGCTACCAGCCGGGACTGAACAGGAATCCAAAATGTGCACCCCGGTCTGGACGCTGGAAAGGATATGCATAGTAAAACTCAGCGACGATATAGCCCAGAATGTTGATGCGGGCTGCGGTGCCAACGCTGGCTACGGGTGCGCGCCCGGTCCCGTCAATCTCCCACTTTAGCAGGTCGAACGGATTGTCCCGCTTCGTCCAGGCCAGACCAGCATCAGCAAACCCGACAAGCTCCAGCGGGATATATGGGAATTTGATGAGCCCGAGCGCCTCGGTGCCAAAGAGCGGAATGCGAACCTCCGCGCTCATCATCGCAAGGCGCGAGCCCTCAAGTCGCGCAAATACGCTACACCCTGGATCCGTACACTCCGCCCCGTCAAACGAGTAGCGGCTGTAGCCACGGAGGAAGCCCGGGTAATACGGCACATCCAAGTACTCCTTTGCAAACACCCCAGATTCATCCAGCTTTGGGCCATAGTTGGCACTATGCAGACCCCGTACCGCAAACGTAACAGGCTTCCTGAAAAAATACCGCCGGTAGTCGGCCAGTACCCCGATGAAGCTGTTGGAGCCTACCCTTGGCGCAACCTGCAGGCGGTATCGCCCGCCTTGCAGCGGCGAAGTGTATCCAAAGTTGGAGAAGTCTCCCACGTATGCCACGCCAACCTGCGCCAGATTAATTGCGTCAGGCTCACAAGTAGAAGCCTCACTTAACTCTTCTTGCGTGAGGTCACTGCACTTATCAAACCGTGTTCGCTGCCGGCTTTGCCCGAAGGGCGTATTAACAATCTGAATCAGCTCGTAGTCAAAGGAGTACCGCGAAAACCCTCCGAATAATTCCACGCGACGTGTTGTGGAAAACGGGTACGAGCCAATGCCTATCAGTTCATCTACAAAAATTCGCTGCCGCAGGTCACGGTAAACCAACTGGTTATACTGGTTATAACCCGCTTGGGGATACCCGTATACCAACGGCGTATGGCCCACCATGCCACCATAGTTGAAACGCCTACTGCGGTTCATGTAAACGGTCTGGCCACCTATGTCCTTGAAGGTGCCATTGGCCTGAGCCACAAGCAACAGCTCTCTGTTGCCCAGCATGTCGCTGAAAAAGAATCCGATGCCACCGTAGACACTATTTCCGTACCCGTAATTGCCGCCGACGCTTGCACCCAGCGTAGGTGGCGCCACATAGTTCAGCCTCAGGCGCGAGCTGTACGAGGTCTCATCCACGGGCGCCGGCTGCGGAAGCCCCGTTAGCGGATCATCCAGATAGTCAGCTACCAAGCCCTCGTTGCGGGCGCTAAAGGGCGGCAACACACCCGCCATCGACGTTTCATCCGTCGCCGCTGTGACTAGGATGCCTTGCGCATCGGATGCGTCCAGGGAAAACACGCTGTAGTCGCCATCATAGAATACAGAATACATCAAGCGCCCATTCTGGGTCGCGACCGACATCGTCGGCGACAGCGCCGTGATGCCGCTGACACCGGTCTTCAGGCTGGTAACCCTGTACACGTCGCCCTCGGCCAGCGTGTAGCGGTAAATGTCAGAAAAGCCGTCCTGATCGCTGACGAAATACAGACTTCGGCCATCTGGCGAAAACTGCGGGTTAATGTGCTTGCCGTGCCTGAAGGGAACGATCGTTTCCATTGCACCGTCGTGCACGTCGACCAGCGTCAGGCGGGTCTTTGCATATTCGAGCAGTTCGAAATCCGTGCCACCCGGCCCTCGGTCGCTGATCACCGCGATAGTCTGCCCGTCTGGGGACCATGCCGGATGAAAATCCGCGTAGCGGTCATTGGTCAGCTGCCGCACGTTGCCGGTGGCCAGGTCCAGTACATACAGGTCGCTGAGACCACCGTCAATGCCACTGAACGCGATTGAGCGGCCGTGAGGCGCCCACGCCGGGTTGCTCAGCGCACCTACGCCGGCCACTTTAATGCGGCGCTCTACGCTGCCGCTGTCGAGATCCCAGATGGTGAGCTCATTGTCACCCTGCGCGAAGGTTACAAAGACAAACTTCTTGCCATCGGGAGACCAGGAACCAGCCGAGTTGATGAATCGGATGTTGTCGAAATGCGGGTTCGAGTTCGTGGCACGCAGCTTCCGAATCGTCTTCCCAGTTGTTGCATCCGCGATGAACAGGTTGATGTTGAACACGTCCCGTTCGGACAGGTAGGCCACATATTGGCCGTCCGGGCTCACCGTGGGCGACAGATGGAGGTTGCCGCCGGTGATCGCCTGGGTCAGCACGGGGCGTCCTGCACTGTCCGGGTGCACACGCCCCTCCATCAGCGGCAAGTACGCCTCCTTGACCGCCGCGGCCCACTCCGTAGACAGCGAGTCTGCCCGGATGCCGATCGTATAGACAAAGGCCGAGTCCACACCCGTGCGCCCGCCCAACTTGAAGAGATTCGTTACCGCTGCGTCTCCATACTTGCCGCCGATATACGCCAGGTAGGCCTGACCAAAGCGGTAAGGAAAGTACTTGTTGCTTCTCGTCAGATCGTCGATCGTTGGCAGGTCGTCTCTCAGTGCCGCATCTCGCATCCACATGGCCGTGTGCGGATCCTCGCGTCCCACCGATAGATATTCCGCCATGCCCTCAACCAGCCAATTGGAAAGCAGCTGCAAGGAGAAGCGGGAGCTGTCGTTGCGGACCAGCCCGATGTCGTACTGAAAGGAGTGCACCAGCTCATGCCCTAAGACATGGTCCGTCTCGCTATAGATGCCGGTGAGCGGCATGACAACGCGCTCTTGCAGGCTTTCGGTCACGCCGCCGGTACCCTGGCCTATGAAGCCGCCGATGACGTTAGTCTGCTGGAAGTCTGCGTCGTTGGCGTAGAGTATGATCGGCTTTCGCTCGTAGAATTCGCGCAAAAATGTGCGCGCGTGTCGCCGGTACCAGCGCTCTCCCATACGCGCCGCATCGGTAACTGCCTCCTTTTCCTCCGGATAGTAGTAGAATTCGAAGTGCTGCGTCTTGAAGCTGCGGAACTGGAAGTTGTCGTACTGTACCTTGTTGCGGCCAAACCCCTGGGCAAGCGCGTCACCAGCCGTGGTCAGGAGTATGGCCACCATCACGACAGCCAACAGCGAAAATGATTTCATGGTGATAAGGCTTGGTGGCACGTCTCGGTGTAACAAGTGGTGACCCTAGCGGTTGCAAGAGTATCCAAAAATGTCCAACGATGAAAGGGAAACGCCTCTTAGACGCCGATGCTGATATTGGACCACAAACAGTATGCCAGTCTTTACATTGGAGTAGTTACTCCACGCCATGCGGGACTATAGGGTTTCCATCTTCGTCGCCACGATCCTTCTTTCAATAGGGTTGCTGGGGGCACGCCTGTTCGGGCTGCAGATCATCAGGCGGGGTGATGCACAGGAGGTTTCCAGAGGCAATGCGCTGCGCACGCTTCGGGTGATGCCGGCCCGCGGTGCGATTTATGACCTGCACGGCGTGCTCATGGTGCATAATGAGCCTTCGTACACGGTGACGCTGACGCCCCGCTTTTTCGCTGAAGAAAAGACGCCGCTGCTCGCTCGCCATCTTGGAGTGGAGGATTCAGTAGTTTCGGCCAAACTTGCAGAGGCCAGTCGCTGGGCATCATACCGCCCGAGCAAGTCCTTTACGGATGTCCCCTATGGGCAGTACAGCCGTATTCAGGAAGACCTCTTTCTTCTGCCCGGCGTAGACAAGGAGATCAGCCAGAAGCGCCGATACCCATCGGCGGCGCGCGCCTCCCACGCGCTTGGCTATGTCGGCGAAATCACACGCGCAGAACTTGACGCTCAGGTGTCTTCCGGCAGCTATCGGCAAGGAGACAACGTTGGACGCACCGGAGTAGAGCGAGCGTACGAATCCTACCTTCGAGGCATTCCCGGCAGTGCCTTGCGTGTGGTCAATGTGTACGGGCTGGAAGTGAAGTCATACCTCGACGGAAAGGGTGACGAGGCACCGGTAAGCGGCTACGATATCCATATGGCCATGGATGTCGGCGTGCAGGCGCTGGCCGAATCGCTGTTCGTCAACAAGCGTGGCGCAGCCGTGGCGCTTGACGCTAACACCGGGGGCATCATCGCGCTGGTCAGCTCGCCAGACTTTGATCCGACGCTATTCGCTGGTAGCATTGACCAAGCGGAGTGGCAAGCCATCAACAGCCATCCGGAAAAGCCGCTGTACAATCGTGCGTCAATGAACCGGATGCCACCTGGCTCCACCTGGAAGCCCATGATGGCACTGATGGCTCTCGACACCGGACTAATTGATCCCTCGGGACCGAACAGTACGGTGTACTGCGGCGGCTACCATCCCATGGGAAGAGGACAAGTCTTCAAATGCCTTAGCCGGCATGGTGAGCAAGATGTCGTCCGTGCAATCCAGAATAGCTGCAACACGTTCTTTTTCGAGATGGGGCGCCGCATGGAGATTAACACCTTTAAGCGATACGCCAACATGTTCGGCTTTGGGCTGCTGGCACCAACGGACATCCGCGAGCAGACCTCCGGGCTCATCCCGGACTCGGCATACCTCAACACCACGCATGTGCAGTGGGGCCAGGGGACGGTCATGAATCTTGGCATTGGTCAGGGTGATATGGGCGTAACCCCGTTGCAGCTTGCCCGCTATATCGCGGCCATTGGCAACGGCGGGTACTTGTACGAGCCTCACCTGGTATCCTACCTGTCCAACCCGGTCTTCGGCGACTCCGTGCGCTTTGCGCCCGAACCGGCCCGCATTCCCATTGACACGTCGTATTTTTCTTTGGTTCGCCACGGATTGCGTCTGGTCATGGAGAATGGCTCTGGCCGTCTGGCCCAAATACCCGGAATCCCGAGCGGCGGCAAGACGGGCACCGCCGAGGCGTCAGGCGGAATGGAGGACCATTCCGTTTTCGTGATGTTCGCACCTTATGACGACCCCCAAATTGCCGTGGCGGTACAATGCGAAAATGCGGGCGGCGGCAGCGGGTGCGCCGCCCCCATTGCCAGCCTGATGGCCGAGCGGTACCTCAAAGGTCACCTGCCAGATTCACCGCAGGTGCGAATCAGGATGAATCGTGCCTTGAACGTCAGCAGTGAGCCCCTTCCGCCGCAGTAGCCATGCGCACGTGGTATCGCAGCCTGGACTTCTGGTCTCTCCTAGTGTGGCTGGGCCTGGTTGCGATGGGGCTGATGGCCATCTACAGCGCCACGCAGGGTGAGGCACACCAGTATCTGGAAGGGAGTGTCAAGAACAATTTCGATCGTCAACTGGTTTGGCTGTGCGTCGCGGTGGTGGGCGCCGTTATTGCGCTTCTGATTCCGGTGCGCCAGTACATGGATCTTGCCTTTGTGGGATATGGGGCATGCATCGTGCTGCTGGTTGCGGCGCTCGTGCTCGGGCGTGAAGTCGGCGGCGCCCGCTCCTGGGTGTATATCGGGCCCTACGGCTTTCAATCATCCGAGTTGGCAAAGGTGGGGACACTCATTGCCATGGCCCGGATAGTGTCCGCACGAGGGCAAAGCAGTCCGCTGGGCGTTACGCTGATTGCGATCGGGCTGCTGCTGGTTCCGGCCGCCCTTATCGTACTACAGAATGATACGGGAACGGCACTCGTATTTATTGGCATCATACCCATTGTGCTGTTTTGGACCGGCACACCGCTTTGGCTGGTGATCCTGCTGGTCTCCCCTGCTGTTGCCGGCTACCTTTCCATCTGGTATATGCCAGCGGCTATAGCGTTTTCCTTGGCCTTGGCCCTGGCGCTCTACCTATGGTATCGCAACGTGCATTTGGCAGCCGCGGGCGGGCTGATAAGTGGTGCCACGGTCGCAGCCGTGTATTTTGCCTTGGCCAAGGTGCTGCAGCCGCACCAGGTGGCACGCATTAATGCTTTTGCCAACCCGGAAGCACCGGAATTTCGCAGCGGCGTAGGGTTTCACCTGATGCAGTCCAAGGCGGCCATTGGCTCCGGGGGCCTTAGTGGACAGGGCTTCATGCAGGGCACCCAAACGCAGGGCGCCTACATCCCGGAGCAGTCCACGGACTTCATCTTTTCTGTAATCGGGGAGGAGTTTGGATTTCTTGGGGCGATTCTGGTACTCACGCTCTTCGCAATTCTGCTTATCCGGCTTGTTCAGCTGGCTGCGCAGATGAATCACCCGTTTGGAAGCGTTATCGCGGCCGGCGCCGCGGGCATGTTTCTGATCCAAGTCTATATCAACGTAGGGATGGTGTTGGGCCTATTGCCAGTTATCGGCATTCCGTTGCCGCTGGTATCTTATGGCGGGTCGGCCCTTCTGGCAAACACGGCGCTATTGGCCATCGTCTTCAACCTGCACATGCGTCGCAAGGAGTTCGCACTGTACGTATAGGGCTATGACAGCGGATGTGGTCGTGGTAGGCCTTGGCGCGGCGGGCAGCGCCGCGCTGTACCATTTGGCACGCCGAGGCATGCGGGTCGTGGGGCTGGACCGCTTCGCACCGCCACACACAATGGGCTCCACGCACGGCGGCAGTCGCATCATCCGCAAAGCCTACTTCGAGGGCACGCAGTACCTGCCGCTTCTCACGCGAGCATACGAGCTTTGGGCCGCGCTGGAGGAAGAAGTGGGCCAGCAGCTAATCACCCGATGCGGATGCCTCAACATCGCCCCTGACGGTAGCGACATGATTGAAGGGGCCCACCGTAGCGCAACGGCCGCAGGCACTGAAGTAGCACTCATGACCCCTGAAGAGGTGCGGGCAACCTTTCCGGCCTTCTACCTGCGGGACTACGAGGTGGCCCTGTTCGAGCCGAATGCAGGCGCCATCCACCCGGAGCGAGGTGTGGCGGCGCACCTTAATCGGGCGCAGGCAGGCAGTGCGCGTGTCTGCTTCAACGAGCCCGTCCGGTCCTGGGACTTTGTTCCTGGGGGCGTGGCGGTGCACACGGCGTCGCGCACCTTGCATGCAGGGAAAATGGTGGTTACAGCCGGGGCCTGGATCGGCTCGCTGCTTAAGGATGACAGCCCGCCCGTTAAGGTGGAGCGGGTAATGAATGCGTGGTTTGCCACGTCAGGCGATGCCTTTAGCGCCGAACGTTGCCCCACCTTCATATGGCAACATGAGAGCGCGCATTCCTACGGATTCCCGGACCTGGGCCACGGCATAAAGGCCGGCATGCACTACCACGGCACGCTGGTGGATCACCCCTCGGAAGTTGACCGCACCATCCGACCCAGCGAAACGCATGACCTCCGCGCCCTGCTTTTGCGCCTCTTTCCGATCGGGCTCGGACCCAACACGCATGCGGCCACGTGCTTGTACACCAATGCACCGGACAAGCACTACCTGATAGATTACCTTGGCGGCACGGAGCAACGGATCGTCGTTGGCAGCGCCTGCTCCGGGCACGGATTCAAGTCTTCCGCCGCCGTGGGCGAGGCGCTGGCCGACCTGGCAATGGACCGTCAGCCGCGCACATGTATTGAAGCATTCCAGTGGCGATGGCCATGACGATGAAGGATTACCTGCAGCAGGTGCTTCTGGACGCACTACGCCAGTTCGACGGTGTGCCAGCGGGATTCATGCCGGAGCTGGAGGCACCCAGGGCCGCACACTTCGGCGACCTTTCCACCAACTGCGCCATGAAGCTGGCGCGCCATCTGCGGCGCTCGCCCATGCAGATCGCAGAAGCACTGGTTTCGAGCCTCTCGCTGGATCCCGACCGCATCGAATCATGCGAAATCGCCAGGCCAGGCTTCATCAACTTCCGCCTCTCCAACCGCCACCTCTACCGTGCGCTGGCGGCCTGCCTTGACGCAGGCGAGCAGTTCGGGCGCAGCTACGCCGGCAAGGGCCGCAAAGCACTGGTAGAGTTTGTAAGCGCCAACCCGACCGGGCCCCTTACCGTAGGCCATGGGCGCAATGCCGTCCTCGGGGATACCATCGCCAGCCTCCTGGAGTGGACCGGACACGCTGTCACGCGCGAGTACTACTATAATGACGCGGGGCGCCAGATGCGCACCTTGGGCGCGTCAGTGCGCGGACGCTATGAGCAGGTGCTCCACGACGAGGGCGTGTTGGCAAATGCCGAGGGCTACGCCACGAAAGCCCTGCCGAATGGTGCGGGCGAGCCGGTCACAGTGCCGCTATCGTTTCCGGATGAGGGCTATCTGGGTGAGTACATCGTAGAGGTCGCACGCGCATTGGTGCGCGCACATGGAAGCTCGCTGCTTGCCACGGCCAGCATAGAATCGTTCACTCGTGCGGCTGAAGCAGCCATCTTCCAGGACATCAAAGGCACGCTCCGGCGCCTGGGCATCCAGATGGACACGTTTTTCAATGAGCGGTCGCTCTACGAAAGCGGCGCTTTGGACGAGGTCCTGCGCAGTCTGGAAGACACCGGCTATCTGTACCGAAAGGACGGGGCGATGTGGCTTAGGACCTCTGCACTCGGCAAAGACAAAGACACGGTCCTGATAAAGCGCTCGGGTGAGCCCACCTACCGCCTTCCTGACATCGCATATCACTGCGACAAGCTGTCACGATGCTATGACGTGTGCATTGACATCTTTGGCGCCGACCATATCGCGACCTATCCGGACATCATTCGGGCACTGGGCGTCCTCGGCCTGGATGCGCACAAGATAGAGGTCATTATCTACCAGTTCGTTACGCTGGTGCGCGGGGGACAGGAAGTCAAGATGAGTACGCGCAGGGCGAACTATGTCACGCTGGATGAACTCATCAGCGAAGTCGGATCCGATGTAACTCGCTTCTTCTTTCTGGTCCGATCGGCAGGGAAGCATCTGGACTTCGATTTGGATCTGGCAAGGGAGGCCAGCGAAAAAAACCCGGTTTTTTACCTGCAATATGCGCATGCACGCATATGCTCCATCCTGGAGAAGACCCGTGCGGTAGGATTTGAGGCGGATGCAACAGCGGACCTCACCCTTTTGGAGCACAGCACTGAGGTCGCGCTCATCAAGCAAGTCGTGCGTTTTCCGCAGACGCTTCGTGCCGTGGCCGAAGACCGCGAGCCGCACCGCCTGGCGGTGTACCTGCGCGAGGTAGCCGAGGCATTTTCACGCTTTTACCACCACTGCCGTATCATAGGGGAGGCCCGCCCGCTTGCCAGCGCTCGCATGGCGTTGGGAATAGCCACGCGTGTGGTGCTCTCCAACGGGCTCTCGGTGCTCGGCATCAGTGCGCCAACGCGCATGGACAAGCGCGAGGCCGAATAATGAGGGTCGCCTTCCAGGGAGCAACCGGGGCTTTCAGCGAGGTGGCCGCTCGCGTGTTGTATCCTGACGCGGAGCCGGTGCCGTGTCCGTCCATGGAAGCTGTCTTTGGATGCGTCACCGATGGCTCGGTAGAACATGGCGTCGTTCCGATAGAGAATTCGCTCTTCGGCAGCGTCCATATCAACTACGACCTGCTGCGCGGCCATGAGCTCAGGATCATTGGCGAGCTAATGCTGCGCGTTCGCCACTACCTGTTGGCTGCGCGCGGCACGAAACTGGAGGACATCACGCGGGTCCTTTCGCACCCTCAGGCGCTCGGCCAGTGCCAGGTCTACCTGAAGAGGTATCTGCCCGACGCCCAAGCTATTCCGGCCTATGACACCGCCGGCGCCGCCAAGCTGGTGGCGCAAGAGTCCAAGCCGGGATCGGCTGCCATTGCGCCGCGACGAGCAGCCCAGGAGTACGGCCTGGAAATACTCGCTGCGGGCATTGAAAGCCATGCGCAGAATTATACGCGATTCTTGGCGCTGGCACTGCCCACGGCTGCACCCGAGCCGCAAGTGACGGATCGTCCATACAAGACGTCCGTGGCCTTTGACCTTCGGTCCAATGTGCCGGGTGCGCTCTTCAAGAGCCTAGCCGTCTTTGCGCTGCGCGACCTGGACCTACACAAGATCGAGAGCCGTCCGCTTGTAGGTAGTCCCGGGAAGTACCTATTTTATTTGGATGTCGCTGGCAGCCTCGCGAATCCATTGGTGCAGCGTGCGCTCGACCACCTTCAAGAGATCACTGCCGAACTGCGCGTCCTGGGCTCGTACCCCGCGGGAAGCGTCTGGGACGACCACGGCACCGCTCACTAGTCCCTGAAACCATGTATTCCTCTCTTCGCTTTGCTTGTGCTTTGCTGTTGCTGTCACCCGCGATTGGCACCTTGGCCCAAGACACCAAGAAAGCCTTGGACCATGATGCCTACGACATCTGGAACCGCCTGAACCAGCCCGCTATCTCCAGTGATGGTGAGTGGGTGCTCTACGTTTACGGCCCGGACCAGGGTGACCCCACCCTGCGCGTGCATAGCCTTACCACGGATGCGGTTCACACCTTTGAACGGAGCAGAAGCGCCCGCTTCACGCGAGACGCGTCGCATGTAGTGTTCCTGGTGAAGCCGGCCGAGGACTCTCTCAAGGCCGCCAGAAAGGCCAAGAGGAAGGAGGACGAGATGCCCAAAGACACGCTTGCCGTATTGAACCTTGCCACCGGGGACGTGATGCGAATCCCGCATGTCCAGTCGTTCGACACGCCCGACGAATCCGGCGACCTGTTGGTATACCACTTGGAGCCCGAGTCCGCTGAGGAGGACACCAGTGCGGTGGCAGACACTACCGCGGCGGACAAGAAGAAGAGTGCGAAAGGCGAAGGCACGCTCGTGTTGCACAACTTTGCTACAGGCGCAGACCTTGAGCTACCGCATGCCAAGGCCTACGAATTCTCGGAGCATGGACGCTATCTGGCTGTGACTACGGCCACACCGGACAGCGTAAGCAGCGGCGTGCTGCTAATTGACACCGGCGCCTTTTCCGTCGATACGCTACTGACCGGCAAGGGCGACTACAGGCAGCTCACCTTTGACGAAGACGAGACGCAGCTTGCCTTCCTGTCCAACCGCGACGACCAGGAAGCGGACGAGCCAGCATCCAAGGTTTATCGCTGGAAAGATGGCACGCTGGATACACTGGTGACTTTGGACACCCCCGGCATTCCGGACGGCTGGTGGATTGGCCCGAGTGTGAACCTGACGTTTTCAGATTCCGGCTCGCGCCTCTTTTTCGGCACGCAGCCACGGCCCGCGCCGGAGCCGGATGAAGAGGAAGAGAACGACGAGAAAGTCGTCGTGGACGTCTGGAACTGGAAGGACCCGCTGCTTCAGCCCATGCAGCTTGTCCAACTCCGTTCCGAAAAAAACCGCACGTATGAAGCCGTGGTGCTTCTGGAGGAGAGCCGTGTCGTGCAGCTTGCACGAGAGGACATGCCTACCGTTGACGTAGGGTTTAACGGCGATGCCGACGTGGGGCTGGCCAGCACCAACATCCCGTACCGCCAGGAGATTTCCTGGGATTCTCCCCGCTTTGCCGATGTGTACCGGGTGAATGTGACCGATGGCAGCAGGGAGTTGCTCCTGGAGCGCATCCAGGACACGCCGGACCTTTCGCCTGAGGCCCGCTACATCACTTGGTGGAATCGTGACATACGGGCCTGGATGGCGGTGCCGCCTGAAGGTGGCGAGGCGGTAAACATCTCTGCGGCGCTGCCGCACCGCGTAGACAACGAGATACACGACTGGCCTTACAAGCCGAACTCCTATGGGTCTGCCGGCTGGACCGAGGATGATGAGGAGTTTCTTGTGTACGATAAGCACGACATCTGGGCGCTAGACCCGACCGGAAGTGAGGAGCCGCGCGCCGTCACCAACGGATTTGGGCGCGAGCACAACCTGCGACTTCGCAACGTGCGGCTGGACTTTGACGAAGACTACATTTCGGGCGAACTGCTGCTGTCGGCCCGCCACTACGAGACTAAGGCCGGCGGCTTTTATGAGGACGAGGTAGATGGCCGGCAGGCGCCCGAACAGCTGATCATGATGGAACGTGCTTTTGGCTATCCGCGGAAGGCGGATGACGCAAGCACGATGCTTGTGACAAGAGAGAGCTTCGAAGAATTTGATGACGTCTGGGTCACGCAAGATGATTTCGACGACATGCGGCGCATCAGCAACGTCAATCCGCAGCAGGCGGAGTACCGGTGGGGCTCAGCGGAGCTGGTGTCGTGGGCTTCGCTGGATGGCATTCCGCTGCAGGGCATGTTGTTCAAGCCGGAAGGCTTTGATCCGTCCACAAAGTACCCGATGATGGTGTACTTCTACGAGAAGATGTCGAACGGGCTTTACCAGCATCGCCCGCCGAGCGCCGGAGGCTCGTCCATTAACGTCTCCTTTTATGTAAGCCGGGGATACCTGGTGTTCATCCCTGACATCCCGTACAAGGTGGGCTATCCGGGTGAGAGTGCGCTCAACGCCGTGGTACCGGGCGTCACTATGCTTATCAACAAGGGCTTTGTGCAAGCGGACAACATCGGCGTGCAGGGCCATAGCTGGGGTGGATACCAGATTGCCTACATGGTTACGGAGACGAACCTCTTCAAGGCCGCAGAAGCGGGCGCACCAGTTTCCAATATGACCAGTGCGTATGGTGGCATTCGCTGGGGCAGCGGCATGAGTCGAATGTTCCAATATGAGCGGACGCAGAGCCGGATCGGCGGCTCGCTATGGGAATACCCGCTGCGCTACATCGACAACTCTCCGCTCTTCCAGGCCGACAAGATTGAAACGCCCGTGCTGATGATGCACAACGACGATGACGGCGCCGTGCCGTGGTACCAGGGCATCGAGTTCTTTGTCGCCCTCAGGCGACTTGGCAAGCCGGTCTGGATGCTGAATTACAACGGCGCCGGACATGGATTGAGCAAGTTTGAAGATCGTAAGGACTTGACTATCCGCATGCAGCAATTCTTTGACCACTACCTCAAGGGGGGCCCGGCACCTGTGTGGATGGAACATGGTGTGCCGGCTGTGATGAAGGGCAAGACGCTGGGCCTCGAACTGGTCGACCCGATGTAGCGGGTCACACTCAGGGGGGCACCGCGATGCTGCCAGACTGCTTCTACGGCACCTGCCTCGAAGTGGCCCATGCGCAAATGCCAGTGGGTGTATGCTGCCCCGGTCCTCTGACGCGTCGCTACAGCTCTCTTGGGCGCTGCAGCCACGCCAGCCCGCCCACACCGAATTCCACATCCACCCATGACGGTATAGGAAGCGCCACGCACGCAATCGTTGCCGTCGGGAAGTGGCCAATGGCCTCGCGTGTGAGTAGCCCGGTTGTCATGGACCAAGTCGGCTGGTGCCCTATCAGCATTATGCACGCCGCTCCGGCCGGCTGCTCCCGAATCAGCTCAAGTAGGGTTTCGGGCGTCGCCCCATAGAGGCTGCGGTGATACGACACCGGCGCCTTCCAGTCGCCGGCCACCACCGCCCGCATGCACGTTTGCCGTGCACGCTTCGCCGTTGAGCACAGGATACGATCCGGCAGCGGGCCGTGCTCCGCGAGCCACCGGCCCATAGCATCCGAGGCTTTTCGGCCACGCGCCGCAAGCGGGCGCTCGTGGTCCCGCCCATACGGCGCATCCCAGTCCGACTTGCCGTGGCGAAAAAAGAGTACCGTTTTCATGATTCTGACCGCTTCGTGAAGGCTGCCGGGAGCCCCGCCCCCCCCACACAGGTGCGCAGCGACGCCCGGAGCAGGCAAACCCGTGTCAATAGGTGAAAAAATTTACACCTATGCGCAAAAACGGATATACCGCGCACATATAACCGGGCTGCGATTGCGACTGCGGCGTATCTTGCACGACAACATAAAGGCTCATGGACTCCCCCATCAAGTGTGTTACGTGGAATGTGAACTCGGCGCGTGCGCGATACGAGCGCATGGCCGCATTCCTGACGGCACACCAGCCCGATGTCGTGTGCCTGCAGGAGGTCAAATGTACTGCAGCGGTATTTCCTTTTTCGGATCTGATGGACCTGGGATACGAGGCCGCGCTGTTCGGGCAGCGCACCTATAACGGTGTCGCTATTTTGTCGCGGGAACAGGTTTCTCAGGTCGATACCGGCCTGGATCAAGAGGCACGCGTCATTGCAGGCACGGCGCTGGGCGTGCGCTGGATCAATGTGTACGTTCCCAATGGCCAGCGCGTAGGCTCTGCGAAGTACCAGTACAAGCTCGCATGGCTGGCGCAGCTGGAGAGCTTTCTGCTGGAGCAGCAGGCGCGCCATGGCGACTTTGTGCTGGTGGGTGACTTTAACGTGATTTTTGATGATCTCGACGCGGCTCACCCCGATGCTTGGGAAGGCACCGTGCTTTGCGATCCCGCTACGCGCGGCAAGGTGGAAAAGATCAGACAGCGCCTTGGGCTTGTAGATATCCTTCGAAAACACGCCCCCGGGCCGGGTGTGTATACGTGGTGGGACTACCGTTCCAGTGGCTTTGAGTGGAATGACGGGGTCCGCATTGACCACATCCTCATGACGCCGGGGCTGGCTTCTCGCTCGGTCAACGCCTGGGTAGATGCGGCAGAGCGTGGGCGCGAGCGGCCCTCAGACCATGCCCCTGTACTTGCTCGGCTGCTCCTTAGTGGACATCCAGCCACGTAGGGCCCGTGTTGAGGTTCACCTCGATGGGTATATCCAGCGCCAGGGCATTGACCATCGCATCATGTACCAGCACTTCGGCCTCTGCCACCTCATACGGTGGCACCTCAAAGAGGAGCTCATCATGCACTTGGAGCACCATGCGCATTCGCAGCCCCCGGTGTGCAACGGTGCGGTCAATGCCAACCATCGCGAGCTTGATCATGTCCGCTTGCGTACCCTGGATGGGCATGTTGACGGCGACCCGCTCCGCCGCTGACCGCACCATGCGATTTCTGGCTTGGAGGTCCGGCAGGTAACGCCGGCGTCCCCACAGCGTGACCGCGTAGCCGCGTGCGCGCGCCTCCTCCACCTGCTCCGACAGGAACCGGTGGACACCAGGAAATGACTCTCGGTGTGAATCCATCAAAGCACGGGCATCCTTTATGGAGCATCGCAGTTGCTGCGCAAGGCCCGATGCCGAAAGTCCGTATGGGATTCCATAATTGACGGCCTTGGCTTTGCTACGCTGCTCCAGGGTCACACAGTTCGCTTCGACGTGGTGGATTCGAGCAGCAGTTTCGGTGTGCGGGTCCCGCCCGTCGAGGAAAATCTGCGCCAAGCTTTCGTCCCCGCTCATGTGGGCTAGAATGCGTAGCTCGATCTGAGAATAGTCCGCAGAAAGCAGTTTCCACGCCGGCTGTGCCACAAAGGCACGTCGCAACTCACGCCCGGACGCGGTCCGATTCGGGATGTTCTGCAGCCCGGGGTCCGACGAAGACAGGCGGCCTGTGGCCGCGGTGGTTTGGTTGAATACGGTATGCACCCGGCCAGTCTCCGGATGGATCCAGCGTCCAAGGCCCGCGATATAGGTTCCGACCAGGCGCGTGGCCTTGCGCCAGTCCAGAATCATGCCACAGATTTCGTGCTTGGCCGCGAGCTCCACCAAGACATTTTCGCGCGTGGACGGCTTGCCTGAAGAAGTCTTATGGCGCACCGGCAGACCCATCTGCCCGAAGAGGACCACCCCTACTTGCTGCGACGAGGCGATATTGAACATCCTGCCAGCCCGGGCAAAGATGTCTCCTTCGAGAACGGCAATCTTCTTCTGCAGGCTCTTCCCCGTAGCATCCAGCAACTCTTTGTTGACCATGACCCCGGCCATCTCCATGTGTGCAAGCGAGTACACTAGCGGGAACTCCATTTCCATTGCCACGCGGCGCAGCCCTTTTTCGTCAAGGTCCGTTTGCAGCGGGGCCATTAGTTCCAACGAAAGCGCCGCAAATTCGCAGGCCGCCGCCATCAGGTCTGCCGGCGCCAACTCCCGCAACGCGCGCCGCTCGCGTCCCGTGCCAGTCACGCTATTCCAGTCTATGAGGTCATAGCGAAGCCGCTCACGCGCCACGAAGCGCAAGGAGTGGTTCGTGTCCGGCGCCAGAAGGTAATGAGCCACCTCCGTATCGAAGACGGGACCGGCTGCTTGCACCTTGCTCAGCCCCTGCAGCACCAGAAGGGGCTTGATTCCATGGCCGACCTTGACCACGTTCGCGTTGGTTAGGATGGGCGCCAAGATGCCTAACACCTCCTTCTGGCTCGTGCCATCCGGCATGGGCAGCGGAATGTAGCAGGCGGTCTCGTTGGCCCAGGATACCGACAGCCCGACCCAGTCCGCCCATGCTGGGGGCAGACCGTCATTGAGCGCGTGCAGGCCCAGGGCCTGCTGTCGGGCGAGTGTGCGTTCCAGTGCAATCAGCTGCCTACGATCAGTCACCAGCCGGTAGTTGGCATGCGCGGCGTCATAACTGCGCTTTGTCGAACCTTCCGTAGTCGCAGCTTCCTCCAGTTGCGCCCCAACACCCAGGCGACCTAACAGACTCGTAAACTCCAGGCGGCGAAACACCGAATGCACCTTGGGGCTGCTCAACTCGGCACAGCGGGCCGCTTCCCAGTCCAGGGACGCGTCAACATCCAGCTTGATGGTCACCAGCATCTTGCTGAGCCGAGCCATATCGGCCTCGGCCAGAAGGCCTTCGCGTGCGCGCTTGGCCTTGATTTCCGCGGCGTGCTCCAAGAGGTTTTCCAAAGTGCCGTATGCCTGAAGGAGCGCGATGGCGGTCTTTTCCCCGATGCCCCTGATCCCGGGCACGTTGTCGACTCTATCACCCATAAGTGCCAGCACGTCGATATACTGGTACGGCTTTAGCTGGTAGCTCTCTTCAAAGGATTCAATGGTGACGTGATCAAACCCTTCGCCGCGGCTCCTGGGCTTATAGATTGACACATGCGGCGAGAGGAGTTGCCGAAAGTCCTTGTCCGACGACACGATGATGGCATTGTACCCTTCACGCTCAACTTGGCGCGCCAGCGTTCCTATGACATCGTCCGCCTCGACGCCAGCCACCTGGTAGAAAGGCAATCCCAAAGACTCGACTACCGACTTGATCAAGGGCAGGTTGTTGATGATGGCCTCGGGCGGCGCATCGCGCGTGGCTTTGTAGTCACTGAACAGCTCCGAGCGAAAGGTCTTTTCGCCTGCATCCATAACGACAGCCCCATGCTTGAGGTCGAAGTCCATGATGAGCTTCAGCAGCGTCATCGTAAAACCATACACGGCGGAGGTGTTGACACCCAGCGAGTTTGTGCGCGGGCGCGTCAGGAACCCGTAGTACGCCCGGAAGGCGAGCGCCATGCCGTCAAGGAGAAAGAGGGTTTGCTTCATGGCTTCTGAGCGGCAGCGAGTGCGCGCAGGGCGGCCTCGTCCAGCATGGGCACACCCAGGGTCTGCGCGCTGGTCGCTTTGGTGCCCCCGCCCTCTCCGGCCACCAAGAAGCTCGTCTTGCGGCTGACTGAGGAGGACACGCGCCCGCCGTGGGCCTCTATAAACGTGCGTGCATCTTTTCGTGAGAATTCAGGCAACCTGCCGGTAATGACAAAGGTGAGACCTTCCAGCGTGGTGGGTTTGTGCGGTTGTGGCTCTTCCGCCAGGCGCAGCCCGGCTGCCCGCATCTTCTGCACCATCGCAAGGTTGCGCGCATCCGAAAACCACGCAATTATCGCCTGAACGAGCGACGGACCCACTCCGTCAATATCCAAAAGCTGCTTCACCGCAGCTATGGCCTGGGAAGAGAGATGCCGCAGCGGCTCAAAGTGCTCCTGGGGCACCTCGCCGCACTCGGATTCCAATAGGCGTGTGATGCGTTTAAGGGGATCAGCCACCTTCGCGGATTCCAGCACATAGTCTACAAATCTGCCTTCCAGCGCCGGCGCCAGGGAGACTGCATTACCTTCCGCTGCGCCCATGGCCTGGGCCACCCCTGCCAACGCACCCACCCTGGGCATTGCCTGCGTGATGACACGCGCCATCGTTTCTCCCAGGCCAGGGATGCCAAGCGACGCCACGATCTGCGCCAGGGGCCGATTCTTCGCCTCGCTAATCGCGTCCAAGAGCTGCGCCGTCTTCTTTTCGCCAATGCCTTCAAGCTTCAGCAGCCGCTCAGCGTCCAGCGCAAAGAGGTCAGCCTCATCTGCGATCAGCCCGTGCTCTATCAGCAGACGCAGCGTCTGTGGGCCCAGGCCTTCGATATTCATCCCGCCCCGGGACGCAAAAAACGTCACGCTTCTGAATATCCGCTCCGGGCATTGAACATTGGGACAGACCAGGTCCACCGCTTCGTCTTCGCGAACCAGGGTATCGCCCGAAACCGGACACACCGACGGCGGCACAATTGTCTGCTCCTCGCCCGTGCGCGCCGTGGCCACCGGGCCTATGATGTACGGAATGACATCTCCGGACCTCTTCAGCAGCACCGTGTCACCAAGGCGCAGGTCCATTGAAGCGATCAGGTCGTAGTTGTGCAGTGTGGCATGAGCAACGGTGACGCCCCCAACGAAGACCGGCTCCAGGTGGGCAGTAGGCGTAACGCGGCCGGTGCGCCCCACCTGCGGCTCCACCTTCAGCAGCTTGGTTGTGGCCTCCTCAGAAGGATACTTGAAGGCTATCGCGCCGCGCGGGTCTTTGCCAACCACACCGAGGACGTTTTCCAAAGTTAGATCGTCAACCTTGACTACTACGCCGTCAATCTCATACGGCAACCTGGCCCGCTGCGCGGCCCACCATGCGATCCGGGTGTGCACCGACTCCAGGTCCATGCATAGCTGCACATCCGGTGGTGTCACGAACCCCAATGACTCTAGCATGGAAAGCTGCGCCATGCGCGAATTTGCCGTCAGTCCCTCAGCATGCAACACATCGTAGCAGAATGCTGACAGGTCACGCTGGGCCGTCATGCGCGCGTCCTTCTGCTTAAGCGAGCCGGAGGCGGTGTTGCGCGCATTGACATAGGTCGGGTCACCACTCTCGCGGCGTGCTGCATTCAAGGCGGCAAAAGCTTCTTTGGTGAATAGTACTTCGCCACGCACTACCAGTAGTGACGGTACGGCCTGCGTGCCGGTTACGGGAATACGTAGCGGGATGGACTGGATTGTACGTGTATTGGCGGTCACAACATCACCCGTTGCACCATCCCCGCGCGTGGCGGCCTGGGTTAGGAGGCCGTCTTCGTAGGTCAGGACGATAGAAAGGCCATCAAATTTGGGCTCCACTATGTAGGTGTAGGGTCGGTCTGGTGCGATGCGCTTATTGCGCATCTCCCAGTCCTGCAGGTCCTCTGTGCTAAACGCGTTCGCAAGGCTGAGTACCGGCCGCGGGTGGGATGCCTTGGCAAATCCTTCAGCCAGGTCACTGCCAGCGCGCTGCGTCGGCGAGTCCGGCTTCAGGAGCGCAGGTTGCGCCGCCTCCAGTTGTTTCAGGTCCTGGAAGAGTCGGTCGTACTCCCCGTCGGATATGACGGGTGCATGCAGCACATGATACCGGTAGTTGTGCTCATTGAGCAAGCGGCGCAGCTCGGCGGCCTGCTCGGGCGGCGAAGGCTTCATAAGAGGATGAACCCCCTGGCACATCCTAGGATTCAGGCTATTGCCAAGCGCCGAGCACCAGACCCATAAGCAGCAACACCAGGAGGTTGCAGCCCATGCTCATGACATAGACCTGCATCTTCTTCATCTCAAACGCTACCGACTGGAAGCCGTACGGCACAAAGAAGCCAAGCCAAATCAGCGCGCCAAGCATCATGCCGCTGGTGGCACCAGGCTCCCCCATGTTGATTACATTTGCCAATACAAACGCCATGATGAATGCCATCAGCGTCGAGATGCCGTAGGACTGGACAGCGTTGAAGTTCTCCTTGATCTGTTCTTCGGTAAGCTCCATCAGCTTCATCCACGCCTTACCGAACAGGGGCCCGTACCACAGCGAACCCACGACCATGGGAATCAATGCAGCTACGACTACGGCCAGCCAGTTGATGTTCATCAATGCCATAGCAATGAATGTCTTGTGAAAGCGAAAAGATACCCTGTTGCTCCTGCGTTCGCAACTCCATGCGGGCGCTATGCGCTGCCTGACTGCTCTACCAGCGCGGCGGCTGCACCAGAGGGGTCGCGCACGACAGCGTAGCGCATCCCAGCCCCGGCCGAGCGGGGCTCAACGAGGACTTCGCCGCCACAGGCGCGGGCAGCTGCCAGACTGGAGTCAAGGGACGCTACCTCAAAATAGGGCAGCCACACAGGCGGGAGGCTGGCATTGAGGCCGCGCGCATGACAGATTCCGGCGATGGGCTCGCCCCCTGCAAGCATGTTGTAGTCGTTGTAGCCCCCCATTTGCACGGGCTCAGGCGTCAAGCCAACGACGGTCGCATAGAAGTCGCGAATGGTATCCGCGTCCTTTACTGTGAGGTCCAGCCACGCTATTGGCATTAGGGCGAGGGTTGGAGTTAGCCGCCGGCAACGGCCTGCAGGATTGTCAGGCGATCGCCCGCCTGGAGTTCTTGCCTGAGGCCATGTGCGCGCCAGCGGGTGTTGTCCTGGTTGTGAAAGCAGAGCACGTGCTTTCGAAGCTCACCAGTTTCGTCAAAGAGGGCCTGGGCTAGCGCCGGGTGACGCTCGGTGAGCACAGCCAGGGCCTGCTCCACCGATTCCGCGTCCACTGGCACCATCCGCTCCTTTACCAAGGACGCAAGAATTGATGGAAGAACGACGGTTACGCGAGGCATCTATACTGTAAACGCTTTTACGCAAAGTATGCGTGGGAGCAGACAGTGCAGGTGCTGCCAGGAATCGCCGCCGTCTGTGCTGTAGTGAACCGTGCCGGAGGTGGTACCAAAATAAATGCCGCACGGCGACTGTCCATCTACGCACATCGCACCACGGAGCACCGAGGTCCAGGCGCCCTCTTGCATCAGACCTCGACCAAGTGGCGTCCACGATTGACCCTGGTCCACGCTGCGGTACACGCACATGGCCCCTTTAGCCGGCAGGCGATACTCGTCGCTTTCCAAAGGGTAGGCGTATATCGCACCGGTGACGGGATCGGTCACGACAGGGAAACCGAACGTTGCCGGCAGGCCAGTATTGTTTGCGTGCCAGGACTCTCCCGCATCGGTTGAGCGAAACATCCCCAAGTGGTCCTGCCGGTACAACACGGCACTGTCATGGGGATCAAGGGCCAGTCCGTGTACGCAGAATCCGATCTCCTTTTGCTCCTTGTCTTCGATGGCGACAGGAATCCCCCGGTTCTTGGGGTGCCAAGTCTTGCCCGCGTCATCGGAGCGAAAGACACCAACAGCGCTGATGCCACCCCAAAGCTGGTCCGGATTGTCCGGATTCTCCAGCAGCACATGCGCGCAGAGCCCGCCCAGACCAGGCTGCCACGCTGGCCGTGTGGAGTGGTCATTGAGGCCTGGCACCGGCGACCACTTCCCCGCGGGATCATCGGCGAAAAAGAGACCGGCCTCGGCCACACCTGCGTACATCCCGCGTCGCGTCGTGGCAATCGTCCAGACCTGCTCCAGCTTGCGCCCTTCTTTGTAGCGTGGGCCCTGGGCCACGCTCTGCCACTGCAGGAGGTCTTCGCTGACATGCAGCATGGGCCCATAGACGTAGCTTGCGCTGGCTGCGACAAAGCGCCCGTCACGTGCACGTCCGGCCGCCGTGACCTTCCAGCCTTTGAAAGACGGGCCCTCAAGCTTCCAGGCTCTGCGGTCTTGGCTGCGCATCAAAAAGGCACCCTTGACGGTTCCTATGAAGATGATGGATTCCATGGCGCTGGCTAAGCTGAAGAGGAAGCTACGAAGATCCCGCGACCCCTGCCATGGTGGCAGTGTGAATCACTGTTTGTTTCTTGTTGGCACAATGTGCGCAGCCTGCCGCCCTCGTTCCGTTAATTTGCGTACTTGTTTCCATGACTCGGCAACTCAATGAAGAAAGGTACTGCAGGAAATGCGTTATTGGCACAAGGCAGAAAGCGATTTTCGCCGCGTGCGCTCCGTGCGCGAGGCACTTACTGCTTCAAGAGCACGATGATCGAAGAGCTCACTGCGGAGAACCGCCCGTACACGGTGGAGCTGCAGTGCTCCCAGGCCTTCGAAGCGGCCTATCGAGAAGGTCACCGGTGGTTTGTAGATGACGGCATACTGGTAGCGGAGTCAGCCGAGGTCGTTGCCATTCAGATCCCGGCCCGCCGGATCTAGCGAGCCAACCGCTCCTGCCCGGTGCAACGCCGGGCAAAATGGCGCCGCCCGCTTTCAACGCGCCGCACCGCCTGTGCTGTGCGCTGATTCCTGAATCATTCGGGTGCTGGGCGGTTCTTCGCCACAAGTAGTGTAGGTTCGGTTTACGTGGGTGCCGATGTGCTGCGCGCCGCACTCGTCACGCAACGGTAACAGTCTGCTAAAACCATGGTGACATGGGCGCGCGATCTTTGCACTGAAGAATTGTTTTTAACTATTGTCATCGGCGGAGGACAAAGCATGAGACGACGCACATTGCGGCCCCTGGGCCGGCGAAAATTAGTGGGCAACAAGACTGGACGGGGACGGCGCAAGCTACGGTTCTGGATCAGCTTCGCCAAGTGCCAAAGGGCACTGAAGCTCGCTAGCTAAGGCTGCCTTCTTGCACGCCTGTGGCTATATTGGCCTGTCCACCTCTTACAGGTCATTATGCCACGACACACACTACTTTTACTGCTTAGCGGCTGCGCACTGGCAGCATGCCAACAGCCAGCAGAAGAGCCACCCAACATCATCTATTTTCTGGCCGATGACCTCGGCTACGGCGAAGTCGGAGCATACGGACAGGAGCTGATCCATACGCCCAATATGGACCGGCTTGCCGCAGAGGGGCTACGATTCACGCAGCATTATAGTGGCAGCCCTATCTGCGCGCCGTCCCGGTGCACATTGCTCACGGGCCGACACACGGGGCATTGCTACGTGCGTGACAACTTCGAGTTGGGTGGGTTTGCAGACGAGGAGGAACACGGGCAACTGCCGTTGCGCAAGGGCTCGTTTACCTTAGCCCGCATGCTCCAGGACGCCGGCTATGCTACGGCGGTAGTTGGCAAGTGGGGGCTGGGTGGTCCCGGGTCAACCGGAGTGCCCAACCAGCAGGGATTCGACTTCTTTTATGGATATCTGGACCAGAAGCAGGCCCACAACTACTACCCTACGCATCTGTGGAAAAACGGCGTTTGGGACACGCTGCGCAACGAGTACTTTCACCCGCATCAGCGCTTTGAGGGCGATGACCCCAATGACCCCGCGGCGTACGACCGGTACAAGGGCGTTGATTACGCGCCGGACCTCATGATGGATGAGGCGGAAGCCTTTGTGCGACGCAACGCCGACCGGCCATTCTTTTTGTACTTGCCCCATGTCGTGCCGCACTTGGCACTGCAGGTCCCGGATGAGGCACTGGCTCGCTACGATGGTGTGTTTGATGAGGAGCCATATCCCGGAGGGCAAGGGTACCTCCCACATATTCGGCCAACATCAGCGTACGCCGCGATGATTACTCGGATGGATGAGCATCTCGGCCGGCTCATGGCACTCTTGGACGAACTTGACCTGTCAGACAACACCCTGGTGATGTTCTCCAGCGACAACGGGCCCACGTATGTGGGCAGCGTGGATGTGGAATTGTTTAACAGTTCGGGCGGCCTGCGCGGAGGCAAAGGCGAAGTCTACGAGGGTGGCATCCGCGTGCCGATGATCGCGCGGTGGCCCGACCAAATCGTCCCGGGAACGACCACAGACCACGTTTCAGCGTTCTGGGATGTTATTCCAACGATTGCGGACGTCGTAGGCATCCCGGTAGAAGCTGAGGTTGATGGCACTTCGTTCTTGCCGGTCCTGCTAGGAACGGCTCCACCGACCCCTTCCCAGATGTATTGGGAGTACTTTGGGCGCCGTTGGAACGGTGCGCAGGCCGTGCGCATGGGCGACTGGAAGGGCGTTCGCCTGGGCGGGCGCACAGACCCAAATGCGCCAATCGCGCTCTACGACCTGGCAAGTGACCCAGCAGAAACGCAGGATGTGGCTTCGCAGCATCCTGCGGTGGTTGAGGAAATCGATGCCGTCATGCGTATCCGTAGCCCCTCGCATATCGAGCGCTGGCGGTTCGCCGGGTACGAGTAGCGACCGCCTAGCAGGTTAGGCTTGCGTTGCTACTATGACTCTGTCCCATTCTGGCCGCTTTGCTGGCGCGTGGGGCCAAGGCCATGGACGCTTTGCCCTAAAAAAGTGGTCGGAAACTCTTCCGACCCCGCAAAGCCCAGCGTGATGTCGCGGCCGTCGTGCGGGATTGCGGCCGTCCTGAACAAGTAGTCCCATATGCTGAGGCTGAGGCCGAAGTTGATGCCATAGGTACTGGCCTCGGGCCATGTCTTGGCATGGTGCCAGATATGCATCTGCGGATTGTTCAGGATGTACTTTAGCGGCCCGAGCGGCACGTTCAGGTTGGAGTGATTGAAGTGCCCAATGGCCAGCGCCACCATGTACGCCATGAAGTAGTCATCGATGCCGAAGCCGATCAACGCCAGAGGTAGGTACTGCAGCGCGTTGTACACGACGTTTTCCATCCAGTGAAAACGCAGGTGCGCAGCAAAGCCCAGCTCTTCTACTGAGTGATGGACCTTGTGAAATTCCCACAGCCACGGCACGCGGTGCAGCAGGCGATGCACATTCCAGTGAATGAAGTCGCGTAAAACAAACAGGGCGACGAGTTGCACCCACACGGGCCAGGAGCCAACCTCCACGGCTACAAGGTTGGTGATCCCAACGGCCGCCAGCGCGTCGCTAAACAGGTTGACGGCTACTTCTGAGGCCGCGTTGTAGATGAAAAGCGAGAACAGGAAGTAGTTGAAGAACACGTAGAAGAGGTCCAGCCAGAAGTCTTTGCGGAACCGCTTCTGGTCGCGCCGCCAAGGTGAGATAATTTCAAGCGCAAAGAAGAAGAGGGAAACGGCAATGAGCCAGTAGAAGTAGTTCTGCCAGTGGGGCTGGGTGATTTCCTGCCACAGGTAGTGGGCGTAGTTTTCGTACCCCTTCAAAAAGACGTCGACGTAGTCTTGCATGGCTATCCTACCCTGAAGAGGTGTCCGACACGACCCGCGACAAAGGTGTCGTAGTACGAAGCCAAGGTAGCGTGCTGCGCGTGGCCCAGGTTGGGATCGCGGCTTAGCAACTTGGCGGCCGCATCGCGGGCTTTCTCGACAAGGCCTTGGTCCTCTACGATGTCTGCTACCTTGAGGCTCGGCAAGCCGTGCTGACGCGTCCCGAAGAAGTCCCCGGCCCCACGGATTTGAAGGTCTTTGTCACTGATCTTGAAGCCATCGGTGGTACGGGTGAGTGTTAGCAGGCGCTGCTTGGCTTCCGGCGTTTGCCGATAGTCCGCCATGAGAATGCAGTGGCTTGCGTGCGATCCGCGTCCGACACGTCCCCTAAGCTGGTGCAGTTGGCTTAGCCCAAACCGCTCTGCGTGCTCTATCACAATCATGCTAGCGTTTGGGGCATCGATCCCCACTTCAATCACCGTGGTGGCGACCAGGATATCGGTTTGGCCTACGGTAAAGCGACCCATAGCGGCCTCCTTTTCCTCGGAAGACATCTTTCCGTGCACAAGGTCGACTCGGAACTCGCGGAAGGCCTTGGTAAGCTCTCGAAACCCGCTCTCTGCGTCTTTGAGGTCGGTTTTCTCTGACTCTTCTACCTGCGGGTAGACAATGTAGGCTTGTCGCCCTTTGGCCACCTCGCGGTGGACATGCTGGAGCATCTCGGGTCTGCGCTTTTCGCCGAAAAGCCGTGTCTTTATTGGCTGCCGCCCGGCTGGCAGCTCCGGCATCATACTGCAATCCAAGTCTCCGTATACCGTCAGTGCCAGTGACCGCGGAATGGGCGTTGCTGTCATAAGCAGGATATGCGGGTGATCCCCTTTCTCTTGCAGGGTTGCGCGCTGCTGCACCCCGAACCGGTGCTGCTCATCAATGACCGCCAGCGCCAGATTTCTGAATCGCACGCGTTCCTGAAAAATGGCATGGGTTCCAACGACGATGTTGGTTGCGCCGCTTTCTATGTCTGCAAGGATGCCTTCCCGCTCCCTTTTGCGCTGCCCGCCGATCAGGTAGCTGACGTGCACCTCCAGGGGATCCAGCTGCTTGGTGAGCGTCTTGTAGTGCTGCTCCGCCAGAACTTCCGTCGGCGCCATGATGACACCTTGATAGCCAGCTCCGACCGCAAGCAGCAGCGCCGCGACGGCGACTACAGTCTTGCCGCTCCCCACGTCACCTTGCAGCATGCGACTCATCTGGAACCCGGTCTTCGTGTCTTCCACAATGTCACGCAGTGCGCGCTCTTGTCCACCTGTAAGCGTAAAAGGCAGCGAGGCGATATACCGCTGAAAGAGCTTGTTGTCCGACTGCAGCTTTACCGCGACTTGCCGGCTACGACGGCGGCGGGCAAGCAAAAGCATCAGCTGGAGAAGAAACAGCTCTTCGAACTTCAGACGGCGGCGGGCCTCATGCAGCTCACCCGTTGACCGCGGAAAGTGCATTGCGCGCAGCGCCGTTCGCCAATTCAGCAGTTCATGTTCCTCCACAAGCCATCGCGGAAGGATCTCCGCTGGCAGGTCCATGCCGCGCGTCTTGATGAGGTTATACAGGATGCGCCGGAACGTGCGGCTGTTGAGCCCCATGCGCGTAAGTAGCGCGCTCCCCGGATATAGCGCGATGATCCGCCCGGTTGACAGCGTGGGTGCATTCTCCTCGAGCTTATCCATGTCCGGATGGATCAGGGACAGGCTATGCCCGTATCGCTGCACCTTTCCGAAGACCGCGAGGCGCTCTCCTGGCTTTAGAGAGTTTTGAATCCAGCTTATCCCATTGAACCACACCAGCGTGATGTGCCCGCCTTTTTCGTCCTCAAAGAGAACCTCCAGTCTGCGACGGCCCCGTCTGGTGCCGGCCTCTCCGATTGCGCGGACCGTGCCTACAATCGTCACTTCCGCGTCGTTTGGCCTGAGGTCCCACACGTACTTGGTTGTGGTGCGATCGAGGTAGCGACGGGGAAAGTGGTACAGCAGGTCGCGGCATGTGGCGATGCCGTTGTTTTTCAGGAACGCGGCCCGCTTCGGACCGACGCCCTTGAGGTATGTGAGCTCATCCGTCAGCATGCGATTGCTTTGCGCTCATGCGCCACCACGTGGTGCACGGGAGCGCCTGCTTTATTATACTAACTGCCGTTCAAGTCTAACCCAAAGACCATCATGGAATTCCTTACGGAGCTTTGGCTTCCCATACTCCTTTCGGCGGTCGTAGTTTTCGTCGCGAGTAACATCATGAATGTGGTGCTGCCACACCACAGGAAGGACTACACGCGCCTTCCCGACGAAGACGCGATCCGCGCAGCAATTCAGGCGCAGAACCTGGCACGTGCGCAGTATACCTTTCCGTTTGCGCAGTCCAAAGAGGACTGGAAAAGTGCGGAAGTCAAGAAAAAGTATGAGACCGGCCCGGTAGGCTTTCTCACAATTGGGGCTAATGGCACGAGCATGAACCGCCAGCTTTTCGGGCACGCCATCTATGTGCTAGGCATTTCGCTCATGGTGGCGTATGTGGCTTCCGCGGCACTTGGGGCGGGCGATCAGGAGTACCTCAAGGTGTTCCAGATCACCGGCGCTGTTGCCACACTCGCTTACGGCGGCGCGATGTTTACCAACAGCATCTGGTTTCGCGTGCCGTGGGGCAACACGTTGCGTCACGTGCTCGATGGACTCGTTTACGGCCTCTTGACCGCCGGGTTTTTCGGTTGGCTCTGGTAGTTAGTCCAGCTGTTAGCGTGAGTGCGACCCATAGGTCCGGACGCGGACGGACTGCCTACTAGGTCCAGTGTGGATGCGTCATCATACCTTTACGCGTGGTGCTGCGGACCGCCCCGATGCAGGAGCCGCCGAACCGCACGAGTGCGCTGGCCTGCCCTAAACACCAGCGTCCATGGTTGTTTCTTCTCCCGCATCTTGTGCCATGGAGCAACAGCCGAGGTGCTCCGAAACACCATTGGTACCATAATGCCGCAGTACAGTCGCAAGCGTTCGCACTCGCTGCCGAACCGGGAGTTCGACAGCCAGGCGCGTAATGAATCACTCCGGGTGCTGCACACGGGCTACTCAGGTCCGGTGCCTGCAGGCGTCCGGACACGTGGACCTGTTTCGCTCCGCTAGATCCGCTATCTCAGCCGCTATGCCCATTGCCAGGATAATACGGGTCGTGCTCACGGGCGCGGAATCCACTGGTAAGACGACGCTGGCCCGGGCGCTTGCGGCTCACTACCGCACAGTATGGGCACCGGAGTACCTTCGGCAATTCGTTCACGAGAAAGGCAGCTTGCCCACCGAATCCGACACGCCGCTTATTGCGCGCGGTCATCTTGACCAAGAGCAGCAATTCTTGAGCAAAGCCAATCGCGTGCTGTTCCTGGACACCGACTTGATTTCCACGTGCCTGTACCACCGGTACATTTTCGGCTCCTCACCCGGCTGGGTACAGAAGACAGCCACGGAGCGGCGTGCCGACCTTTACCTGCTTTTGGACGCGGACATTCCTTGGATCCCGGACCCAGGCCAACGGGACGGCCCCGAGGCACGGGCGGCTACGCAGCGCCTCTTTGTAGCGGCGATGCAGCCATTGCCACATGTGGTGGTGTCCGGGACCCAAGCACAACGCCTTAAGGCCGCTGTGCTGCACGTAGATCGCCTGTTGGGGCATCCGCAAGATCCATCACGCAGCGAAAGCCCACGTGATGCAGCGACGATTCGGCAGTAGAATGGCTGCGAGCCGAGACGCGGTAGCCATGGCACCAGCCGGGCTCGCACAGGAAGCTGCCACCACGCTGTGCCTTCTCGCTATAGGCGTCGGGCTGAAATGGCTGATCCCGCTCCGAATACGGCCGGTACCAGTCCGCAGTCCATTCCCACACATTGCCGCCCATGTCCGTAAGCCCCAGGGAGGTTTTGCCATACGTTCCCACTGGAGAAGTCATTAGGTATCCGTCCAGACCAGAATTGTGCACGGGAAACTGGCCGTTCCACACGTTGGCCTTTATGGCTCCATCCTCCACAAGCGATTCGCCCCAGGCGTATGGCCGTGGGTCATTTTTTGCGCCGCGCGCAGCGTGTTCCCATTCCACCTCAGTAGGCAATCGCTTGCCGGCCCATGCGGAATATGCTACCGCATCGTTCCACGAAACCTGTGTCACAGGATGATCGTCGCCTGCAGGCGCAGATGCGGGCCCAAGTGGAAAGTCCCATGTCGCACCATCTACCAGCGTCCACTGGCCCGTTTCTGTGTTCAGCACGCCGGCATTGCCGAAGGTCTCCGCCTCCGTTTCATATCCCGTAGCGTCAACAAAGGCGCGAAACTGCGCTACGGTAACGGGATGAACATCCATAAGAAAAGGCTTCAATTTCGCCCTGAATACGGGCCGCTCCATCGGCATCCCAACCTCGCTGCCTATATTCGTATGGCCTCCCGGCACCAGCACCATGCCAGGCGGCACCTCTAGGTCTGCGGGTATCCCCGTACCGCACCCCACCGCGCCCGCGATCGCGCCAATGAGTAGTAATGTGGCGCAGGCCCCTAGCGACAACGTCTGCCTCATTCCCATTCGGGTATCCTGTGCTGTGATGGAGCCAAGACTAGCGCCTCCCTGTGCACACGTACCGCCTCCTCAATCTCTGCCACGACTCCTGGATGCCGATCTGCCACATTGAAGCGTTCTGAAGGATCATGGTCAAGATGGAAGAGCAATGGTGGATCATGCTTCACGGGCGTATCACCGACGTACGCGGATTGCGTGATATAGTGCAACTTCCAGGGGCCCTTGCGCACAGCGAAGAGGCGCGTACCGCGATAGTAGTGCACCATGTCTCGCACGCTCTGCTGAGGATTCTGCAAGACCGGCATAAGGTCGATGCTGTCCATGACGCGATCGCCGGGCAAGGCCTGGCCCGCCAGGCCTGCGGCCGTGGCAAAGAAATCCATCGTGGTCGCGAGCGCATGCGTCACGCCACCGGGTTTGATCGTGCCAGGCCACCAGGCAATCCCCGGCACACGCATTCCACCCTCCCATGTCGTGCCCTTGCCGTCCTTTAGCAGGCCTGCGGACCCACCGGCCAGATTCACTGTCAGCCAAGGACCGTTGTCACTGGTAAAGACCACCAGTGTGTTCTCTTCCTGCCCAATTTCTCTGACGACGCTCAGCACTTGGCCGACACTCCAATCGAGCTCCTCAATTACATCACCATAGAGTCCGCGCGCACTTGTCCCCTCGAACGTATCCGAAGCATAGATGGGAATATGCGGCATTGAATGTGGTACGTAGAGGAAGAACGGCTCATCTGCGTGGCCACGGATAAAGGCCACGGCCTCTTCGGCATATCGGCGCGTGATAAATCGCTGGTCTGGCTCTTCTTCAATGACCTCCGTGTTGCGCATCAGAGGCAGCGGTGGATACGACTGAGCCCTGGCACCCCGGCTATTTGCCGGGCTCATGTCGTTGGAGTATGGAATGCCAAAGTAATAGTCGAATCCCTGGGCTGTGGGGAGTTGCCCCTCCCGGTGACCCACGTGCCACTTCCCGATGATGCCCGTCGCATAGCCGGATTCCTTAAGCATCTCTGCTATCGTCACCTCATCAGCCGGTAAGCCTCCCGTTGAGGGCGGAAAGATCACACGAAACCGGTCGTCGGCCATGCCACTGCGCACGGCCAGTCGACCTGTCAAAAGCGCCGCGCGGCTGGGCGTGCAGACCGAAGCACCCGTATAGAACTGGGTAAAGCGAAGTCCCTCAGCCGCCATCTGATCCAAGTGAGGCGTGCGGATGGTGGGATGCCCATGCATACTCAGGTCACCGTAGCCAAGGTCGTCCGCGAATATGACAATGATGTTCGGTGGGCCTTCCGTGCTCCCGCTACAGCTCACAGAGAGTACACAAAAAAGAATCAAGGCATGAATTCGCATATGGCAAGCGGTCCCGTCCGGTTGTGCAGGCTGAAATGTACGGCGTATCTTGGATGTTACCTATTCGCTACCAGCCTCTTTGCCAGCTAAAATGTCCATGCCGTCGCCCCTGCGGTGCACGCTCATTCCGACCGTGCTGATGATGACGCTTGTCCCGTCGGCCAGCGCACAGGTCGACGGGTCGAGATGGTATGTGCAAGCCGGTGCAGGTGCCGGCTCATCGGGCACCCCCCGCCATGTGGGCTGGAATCTGGACACGCTTTGCTATCCGGTCCAGAGTGAGTGCATAAAGCACGAAGGATACCGCTGGTTCTACGACTTGCCTTCGGACGTAGGCCCGTCCTTCTCGGTAGCACTTGGACGCCGATGGAACCGGCTCCGTTTTGAGCTTGGTATGACATATGTCAAGAGCAATCTTGCCGATCGGTTTTTGGCCATCAATTTCCTAGATGGCACGCCGGTGCCACCGCCGACCGCGACCGGCGACTATGGCGGCAGTACGCATAGCAACGCAGGCGCGCTCACCACCCGCTCCATGGCGCTAAGCGCATACTATCGATTGCTGTCGATTTCCGGATCGGCCAGCCTATTCGGTGGCGCGGGAGCCGGCCTGTCCTTTGTTCGCGTCAGCGACATTTACTTTGTTAGCCGCTACCGTTGCGTTGTTGCGGTGTGTGTGCCAGCTGCCGGTACTTATGACAACTTTCATTTTGCGGACTTTACCGATGCGGTCTTGTCGGGACACGTGTATGCGGGCATTGATTACGGTTTGAGCGCTCATATGGCGCTGAGCCTGGAAGTATCCTTCAACGCCATGGGGGACGTGACCGACGAAGTGAGCTACGTATACCATGCCGTGCCGGGCCTCAGGACCGAGTCTACCGTGAGCAACATCCGGCACTTCACCCTGATGGCCAAGGTGCGACATAGCTTGGGCAACTGAGACGGAATACTGTCCGGGCCGCGTTTTCGCTTTGCTTTTCGCCTGGGCATCCGAAGTACCTTGCGGACTAGTCGTTTCTTGGCGGACAGACTTTGCCGGGTTGTGCGTTGTGGTTTACTGCATAGGCGCTTCGGCTTTCTGCGGCGTAGGCCAGACCAGCTCTGCAATTCGCGTAGCGCCGGATCTGAGGCTTGGCCCTTCAGCGGGACAGCCATATGACTCCTGCGGTAAGTCGTTGGAGAGGCGACGCGCACAGGGAATCGGTCGCGGGCATCGCGGCGATAATAGGCGTACAAATACGCCAGCACGAAGCGTAATTTCCCCTACCCGGTGGCGATTCTATGCTGCACCCCCGAGTTACTCCCTACCCTTCAACATACAAGGCCAATCAATGTGAGCGCCGGGAGCAATCGTTTGCGCCAGTGATGCGCCCCTGGAGATCCGCGGAATGCAAGTACCGCTCCACTGTGGCTCACGATGTCGGGGCAGAAAAGAGCCCCGCCTGCGCAACTGATTCGTGGAACAACTGTATGCGGGGTAAGCGACAGGCGGCTACCGCCGGTGGCGCGGACACCCGTGCCGGATCCAAATCCACACGCCAACCTGACTTCTTTCTTACTATGAAGGACAACACGCTGACGCCTACGGGCGGGATTGCCAATTCGCCGGCCATGGAGCCTGCTCCCCGCACCCAAGGCCGCCTCGCTTGCTTTTCGTCTACCATTCGCTTCGTATCTGTTTTCGGTGTTTTGGTCACGCAAGGCCTGCTTGGGCTGCTGGCAATTGACATTGATGCTTCGGCTCAGCCGTCATCCATCGAGCTGGAGGAGTTGTTTCGCCTTGGAGACGACGAAGAGGGAGTGCTGTTTGGCGGCATTGCCCAGATCGCCTCCGATGCAGCCGGGAGGATCTATGTGGTGGACTTTAAGAATCCTGTCATGCAGGTGTTCTCCGATGCAGGTGAATTGGTTTCCGCCTTTGGCGGGAAAGGAATGGGACCTGGCGAATTCATGAGAATTAGGAACGTGTTTGTTGGCCAAGATGGCAAGGTCTATGTCTGGGATGGGCAGCTTGCGCGCTTGTCGGTGTTTGAGGAGCGCCCAAGTGGCACATTCGAATTCAGTGGCACCGTACAAATAGAAGAACACGATGGGAAGTACCCGTCAGAATTTGTCGGCGCGGGCACGGAAGGCATGGTGTTTGTATATGGTCTTGGCTTTGGATTTTGTGATGAATGCGAGGCGAGCACAGAAGGGCCACGGTTCAACGATGCCATGCTGGTAAACGAGGACGGTCATGCCACCGGCGATCCGCTGGTTACCGTACGCGGGTACGAAACTCTTGCTGTAAAAAGAGGTGGCCTGGTGGTTAGCTGGATGCCCTTGCCTTTTGCCAAAGGGTCACATATTACCATGAGCCCTTCGGGGAACCTGTACGCGGGATGGTCAGACGCCATCAATATTGTTGCGCGACCGCTAAGTGGCGACTGGCAAAAGACCATTACTCGCGAATACGAACCGTTGCCCGTAACCAAGAGCGAAATGGACGCAGTGCTGGAGAACTTGGACCGAGAACAGCGTAGTGCTTTGCATACAGCTGGCATACCGCGGACACGGCCGGTATTCCAACATTTCGTTGTAGATGACGAGAACCGCATCTGGATACAGGCCAGTACTGCTCGGGGTGCCTCCACGACCGAGTGGCTGATCATTGGCCCAGACGGGGCCGATGTGGATGCGATTGACTTGCCAGCCGGATTGCGACTGGAAACGATTCGCGGCGGCAAGGCAATCGGCGTGCTGACGGAAAAAGGTAGTGGGCCTGTCATAGTCGCATACCAGGTACAGGGGTAGTCCCGGCAATAGTGCGCTGGGGAGTGGCGCGAGCACAAAATCCGCGCGACTTCTCCTTCCAGCCAGCAGAAGAATGCGCTACGCCCAATGGATGGTCGAAAGGCTATGTTCGATCACAAAAGCAGTGCCACCCCGTTGCACTAGCGCAAACAGGATCATCTGCCAGCTCGGATAGACCAGACCACCCAGTAGCAATTCAGCTGTGAGAATCTAGCAGATCAGCATCGCGATGCCGGTCCCCAACAGGTTGCCCTACCCTTCGGCCTCCGACTTGATGCACGAAATAAATACCCCTGCCTTAGCGTTTTCAAGTGAAACGGGTGGAGAGGCTTGATTACGCACCCGCTGGTGGATCACCTTGATAGGATGAAGTGCGAAGATGTTGATGACTTGGGACAGCACGAATGTCCTCGTGGTCTGCAGGAAGGTGGCCAGCCCTTCCGCGTGGAACAGGTATGCCGAGGACTCCATACAACCATTGGCTACCACAGCGACAGTGCGCCACCTCTTGCCTCAAGCGGCCGTCCACAGAGGGCGGCAGGAATTGTATTTTACACCCGTGATGTGCCCCTGCTGGTGCGCAGCATGGAACGACCGGAGCTGCGGCTCTTGATGTCAGGGCCACGAGGAGCCCCGACTATACAGCCGATGCGTGGAACAACTCGTTGTCAGCGCTGGTGAGAGACAGCAACCGCCTGTGGTTCGCATACCCGCACCGGAGCCCGAGCCACTAGACAACTTGATTTCATTCTTGCTCTGACGGACAATACCAGCATTCCTGTGGAATGGGATTGATATACGATGCTTGACGGGAACGGATCTAGCCCGGCTTAAGGAGCCGGAGGCTCACGCTAGCCTGAATTACCGCGGAGCGTTTAGTAGGTGCACTGTTCGCAGGCTTTTTGCGTGATTTTGACTTCTATTACCGGACTAATGCCATCTTGTATGCATAGTAGTTGTGAACGTATGAATAGATATTCACTGATATAGCAGTATATTTCTGGCACCCTACCACACTGCCACTCTCAGCGAGATTGTCGTCTTGCTGCCCTGTAACAGCACTATGTGTGTCTAATATTCCCCAGTTCCGCCCTGAAACCGGAATAATATGCCGCTTACAAGTACCTGATCTTGATTTTTTAGTATGCTGTTACTATATTGGTAATGACTTCATACTTCATACCTTACGATCATGCGCCGATCCGACTTCTTCGCCCAACCCGACGGCCTGCCCATGAGGCGGTACGAAGCCATCAGAGCCTACCTCCATGAAGGATGCTCCATAGATGAAGCCGCCAGGCGAGGCAACTATACTCCGGGTTCCTTCCGCAACCTCCTGCGACGATTCAGAAAACAGCCCGCTGCCGACTTCTTCTGGCCCCAACCCGCCGCTTCGCCTCCCGCAGCCAAACCCCCTGATCGCCGAGCTGCCCGCATCGTCGCCCTCCGCAAAGAGCACAACGCCTCCATCTACCAGATCCAGCAGCTTTTGCGCCAGGAAGGCATGTCGGCCAGCCTGGGCTACATCCAGAACGTCTTCACCAGAGAAGGCATCCAGCGCCTGCCCCGCCGCCCGCCGCATCAGCGATCTCCGGTGACCACCATAGCCGACAGGCGAAAGCTGGACCTCGCCTCGCGCACCTTTCACACCGACTTTGCCGGCCTTTTTCTGTTCGCCTTCGATCTGGCTCGTATGCAGCTTGATCCGATGCTGACCGCCGCAGGCATGCCCGGCACACGCATGATACCGGCCGGTTGTGCGGTGCGCTCCCTGTTGGCACTCAAGCTGTCCGGCATCGGTCGGCCTTCCCAAGTCATGGCCGAAACCCTCGATGAGGGCCTGGCCCTCTTTGCCGGTCTGAACGCCATTCCCAAGCGCACCACGTTGACGGAATACTCCATCCAGGTGGATCCGACCTTTGCGGGACCCCTGATGCACCAGTGGTACCATGCTGCAGCAAAGCTGGCCGATGCCCTTGGCCCCGGGCGGTCCATCGACCTGGACTTCCACACCATTCCCTACCACGGCGACCAGGCGCTCTTGCAGAAGCACTACGTCTCCAAGCGCAGCCGCCGCCAACGCGGTGTGCTCACCATGCTGGCACGCGATGCCGAGGCCCGCGTCTTTTGCTATGCCGACGCTACGATTCGCAAGGAAACGCAAAATGACGCCATTATGCGCTTTGTCGACTACTGGAGAGCCCGCACCGGGCAGGTTCCGGGAGAGCTGGTCTTCGACAGCCGGTTCACCGTGTACGCCAATCTGGCCAAGCTCACCGCCTTGAACATTGACTTCATCACGCTACGGCGCCGGCATGCCGCGCTGATCGAGCACATTAACGCACTCGACCAGTCGGCCTGGAGGCAGATTCGCCTCAAAAACATTGGCCGCGCTTACCGCACGCCGCGCATTGCCGACGAGGTCGTAAAGCTGCGGGGATACCCCTATCCCCTACGGCAGATCATCGTCAAGGGTCTGGGGCACGACAAGCCGACCATTCTGATCACCAACCGGATGAAGCGGTCGCCCGCACAGCTGGTTGACCGCTACGCCCGGCGCATGATCATCGAAAACGTCATCAGTGATGCCATCGACTTCTTCCACATGGATGCATTGAGCTCCGCGGTACCCATGCGGATCAATGTGGATGTGCAGCTGACGGTCATGGCCAGCGTGCTCTACCGACTCCTTGGCGCACGCGCAGGCGCAGGCTATGAAAAAGCGGAATCGCGCACGATTTATCGCGACCTGGTGCGCCATAGTGGCAAGGTCACCATCACCGAAGACGAGATCCTCGTCCAGCTGCGCGCACGAGCCAGAGCCCACTACTTGGTCTCTGCGGGATACCCCGAATTACGCGAGCGCATCCCGTGGCTCGGCAATAAGACGCTCCGCGTACAGCTATCGAAAAGACCCTGATTGTCACAGGGCTAAATTGCCGCGGTAATTGAGGCTAGGGAGAGTTGAGTATGAGTACCCGCAACGCAAGGCTAGCAGTCTACAAGCACTACAACAACTCTGCTACTTCAGTAGTGGCCGTCTTGGTGGTTGGACTCCAATCGCAGCTAAAAATCATGCGTTGCCAAGCGCCGAATCCGTTCTGAAATTGCACTTTGTCTCCAAAGTACTTTACAGTTCCGGCATTTTCGTCTATCCACGAGTAGCGACTCATTCGAGGTTCCGCCCAACTGTTAGTCCATTTCACATCGTACTTGGCATGAGCTTCTACGCTCACCTTGCACGGATAGCTGGCTTCAATGCGCTCTCTTTCGGCCCAACACTTTAGATCGCGCCGGCACTTGTCGCGCTGTGGTTTGATCCTAGGCACGGTAGCCTTAGAGTCAAACGACTCTTGCTGTGAATCGGAATCCGCGCTGATTCCTAACTCCGAGGGCGCATTCGTACTGGTAGCCACCTCCTTGCGATCCTTTGGAGAATTGCAGGCCCTCATCATCAGAAACCCCACTAATATCACAGCAGCCCACATGAGACGGGAACGGAGGCGGCTTTCTGTATATGGCATGGCTCGTTAAAGAAGATTGATGTGCACCTTTATTCGCGGTTTTTCACGCGATGATCACATGTCTACGCTGGCTGCTGTAGAAGCGTCTTCAATTCGGCGTGTCGGCTTAGATACCTGATTGGTGAATCTACTCTTGATTCCAGCCTTCAAGTCTGTGGTCCGAAACAACGCTCCAGCGATCTGATCCGGCGTGGCTTTGACGACCAAGGTAGATGTGTCGTTCGATGTCTTGCTGGACGCTTGATGTTTGCGTGTCATGGCACTACTGTGAATGGGTGCTCCTCCCCTTGAGCTTGATCAGTTTTAGTCTTTTAAGGTCGCTCTCGTCCCAGCCGCAGTCTGAAAGGAGCTTCTTCAAGAGCTTAGGACTATAGGTCTTGTTGGGATGGTAATGGATCACTACGCGTCTGGTTTTGGTTCCTAGTCCCTTCTTGATGAATCCGATTCTGGCACCTCTTCTATCTTCCGAGCCTTTTGCAAAATTCACTTCAGTCCTTGATTTGGGAGTAGGAGCTTCGTCAAGCCAGTGTGATTCTGCACGTATCAACTTGTTCGACCTTTGCATTGCGGAAGTCTTGCTCGAATGGGGGTGACGAACTGCGCAGGGAGGCATGACACGGCATAGCTGACCCGGCCCGCGCTGATGGCGAGACTGGCCCTACGTGAGGGTACGGGTGCGCTTAGAGCACCAGGCGCATCAACTGGTCGACGGTCAGCGCCAGGATGCCGAACATCAGGTGGCAGTAGACCTTGCTATGCCCGCGTACCCGCACATACCGTCCGCCGAACTCGTCTTTGAGTCGTCCATTGACCCGCTCCACCGTCGAGCGCTCTCTGAAGCGTCTCCTCTCTGGCGTAACGTGTCCGATGCTGCGTTGCGCCCGCGCCTCGCGCTTCAGCTCCTCATTGCCACGCGGGTTGATATCAATGATCGGCACATGCCCCAGCGATCTGCTATGCTCTCGGATTTCCTTAGCATCGTACGCACTGTCCATCAAGTCGTACAGACTTTGTACCCGAGCGGCAGTCATCACTGCCAGCGGGATCGCCACCTGGCTGTCATGGACCGAAGCCGATGTTAGCGCAGCGCTGATCGGAATCCCCCCGTCAATCACATCCAAGTGCAGCTTGAAGCCGACCCAGCAGTGCCCGTGACCCTTCGAATTGCGTTTTGTCCCGACATTGCAGTCCTTCGGCAGTTCTTCCAGCATATCATCCAGCTCCATGGAGCGTTGACGCTGCAGGCGGGTAGGGGTTTTCGGTTGTTTGCCGTCGTTGGCCTTGGGCACAGACCGCTTCGGCTTCTCGCGTGCCGAAATCGCGGTCGCGTCCCGCGAAACGTGCCCGGCCAGATGATCCTCCAGCGCGCACTCCAGCAGCACTGCGTGCAGCCGCCCCGGCAGGTCACTGTTGGCAAATTCCGCGAACGCCCGCGAAAACGACGATTCGCTCGGTACCATGTTCGACCACTCCCAGCCGCATAGCTGGTGCAGTACCGGATCGCTCTTCAGCCGCTCCACCAACGCCCGCGTGGTCGGGATATCGAATACGGACTTAGCCAAAAAAGCCCGCGCCAGCGCAGCCCGGTCCGCCTTCGGACGGCCTGGACCCTTGGACTCGCACCCCGACAACAGCTCCTCCACGCGCACTAATTCCACCACAGAAACGAATCGTCTGTGCTGTTCACTGAGCTCGCCAATAGTGAGCTCCAGCAATGGAAACAATCTGAGCTGGAATGTGGACCAGTACCTGGACAACTCTGATCGCAATCGCATTTGCACGTCAATTGTATACATTTATGATTATCACGTGTTCAAGTATACGACTCACGACGCACTTAATCCGCATTATTCTCACCCACGCCCTAACTTTCTACGCCCGGTTTCGCGCTCGCAGCCTATTTTTGCAAAAGATTTTATAGCGGGCAGGGCCTCCTGCCTGAGCGTAGCTTGGAGGTCCATCCCTTCACCTGATGCTACCCGCTACCATGCATAGCAACAACATGCCAAATTCTGCCGAGTCCACGATCTACGTTGGACTTGATGTCCATAAGAACTCCATTTCGGCCTGCGTCTACGACCATGCCACCGGGCAAGTCTGCTTGGAAGCCAAGCTGCCCAACGACATGGCCAAGATGCGCAAGCTCGTCGAGCGCATTCGCGAGCGGCATGGCGAGCCTCAATGCTGCTACGAAGCGTCGTCGTGTGGCTACGTGCTTTACCGCTCCCTACGTGCTCTTGGCGTGGATTGCGCCGTGATTGCCCCCTCATCCATGCCTCGTCGGCCGGGCGAGCGGATCAAGACCGACCGTCGTGATGCACATAAATTGGCTACGATGTATGCTGCCGGCATGCTGTCCGCGGTGGCGGTGCCCGATGCAGGAGTGGAGGCTACGCGTGCCATGGTACGTTGCCGTGAGGCGTTGGTGGAAGATCGCGTTCGCTGCAAGCAGCGCGTGATGGCTTTGCTCCTATCGCTGGGCTTAGCCTATCGCCAGGGTGCTCCCTGGACTGGAAGGTTCCGCCAGTGGGTGCAGGCGCTCGAGCTGTCCGATGCGAGCCGAGCAACACTGGAGACGTACCTGCACCAGTTGGACTATCTGAGCAGTGAGATCCGTGCGCAGGAAGACAGATTGGCCGCAGAGGCCGAAAAGCGGCCCTACCGTGACGCCGTAAAGGTGTTGATGGCCTTTCGGGGTATTGACTTCGTTACTGCGCTGACGCTGGTGTGTGAACTGGGAGACATTCGGCGCTTTGGTCATCCGGGTGCACTGATGGCGTACTTGGGACTGGTACCGGGTGAACGGTCCAGCGGCGAGAAGTCCATACGGGGGGCCATCACCAAAACGGGAAACGCACGTGCCCGTAAGGTACTGGTATCTACGGCCTGGAAGTATACGCGACATCCTCGAACCAGCGCCGCTTTGCGGAAGCGCCAGCAGGGCGTCTCACCCGAGATTGTCAGCATCGCGTGGAAGGCCCAACGCCGACTGCACAAACGCTTTAGTGCCCTGGCGCACCGCAAACCACGTCCCAAAGCCAACGTCGCCGTGGCGCGAGAACTGGCGGGTTTTCTGTGGTATGCCTTGCAAAAGGCAGCTGAGCCCGTATTGGCGCCAGCTGCATGATCCCACCAGTACCAAGACACGCCATTCGATAGCCACCCCAAACCTCACACGCTTTGCCTTATGGAGGAGAGACCGGGTACGGAAGGAGAACCCATGGAAGAGCCATGCGATAGCCGATACGTTATCCGGTGAACTCGCGACAAAAGATCATGGCAGCTCCGGACGAATCCGAAATCATGCGTTACGGCCGACCCCGGCCCAACACGCGAACACCAGACTGATGTACCGTCGAAGCCACCTGGCCTCTTCTCCATAAGCCAAAACCGCCAGAAAAATGTGACCCCCCTTGACATAGTGCCCGCTACACCAGGCTCTTCCTGCTCCCACCCGTCTTTGAGAATAGCACCAATAAGTCTATCTGCAGAAATCGCCTTCAGTTGGCTCCAGACATCGCTTGAATAGACCATTGAAATTGGATATTTTCGACCATCATTGCATCGGACACCTTGGGGAGATCTGGCACCGTTTCAATGCTGAGGTGTGGGCCTAATGGAAACGGCTCTCCATGCCTGACCAAGGAGTCCAGATACATATGAATGCCAACTATCGCGTTATCCAAGGCTTCCTGTTTCGTGTTCCCGTCCATGTGAAGCCCCTTGAGAGCTGGAGCATACGCGTAGAAACCATCACCGTCCGGCTCAATCATGACGGTGACCGATATGTTAACTGAAGGCATGGTGCTGTGCATCATTTTAGGAAAATGCGTGGCAATGTACACGCGGGCGACTACCTAGTTGCACTTGTCATAGGAAATGCGGCTTTTTCTTGCTTTTTATACGGCTAAGCCTCCGAGACGGAGGCTCCGACAAGCTGTCGATACGTGAGCACTCGCCCGATCATGCCCAGGAAGATGCGCTGCATTTGCACTAATGACTTCTCCCCTCTCATGTTGAAGCGGCCGGTGATCTCGGTCACGTATCGGTGTATATGTTTCCGACTCCAATGGTGATGTGTGCTTAGGTACGTTCGCTTGAGGAGTGCCCAAAATGACTCGATGGTGTTGGTGTGGACTTCCGGCTGCTCTATATGCACATACTGGTATCGCCGGTGGCAGATATAGCGGTGGTCATAGGTACGCCCAAGCGTGCGATAGCTCTTGTGTTCGTCCGTGCACACGGTTGATTTCGGCTTAACGTGATCCTTAACGGACCGGGTCATGGTGCGCCTGTCGGTGGTGGGTATTGGCTGTGCCACTACGCGGCCCCTACGCTGGATGGCTCCGATTACGGCTACCTTTCCGGCTGTTCCTCGCCCGGCATGCAGCCTCTTGTTCCAGTGCTTGTTGCCCTCCTTGCCGCCCACGTACGTTTCGTCAATCTCCACGGTGCCGGTTAGCAAGTCTGGCTGCGCCACCATCAACCCTTCACGTACCTTGTGCATTAGCGATCATGCGGTTTTCTGCGTAACGCCTATCAAGGCTACGAGCTTGTAGGACGATAGGCCCTTTTTGCTATTTGCTACCAAGTAGATCGACAAGGCCCATTTACGCAAAGATAGGTTGCTGTTTTGCATCACGGTGCCCGTCCTGACGCTGAAATACGCGCGGCAACCGGAACACCTAAACGGCATGGGCTTTCTGCCCTTCACATCGGCGGTGGCTAGACTGCCACACTTCGGGCAGTATTTGTCGCCTTTGCCCCATCGAGTGATCTCAAACCACGCTGTGGCGGATTGCTCGCTCGCCAGGAATCAGTCGGAACAGATCCAGTAGCGACATTGCATTTACGTTTTAGTACCTATCCTTATACGCGCTAGGCACTTATTTGCTGCCATTTCGTCAAACATCGTATATCGATCCCTATGGAATGGACGATCGGATCGCCGGCCGCTCAGTCGATTCTACGCGCTCGCGGCCGCTTGGGTACTGCAAGGCCTATCGTTCGCTTTATATTGGCCTTCAGTGTGCTCCTGATGAATGGCTGGCCAGTGCTGCAAGCGCCGCGCTTTGATGTTTCGGCTCAGCCGTTATCCATTGAGCTGGAGGAGTTGTTTCGTCTTGGAGACGACGAAGAGGGAGTGCTGTTTGGCGCCATTGCCCAGATCGCCTCCGATCATGCCGGGAAACTCTATGTGGTGGATCGCCATAATCCTGTCGTGCAGGTGTTCTCCGATGCCGGTGAGCTGATCTCCACCTTTGGTGGGCGGGGCCAAGGACCTGGCGAGTTCTTGAGCATTAGCGACGTTGCTGTTGGCCAGAATGGCCTGGTCTATGTCTGGGACTTTCAGCTCAAGCGCTTGTCTGTGTTTGTAGAACAGCAGGGCGGCAAATTCGAGTTTCGCAGCACCATTCGGCTGGAAGAACACAACGAACAGTATCCGATTAGACTTGTCGGGGCAGGCACCGAGGATGCCGTGGTCGTGTACGGCAGTCCCGTCGGATTTTGTGATCAGTGCGGAGAGGATGACGCATCACGGTTCGATAACGCCATGCTGATTAACAAGGACGGTCTTGCCGTCGGTGATCCACTGGTCACCTTGCGTGCCAGAGAAGTTGTTAACGTGCAAAAAGAAGGCAGGGTGTTCAGCTCCAGGGCCTTGTCTTTTGGCAAAAGGCCGAGCATTGTCGGGTCGGAGGAGGCGCCCCGAAGGGCTAACCTCCGTCCGCCGCTCAAACGGCCCGTACGGTTTTCATCCCGGTAGCCCCCGGGTTTCCCCAGGGGCCCCGGACAGATCCGGACGTGCGCGCTAACGCATCCGGCTCCTCCCTTGGGTCGCGCTGTCGCGCATGACGTTAGCAAGTCGGCAAGCCGACCCGCAGCCGTAACCGATCCACCCCATGGGGCACGCAAAATCCGGCTCAGCGTCCGGTACGTGCAGGGCTTCGCGGTTTCCCCTTGGGTGCGACGCTTTGCTCCACTAGCTCCGCCACGTGGGCACCCACGCTTTGTTCGCCGGCTTCATAGCTCTTATCATCGCATCTGACTTCTCCCTGCCGTGCATCCTCCGCTCGGCTTTCGCCTTGACTTTGGCGGCCCCGCCCGAAGCGCTGGGCAGCAAGGAGACCTCTCAGGTCCCGACACAGTACGTACGTGCGTCCCTGGGTTCTCGGACACCGCGGGACTCCGCTCCTCCTCACCATAGCGGTGGAGCAGATGTTGCCTTCGACCATACGGAAAGTCTCGGCATCCCGGACAATAGCTTTTTCGGTGCTCATTAGCCCTGGCCACACGTGCCGCTACCGACGCTTCGCTGTCACCCTCACGAGGGACAACGCACGGCTCGCGGAGACATGCAGTTGGTTAAACTTTCATGACACGGGACTTTCACCCGCTGTACTGCGTCAGTTAGCCTGACGCACATCCATCGGGATAGGGAGGGGCCTCACGGCCCCCACCCTCCCACACCACCGTGCGTACGGGTCCGTACACGGCGGTTCAATGGACTTGAGCGAACCGGCTTGGGTGCCAAGGCCACCAGGCCGAGCGTGCCGGGAGTTCGGGTTCGGGTTGCGCCGCGCGAACTTCGGTCCCTTCCTCATGGGCTCCACCGGATTCACCGGGGCTGTCCCACGTGAAAGGCAGCGTTAGCTGGATATTCTGCCGCATTGGTCGCATGAGCTTCCCGTCCTACTACCCCTGTCCATTGTTCGGGCCTTCGTCAGCTGTGCCGACTACTTTGCCCTCTGCTGACTTCTGCGTTGCGATCACATGCCTTGCGACACGTTCAGTCCGGCTTGGCCGGACACAACGCAGATCTCCCAGGGTAAGACCAACCGCCTTCCCCGCACACCTGCCGAATGTACCACCCCGACGCATAGATGACGCGGACTTTGCGATAACCGGCTCGCTCGTCCGATCGGGTAGGCCTCGTATTCGGTTCTTGTTCATCAGGTCGCGGGTTTGCTACACGCTTCCTTCAGACCCCGCCTCGCGGCGACGCCCTTGCGCTTCGCTAATCCTTCGCCGTCATCTGGCTGGATAGAGGACTTTCACCTCCAAGCTGTTGACCATGCCTGGCACACCGGTAGCCCCCGGGTTTCCCCAGGGGCCCCGGACAGATCCGGACGTGCGCGCTAACGCATCCGGCTCCTCCCTTGGGTCGCGCTGTCGCGCATGACGTTAGCAAGTCGGCAAGCCGACCCGCAGCCGTAACCGATCCACCCCATGGGGCACGCAAAATCCGGCTCAGCGTCCGGTACGTGCAGGGCTTCGCGGTTTCCCCTTGGGTGCGACGCTTTGCTCCACTAGCTCCGCCACGTGGGCACCCACGCTTTGTTCGCCGGCTTCATAGCTCTTATCATCGCATCTGACTTCTCCCTGCCGTGCATCCTCCGCTCGGCTTTCGCCTTGACTTTGGCGGCCCCGCCCGAAGCGCTGGGCAGCAAGGAGACCTCTCAGGTCCCGACACAGTACGTACGTGCGTCCCTGGGTTCTCGGACACCGCGGGACTCCGCTCCTCCTCACCATAGCGGTGGAGCAGATGTTGCCTTCGACCATACGGAAAGTCTCGGCATCCCGGACAATAGCTTTTTCGGTGCTCATTAGCCCTGGCCACACGTGCCGCTACCGACGCTTCGCTGTCACCCTCACGAGGGACAACGCACGGCTCGCGGAGACATGCAGTTGGTTAAACTTTCATGACACGGGACTTTCACCCGCTGTACTGCGTCAGTTAGCCTGACGCACCCGTAGGCCGCTTTCACAAAGGTGTCTCGTCGAGGGTTCAAGGAAGGAATCAATGAAGTCAAGCGTACAAGACCGTACTCCGCGCACAGCTTGCGTGTCGGAAGCTGTTTCCAGCCCGCGTTACGCCAGCGTTTGTGTCGGTGCGACCATATGCGTCGCTCGATCCAGCGATCGAGTCGGTTGAAGAGTCTGCGCACGTGAGCCCTGCAATAGTATTGGCCCCATCCGCGAATGACCGGATTGATCTGCGCAATCAGCTGCTGTGTGGATACCGGAGCCGCTCGGCGCGTGCGCCGTCGGATCTGGTCCTGGAAACGCTTAACGGACTTCTCCCTCGGAATGGCGTAGAGATCGCCATTACGTACTCCACTTTTGATCTGTGCGGCAGACAGCCGCAAGGGCCGGCTCCCACGCTTGATCTTGTACCCCAAATACTCGAAGCCATACTTGATATGGACGATTCGGGTCTTATTGAGGTTCAGGGTTACGCCCAACGTCTTCAACAGCTTCTCAGCGACCGCTAAGGCCGCACGGGCTGCGCTGGCCGAGCTACACGTGACGACCCAGTCATCCGCGTAACGGGTCAACTGGTACCCGCGATGCCGCATCTCCCGATCAAACGGAGTCAACAGAATGTTACTCAACAAGGGAGAGATCACCCCGCCTTGCGGGGTGCCGTGCGTCGTCGCTACGCGCTTGCCTTCTACTACACACCCGGCCTTGAGCATCTGCTTGAGCAGGCCCAAGATGCGACCATCCGATACACGCTGCTGAACTAGTGCAATCAGCTTGTCATGGTCGACCGATCCGAAAAAGTCTTTCAGATCCGCATCCACCACCCACCTGCTGCCCGCGTTTAGCTCTCTCCACACCTTGCGAAGTGCATCCCGTGTGGATCTCCCTTTCCGGTACCCGAAGCTGGCTGCATCGAATACCGGCTCGAAGATCGGTTCCAACCGGTTCAGTATCGCTTGCTGGACTACCCGATCGTAAATCGTCGGGATTCCCAGGGTGCGGTACGCCCCCGGCTGGCCCGCCTTGGGAATACGGTGCGCGCGGACCGGCTGGGGCGTGTAGGTGCCGTCTTTGAGCTCCTGATGCATACGCTCCAGGTTCGCTTCAAGCGATGCCTCGAACGTCTCCAGGGTCTCTCCGTCCACACCGCCCGCCCCCCGTCCTTGCTTCACCTTCTTCCAGGCCAACTCCAGATTCTTCCGCTTGTACACCTTGTCCACTAACGAGTGGACCTTCCGCTCACCTGTTGGATTGAGCCAATGTGACAGTCTCCTGGGCCGATGATGTACGGGTCTTTCACTAAAGGAACTGTTCCACCTCATCGACTTTACTCGCTGCTTACCATTACCTCGCTCCAAACCACCTTTGCCGACTGCCTTCCCCGACCCACCCGGTCGCCGCTTGCGCGGTCACCCGACTTTCGACGGGCTTGTGGTACTATGCAGTCGTCCGACGACTCGCCACGCATCCGTTCCCACTTCCCCTTTCGGGTTATAGGGGCTGTTATCCCGGTGCCACCCGGGAACGTGACGAACCCTCCTGGGGTCACAACCAGATCTTCCGTACCGTGCCGTTCGCACACACCTTGGTACGACGGGTGGATAAGAACGCCTTCGCCGCCATAGTGCCGGCTCGACCTTGCCCCGTCTTTGGCCGACCGATTCGTCCGTGGGGTCGCCCCCTTGACTACGGCCCGGTACTGCTCCGCAAGCCCTTCAGATTCCACCTCGCGGTGGACACCCTGCCCTCCGGTTGTCTCGCGACAATGTCCCGACTTAGCGCCTGTCTTGGCTGTTTCCGTCGTTTCCAACTCGGTGCCCGTTTAGACCTTTGCTTATCGGTACATCCCGGCCGACGAGGCATTACCCCCGTCTTTGGATATGGCACCCCCTATCCGGGCGCCAGTGGGATTTGAACCCACCTGATCTGGGCGCTGCCCAGCACACACCATGGGCCCTTCTGGGCGGCTGTATGCAGGGTGGCCAGACGCCATCAACATTGTTGTACGATCCCTAAGTGGTGAGTGGCACGAGACGATCAGCCGCAACTATGAGCCGCTGCCCATAGCTCGGGAAGACTTGGATCTTGTGCTTGGGCGCCTGAGCCAAGAAGAACGTGAAGCACTGCGTCAGGCCGGCATGCCTCGGACATGGCCGGTGTTTCAGGAGTTTTTGGTAGATGGCAAGGACCGGATCTGGATGCGGGCTAGTACCGCTTTTGGCGCCACCACGGCCGAGTGGCTAGTCCGTGGTTCAGACGCCAGCGATGTGGATGCCATTGAATTGCCGGTCGGATTGCGACTGGAAACGATTCGCGGTGGCAAATTGGTAGGCGTGCTGAACGAAAGTGGTAGCGGGCCCGTCGTAGTCGTGTACAAAGTAAAGGAGTAAACCCTGCGTTCCTGCGCTGGCCAGTCGCGAGCGTTGCGCCACGCGCCCTCCCGTTTGGGTTGGAAGCTGACAGGTTTGCGGTGCACAGCGACGACTCATCAGAGAACAGAAGGACATTATTGAGAGCCGTCGCTTGGCGGACGATTCAATAGTGGCACAGCGACTGGAAGCGGCATGGTATATAGAGCTGCGCGCGTGAACCGCGGGTCCCTGGCCTGACTGATATTGATACGGCCCACACTGCCCCACCTGCCTAAGTCCAGCGCTTTTGAATGGACTCTACAGGTAAAATCCTCTGGCACTGGGCACAATTACGCCCGCCACGGCACCGTCACGCGTCGCCGCGGTGAGGCCTTGGGCACGGCTGGTGCCCGAGGGTCGATCTCCTCGCCAGGATTAACAAAGAGATTCTGCTCAAAGTGATACTGCTGGTCGTACAGCTCCCGGTAGCGCCCGTTTAGTGCCAGAAGCTTTTCGTGCGTTCCCCGTTCCACAATTCGGCCTTTTTCCAGTACCAGGATCTGATCCGCACTCCGGATGGTCGAGAGGCGGTGCGCAATTACAAAAGCTGTGCGCCCCTTGCGCAGATTCTTTAACCCTTCCTGAATTAGTGCTTCGCTTTCGGAATCCAGGCTGGAGGTTGCTTCGTCCAGGATCAGGATCCGTGGGTTGGCCATGATTGCGCGGGCTATTGCGATCCGCTGCCGCTGGCCACCGGAGAGCTTTATGCCGCGCTCGCCTACGACCGTGTCGTAGCCTTGCGGAAAACTGTGGATAAAAACGTCCGCGTTGGCAACCTTGCTTGCACGCACCGCGTCTTCTCGCGAAGCATCGGGTTTTGCAAACCGAATGTTATCCTCCACGGTACCGTCAAACAGAAAATTCTCCTGCATCACGATGCCCAGGTTTGCACGGTAGTCCTTGAGCTTAAGTGTAGCAAGGTCTTGTCCATCGACCAGAACACGCCCAGAATCTGGCCGGTCAAATGCCATCGCTAGACTCACTAGCGTGCTCTTGCCGGACCCGCTGGACCCTACCAGAGCCGTAGTCGTTCCCGGCTTAGCCTCCAGCGAGACGCCCTGCAAGACGGGCACGCCCTCTTCGTAGCTGAAGTGTACCTCTTCAAAGATGATCTTCCCGCGCACTGGCCCTAGCGGCTTCCGGCCGACTTCGTCTTCGTCCTCGGTTGGCGTGGCGAGCAGCTCTCGGATGCGATCAAGCCCTGCAAATGCATCCGCAACCTGTGTGCCCACGTTGGCGATCTGCACAATGGGCGCGGCGAGGACGCCGATAAAGAACACGTACATGATCAGGTCACCAAGCGTCATGGATCCGCTTGCTACGGCTTCGCCGCCTAGCCAGATTATTAGCGCACCCACGAGCCCGACGACAAACGTGCCACCTGCCGTAGCTTTGTTTACGCCCGTAATGCTGGCCGCAATCTTGCCGAAGAGGCGCTCAACGCCGGCGCTGAACTTTTCTTGTTCCCGGCCTTCTGCCACATACGCTTTGACTAGCCGGATACCACCCAGCGTCTCTCCCAGGCGGCCTGTAAGGTCTGCATTGATCTTTTGGCGTTTCCTGAAGATTGGCCGCAACAGCTTGAACGAGCGTCCCATGTAGATCCCGAAGCCGCCTAGTAGTACAAGCGCTACCAAGGTCATTTGCCAGTTCAGGTAGAGCAGAACGCCCAATGCCAACACGGCCGTAAAGGCACCGCCGACCAGCATCACGATGCCGGTTCCCACCAGGTTACGCACACCCTCGGCATCCGACATGATGCGCGAAATCAGTTCCCCCGCTTTGGTGTTATCAAAGTATCGGATGGGGAGTCGCAGGACGTGATCGTGGACCCTCCTACGCATCTCCATAATGAGGTGCTGCGCCGAAATGCTGATAACTTGAGACAGCGCGAATGAGCTTGTGGCCTGCACGATGGTGGCCAGACCGGCCGCCAAGGCCAACGGCACCAATAACTCCATGCGGCCATTGGTGATCACATCATCAATGAGCCACTTTGAGCTGCCCGGAAGCACGAAGCCGCTCAGGCGATTGATGATCATGAGCACAAGGCCCAATCCCAGCTGCTTTCGATGTGTCCACATTAGGCGCCGGGCTTCGCGCCACGTAGACCGGCTTAGCAGCTTCCTCCGATTTTTCTCTTTCAAGATGCAGTTAGTGCGTTTAACAAAGGGCCCTGTTTCAGCGCCAGACTCGAGCAGCATGCCTTGTACAGACTCTGGCAGCGGACGCGACCTCTTCGTTTGGGCGTGTCAGTCATAGCCTTCCAGACTAAGCTCTTTGAGCAGTTCCGGCTGTCCCCATACCTGCTTGCTCACGAATCTGTAGTATTCTGGCAAGTCACCTCTTCGTTTTGCCTTGCGCTTTATTCGCACGTAAACTGGCCGCTACGACGAGATCCCTTAGGAATTCGGATATCTTTCGCGCGCCGGATTCTAACGTAGCTCTTTGCGCTTTGTGCTTGCTTGCTTGGTGGCCCTCACAGATTTATTACACTCCCAGCACGCTGCGTGCGAGCGCAGCAATGCCGAAGCCGGTATAGTTTCCTACCGCGTATCCCAAGAGGCCTACGGCCACGCCGGGCAACAGTCGTTCGGTGTATCCGCGCGCCGTAGCGAGTGCCATGGCGGACGACGGGCCGCCGACATTGGCTTGGGAAGCTACCACGAGTGTAGGCAAGTCTATTTTAAAGAGTGTGCCCAGCCCAAAAATAGCAGCACCGTGCAGGACCACTGTCCCAATAGCGAAATACAGCACCGCTGGGCCAACTTCCAGGATGTTGGCTATGACGCTCTGCGCCCCATTGGTAGACAGAAACATCAGCAGCAGGTAGTAGCCCCACATCGCTGCACCTGAGAGGCGCTTAACCTGCGGGACCTGTGCAATCAGGAGTGCCAGCGTGGTGAGCCACAATACCTCTGGTAGCTGCGGCATGAGCACACCTAGGCGCCCCGCGCCCCACACGCATCCGACGGCGACCAGCACTAACGCCCCCGCGTCCTGCAGTGCCATAGGCCGCCGGCTACTGTAGAGTGCTTCCTGCAGCGATCCTTTCTGCATTGGCATCTCGCTGGCCGCCTCAGCCTTTTTGCGGGAAGCCAGCAGCAGCGGCAGCGTCAGGCACAGCATCATCCATAGGGCGGTCAGCAGCACATCCGCAGCTATGGCCGCCGAGAACAGCTCGCTGCTGGTGTCGAAGGCCTGGCCGAGGGCAGCGAAATTCACGCCACCCCCGGTGTAAGTACCGGTGAATTGGCCGGAGAGCTTCCACGTTTCCGGGCCGACCAAGGGCGCCAGGACTAGTCCACTTGCAAAGGCACCAACCGCTGTACCCAGCGATCCCAGACCGAATGCGGCCAGCATTTTTGGGCCCGCCTGCAGCACCGTCTTGACGTCAACGCTCAGCAGGATGAGCACTATGCCCAGGCTCACTCCGGGGTCAATAAGGTAATCGTAGGCTTTGGAATCATCCGGGATGAATCCGATATTGGACAAAACCATAGCCAGCGGAATGCCCACCAGCGCCGCACTTAGAGCACGAAAAACCTTGTAGTGTTTCTCCAGATAGATTGCGGCAAGAACTACAGCCGCAAGCACCAGAAATACCGCATAGGGGTTAGTTATCATCTGGCGGGGGTTCGTAGGGAGTGCAGCGTACCAGTCCGGCCATGCGGGCACTTATGGCAGCGGTGCTGGCAGAGGCCACAACAGCCCGTGCCAGCTCGGAAAATAGATGGAACAGTAGCGGCTCGTAGTGTGCACAGCTGACCATGTTCTGCGGCCTACACGTCCGGCCGCGGCGTGCGGGCGTGTTTCTGAAACCAGTGTTGCAGATAGAGCTGTGTCCGCAGGAAATTTGACGGCTTTGACGTCGTGCCGTGGTACTCGTCGTTGAAGCGTACCATGGCGGTAGGAACTCTGCGCAGCTTGAGCGCCTGATAGTACTCCTCCGTCTGCGAAATCGGTGTACGCAAGTCGTTAACACCCGTCATCAGCATCGTGGGAGTCGACACGTTGCCGACATACATCAGTGGAGACCGCCTCAGGTGCTCGCTCGGGTCTTCCCACGGCAGGTTGTCAAAGTTGTAGTACCAGGTCGCGCCGTCTGTCGTCCCAACAAACGATAGCCAGTTGGTGACCGGACAATTGGCGCTTGCTGCCGCAAACCGGTTCGTCTGCCCCACGACCCAGGAGGTCAGCACGCCGCCCCCGCTGCAGCCGTAGACGAACATGTTTTCTTCATCAACAAAGCCACGGCTGATCACCTCGTCAACCGCTGCCATGAGGTCGTCATAGTCTTTGCCGGGATACGCGCGTTTGATTTCATTGCCAAAGGCGCTGCCATAGCCGGAAGACCCACGGGGATTGGTATACAGCACCACATAGCCCTTGGCCGCGTGGAACTGCCAGCCAAAATTGAACCCCACATGGTACATGCCGTGGGGGCCGCCATGGATGGCCAGGATTAGCGGATACTTCTTAGATGGGTCGAAGTCCGGTGGCTTGACGATCCATCCTTGGATTTCAAGGGCATCCGTCGATGTGTAGGTGATTTCTTCCACTTCGCCGAGTGCGACGTAGTCCAGAACATCGTCGTTAACGCTTACGAGCGTCGTCAGCGCACTGGCATCCATGTCAAGTCCAACAAGTTCATTGGAGCGGCGCGGACTGCTAAGTACTCCTACCGCCCGACCACCATTGATGTCCGACACGGTCAGCATGTGATTGCCTTGTGTCACTGAACTAACCGCGCCTTGCATGGACACGAAGTAAAGGTTACGCGTCCCGTGGTCGTTGGCACCGAAGTACACGCCGGCATCGTCTTCGGCCCACATCAGGCTCCGGGGCGTGCGGTCCAGCGCCTGTGTCAACGCTCGCGAATTCTGTCCATCGATGTCCATGACATACAGCGTAGAGGCTATGTAGGTGTCATCGGTGAAGTCGTAGCCGGTATAGGCCACATACTTGCCGTTGGGTGAAGCGACCGGTCCGGCGTCCGGTCCGCGGCGTGCAGAAAGCTGCCGCACCGCGCGCGAGGCTACTTTTACTGCGTAAATCTCTGACTCGCGCCAGGCATATTCCGCATCCAGCACGCGCAGGCTTGAAAAAAGGATTTCCGCGCCATCCGGCGTCCAGGACAGTCCACCACGCCCGTGGTGCCAGCTGCCGCTGGTAACTTGGCGGGGAGTGCCTCCGGTGGCGGGTACCACAAAGATGTGCGTGTAGCCCGCTTCATAGAATCCTACGCGGTCTCGCCGGTAAACCAGCTCCTCCACTACACGGGGTGACTGGGTCCACTTGGCGCCTTCGGGCTTGCCTGGAGGGCTGATATCCCATCCGCTGTCGCCGTCAACCAGAGCAGTAAACGCAATCCACTTGCCGTCGGGACTCCAAGATAGGCCGGACGGCCCATTTTCCAGTCGAGTGATCTGCGTCGCGGGCTCAGCCACTCCACGGTAAAGCACAATGAGCTGCGACCCCGATGGCTCTCCTTTGGCCACAAATGCGATGCGGTCCCCACTGGGCGACCACCGCGGGCTGGAGCCTTCTACCAGAAACCGGTTTTGCGAACCGTCTGCATTCATGATCCAGAGCGCCGACGCCCTGGTGTCGTTCATCTTGTCGATCCAGCCGCGTGTATAGACAACCTCGCTACCTCCAGGCGAAAGGCGTGGGCTTGATATGGACTCCATGTCGAGGTACTGCTCCAAAGCCAGCGGCTGCTGTCCGTATGCGACCGTGGCAAGGCTCAAGCACATTACAATGATTTCTGGTCGTGTCATAGCAGAGAACGATTAGTCTTTAGGCCTAACTAATGGGACGGTACAGCAAAATAAAGGAAACTCTGATCTAAGCTGTCGTAGTGGTCACATGAGTATGAAGCAGTTGGACTAGTGACAACTTCACCTCACGCTTCGGGTCGGGGTACCTCTGGGGGTGCTGTTTCTGAACCGAGAAGCGTGATCGCGCGGTCCCGTTTATTCGCCGTAAGCCCTACTTCAACATGTACGCCGCCATTGACGTCGAAAGAACTGGACACAAACGGGGTTTTGGTGCAATGCGCCCCTCCGTACAATCCATTTTGGACGCATTCTTTTCCAGCTGCTTGGGCTCGCACAACTCACGCGCTCTCCAACATGGTTGCAATTCTGATCGGCAACATCACAATGGCAATGTTAGGCAACCGCGCTACTCAACCTTCCTCAGCGCCGCCGAGGCTACCAACCTCAATTCTCCGGGCGCCTCACGGCACCCAGAATTTAAGGGGCACGCAACGCCGGCAGTGCATTCGCGCCCTGTAGCCATGCCAGGCCTTTGCAGCCCTAGTTCCCACCTACTCTGCGGGCGTAGAGGCCGTCAAGCACCAGTGTGCGCCTCTACGTGACAACCTGCCGCGCGCTACCCCGCGTCAGATCGCCTGGCTGCGGCCTGTACGGCCGAGTCGGAGGAAAGTGAATGAACATTAAGCCGCTAGGAGCGTAGGTTTTTTCACAAAACGCTCCTTCCGGTCTGCATAAAGGAGGCGCCGCCTTCGGCCCGTGGGAGGGAATAGTGTTCTTCAAATCCGGGAGGTCGTCATGAAGAATCGAAAATCCTGGCTCGCCCCACCGGAGGTGGTGCCCTTCCTTAAAGTCTTCGTGGTTCCATCCACCAAGATGGCTGCGCTAATTGTGTTCGGGCCCAGCGCTGCCTTCCTCGCCGGCTCCGCCTATTTGCTGTGGAGGAGTGGCCGTGCAGGGGAAGTTTGGTGGATTCAAGTCAGCCTGTTGGTACTGTGGTGTCTGTTATCCGGCCTTGCTGTTTGGGGAATCCACCGCCTCTGGAAAAAGCGCGCGAGGCGCCCTCGCTCCAGCGACGAGGTTGCCACTAAGCAGCATAGCTTTCTCGATCCACCGGAAACAGTCCCGCCGTGGAATGTGGCACTAAGATATCTCTTATTTCCCTTCATCTTCGCCCTCGTCCTGACATTGTCTGGGTCATGGAACTCCCACTGGTTGTCTCATGTGGGTTTTGCGCTTTACTCCAGTAGTTTTGCCGGGGCCTTCTGCGTGTACCTGTGGAAGCGTGCGAGGTTGACTTTCGACAACGAGTCGTAGTCGCCACGTACAGCTATGGGATGGAATAGGCCTGGATGGCGCGGTCGTGGAGCACGGCCCGTCTACCCCGCATTGGCTGGGATGGCACTGCCTAGTACGGTGGGACTGATCGCGCCACGGGAATCGTTGCCAGAGCCCTCGCGACTCACGCGTTTCAGCATCGCCGCGGATCGCGCAGGTACGCAAATAGGCGCCGCCTGGCGCTAGTCTGGTGACCCTTTCCTGGCACGGCTATTTATCAATCCAACAAGACTGCACCCGAAGGGGTTTGCCTGACCGCATAGGACAGGCGGCCATCACTGGCGCCTTGTGGCCCTTTTCCAGGAATCCGCACTCATCGCGGTAGCCCCCGGATTTCCCGGGGGCCCCGCACAGATCCGGACGTGCGCGTTAACGCATCCGGCTCCTCCCTTGGGTCGCGCCGTCGCGCATGACGTTAGCAGGTCGGCAAACCGACCCGCAGCCGTAACCGATCCGTCCCCTGTGACACGCAGTATCCGACGCTGTGTCCGGTACGTGTGAAACTTCACGATTTCCCCTTGGGTGCGACGCTTCGCTCCACTGACTCCGCCACGAGGGCACCCCCGCTTTGTTCGCCGGCTTCATAGCTTGTATCGTCGCATCTGACTTCTCTCCACCGTACGTCCTCCGATCAGCATTTAGCCTACGCTTTGGCGACCTTCCCCGAAGGGGTAGGTAGTGGAGAGACCTCCCAGGTCCCGACAGGATACTTGCGTGCGTCCATGGGGTCTCGGACACCGTGGGCCTGTCCGCCCTCTCACCATAGCGAGGACGAACATGTTGCCTTCGGCATAGAGGAAAACCTCGGCGACCCAGATAATGTCTCTTTCGGTGCTCAATGTCCCTGGCCACACGTACCGCTACCGACGCTTCGCGCCCACCCTCACGGATGACCACGCACGGCTCGCGGAGATATGTACCTGGTTTAAGCTTCATAACACGGGACTTTCACCCGCTATATCCTGCCAGTTAGCCTGGCGCACCCTCAAATCAACTCCAGACGGAGGTGATTGGGAAACCCTATTCTGCCCACCTCGCTCCCGGGCACGTCCAAAGTCACGCAGGCGGCCGCTGTGGCCTCATGGGCAGAACTGACCTAGGCCTGCCGTTTACCCAAGTTACCTGGCAGACTTACGTATTTGAGGGTATCAGAAGCATGTCCAGTCGTTGCCGAGCGACACGGGGTGTGTCCATGTGGCACAGGGGTCTTGGCTGTGGACTCAAGGCTTGGTCGTGCAGGGACGCTTCGTTCAGCTCAACGCGGTCTACGCCTGCTTTGCGGGCGGAGGCCTTGCTTACCGTGGACATACAGCCCCGGCAGGGTATAGGGATCCTGCCTTGTGACAGGATCACAGTCCACGGGTTATCGCAGCGCAGTGCCGCCCTTACTCAGCGTCACGGACCTCGTATCCCAGCTCGTATCCCAGCGTGGCCAGCGCCAATCGCTCCAGCCCGCGCCACATGATCTGGTGACCGGGCGGCCCGTCGCGAGTGCGGTTCTGGTACCCCCCGAATACCGCCAGCAGCAGGATGGCCTCTTGCAGCGTGCCGGGCCGAGGCAGCTTCACACGACTGGCATAGCTCGTCAAAAAACGAAGCTCCAACTCCGTGAAGAAGACCTCCGAGTCCAACTCTGGCACGGTTCGCCCATCCATCGGGATAGGGAGGGGCCTCACGGCCCCCACCCTCCCACACCACCGTGCGTACGGGTCCGTACACGGCGGTTCAATGGACTTGAGCGAACCGGCTTGGATGCCAAGGACACCAGGTCGAGTTCAGCGAAGAGCGCATTGGGGAGTGCATAGCATAGGGCGGGGGTAAGGCTGAGCCGCCAGGGACCGTGTCCGCTGCCGGTAAGCGTCGCCGCCCATGGATGCCGCACACCCAACCGGCGTAGCGCCCGATAGCGGCGCCGTGGAGTCTTCCACTGGTGCCACAGATAGGCCCGCAACCGACGACGGATCCAGCCGTCCAGCCTGCGCAGGACGGAAGGCGTTTCGCAGTAGCCGAAGTAGCCCCGCCAGCCACGAAGGTAGCGGGACAGCTCTGCGATGACCTGACGGAAACGCACGCCACGCGTACGGCGCGTCAATTCCCGGACCCGCTGCTTCAGGCGCTGCCGGGCCTTCGGCGCGATGCACCGACGGGGCACCGGCCCACGCGTGAAGGTGAAGCCCAGAAACGAACGGACGGCTATGTCCCCTACCGCACTCTTGGTCGTGTTAACCTTCAGCTTTAGGCGCCGTGCAAGAAATCGGGTCACGCTCTCCATCACACGCTCCCCCGCACGCTGCGACCGTACATAAATGTTACAGTCGTCGGCATAACGGACAAAGCGGTGTCCCCGTCTCTCCAATTCCTTGTCCAACACATCCAGCATCACGTTAGACAACAGCGGCGATAGCGGCCCGCCCTGCGGCGTTCCCTTGACCCGCTGACTGACCAGCCCGCTCGCCAGCATCCCCACCGTCAAAAACGCGCGGATCAACTTGCGTATGCGCCGGTCCGTCACCCGCTTGGCCACCAGTCCCATCAGCTTGTCGTGATTCACGTTATCGAAGAACTTCTCCAAGTCCATGTCCACGACGATACGGTAGCCCTGCGCGACATACTCCTGCGCCTGCGCTACCGCCTGGTGGGCGGAGCGTCCGGGCCGAAACCCGTAGCTCGCCTCCGAGAACGTCTCGTCCCAGTCCTCCTGCAATACCTGTAGCAACGCCTGCTGCACGAACCGGTCAAGAACCGTCGGCACACCCAGGACGCGAACGCCACCCGATGGCTTGGGAATCTCCACCCGTCGCACCGCCTGCGGCGTGTACCGGCCTTCAAGAAGCTGAGAAATGATCTCGTTCCAGTGGGTCTGCAGGTAGGATCCCAGTTCGGCGACGGTCATCCCGTCTACGCCAGGGGCCCCTTTGTTGCGCTGTACCTGCGCCAGCGCACTCTTCAGGTTGCGGGGTTCCACGACCGCCTCCATCGACGGTCCCCGCACACGTGCCGGGAGTTCGGTTTCGGGTTGCGCCGCGCGAACTTCGGTCCCTTCCTCATGGGCTCCACCGGATTCACCGGGGCTGTCCCACGTGAAAGGCAGCGTTAGCTGGATATTCTGCCGCATTGGTCGCATGAGCTTCCCGTCCTACTACCCCTGTCCATTGTTCGGGCCTTCATCGGCTATGCCGACTGTCGGGTCGGAGGAGGCGCCCCGAAGGGCTAACCTCCGTCCGCCGCTCAAACGGCTCGTACGGTTTTCATCCATCGGGATAGGGAGGGGCCTCACGGCCCCCACCCTCCCACACCACCGTGCGTACGGGTCCGTACACGGCGGTTCAATGGACTTGAGCGAACCGGCTTGGGTGCCAAGGCCACCAGGCCGAGCGTGCCGGGAGTTCGGGTTCGGGTTGCGCCGCGCGAACTTCGGTCCCTTCCTCATGGGCTCCACCGGATTCACCGGGGCTGTCCCACGTGAAAGGCAGCGTTAGCTGGATATTCTGCCGCATTGGTCGCATGAGCTTCCCGTCCTACTACCCCTGTCCATTGTTCGGGCCTTCGTCAGCTGTGCCGACTACTTTGCCCTCTGCTGACTTCTGCGTTGCGATCACATGCCTTGCGACACGTTCAGTCCGGCTTGGCCGGACACAACGCAGATCTCCCAGGGTAAGACCAACCGCCTTCCCCGCACACCTGCCGAATGTACCACCCCGACGCATAGATGACGCGGACTTTGCGATAACCGGCTCGCTCGTCCGATCGGGTAGGCCTCGTATTCGGTTCTTGTTCATCAGGTCGCGGGTTTGCTACACGCTTCCTTCAGACCCCGCCTCGCGGCGACGCCCTTGCGCTTCGCTAATCCTTCGCCGTCATCTGGCTGGATAGAGGACTTTCACCTCCAAGCTGTTGACCATGCCTGGCACACCGGTAGCCCCCGGGTTTCCCCAGGGGCCCCGGACAGATCCGGACGTGCGCGCTAACGCATCCGGCTCCTCCCTTGGGTCGCGCTGTCGCGCATGACGTTAGCAAGTCGGCAAGCCGACCCGCAGCCGTAACCGATCCACCCCATGGGGCACGCAAAATCCGGCTCAGCGTCCGGTACGTGCAGGGCTTCGCGGTTTCCCCTTGGGTGCGACGCTTTGCTCCACTAGCTCCGCCACGTGGGCACCCACGCTTTGTTCGCCGGCTTCATAGCTCTTATCATCGCATCTGACTTCTCCCTGCCGTGCATCCTCCGCTCGGCTTTCGCCTTGACTTTGGCGGCCCCGCCCGAAGCGCTGGGCAGCAAGGAGACCTCTCAGGTCCCGACACAGTACGTACGTGCGTCCCTGGGTTCTCGGACACCGCGGGACTCCGCTCCTCCTCACCATAGCGGTGGAGCAGATGTTGCCTTCGACCATACGGAAAGTCTCGGCATCCCGGACAATAGCTTTTTCGGTGCTCATTAGCCCTGGCCACACGTGCCGCTACCGACGCTTCGCTGTCACCCTCACGAGGGACAACGCACGGCTCGCGGAGACATGCAGTTGGTTAAACTTTCATGACACGGGACTTTCACCCGCTGTACTGCGTCAGTTAGCCTGACGCACCCGTAGGCCGCTTTCACAAAGGTGTCTCGTCGAGGGTTCAAGGAAGGTTTCAGTGGAATCAATCGTACATGGCCGTACTCCACTGTGGTGTAGACCTTCCTCTCCCCTGTTGGATTGTGCCCAATGCGACAGTCTCCTCGGCCGATGATGTACGGGTCTTTCACTAAAGGAACTGTTCCACCTCATCGACTTTACTCGCTGAACGCAATCTCTCCATTCCAAACCACCTTTGCCGACTGCCTTCCCCGACCCACCCGGCCGCCGCTTGCGCGGTCACCCGACTTTCGACGGGCTTGTGGTACTATGCAGTCGTCCGACGACTCGCCACGCATCCGTTCCCACTTCCCCTTACGGGTTATAGGGGCTGTTATCCCGGTGCCACCCGGGAACGTGACGAGCCCTCCTGGGGTCACAGCCAGATCTTCCGTACCGTGCCGTTCGCACACACCTTGGTTCGACGGGTGGATAAGAACGCCTTCGCCGTCATACTGCCGGCTCGACCTTGCCCCGTCTTTGGCCGACCGATTCGTCCGTGGGGTCGCCCCCTTGACTACGGCCCGGTACTGCTCCTCAAGCCCTTCAGATTCCACCTCGCGGTGGACACCCTGCCCTCCGGTTGTCTCGCGACAATGTCCCGACTTAGCGCCTGTCTTGGCTGTTTCCGTCGTTTCCAACTCGGTGCCCGTTTAGACCTTTGCTTATCGGTACATCCCGGCCGACGAGGCACTACCCCTGTATCTTGTTCGTGATGCTTAACGGAGTAAGTCGGTAGAGTGATCTATGGGGTGGAGAAGGCGGAAGTCATGATTAACAGTCTATGATCCCAAACTTAGCCAGCTCGTTTTTCTTGCTTTCGACGAAACGTTGTGCTCCGTTTGCGTCGCGTCAGCACGAGTCAACTCCCCGGGAGCAACCAATTACCCCCTGCGGCTTCGAGCGCCTAGGCGGGATCTGTGCCCCGGGTGAGTGCTGTGACATACCCCCCGTAGGGAGTCCGTGCCTTGGAGCACCGATACAGGGACTGATGGAACGTCACGGCGACTCGCAGTCATACATCACTCATCATTCACAAAGGAGGTAACCACCATATCCACGCATTCTCAACCGACCATCTTTGCTGGCATTGACTGGGGCTCCCAGTCCCATCAGGCCTGCGTTCTCGCCTCTGACGGCACGGTCCTCGGCGAGAAGGCCTTCCCGCACTCCGGTGAGGGGATCGGCCAAATGCTCGACTGGATGCTCGGCTGCGCACCCTGCGAGGCCGGGCACGTTGCGACCGCCATCGAGACGCCTCACGGCCCGGTCGTAGACAGCCTGCTCGAGCGCGGGTTTCAGGTCTTTTCCATCAATCCCAAGCAGCTGGATCGCTTCCGGGATCGTTTTTCGCCTGCGGGCGCCAAAGATGACCGTAGGGACGCTCGTGTACTGGCAGACGCGGTCCGCACTGATCCGGATTGCCTGCGCGCGCTTGATCCGCTGGATGCCGAGATTGTAGAGCTGCGCGAATGGTCGCGCATGACCGATGAGCTGACCGCCGAGCGCACCCGCCTCACCAACCGCCTCCGCGACCAGCTCTGGCGCTACTACCCACAGTTCCTTGAACTCAAGGCCGATCTTTCCGCGCCATGGGTGCTGGCCCTCTGGAAGCTCGCGCCCACGCCAACGGCTGCCCGCCGGGTGCGACCCTCCTCTGTGGCCAAGTTGTTGAAGAAACACCGCATACGGCGCTTCAAAGCCGAGGAGGTTATCCAGACGCTGCGTGCCAAAGCCGTAACCGTTGCCCCCGGCGTCGTAGAGGCCGCAACCTCTCATATCCGATACCTTGCAGAGCGGCTCGAGTTGGTCGCGAAGCAGATCAGCGGTGCCCAGTGCGCCATTGCCGCCATCCTCGAAAGACTCTCCGACAGCGAAAAGGACCCCTCCGACAGCGAAAAGGACCCCTCCGACAGCAAAAAGGACCCCTCCGACAGCGAAAAGGACCCCTCCGACAGCGAAAAGGACCCCTCCGACAGCGAAAAGGACCCCTCCGACAGCGAAAAGGACCCCTCCGACAGCGAAAAGGACCCCTCCGACAGCGAAAAGGGGCCCGCTGACAGCGAGGAGCCCCCGTCTGGGAAACCCCGTACGCCGCGTGACGCCGCGATCCTTTCGTCACTGCCAGGTGTAGGGCACGTTGTCCTGGCGACACTGCTCTCGGAGGCATCGGGCCCCATCCGCTCCCGGGACTACCAGGCCCTGCGCTGTTTATCCGGCGTCGCACCGGTCACCCGACGATCCGGCAAAATATGGCGCGTAGTCCGCCGACGGGCCTGCCAACGCCGCCTGGTAAACGCCGTCTATCACTGGAGCAGGGTGGCCGTCCAGCACGATCCCATCAGCCGGGCCAAGTACCGCGCCTTGCGCGAGCGCGGCCACACCCACGGCCGCGCCCTGCGCTCGGTCGCAGACCGGTTGCTGGCCGTCGCCTGCGCCATGCTGCGCGACGGCACACTCTTCGATTCCGGTCGCAGGACTGCTGCCGCCTGATCGCTGGCTCATCCGGCCTCAAGGCCAAAGTTGAAGGATCATATCAGAAGCCTATGGACAATAACCGATGCCCGCTGCGCAGTAAAGGAGGCTACGGACCTTTCCAAGCCCTCGCCATTGAGCGATGGCTCCAGAGTCAGACGTGCAATGACACATCATTCGCAGTCTCCAAGAACCTGCTTGGGGCTTGCGCTTTTTTTCGATTTGAATGACATTTTTTTCTTGCTTCGTACTTGACAAAATGGTAGGGAGTCCCGTCTTTGGATATGGCACCCCCTATCCGGGCGCCAGTGGGATTTGAACCCGCCTGATCTGGGCGCTGCCCAGCACACAGTATGCATCGCGGTAGCCCCCGGATTTCCCGGGGGCCCCGCACAGATCCGGACGTGCGCGTTAACGCATCCGGCTCCTCCCTTGGGTCGCGCCGTCGCGCATGACGTTAGCAGGTCGGCAAACCGACCCGCAGCCGTAACCGATCCGTCCCCTGTGACACGCAGTATCCGACGCTGTGTCCGGTACGTGTGAAACTTCACGATTTCCCCTTGGGTGCGACGCTTCGCTCCACTGACTCCGCCACGAGGGCACCCCCGCTTTGTTCGCCGGCTTCATAGCTGTCGGGTCGGAGGAGGCGCCCCGTAGGGCTAACCTCCGTCCGCCGCTCAAACGGCCCGTACGGTTTTCCCGTAAGCCGCTTTCACAAAGGTGTCTCGTGGAGGGTTCAAGGAAGGTTTCAGTGGAATCAATCGTACATGGCCGTACTCCACTGTGGTGTAGACCTTCCTCTCCCCTGTTGGATTGTGCCCAATGCGACAGTTTCCTCAGCCGATGATGTACGGGTCTTTCACTAAAGGAACTGTTCCACCTCATCGACTTTACTCGCTGATCGCAATCTCTCCATTCCAAACCACCTTTGCCGACTGCCTTCCCCGACCCACCCGGCCGCCACTTGCGCGGTCACCCGACTTTCGACGGGCTTGTGGTACTATGCAGCCGTCCGACGACTCGCCACGCATCCGTTCCCACTTCCCCTTACGGGTTATAGGGGCTGTTATCCCGGTGCCACCCGGGAACGTGACGAGCCCTCCTGGGGTCACACACAGATCTTCCGTACCGTGCCGTTCGCACACACCTTGGTACGACGGGTGGATAAGAACGCCTTCGCCGAAATACAGCCGGCTCGACCTTGCCCCGTCTTTGGCCGACCGATTCGTCCGTGGGGTCGCCCCCTTGACTACGGCCCGGTACTGCTCCTCAAGCCCTTCAGATTCCACCTCGCGGTGGACACCCTGCCCTCCGGTTGTCTCGCGACAATGTCCCGACTTAGCGCCTGTCTTGGCTGTTTCCGTCGTTTCCAACTCGGTGCCCGTTTAGACCTTTGCTTATCGGTACATCCCGGCCGACGAGGCATTACCCCCGTCTTTGGATATGGCACCCCCTATCCGGGCGCCAGTGGGATTTGAACCCACCTGATCTGGGCGCTGCCCAGCACACTGTATCGTCGCATCTGACTTCTCTCCACCGTACGTCCTCCGATCAGCATTTAGCCTACGCTTTGGCGACCTTCCCCGAAGGGGTAGGTAGTGGAGAGACCTCCCAGGTCCCGACAGGATACTTGCGTGCGTCCATGGGGTCTCGGACACCGTGGGCCTGTCCGCCCTCTCACCATAGCGAGGACGAACATGTTGCCTTCGGCATAGAGGAAAACCTCGGCGACCCAGATAATGTCTCTTTCGGTGCTCAATGTCCCTGGCCACACGTACCGCTACCGACGCTTCGCGCCCACCCTCACGGATGACCACGCACGGCTCGCGGAGATATGTACCTGGTTTAAGCTTCATAACACGGGACTTTCACCCGCTATATCCTGCCAGTTAGCCTGGCGCACCCTCTGCTGACTTCTGCGTTGCGATCACATGCCTTGCGACACGTTCAGTCCGGCTTGGCCGGACACAACGCAGATCTCCCAGGGTAAGACCAACCGCCTTCCCCGCACACCTGCCGAATGTACCACCCCGACGCATAGATGACGCGGACTTTGCGATAACCGGCTCGCTCGTCCGATCGGGTAGGCCTCGTATTCGGTTCTTGTTCATCAGGTCGCGGGTTTGCTACACGCTTCCTTCAGACCCCGCCTCGCGGCGACGCCCTTGCGCTTCGCTAATCCTTCGCCGTCATCTGGCTGGATAGAGGACTTTCACCTCCAAGCTGTTGACCATGCCTGGCACACATCGGGATAGGGAGGGGCCTCACGGCCCCCACCCTCCCACACCACCGTGCGTACGGGTCCGTACACGGCGGTTCAATGGACTTGAGCGAACCGGCTTGGGTGCCAAGGCCACCAGGCCGAGCGTGCCGGGAGTTCGGGTTCGGGTTGCGCCGCGCGAACTTCGGTCCCTTCCTCATGGGCTCCACCGGATTCACCGGGGCTGTCCCACGTGAAAGGCAGCGTTAGCTGGATATTCTGCCGCATTGGTCGCATGAGCTTCCCGTCCTACTACCCCTGTCCATTGTTCGGGCCTTCGTCAGCTGTGCCGACTACTTTGCATCGCGGTAGCCCCCGGATTTCCCGGGGGCCCCGCACAGATCCGGACGTGCGCGTTAACGCATCCGGCTCCTCCCTTGGGTCGCGCCGTCGCGCATGACGTTAGCAGGTCGGCAAACCGACCCGCAGCCGTAACCGATCCGTCCCCTGTGACACGCAGTATCCGACGCTGTGTCCGGTACGTGTGAAACTTCACGATTTCCCCTTGGGTGCGACGCTTCGCTCCACTGACTCCGCCACGAGGGCACCCCCGCTTTGTTCGCCGGCTTCATAGCTGTCGGGTCGGAGGAGGCGCCCCGAAGGGCTAACCTCCGTCCGCCGCTCAAACGGCTCGTACGGTTTTCCCGTAAGCCGCTTTCACAAAGGTGTCTCGTGGAGGGTTCAAGGAAGGTTTCAGTGGAATCAATCGTACATGGCCGTACTCCACTGTGGTGTAGACCTTCCTCTCCCCTGTTGGATTGTGCCCAATGCGACAGTCTCCTCAGCCGATGATGTACGGGTCTTTCACTAAAGGAACTGTTCCACCTCATCGACTTTACTCGCTGATCGCAATCTCTCCATTCCAAACCACCTTTGCCGACTGCCTTCCCCGACCCACCCGGCCGCCGCTTGCGCGGTCACCCGACTTTCGACGGGCTTGTGGTACTATGCAGTCGTCCGACGACTCGCCACGCATCCGTTCCCACTTCCCCTTACGGGTTATAGGGGCTGTTATCCCGGTGCCACCCGGGAACGTGACGAGCCCTCCTGGGGTTACGTCCAGATCTTCCGTACCGTGCCGTTCGCACACACCTTGGTTCGACGGGTGGATAAGAACGCCTTCGCCGAAATACAGCCGGCTCGACCTTGCCCCGTCTTTGGCCGACCGATTCGTCCGTGGGGTCGCCCCCTTGACTACGGCCCGGTACTGCTCCTCAAGCCCTTCAGATTCCACCTCGCGGTGGACACCCTGCCCTCCGGTTGTCTCGCGACAATGTCCCGACTTAGCGCCTGTCTTGGCTGTTTCCGTCGTTTCCAACTCGGTGCCCGTTTAGACCTTTGCTTATCGGTACATCCCGGCCGACGAGGCATTACCCCCGTCTTTGGATATGGCACCCCCTATCCGGGTGCCAGTGGGATTTGAACCCACCTGATCTGGGCGCTGCCCAGCACACTGTATCGTCGCATCTGACTTCTCTCCACCGTACGTCCTCCGATCAGCATTTAGCCTACGCTTTGGCGACCTTCCCCGAAGGGGTAGGTAGTGGAGAGACCTCCCAGGTCCCGACAGGATACTTGCGTGCGTCCATGGGGTCTCGGACACCGTGGGCCTGTCCGCCCTCTCACCATAGCGAGGACGAACATGTTGCCTTCGGCATAGAGGAAAACCTCGGCGACCCAGATAATGTCTCTTTCGGTGCTCAATGTCCCTGGCCACACGTGCCGCTACCGACGCTTCGCGCCCACCCTCACGGATGACCACGCACGGCTCGCGGAGATATGTACCTGGTTTAAGCTTCATAACACGGGACTTTCACCCGCTATATCCTGCCAGTTAGCCTGGCGCACCCTCTGCTGACTTCTGCGTTGCGATCACATGCCTTGCGACACGTTCAGTCCGGCTTGGCCGGACACAACGCAGATCTCCCAGGGTAAGACCAACCGCCTTCCCCGCACACCTGCCGAATGTACCACCCCGACGCATAGATGACGCGGACTTTGCGATAACCGGCTCGCTCGTCCGATCGGGTAGGCCTCGTATTCGGTTCTTGTTCATCAGGTCGCGGGTTTGCTACACGCTTCCTTCAGACCCCGCCTCGCGGCGACGCCCTTGCGCTTCGCTAATCCTTCGCCGTCATCTGGCTGGATAGAGGACTTTCACCTCCAAGCTGTTGACCATGCCTGGCACACCGGTAGCCCCCAGGTTTCCCCGGGGGCCCCGGACAGATCCGGACGTGCGCGCTAACGCATCCGGCTCCTCCCTTGGGTCGCGCTGCCGCGCATGACGTTAGCAGGTCGGCAAGCCGACCCGCAGCCGTAACCGATTCATCCCTGGGACGCGCAAAATCCGGCACTGAGTCCGGTACGTGTGGGACTGCACGATTTCCCCTTGGGTGCGACGCTTCGCTCCACTGACTCCGCCACGAGGGCACCCCCGCTTTGTTCGTCGGCTTCACAGCTACGTATCGTCGCATCTGACTTCTCCTTGCCGTACGTCCTCCGCTCGGCTTTCGCCTTGGCTTTGGCGGCCCCGCCCGTAGCGCTGGGCAACAAGAAGATCTCCCAGGTCCCAGCAGGATATGTACATGCGTCCATGGGGTCCCGGACACCGTGGGCCTGTCCGCCGTCTCACCATAACGATGACGGACATGTTGCCTTCGACCGAGCTGAAAGCCTCGGCGACCCAGATTACATGTTTTTCGGTGCTCAATAACCCTGGCCACACGCACCGCTACCGACGCTTCGCGCCCACCCTCACGGGTGGCCACGCACGGCTCGCGGAGATATGTACCTGGTTTCAGTTTCATAACACGGGACTTTCACCCGCTATATCCTGCCAGTTAGCCTGGCGCACCAACAGCGTCAGCACCATCAGGCGCCAGGCAATGACGCAGTAGATCGCGATCGCACGCTCCAGACGCAGCGCCGTGCGCAGCGCCAGACGCTCCACCTTGCAGCCGCTTTTAAGCACCCGGAAGAAGTCCTCAATGCGCCATCGTTTCACGTAGTGGTCCAGCACCTGCAGGGCCTCCTCCAGCGTGTGCACTGCCACACTGGTAAGCAGATACCATGTTATGGCCTCTTCGCCTTCCGGCGGGGCCTGCTCCTGGACATGAACCCCGTACATCGTCACCGGATCTGCCTCCTTGGCCGTGGCCGGCAGCGTCACCCGGCGGAACCGCACCTCGGCGTCCGCTATGCGATAGCTGCGCCCGGGGCGGGCGGGCTTGCCCCGTGACTTCGGGCGCGCGGTGACTTTCTTGATCTCGATCCGCACGCTGCCGGCCGCCGGGCCGCCCGCGAGGGTCTCAAACAGCTTCCTGCCGTTGGCCAGCCTGCGATCCATCCGCGCTCTGACCAGCATCTCCACGCGGCCCTGACGACGCTGGGCGTCAAAGAGCGCAAAACTGTTGCCCTCCCGGTCCATAACGCAGATCACGCGAATCTTGCGGGAGATCTGATCGGCCGCCGCACAGATGTCCAGGTAGGCGTCCAGCCAGCGCTGGGCCTTCGGCTTCAGGGGACCGTGCGAAGGATCCCGGTAGCTGCAGCGCAGCACGCCCAGCGGCAGACCGTCGGAGGTGGTCGCCAGCGTCGCATGCACATGCATTCCACGCGTTTGCGCCGTGGTCTGGTTGCGGCCGGTGACCTGCAGATCCGTGCAGGCCGGACGCGTGGCATAGCGCAGTCTGCTGCCATCCTGGATGCAGAGCACCACCTTCTGGCTGCGCATACGCTCGATCGTGCGCGCACGATGCGGCGCCAATATGTTTTCCGGAGTGACCTTGGACGCCGGGTCGCTCTCCAACAACCGGTAATGCGCCTTGACCGCCGCACGATCGTAGTCCGTATTCCCCGTAATGGACTGGCCCATCACCGAAGCCAGCATCGACGCACTCCGTACCAGACGCGTGGAGCGCAGCCGATTGCCCAGTGGAGCGTCCCCGAACTCGGCTTCCGCCCATTGGTCACGGTCCAACGCCTCGTGGGGTGCCCTCACGGGATGGAGCTCCACCGCCGGCACGCCGAGTGTCTGGCGCCACCCGCGGTCCAGTTCATATACATACAGCGCCTTGGGCGGCTCGGGTTCATCGTCGGCCTGTCGTTTGCCGCCGGCAGTATAACCAATGTGCAGAAAGTTTGCCGCCTGGAAGCATGTACCCTTCCAGTTCGGATCCACATAGGTCTCCACCACCCAAGGGCGGTACCTGTAACGCTCTTCAAAATCATCGGGCAGCTGCCTGAGCGCAAGGCCCAGGACATGGCTCGCCAGGTGCGTGCAGGGTCCCCGAATCAAAAAGCGGCTCAAACACACCACATGGTGCAGGTGGGCCTGGCGCTGCGCATCGCTCCAGGCCATCCATCGCTCCCGTGCGGCCAGACGCAGGGCCGAGGCCGAAAAGCCCAGCGCGCCCAGATAGCCCTGCGCGCTATGCACCAGGTAGCGCACCTGCGCGCCGAAGAACGTCGTCGTGCCCCGCGGATGCTCCTGGTCCAGCAGCGTGTTCCATACGGCGCGCTGGTCATCGTCCGTGACCATGACCAGTGACAGGTCCTCCACTTCGCGGACGGAGCGTGGAAGGGTGCTCGGCATGGGCACGCCCTCCTTCAGCAGCCGGGGGGACGCGCCGGCAGCGTGGTCGTTCATCGGCGCCGGCAGTGCTATACGGCCGCGGTCGGACAGCTTCGAGAGCGCCTTGGCGCAACTGGCTACTTGCAACTGCCCGCGTGCGTCGACAAAGTCGAAGGCCGCACACACACGCCGGGCGATGGCGGTGCGATTCTTCAGACTCTCATCAGCCAAGATGCCGTCCAGGCACGCCTGGGACTGCGCCTCGCTCAGCGTACGAAGAATCTGATTCTGCTGGAACATGCCGCTAATCTATGCGGCATAAATTAGAATGTCGAGTGGAAAACTTGGGTAAACGGCAGACCTAGGCCTATAACCTTTCCTAGTCATCCACTGGGGTTGGGAAGGTCCGCCTTCAAAGCCAGACGACGGAGTCGCCCAGAGGAACCCCCTGAAATGATCCTACCCATGGTCGCGGGTTACAGATTCGCAAGTAGCCGAATGGCGGTCTGCGTCGCGTCTAGGCCCCAGCATTTCATCCCCGCGCAGCGACTGCCGCGCTCCTCACTACTGGTAATTCTGAGTTTCACACTTCAACTCACCATCCACCATAGAGCACGCAGTGCATGACGTTGCATCTATGCTGCATGAAACTGTGCCCTTGCAAATAACTCTGTTGTCGCTTGAGCAGGTTGCACGGCCCTGCTGGCTACCGGCAACCTGGGAAAACATAGCACACGAGCCTAGCCCGAGTGGACTCGCTATCACGATGAATACAAGGAAAAGCCTCTGATAGAGGTGATTCCCACCGAGTTCGCCAGTTTGGCGCCTGCGTGCGCCCCGTAGGAGGAATCTCATGCTAATGCCCCACCTTTACCACTGAACGTGTGCGGAGGCAATGTACACAACTATAAAATGGCAAATTCAGCAAAATCGATGGATCCGCAATACAGGAACAAACGCCATGCAATCCACTCGGTACGGCCAATGCAAGCATGACAAGGCATCGTCGCAAAGCGAATTGAATGCTCAAGCGTACCTGACGACTTTGAGAATGGAAACAGAGCAACGGTAGCGTACTCCCATGGGCCACGTCCGCACCGATCGTTTCAACTGGCACTAATTTTGCTGAATATACCTTAAACAGATCCGATGCAACGCTGCCGATTGGGCTGAAACGCGGCGCGGCAGATGATGAGCCCGCATTTACGTACCATAACGGACAGTGTCGCTTATGCGACACTCAATTTGCTGAACGCCCCCCGAAGGGGCGGCAGCAAACAGCGGTGGTTTAATCGCGCGATGCTGCGTAATCCAATGTCATTTCTCCTGCAACAGCGATCCTGCAAGGCCAGCAGAAGTGGTGGATTGGATGCATTTTTAGCAACCGCTACAGGCATTGCGCAATTGCGTGGTCGCTGCTGCACAACGCCGCGTGAACGACTCACGCTATTGGCGCAAGAGTACGGTCGCGAAGCGTGTGCCCTCGTGCTCGATTGTGCCCAGGTTGCTGCACAGATAATCCGTGGTCCAGCGCATAGGGAGCTCGAGCCGGGCGAAACTATTTCCGGCGCACGGCACTTAGATGAACCAGGGAGCGCCCCTTACGCCATGCACAGTATAAGAACCACTCGAAAACCAACTCAGTCGGAGGCTCCTCTTCAGAGTACTTGGTGCATATCAACCACTTGGCAAGTGGGCCAACTCCTAGATCGTACCTGGCAGAGCCATGCGTAGCCGACTCCTCATCCTCAGCGCCACTTTGGCCCTTGCGCCAGCTGCCCTAGCCCAAACCATGCAGTTGCAGCAGGCCTTTCCTGCACTCCGGTTTGAGCGTCCGGTGGAGTTCCAGCATGCCAGCGACTTACTGTTCGTTGTGGAGCAGCGCGGAGTTATCTGGGTGTTTGAGAACGACCCTGCCGTGTTGAACGCCACCATCTTCCTTGACATCCACGACAGGGTCTCCCGGGCAAACAACGAAGAGGGCCTCCTGGGGTTGGCCTTCCCGCCAGACTATGCCACCAGCGGGGCATTTTACGTGTACTATTCCGCTCGAAACCCGCGGCGTAGCATTGTTGCTCGCTACCAGCGAAGCTCAGCGGACAACCGCATGGCAGATGCGAATAGCGAAGTAGTGTTAATGTCGGTGCCGCAGCCTTATGGCAATCACAACGGCGGGCAGCTTGCATTTGGACCGGACGGCTACCTCTATATCGGATTGGGGGACGGAGGTAGCGGCGGCGATCCGCGGGGCCATGGACAGAACCGGACCACGCTACTGGGTAGCCTATTGCGTATTGACGTCAGCACCACTCCCTACAGCATCCCCGCTGACAACCCGTTTGCGGGCAACACCAGCGGCTTTCGCGAAGAGATTTGGGCCTGGGGTCTGCGCAATCCATGGCGCTTCAGCTTTGACGAACCCTCCGGGCGGCTGTACCTGGCTGATGTCGGCCAGAATGCCTGGGAGGAAGTTGACATCATCACCAAAGGCGGTAACTACGGCTGGCGAACTATGGAAGGCCCGGTCTGCTTCCGCCCGCCCAGCGGATGTAACCAGTCGGGCCTGGAACTTCCGGTCCATTCTTATGCATCCGGCGGAGCTCCACGGTCAGTCACCGGAGGCTATGTCTACCGTAGTGCCAGCGTACCGTCGCTGCAGGGTAAATACATATACGCAGACTACGTCGAAGGCACCATCTGGGCTTTGGACACCGACAGCACTGCGCAGAACACGCGGCTGCTTGACACGTCGTATAAGATATCGTCGTTTGGCCGGGACCCGTATGGTGAGGTGTTTATCCTGGCCTTTAATGGCAGGCTGTACCGCTTTGAACCAGCGGCGCTGGACTTGGCCCCTACCGTGGAAGATCAGATGTTTACTGTGGGCACTGCCATCACGCCCCTGGTGCTGCCGGGCGCTACGGGTGGCGTCGTGCCGTATTCCTACACACTTACCCCGGCCTTACCGGCTGGGCTTGTCTTGGACCAGGCCACGCAAACGATAAGCGGAACGCCGACAGCCCCAGCACCGACCACCGCCTTCTTGTGGGAAGTTTCCGACCGGCTGGGCACAACCACCGCGGCGAACTTTACCATCAGCATTGGCGAGGCAACGGCGCGAAAGGAAACAGCGCCCAATGTCGGCGTGATTCTGCATGGCAACTTTCCCAACCCGTTTTCGCGCACGACGGACATCGTACTTGATTTAGGTCAAGGTGCCCGCGTCGCGGTTTTGGTGCTGGACCTCTTGGGGCGGACCGTCAAAGAAGTGCCCCCGTACTGGCTGGCTGCCGGCGCGGGGCAACGCATTGCTGTGGATGCCGCGACCATTCCTGCGGGCACGTACCTGTACCGAGTCACCGTCGACACGGGAAGCACGCTGCACGTCGAAACCGGTGCGATGCTACGCGTCCACTAGCGAAGGGGCCGACCGATCGCTAGAAGGTGTCAATCCAGGCCTTGCCTGAAAAGATTGCAAAACGCGCGCAGCCGCTGTGATCTGCTCCGCGGACGGGCTCTATAAGCTCCACGGACCCTGTGCCGCCCTTGAGCCCCTCCACGGCCGCATAGGCATTGGCGATCGGCACACGGCGGTCCCCAGAGCAGTGGTACAGCCGAATCGGTGCCTTGGGAGCCCAGCGGTGCACGTCGTTCTCCGCAAGCACCTGCCGAAAGAAATGGTTCGGGTCCTGCTCAAATTCCGCCACCAATGCTTGGTTAAGCATGTCTCGCATGTTGTCAGGTAGCAGGGCATTGATTTCGCTGGCATCATGCGTTCCATCCAGCAGCGGTGGAATCAGCGTGTCATAAGGGCTTGTGAAATATTCTGACGGGTCATCAAAGAGCCCGTAGACGTCGTCGTATCCGAGGATCAGGTACGGCAGGTAGTACGGCGAAGGGTACGGCTCAGTGCTCAGCATTACCTCCACCATGACACCCGAGAGGTCGTACGCACCTGCCATGGGCGTAGACGCGGTCACAGTGAATTCGGCTGCGTAGTCCTCTTCCAACGCCCTGTGCGCGGCCATCGCCGTATGGCCACCTTGCGAATACCCGGCAAGGAACAGCTGTCCGCTAAGCGCGAGCTCTTCGTGCTCAGCGAAGTCGTAGGCAGCCCGTAGCATGTCTACAACGGCGGTTGCTGAGGAGGCCGCATGGTGAAACGGATGGACGCCCGGCGACTCTCCCAACCCCAGGAGGTCGGGCAAAACCGCCAGATACCCATCCGCTGCGTACGCCAGCCCGATGAACTGGCCGGATTCGGACTGCGACGGCGCCTCATCGTCCCGCAGGATCGTGCCGTGCTGATAGCTCATGACATCCAGCGCGCCGAAGGCCGGGCTGGGCACGGCGATCGCGCCTGAGGCCGTCACAGGCTCACCCTGCGGGCCGATGGTCTCGTAGAGAAGCTTGTATACGCTTACGTCATATCGGGCAGTCGCGGGTACATTCACCTGCCGCAACTCCGCGTTAATCTCTGCGAGAGACCGGTCGTAGAGCTTCGTCACGCTTATGGTCTCGCCGCGGCCCTCACGTGGCGGCGTGGGGTCGGTGCCGCCGCTTGTGTCGCACGCCAGCGGCGCAAGGCAGGTTAGGACCAGGCCAACCACTACCAGCACCTCGAGCTCCGGGCATCTCACGGTGGGCCTGAATGATGCATTGCCTTTGACGGGGATGACTGGTGAGATGCCCATTTGCTCCTATTCTACACCCATAGTAAACCAGCGCGCGATTACCGCTTCGGCCGGCTTGCCTTGCGGAGAAAAGTCCAGGTAGTTGCGGCGGCGGCCTGGTTGCGGGGTCCATTTCCAAAGGATCACCCCTTCGAACCACGGCTCATGCCACAGGCTCTCGAAGAATACGTCGAAGAGTCGCGCCTGCAGCGCATCCGCCGGCTGAACCGTCATGGACTCATTACGCGAAGGCCATCTCCAAGGCTTGGCCGCTGCATCGGGCACATTGCGATACCCAAGCTCGGTGAAAAGCACTGGGCGCCCCGTACGCGCGGACAGTGCCTTCATCGCTTTCTTGTGCGGCTCCCATCCCTTCAGCAGCAATTCGCGGGACGGCTCGCGTTCTGTGCTTAGCTCAAAATAGCCCTGAATGCCGATGTAGTCGAGGGAATCCCAAAACGTGACGGCCTCGTACTCTTCCCACCAGTTCGCGGCATAGGTCAAAGACCCCTGGTACACATCGCGGATGTCTTCAATCAGCGTGTGCCAGAACTGCGGGCGCTCCCTTATGGGTCGGTGAAGTTCGGTGCCGATCACGAGGATTGCAGCACCGATCTCTTCCGCCAGGTGGGCATAGTGCATTAAAAACGCGTGGTACTGCGCCTCCCACTCCCGCCATGCATCTTCCGATTCAAAACCTATATGCGCGCGCGTCTGACCTTCCGGGCTGTAGCCCCCCGCCCAGATGTGCGGCTTCACAATGACGCGCATGCCCAGGCCGTCGGCCTGCCGCGCCATGATCTTGATGCCGCGGTCGCTCTCGCTGTACCAGTTGGCATCGGGCCGCATGCGCAGGGCCGGCTCATCCAACTGCCGCTGGTAGGCAAACGAAATCAGCGTTACGTGCGTCACGCCCATCGCGGCGAGCCTGGGCAAGACGGTCGGCGGCGGCTCCCGGCGTGCATCCAGCGTTACAGATCGCACCTTGTCTTGAAGGGAATGAGCTGCAAAGCCACCACCGCAGTGCAGGCTGGTGACCAATAAGCAACTAAATAGTAAATTCTTTCCAGCTCGCCGCACTAACATCTTGCAGGTTTCACCTGTTCGTCTTATCTAGTTAGGAATAAACGGTTTCGCAATCTGGGAGTCCTGTCATGATTACTCGGCGTTCCTTCTTACGCACAGCAGGTGTTGTTCCTGCCACCTTGATTCCGGGCGCGATCCCTCGCGCCCTGGAGGCGATCCACGGTGCCAGCGCCTCGCCGCGCGTGCTGGCACGCGACGAGACCTTCTGGCTAGAGGTGCAGCAGGCGTTCTCTGTTGACCGCAGCTTGATCAACCTCAACAGCGGAGGCGTCAGCCCTTCGCCTACCATCGTGCAGGAAGCGATGAAGGGGCACCTGGACTACTCCAATGAGGCACCGGTCTATACGATGTGGCGCATCCTTGAGCCGCAGCGCGAAGGCGTCCGCCAACGGTTAGCGCGAGCATTCGGGTGTGACGCCGAGGAGATCGCACTTACGCGCAATGCTTCGGAAGGTCTTCAGATCTGTCAGCTCGGCTTGGACCTGGCGCCTGGCGATGAGGTACTGACGACGACGCAGGACTATGGCCGCATGATCACAACGTTTAAGCAGCGCGAGCGGCGTGATGGCATCAAACTGGTTCAGTTTCCGGTGCCGATTCCGGCCGAGAATCCAGATGAGATCGTCCGTCTTTTCGAGGAACATATTTCGCCCAGGACGCGCGTGATCCTGATGTGCCACATGATCAACATCACGGGCCAGATTCTTCCCGTGAAGGGCGTGGTTCAGATGGCACGCCGCCGTGGCATCCCGGTCATAGTCGACGGCGCACATGCGTTCGGTCACTTCGACTTCACCCATGAGGACCTGGACTGCGAGTACTATGCCACCAGTCTGCACAAATGGCTTTTGGCCCCGCACGGCACGGGCATGCTGTACGTGCGAAAGGACAAGATTGGCGGCCTCTGGCCGCTGATGGCCGCGCCTGAAGGCATGGATGAGGACATTCGCAAGTACGAAGAGATTGGTACGCACCCGGCGGCTAACTTCATCGCAATTGCGGACGCGTTGACCTTTCACCAGGGCATTGGCGCCAAGCGGAAAGAGGAGCGCCTGCGCTATCTGCGAGACTACTGGGCCAATCGCCTGCTCGCGCACGATCGGGTACGCCTGCACACTAGCCTTAAGCCGGAGTATTCGTGCTGCATTGGAACGGTGGAGATTGAGGGCGTAGATACCAGTGACGTAGGCACGTATTTATGGGATATGCACCGCATCATCGCAACGCCCATCAAGCATGCTGAATTTGAGGGCCTGCGTGTAACCGCGAACGTGTTTACTACGCTGGAAGAGCTGGACCGCTTTGTTGATGCCATGGAGCACATCATAAAGCACGGCATACCCGTGAAAGAAGAAGGCTGAAACTTGGCTACGACATTGCCATCATTGGCGGCGGCATTGTAGGGCTCGCGACTGCCTACCAGCTATCTCGCGGCACCCGCCGCCGCGTCGTCGTCCTCGAAAAGGAACCACATCTCGGCCTGCGCCAGTCCAGCCGAAATTCGGGCGTCATACATTCTGGAGTCTACTACGAACCCGGCTCGCGCCAGGCACAATTGTGCTTGAGCGGTAAGCGTCGTCTGCTGGCGTTCTGTGAGCAGGAAGGCGTCCCGCATGAGATGTGCGGCAAGGTCATTGTTGCGACGACGGAGCCGGAAGTGGCACGGATCCGGATGCTCCGTGACCGCGGCCGGCAAAATGGGGTGCGGTGCGCACTGCTGGGCCCGGAAGCACTGCAAGAGCGGGAACCTCATGCCCAAGGGCTGGCCGCCCTGTTGGTCCAGGACGCCGGTATCGTTGACTATCGTGCCGCGCTCTTGCGCAAGGCTGCGCGGGCCGAGGAGCAAGGGGTGACGGTCGTGACGAAGGCACCGGTTCAGAAGATTCGTGCTACCACGAGCCAAGTGACGCTGGTTACGCCTGATTGCGCTACTGAGGCGCGTCAGGTTCTAAACTGCGCCGGACTCTTTGCAGACCAAATGGCAATGCTGGGTGGCCAGAGGCCTTCCGTGCGCATCGTGCCGTTCCGCGGGGAATACTACAGCCTGCGGGCTGATGTCAAAGATCGCTGCCGGCATCTCATCTACCCGGCTGGCAATGCAGCGCTGCCGTTATTGGGAATCCACCTCACACGCATGACCGACGGGCATGTGTTCTGCGGGCCCAGCGCCGTATTGGGGTTCGCGCGCGAAGGATACCACCTGTCCACAGTGAATCCGGAGAACTTGGCTGGCACCCTCGCCTACGGTGGCTTCCTACGCCTTGCTGCACGCCATTGGTGACCTGGCCTGGCGGAGATAGCTCGCGCAGTAAGCAAGCGCCTTTACCTGCGGTCGCTGCAAAGGCTGGTGCCAAGCATCACCGCGAAAGACCTCATGCCAGCGAGATCAGGCGTGCGGGCCATGTGCGTTTCACCGGCAGGAGAGTTGGTTCGCGGAATGCACCTTTGTAAGTCCGAGCGCATGGTCAGCGCAATCGGTACCGCTTCGTCTAGCGCCACGGCGTCACTGAGTATCGGGCTCAAACTTGCGCAAATGATGGACGCGCGCTGCCAGTAGCCAGTGGATATAACTGCTTATGCACATTCGGGTACGGCGCCCTTGCCGTGCGCCACCAGACTAATATTGAGACCTCAAGCGGCAGCAGCGCAGTTGCCGTGATAGGGAACCGGTACCCGCCCGACTGGGACCCGGTGGATTTCATCCCTCGGGCAGCTAGCTATTCAGAAGCACCGCGGCATTGGGAGTAGGCAAGCGCGCAGCGACATTCTCAAGCTCGGTCATTGCCGCGGTATATACAATCGCCCGTGATTCGGCGCAATCGGTCAGCGAGGCCAGGCATACCGAGCGGACGAATCCCGGTAGCCCCAAGTCACCCAGGTTACGGACTATGCGGATCCTATGCCCCACCGACAGCACATGTAACACCGGAGTGGGCGCCCACGCAGACCTGGAATCGGAAACAGGCTGCACCAAAGTCATTTGTTTTGCGGCCAATGGGCCGCGAAAGTGGAAGCGCTTATACACGCATCGTGGCGCATCACCGCCTGAGCTCTGAGCGGGGCCGCACTACAAGTTTGACCTATGTCGCTCTGCGTCCTCCGGCTTCCTGCGTGCCACCGTACTCGTTGCTCCGGTCGAGGAAGCTTGCGCTCGCCGCCTGGGCGAGTGCCATGCGACGCAGGACTCTCTCCAAGGAGTCCGCGGGACCTGCTTCCGCCAAATTACGGGCTAAGCCGCAATCGAAAGCTGAACACGCGCTGCTAGTCGCCCGACGGGTTCGCCACCTCCACTTCACGTGGGGGCGCGTTCCTGACGTACGCGTCCAGCCAGCGGTCCGTTTCCCAGAGAACGTGAAGGATCGACTCCCTCGACCGATATCCATGGCTCTCGTGCGGCAGCATGACCAGTCGCGCGGTCTTGCCAAGGCCTTTCAGTGCACCGTAGAGTCTGCGGCTTTGCATCGGAAAAGTGCCGGAGTTGTTGTCGGCCTCCCCATGAATCAGGAGGATAGGCTCGTTGATCTTGTCCACATGCATGAAGGGCGACATATAGTAATAGGTCTCCGGGGACTCCCAGAAGAGGCGCTGCTCGTTTTGAAACCCGAACGGCGTTAGCGTCCTGTTGTACGCGCCGCTACGCGCAATACCGGCACGAAAGAGCTCGGAGTGCGCTAAGAGGTTTGCGGTCATGAACGCGCCATACGAATGTCCGCCTATGGCCACGCGATCCGGGTCCAAGACGCCGCGCCGAGCACCTTCTTCAATCGCGCTCCTGGCGTTGCTGATCAGCTGCTCGCGGAAGGTGTCATTGGGCTCCTGATCCCCTTCCCCGATCACAGGCATGGAGGCATTGTTGACTACGGCATAGCCTCGCGTCACGTACGGCACGAATCCCGAGTAGCTTACGGACATGAACTGGTACGGGCTGTCCCGCCGCTGCCCTGCCGCATCCGCGCTCTTGAATTCGCTCGGGTACGCCCACACGAGTCCGGGCAGGGGTCCGTCACGCTCCGCGTCGTAGTCCGGAGGCAGGTACAGCGTAGCACTCAGCGGAATGCCATCCTCCCGCGTGTACTGAATGACTTCCTTCTGGATGTTGGTCAGCTCCGGGTAGGGATGAGGAAAAGCGGTCACAGCCGTGAGACTGACGCTGCTCAGGTCACGGATATAGTAGTTCGGAGGCTCGGTAGTGGTTTCGCGGCGCGTGAGAACTTGTGTGTGGTACTCGTCCAGAAACATCATGGGGCGCTCGTAATACGGCGCTTGGCTGCGAAAGAGCTCCGTCGTCTCACGGGACTCCAGGTCGAGTTTCCGCAAAAACGGGCGGTTGCCTTCGGGCGAGGCGCCCCCTCCGGTCAAGAAGAGCACGTTGCCATCTGTGAGCAGCACGGAGGTTCCGTGCTCCGTCCGCTGCAAGAGCGGCGAACCCGGATTGTTATAGCGGTCTTCCAAGTGCAGGTCAAAGAGCAGTGTCAGCGGCTTGTCCGGGCTGCTCGGATCCATGATATAAGTACGCGCCTTGCGATCTGTATACCACGACTCACGTACCAACGCGAGATTTTCGTGGCCCCACGTTATGCCACCGTAGCGAAGCTGCAGCTTCAGGAAAGGCGTCGGGTCACCATCAAACGGCGCCGCCAGCATATAGAGCTGATCCCGGTACTCGGCTTCCACGCGGGCATCGCCGCCGTCCAGTGCCTCCGCCCAGTAGAGGGTCGCGGCAGCATCTGCACGCCAATTCATGCTGCGGGCTCCCGTGGGGACCGAACCGGGCTTGGTGGGGACGCCTTCTGAGAGCGGCAGCGACGCCACCGTTCGCACAAGTTGTCCGGCCGCATCATACACCTCTATCGTACGGGGAAAGCGGTAATACGGCACCAGGTAAGAGAAGGGCCGGTTTATCCGCTCTACAAGCATGTATTGCCCGTCGGGCGACGGGTTGACGTAGGCAATCAGGCCTGGCTCTCCCATGGCAGCCGTTTCGCCGCTCAGCGAGATGCGCAGCACCTCCGACTGCAAGTAGTGAGCAAATAGCTCCTCATCAAAGCTGTTTTTCAGGAGATCCTGGTACGTGCGTGCAGGCGCGACTTGTCCGAGATTCTCCTGGATGACGGGCCCTTTGGGCGCAAGCGGCGCCACTGGAGCTTCCCTGCGGTCTGCCGGAATGGCTTTGACGAGGAGCGTCTGGCTGTCTGACACCCAGCTGTAAGGCGAACCTGGACCGGCATCATTGACTGCGCGCGCCGTCAGACGCCGCGCCGCTGCCGTCGCAACACTGGCCACGTACACCTCTATGCGGTCGGTCAGGGAAACAGTAAAGGCTATGTGCTGCCCGTCGGCTGCAAACCCAACGTTACCGATGCGTGAGCCCTCCGGCACGCCGGTGACAGGACGCTCGGCGCCATCGCCCAAGGCCTTCAGCCCCAGACGCACGAAACCGCCGGAGCGGCTTGGTCCATTATTGCGCGGGTTGATCCGCGTGCCCGCCAGGCGAAGCTCCGGGGCCGCCATGTCGGCGATGGAGGGCAGACTGGGCGGATGCATGAAAAGCATGACCTGGCGTGTCGGCGAAAACAATACGCTCGGAGTACGAGGCGCGTCAACGAGTTGTGCCAGGCTTTCCGGGGGGCGCTGGTATTCGGACTGCGCCTGAACGTGCGTGGCAGCTAAGCTCACAGTAAAAGCGAGAGCACTCGCGAGAATTGCGATTCTTTGCATAGCACGGACCTCGTCAAGAATGAATCGATGAAGATACCAATATCGGGGCGCCAATTGTTACTTGTAAGCCGAAGATGGCCCGGCTCAAGGCGTCAAATCATGCGCAGGCTTTTGCCAATCCACCCACCCTACATCCGCGATTGAATGTGGCACAAGTTCGGTACGCGGTGTAACGCAGTGCGAAGCAATGGCCATTCTGTAGTCGCCTGCACCATATGCCCCCGTGTTAGGGAACCCCGGTTCGTGTGATTCAGGGGCTATCCGCAGGCTACGTCATCGACTTGCGGTGTCTCAAGCTACGCGCTGTCACCTGCCAGTACATGCTTCAAGATGGCGCCAGTATAGGTGCCTTGCGCAGCCAGTTCCTCCGGGGACCCCGCAAAAAGGACGCGACCCCCGGCATCTCCCCCTTCAGGGCCCAAGTCCACGACATAATCGGCGACCTTGATCACTTCCATGTTGTGCTCAATGACCAGTACCGTGTTGCCCTTGTCCACTAGCGCCTGCAGCACCTGGAGCAGATAGCGGATGTCTTCAAAGTGCAGCCCCGTTGTAGGCTCATCGAGGATGTACAGGGTGTCGCCTGTGCCCGGGCGGGAAAGCTCCTTGGAGAGCTTCACCCGCTGCGCCTCGCCTCCCGAAATCGTGGTCGACTGCTGTCCCAGCCGTATATAGCCCAGTCCAACGGACTTCAGGGTCTGGAGCGTGCGTGCAAGGCGTGGCAGGTGTTTAAAGAACCCTGCGGCCTCTTCGACCGTCATGTCCAGTACATCGGCTATGGATTTGCCTTTGTACTGAACCTCTAGCGTCTCCTTGTTGTAGCGCTTCCCGCCGCAAGAATCGCACGTTACGAATACGTCGGGCAGGAAATTCATTTCCAGTCGCATCACGCCGCCCCCCTTGCACGACTCGCAGCGCCCACCCCCGACGTTAAACGAAAAGCGCCCCTTGCCGTATCCGCGAACGAGGGATTCGGGTATGGATGCGAACAGGTCCCGGATATGCGTGAAAAGCCCCGTGTAGGTCGCTGGGTTCGAGCGTGGCGTACGACCGATAGGCTTCTGGTCAATCGCGATGACCTTGCTGATATGTTCCAGCCCTTCCAGCGCATCGTAAGGGAGCGGCACCACCCTGCCCCGCATCAACACCTTGTTGAGGATGCGCTGCAGCGTTTGGTTGATGAGGGAACTCTTGCCAGAGCCGCTAACGCCCGTTACGCATATGAAGATGCCAATCGGCAGCACCAGTGTGTCACCCTTAAGGTTGTGTCCAGTAGCTCCTTTCAGGACGAGCACGTCCTTGCCCTGAGGACGCCTCATGAGTGGTAAGGAGATCTCGCGTGCGCCCGTGAGGTAATCGGCGGTAAGGCTGGGCAGGCCGTTTGTCTTATCAGCCAGCGCCGCGGGGCTGCCAGCACTGACGACATGGCCGCCATGCTCACCGGCCCCCGGCCCAAGGTCCACCACGAAGTCCGCGCTTTCGATCATCTCGCGGTCGTGCTCGACCACAAGGACTGAGTTTCCCATGTCCCGCAACTGCTCCAGCGATTCGATGAGCCTGCGGTTGTCGCGAGGGTGCAAGCCGATGGAGGGCTCATCCAGCACGTACAATACGCCCGTCAGTTGCGTACCGATCTGGGTAGCCAGCCGGATGCGCTGGCTCTCACCTCCGGAAAGTGAGCGCGCTGCGCGATTCAAGCTGAGATACCCCACGCCAACATCCAACATGAAGGAGAGCCGCTCGTCAATCTCCTTAAGGATCGGAGCAGCGATACGCTGCCGCCGATCGCTGAATTTGACCTCGTTAACAAACTGGGAAAGCGACTCGATGTCCATCGCTGCCAGGTCAGCGATATTACGTCCCGCAATGCGGTAGGACAGGGGCTCATTCTTCAGGCGTGCACCGCCACAGTCCGTGCAGCTGTCCTTGCGCATGAAGCTGCGAATCCACCGGATTTCACTGGTGGATGCGGACCGCAATCGGTGGCGAAAGTGCGAATACAGTCCCTCAAATCGGGTGTGGACTCCCGTCTGGATGCCGTACAGGTGAGATACATCAAACCGCTCTTCCCCGGCGCCATGCAGCACCACCTTCAGGGCCTCCGGAGAAAACTGCCGCAGGGGCGTGTCGATATCGAATTGATACCGCTCACCCACGACACTGAGCAACTCCATGAGCGTGGCGCTTCTGGAGGTGTCCAACAGCGCCAGTCCCCCCTGACGAATGGAACGTTCGCAGTCCGGTATCACTTCCTCATCAATAAATTCGTCGATGAGGCCCAGGCCGTTGCACAGGCTACACGCGCCATACGGCGAGTTAAAAGAGAAGAGCCCGGGTGAAACTTCGCCGTAGGACTTTCCGGTTGCCGGGTCAAAGAGGTGAGTGCTAAATACTCGATCATCTTCACCTTTTGTCGCGACAAATAGTGTCCCCGAGCCCATATCGAGTGCCGTCTGTACACTCTGGCGCACGCGTGCTCGGATATTGCCGCGAATCTTGATGCGGTCCACGACCACGTCAATGTCGTGCGTTTGATAGCGCGCGACCTTCATGCTTGGCTCAATGATGCGCATGGTCCCGTTGACGCGCACGCGCGTAAAGCCTTGCGCTGCGATTCGCTTAAAGCGGTCGCGGTAGTGCCCCTTGCGCCCCCGAACGATTGGCGCCAGAATGGACACCGTGCCCGTGAAATCACTCTGCAGAATGGCATCAACGATCTCCTTTGTGGACTGCTTCCTCAGCGGCTCACCGCTGACCGGCGAATGCGGCGTACCGACACGCGCAAAAAGGAGTCGCAGGAAGTCGTATACCTCGGTCACGGTGCCGACCGTAGAGCGCGGGTTGCGCGATACGGACTTTTGCCCGATAGCAATGACGGGAGAGAGGCCATCGATGTAATCCACATCAGGCCGTTCCATCACCCCGAGGAATTGCCGGGCGTACGCGCTCAGGCTTTCCAGGTAGCGACGCTGGCCCTCCGCATAGATCGTGTCGAAGGCCAGACTGCTCTTGCCGGAGCCACTAAGCCCCGTGATCACCACTAGGCGGTCACGGGGTATATCTAGGCTGATATCCTGCAGGTTGTGCTCGCGCGCGCCTCGGATAGCGATAGTCCGTTGCGGCTGCGTCATCGATCAAGCTGCAGGCAAAGGAAATGCCGCTGCGGGGGGCCTTTCGCTACTCTTCCAGGTCGCCCTGCGGGTCCCGGAAGTAGATTTTGGACTCGAACATCTCCTGTATGGCATTTTCGGTAGGCTCCGGCAGCAATTCGTGCTCCATGGAGATGCGCCGCTGCTCTTCCAGGAACCGCGGGTCTTCCAGTTCCGTGTCAAAGCCTTCGAAGTAGGACAGCTTGGTGTCAAGCTCTTCCTTCATGCGTGAAGCGATCTGGCGCGAGCGCTTCGCAAGGATAGCAACGGTTTCGAACAGGTTTCCTGGTTTGCCTTCACCAGCGGCATTTTCTACCAGCGCGTGGACATCCAGCGTCTTAATGGGCATTACTGTAGACAGACGGTTTATCTTTTCGCATTACAACTACTACTGTTCGAACCGGTTCCCCAATGAAGCGCCTCGTCCTTGCTCTGCTTGTTGTCTGCGCCGGCTGCATGAGCTCACATGAGCCAGAGACCGAGGTTGAGGCGTATGCGCCTTTGCCGTTTGCGGAAGTAGGGCGTGGTGCTCAGGCCTTGGTGGACACGGTTCACCGCGTAATCCTGAGCGGCGCCGAGTGGGTGGCATACCAGGATTCGCTTCGCCCGCTGATTCCGTTTACGCCGGTCGACTTTGACTTTGAGATGGTCGTGGTAGCTGCTATACCGGTCCAACGCGGCGGCTACGACCTGCGATTTGAAGAATTTGAGGACTCCGGCGACGTCATCATCGCACGCTACCGCCTTTACATGCCGGGGCAGGACTGTCGCCCCACCGTAGGCACAGGCAACGCCTTCCAGGTTGTGCGGATGGTGCAGAGTGATAAGCCCGTGGCTTTTGAGCGGCTAGAGGAAGCGCTGGACTGCACGGACTTTTAGGCTCGGCCCTCGATGTTCGCGCGGGCCGCAGTGGTTGGCCTTTAAGGTGGGCCATGGATGCGGCCCTCGTCCCTGCGGCTTAACACCTCAATCTCGAGGAGGTTTGAAGCACGCCCCATCTTCTCAACAACCCTACCGGCCAACTCATAAGCTGCTGCGGATGTCGCTGCAGCACTGCCAGCTGCGCTTCCCATTCCGACATAATTGCCCCTAGACGATTCGTGCTGACTTGATAGCTCATCTGCGTGCTGCTACTGAGTTACTATTGTCGGCGCCATACAGGCCCGCAAGTGCCTGGGGCTGCGCCCGGATTTGAGCAGGCCTCGGGCATTTCTCCAGAAAACTGCAGCAGTCATATGGTTGATAAGGGTCTTCATCGATCGAATAGCTTCGTCAGACCAATTTCGTTCTCCAAAGATATCTGTGGACAAAGCATTTCGGCGGAAGTCACTTTCTTGCTAGGCCACCTCATAGTTCTCTTCATTTGCCAAGGAACATTTGACAGGTACTTCTGTTTGGTGGCCAGAGGCCCGAGTACGGTCTTGGCTGATTCGCTAAACAAAAAAATGGTAAATACGATGATGCGTCACCTACCCCAGTATGCCCTAATGTGTGCTCTGACCGTCACACTACTTGCGAAGTGCAGTGGCCCTTCTGAGGCGGAAGAGAATACTCCCTTGAACGTTGCCGAGACGGAGAGCCTGCTAAATGGCATTATGGTTGTGTTAGCGGACACGACGCCGGAAATCACGGCCATCCACAGTGCGGGTGAAGTTACGATTGCATGTCCCGAGGGAGGAGAGGCCCGTGTCACAATAACGACGTCGGACTCCGTAGTCGGAGATACGGCTCGTATAACATCTGATATCGGCGCCGCTCCGGCGAGCTGTGCACTGAAGGGGAGTGACGGAACTGTGTTCGTTTTAGATGCTAATCCTGGACTGAACTTTTACCAGTCGGTTACGATAGTCGGGTTCTTTGAATCACTCACAGTCGAGGGCGGCTTGACAGGGCAGGTAGACTGGAAAGCCGACGATCGCAACGGTACCTGCAGCTTTGACATGGACTTGGAAGCCGCACCGGTCCCGAACAGCAATCCGCCCGCCTTCGAGAGCTCCTTGTCAGGCGATGCCTGTGGTCACGAACTCAGACTGGATGTGACTGATGTAGTTCAGACATCGGCGCGAAGGCTGGAAGAGCATCTGCGCGTCGCTTCCTGATTGCCCCTGTCGCCTCTCTCAAGGCTGAGTCCGTCTGCGACCCTAAGATCTGACTGTGCTGGCGGTTCGTATCCTGAACAGCAAGCTCTGTCGAACTCTGTCCGCATGTATTGCCATTCTTCTGTTGACTTGACATACGCTGCAAGCAATTGAATTTACGCGTAGGAGTCTGCCCGTATGACAGTGTCTGCGCATAGATCTACCGGCTTTTTCTTCCCCTCTTCCGTGTTCATTCGTGGCAACATTTGCCGCCATCGGACCTGTCTCTAAGTGCCTTCAGAATTCTGCGCTCTCAAGTAGTCAACTGGCAGTTCTAAATCCTTTCTCGTCAAGCCTTTTCCGCCCATAACCGCGGATGGAAGGGTCGGCTTCGTCCCACTTTAGTAGCTGTGGGCAGCGATGTAGTCCGAGGCACCTTTTTAGGTACCCTGAGGATGGGATAGGCAGTTCAACCTGCAACTAGTGCACTTCGGCTCCTGGAGAGAGCTGCGGCATAACGGGTCAAGGACCGTTGGTGGTGCCTGGGAAACCAGAGCTATGGGTACCGCTGATATGAATATGGTATTAGGGCTGGGGCGGGCCAATTTCTGAGAGAACAGTAGTGATCGATCCTTCCGGCAGATATCGCCAATTTGCCTGGCGGCTCTGTATTCCATGGCTAGTGGGCTTGACCTGCGCAGCTGCGGCAAATATGGCCGCAGCCCAGACGACGCCCGCCTATCGGCCCCATGTCGTAGTAGTGCAGTTTGCAGCCGGCACAGGAATTGTCGGCGGAGCTGCCCAAACCGGGCTGCAGACTTTTGATCGTATGGCAGCTACGTACAGCGTGCACAGGATTGAGCGTGTGTTTCCGTTTCTGGATAATGTGATGCCCACGCCTAAGACCGCACGGAATCTGGACGCACTTCGTCGCACCTACTATGTCCAGTACCGCGCAAACGACGGTCCCAAAAACGTAGCCAATACGCTGGGTGCGGCAAGAGGCGTAGTCTATGCAGAGCCTGTAGTCATTAACCGGGTTCATGGACCAGAGGCTTTGTACCCAACGGAGCCTAACGACGCCCTATTCCGCAGCCAGACATACCTCAGACACCTGCGCCTCACGGAGGCCTGGGACGAGATCAAGGGGGAGGACGGCACGCCACCGGTCGTTATCGCTATCGTTGACGGCGGCGGGGAGTGGCGTCATGAGGACCTTCTCGCCAACGTGTGGACCAATCCGGACGAGGTGGCTAACAACGGGCTGGACGACGACGCCAACGGATTCATAGATGATGTGCACGGGATCAATTTTGCCAATGACGATCCGAACAACAATGATCCGACGGGGTTGCCTCAGACGCCGGGCAGTGCCCTGCATGGAACAGCGGTCGCAGGCGCCGCGAGCGCCGTGACCGACAACACGGTAGGTGTGGCAGGGGCCTCCTGGAATGCTCAGCTAATGCACATCAATGCCAGTTGTTCGAAGGGTGACCGAGGCATTTGCTTCGGCTACGAAGGCATTCTCTATGCTGCGGCCAATGGGGCCGATATCATCAATACGAGTTGGGGCGGCGTAAAAGAAAGCGGAACAGTCATCAACACTATTCATCTAGCTGTGGAACTCGCCACTGACATGGGTGCCTTGGTCGTTGCCAGCGCGGGCAATGCTAGTAGCAGTAACGATCTGTTTCCCGTGTACCCTGCCGTTCATCCCCGTGTGCTTTCTGTCGGCGCAACGGCCAAGGATTCGCGCCGTAAGTCCTCGTCGTCAAACTTCGGGAAGCTGGTAAATGTTTTTGCCCCCGGCGAAGACATCCTCAGCACAGCACCTGGCGCCGGGTACACGTCATCGGCCGGAGCATCGTTTTCAGCACCGCTGGTGTCCGGTGTCGCCGCCCTGGTGAAGGCAAAGTTTCCGGGCATCAGCGCAGACGCGCTGCGGGAGCAGGTACGGCTGGCCAGCGAAAACATGGACGCCCAGAATCCGGGTCTTGCTGGACAGCTGGGGCGTGGATTCGTAAGTGCCATTGCTGCTGTACAAGAGCCTACGCTTCCGGCCGTACGCGTCAAACGCTGGGCTTGGCGTGACAGCGACGGCAATGGCCAAATTAGCTCAGGGGAAAGCGTGACCGTCAAAGTCGTGATCGCCCGATTAATTCACTATATACCCTTCCACGGCCCCTTGAGGCCAGTCTGGTGAAGAAGGTCCAGGCTTCAGTAAGTACGGTTGACGCACCGCATACGCCCCCGGCTTCGGGCCGTTTTCCGCTGCCCGGCGCGTTATCCTGCTACGGTGCCAGTCTCCCTGAAGCTGCCGCCAATGGGAGCTCGTTCTGAGAAACTCATGGTCCGAATGTATTTCATCAAGGCCATTGGGGGGCTGAGTTGAGCGATCCCCAGCCCGTTGCAAGCCACACGGAGGACCAATGCGGGCGATGTTCGGGCAGTCAAAGCGCCGCTGGCCCCTCGCGGTTCTCCATCAGGGACCATTGGTGCATGGAACCCCCTGCTTTTGAGCCCCTTTGGTGTAGACAGGGCCTACCCTGCCTGCACGTGCACTATGTAGTGTCCGTTTTGGATGCGCTTCTGCGCGCGAACGGAAGTGGAGGCGCTGCTGACCCCGCCGCTAACAGCGCTTGGGAATAATCACCCATTGCATTTCGTCGAAGCGCTCCCAATACCGGGCCCATCTCCGTGCCGCGCAGTCTGCTACCAGGAACGTCAAGTAGCGGGCGTGCCGAACGAGCCGAACGCCCACTTTGAGATACTTTTTCCGAAAGGTTGTCAAGCTCATGTACGGACGCTGGGGCACATGCAAAGTGCTGCGCGCCACATGCAGCAGCCCGTACGCCAACAGGTTCAGCAGGAACAGGGCTGCGTTGCGTGCGGACACGTCCCCTTCCTCCGCTGCGGGCACCGCTATGTCCGCACCGCCACCTGCCTGTGCACGCCTGCGAGGCGAAGAAGACAGCGCCAGCGGGCAGGCCGCCTTCAGCTCACCCAAGTGCTTTTCGGCCTTGCCTCTCTTGCGGTAGCATCGTGAAAGCTGCGCCGAGGGGTAGTCCGCCAGACTCAGGTTGGTGATCAAGAAGTAACATTCTGGATAAAGGGTGCTGGTATGCGGGGGGATCACCAAGACCACGCGACGTTCGCAGTGCCATGACTGCGCCTGATACGCCAACTCAAAGTACTGGTACGTTAAGCACCATCCCGCTTTCACGTACGGTGCCGCCAGGTTCCGCAACACGTTGTTCTTTTTCAGGCGCATCACATAGCCGATGTCGGCCCGCTCCAGCTTCGTGCAGAGCTTCCCGTCATTAAAGCCCGCGTCAAGCCGTACGATTACGCGATCGGCCACATGCTTGCGGGCCCGCCTGGCAATCTTAAGGATGAAGTCGTGGCAACCCCGTACAATATGCCGGTTGCCCGGGCGCAACATTCCGCCCAAAATGTCGCCCGTTTCCCCGCAAACGGCGATCAGCGCCTGATAGATGGTGCGTCGGTAGTGCCCGTTGTACGCGCTGCCCTGCTGACGACCGTGGGTATCGATAGGCATCCCATCCACATCGATCACCAGCGTATGGTGGCGCCTGCCACCGTTGCGCACCAACAAGTGCTCCAAGCCAAGCTTGGTTACCATCCGGCCCACGGCGGCCAGATTGCATTGGAGACTCAGCATCCCCAGTAGCCGGGAGAGGGTGGGCTGCGAAGCCACGCCGTGTTCCGCGGTGTACGCGGCCGCGCTCCGCTTCAACGAAGTGGTCACACGCACGGTCGGATCGTGCCGCATATCCTGGCTATCGCGCTGGTGTCCCCAGCCTTGCACGAGCAAGATCAGCCACTGCACCAGCAGCTTCGCCAGGCTATGGGTGCAGCGTCGCTTGTCGCGATAATCGGTCAGCTCCTCCGCGAGGCGCTCCCCCAGGTGGGTGGCGTCTAGTAGCTCGCGCCCGATGAGGGCACCGCCGTCAGAGGAGAGCGACTCCTTGTTGGAGCCCTCGATTCTCACCGATCTGTTAAAGGATACAGTCCGCTTAAAAGCCATACCGGATATTAGTTTAGCGATGGTGGTGAAACGCTCTTCAGGCCCATAGGCTCCGGTAATGCCGCAGCCTGACCGCCCCACGGTGCTGCGTGAGCGCTGCGCATGCCTGCAGTGCACAGGCTTATCGTTCGCGCCTGGTGATACGCAGCATTACCGCAGCAGACTGCCGATCCAAGTACCGGTACCGTAGACGCAGGTACACCCCGTAAGCGATGGTGCACCGGCTTCGCTGCAGCGCACCTTTGAAGCGCACCGGAACCTGGCCTCCGACTGTCCGACTCAGGCGAAAAAGGGCGTCAAAAGGCTCCGCCGAAGCACCATGCGCGCGTTCACCCAGTAGCCTCGGATCAACTTACTCTGCTCGGGTCGCTGAATCGAGCCAAGTGGACTGTGAAACACATGATAGTCTGCGTATTCTCTGCCCAACAGATAATAACTCTGACCCCAAAGCACCACGGCACCAATGTCTGAATGAATTAGAGGGGGATCGTGAATCACCTCACCAACGCCCGGCAGTTGATGGTTGGGCTAAGAGCAGCAGAGCCCTATCCGTTTATCGAAATGACAGTGCCTGACGCAATCGTCGGCACCCTGGATCGCGGAGATTCTACGGCGGTCCGCTTCCAGTTTAAGGTGGCCTCGATTGTACGCCAGAATCGCAGAATACAATTCTATACCCGAATTCAGGAAGGGGCACAGGTGGATGAGCCCGACATGCTCTCTTTTGGCGTCAACATGGCGAATGATGAAGTTCACGATGCCCTAAGCGCCCTCTACACAGCTACCAATGGTGACAACTGGCGCCGCAATGACGGCTGGGACATTTCTCGAGTTCCCACTTCCGAGGAGCTGGCCCAGTGGTATGGGGTCTACCTTCCCTCCGGATTCTTGCTAGGACTGCACTTGGGTGACAACAATCTGAGCGGGACCATACCAGCAGGCCTAGCTAGACTCTCTTTCTTGCAGGAGCTCAATCTGAATTCCAACTCGCTTGATGGGTACATACCCACAGAACTAAGCCATCTTACTCAACTGCGGAGACTCAATCTGGGCAAAAATTTGCTCACCGGATGGATTTTCAGTGAGCTGGGAAACCTGTCAGAACTAAGACAATTGCGGCTGAACGACAACGACCTTTATTACAAAATTCCCCGTGAGCTCGGCAATCTCGCTCAACTAAGAAGGCTCGATCTTCACAACAACTCCTTCGACGGGCCGCTGCCCCCAGAGCTGGGCAATCTCACTCAACTACAAAGGCTCGATCTTCACAACAACTCCTTCGACGGGCCGCTACCCCCAGAGCTGGGCAATCTCGCTCAATTACAAAGGCTCGATCTTCACAACAACCCCTTCGACGGGCCGCTGCCCCTGGAGCTCGGCAACCTCGCTCACCTGGAGGAGCTCCACCTGCACCACAACAAGTTCAATGGGCAGATACCCGGTGAATTGGGTAACCTCGCTCGATTAGAGGAACTCAACCTAAGCCACAACGAATTCACCGGACAGATGCCCAGTGAATTGGGCAATCTCGCTCAACTAGAATGGCTTAATCTGCACTGGAATAGCCTCAGCGGACCGATTCCCTCGGAATTGGGTAACCTCGCTCGACTAAAGGAGCTCAACCTGAACAACAACAGGCTCGGCGGGAAAATCCCCAGTGAATTGGGCAACCTCGCTCAATTAAAGAGACTCAATCTGGACAGGAATAGGCTCACCGGACCGATTCCTTCGGAACTGGGTAACCTCGCGCAACTGGAACAACTCTATCTGAAAGTTAACCTGGCACTCACGGGGCAAATACCGAGAGAATTCGGCAAACTCGCGCAACTGAAAACGCTCGACCTGGGATGGAATAGGCTCAGCGGACCAATACCCTCGGAGCTGGGCAACCTCGCGCAACTGGAACAACTCCATTTGGGGAATAACCCGCTTCTCACCGGGCAGATACCGCGAGAACTGGGCAACCTCGCGCAACTGAAAACGCTCGACCTGGGATGGAATAGGCTCAGCGGACCAATACCCTCGGAGCTGGGCAACCTCGCGCAACTGAAAACGCTCGATCTGGATAGGAACAGGCTCAGCGGACCAATACCCTCGGAGCTGGGCAACCTCGCTCAGCTACAAAGGCTCGACCTGAGCAACAACTCGCTCATCGGGACTTTGCCAAGGAATCTGATGCAGCTGACACAATTGACGTACTTATATTTTTACGGCCAAGATGTATGTGCACCAAATGATGATGTTTTCCAAGCGTGGCTAGGCAGAATCCCATACGCTTATGGCCCTACGTGTCCCACATTCTCATTTACAGACACTGTCGCAGATCAATTTTACCCGCTGGGACAGGCTATCGCAAATCTCGTTCTTCCCGAAGTGACCGGTGGTACACCTCCCTACACGTACGCGCTGGCGCCGACGCTGCCAGCGGGACTAAATTTTGATGCACATACGCGTGTAATAAGCGGTACACCGACAGCTTTGACACCCGCAACCCTATACACTTACTCTGCCAAGGACGCTGCCGGACAGGACACTAGCCTTACGTTTAGTATCGAGGTTGTAGCATTCATTTCGTTTGCGGGTGTGATCGCAGATCATACATTCCAGCGCGCGAAAGCAATTACGCCATTCGTTTTGCTCGAGGCCACTGGGGGAGGACCTCCGAGTGAATATACACTGACCCCCGACCTGCCCGCAGGACTAACCTTCGACAATTCCACCCGTACCATCAGCGGGATACCGACCGTGACCGCCGCTGCCACTTCATATACGTTCAAGGCCACCGGCACGAATGGATCCAGTGATAGTGTGAGGTTTAGCATTACGGTGCACGGCCCAGTGAACGCCGAGAATGAATCTTTGCCGGTAGCGTTCGCCTTGCGCGGCAACTATCCTAACCCGTTTCACCAAGCCACGCACATTTCATTTGACTTGCCTTGGCGCGCCAACGTGCGCGTGAATGTGACCGATGTCTTGGGCCGGCGTGTCCTGGCGCTTCCATACCAAGACATGACAGCAGGCTGGGAACGATCTATTCGTTTGGATGGTGCTGCCTTGTCCCCGGGTCCCTATGTGTACCGGGTCTACGTACAATCACCAGCGGGTGATGCGGTACACGCCGGTAGGGATTGCACATTTTCAAGTTGGGAATTGGAGAGTTGCTGTGGAGGTGGACCCTAGCCTCCACCATTCCTTTCCAACCATATGAACCCCTCACAGCCTGTTTTGGGGAGGTCTGAGGCGCCTTTAGACGCCCAGATCAATCCCTCCGGTGACGCGCGGCGGCTTCTGATGAAGCTCTGCACGCACATACTGCAACAATTGACCACCGACTGGCCCATGCCGGCAGCGCAGCAGCAGCCGGTGCCACCGCCCGTAGTGATCAAGCCTTCTGCTGCGACCCAGGACACAAAGCCGGACTCGGCGCAGTTGAATGAAGCATGGCAGCTGCTGCATTCGCGCAGTCTGCAAGACGACCCGATCGTTGCGATCTGGCTGCGCGGGCTGTGCCCACGCGGCGTTAACATCGTTCTAGGAGCGGGTCTGACCATCGCGGGCTATCGCCGCATACTTGGCCTGGTAGCGTGCTACCCTGAGAACGTCTCTGCTCTTGCGTCCTTTGTGCAGTCGCTGTCCGATCGTGGTCTTTCGGCCGCCGACGGGCTGCTCTGTGTGCTGCCCAGCAGTACGGGACTTCAATCGGCGGTGCGCCAGGTGTTCGGCCCCAGGGTCGCTATACAGCGCTGTCTCAATACGCTGTTGGATCAAGTCACCTGTGGTCTTCCGGAAGACCTTGTTCCTGTGTATCGCAATCGCCTCCGCCAGGCATGGAATGGGTTCGATGCCCGGGAAGCTGAACGCGCACTCACCCGTATTCACCAGGACTTGACGCGCGTCAATCGGTCCGCAGCGAAGGTTCTGTGGGAGGGCCTGGAGCAATCTCTGACGATTCAACGCACGGGCATGCTGCTCAAGCTCGACAGGGGGCTGCGCGTGATGCGCTTCATGGATGCCATCGGTCGCAGGTTGCAGGCCCCGGCCAGCGCCGTTTTCCAGCGACGCGAACAGATGGCACTGACACTGTTGGAACACGAGGCTCAGCTGCGCCGTGTGGCCCATGCGGCCTATCTGCCACAACTTCGTGAGAGTCTCATCAACCTCAACGCCGTATGATGACCCATACCCCTATGCTGGATCAATCACTCATCGAGGACCTTCGCGGGCTTGCGCAAAGGAATTTCATCGGCCTGGCCAGCTGCCTTGGATATCTCGATGATCTTCTTACCAAGATGGCCACATGGGTCATGGAAGCCGAGGCCCACTTCATATGCGGCGCACGTGGGAAGCACCATAAGACAGGCTTTCAGCGCTGGGGGACGAATCCGGGTTCCATCCGCGTCGGTTTGGAGCGCATTGCGGTCCGCGTTCCGCGCGTACGGAATGTACGAACCAGAAAGGAGCGTCCTCTGCAAACGTACCGCCTTTTGCGCGAGCGTGGGCTTATGGACCGGGAAAGCGTGGTAAGAAGGTTGCTGTGTGGACTCTCGCGGCGCAATTACAGGCAGGCGGCCCAAGTCTTCACCGATAGTATGGGGTTGAGTGCCAGCAGCATAGGCAACGCCTTCATTACGCAGACGGCAGCGCTACTGAAGGCATTTGAGACGCGCCGCTTCGATCAGCACACCTTTGCGGTGCTCCTGCTTGATGGCAAGTATCTGGCTGGTGTGCAGATGATAGTAGCGATGGGCATCACGACCGAGGGCGAGAAGGTCGTCCTGGGCTTTGCGGAAAGCCGTACCGAGAACAGTGCGCAGGTGGAATCGCTGTTGCAGGATCTGTTGCATCGGGGCTTCACCCATACCGACAAGCTGTTGGTACAGGTGGACGGCAGCCGCGGGCTTCGCAAGGGGATCGGCGCGGTGTTTGGGGATGCGGTCGTATTCCAGCGCTGCCAATGGCACAAGCGTACCAATGTGACGCGTCACATCAAAAGCGAGCCAGCGGCCACGCATATGAAGCGTCGGCTTCAGGCGGCTTGGGAGCTACCCACGTACAAGGAGGCACGGGCGGCGCTTGTGTCGCTGCATGAAACGCTGCAGCGGTCGTGTCCGAAGGCCGCACGCAGTCTGGAGGAGGGTTTGGAGGATACGCTGACGCTTCACCGGTTGGGGGTGCGGAACCAGGCTGTCAGAGACAGTCTGAAGACGACAAACATCATCGAGAACCTCAACAGCATTATTGCGAACCGATCACGGAACGTGAAGCGCTGGGGATCATCGGGGATGCGTCAGCGCTGGTGCGGGGCGATATTCATGCAGTACGAGTCGAATCTGAAGCCGATACGCCGGGAGGACATGAAGGAGCTGACCCAGGTCCTGAGCACCTCCGGGGGTCGATGGGTTAGTGGGGATTCGGTCTGCCGGCCCCAAGGGGTTGCAAAGGCAACACCTGCCGCTGGATGCTCCCGCGCAGTAGTGCGCTGCTGACGCTGGCATAACGCAAAACCCGCAGCTGTCTGGACGCTCTTAGGCGCTGCACCCTGCCAAGATCGCCGCTTACGCGTGCGATCAGAGGATACCTGCGGGATATCGTGCCCGGAAAGTCACTCCACGAGCCTGCCTACGCCCGAAAATCCGCGTGTGAGCACGCAATTGGGCCCACATAGGCACGCACCGTCCCATTTGCGCCCACACACTCGGCCCGAAGCGCAATCCATTGCCAAAAGATATCTACTTTGAGGGCCCATCTCGGCAGAATCCGCCGAAACCCAACTAAATTTTGTGCAATCCCCGCCGGTATCTTAGTGCATGTCCATTGAGTCGATGGATTGCGTTCTGGACTCGATGTCCATGATCCGGAATTGAAGCGGGTCTGGAGTGGCCGTTGCAATCCATTCGTGTGCTTTGAGCTGGGTCTCCGTTTCTATTGCTCGATACAAGACGCCAGGTGCGAAGCCCTCTCTCGGTATGTCGCTGAAGTATTGGACTCAGCGAGGCGGCATCTTTCACCTAAGAGGCCGCTAAGCTCCAGATACGCTTGTGCCCCACCATCGCAGCGCCCATGCGAAAGCCAGCTGGGTGCTAAGGACATAGGCGGCGTCAATCCACAGCGCCAAGAAGTCGCCCTGTGACAGGAACCGACCAGTGAACATCTCCAGTGACGGGATTGCACATTTTCTAGTTGGGTTTCGGCGGCTTTTGCCGAGATGGGCCCTCAAAGTAGATATCTTTTGGCAATAGATGGCGCTACGGGCCGAGTGTGTGGGTGCAAATGGGACGGTGCAAGCTTATATGGGCCCAAATGCGTGCTCACACGCGGATTTTCGGGCGCAGGCAGGCTCGTGGAGTGACTTCTCGGGCACGATATCCCGCAGGTATCCTCTGATTGCACGCGTAAGCGGCGATCTTGGCACGGTGCAGCGCCTCAGAGCGTCCAGACAGCTGCGGGTTTTGCGTTATGCCAGCGTCAGCAGCGCACTACTGCGCGGGGGCATCCAGCGGCAGGTGTTGCCTTTGCAGCCCCCTAGGGCCGGCAGGCCGAATCCCCACTAACCCATCGACCCCCGGAGGTGCTCAGGACCTGGGTCAGCTCCTTCATGTCCTCCCGGCGTATCGGCTTCAGATTCGACTCGTACTGCATGAATATCGCTCCGCACCAGCGCTGACGCATCCCCGATGATCCCCAGCGCTTCACGTTCCGTGATCGGTTCGCTATAATGCTGTTGAGGTTCTCGATGATGTTCGTCGTCTTCAGACTGTCTCTGACAGCCTGGTTCCGCACCCCCAACCGGTGAAGTGTCAGCGTATCCTCCAAACCCTCCTCCAGACTGCGTGCGGCTTTCGGATACGATCGCTGCAGCGCTCCATGCAGCGACACAAGCGCCGCCCGTGCCTCCTTGTACGTGGGTAGCTCCCAAGCCGCCTGAAGCCGACGCTTCATATGCGTGGCCGCTGGCTCGTTTTTGATGTGACGCGTCACATTGGTACGCTTGTGCCATTGGCAGCGCTGGAATACGACCGCATCCCCAAACACCGCGCCGATCCCCTTGCGAAGCCCGCGGCTGCCGTCCACCTGTACCAACAGCTTGTCGGTATGGGTGAAGCCCCGATGCAACAGATCCTGCAACAGCGACTCCACCTGCGCACTGTTCTCGGTACGACTTTCCGCAAAGCCCAGCACGACCTTCTCGCCCTCGGTCGTGATGCCCATCGCTACGATCATCTGCACACCAGCCAGATACTTGCCATCAAGCAGGAGCACCGCAAAGGTGTGCTGATCGAAGCGGCGCGTCTCAAATTCCTTCAGTAGCGCTGCCGTCTGCGTCATGAAGGCGTTGCCTATGCTGCTGGCACTCAACCCCAGACTATCGGTGAAGACCTGGGCCGCCTGCCTGTAATTGCGCCGCGACAGTCCACACAGCAACCTTCTTACCACGCTTTCCCGGTCCATAAGCCCACGCTCGCGCAAGAGGCGGTACGTTTGCAGAGGACGCTCCCTTCGGGTTCGTACATTCCGCACGCGCGGTACGCGGACCGCAATGCGCTCCAAACCGACGCGGATGGAACCCGGATTCGTCCCCCAGCGCTGAAAGCCTGTCTTATGGTGCTTCCCACGGGCGCCGCATATGAAGTGGGCCTCGGCTTCCATGACCCATGTGGCCATCTTGGTAAGAAGATCATCGAGATATCCAAGGCAGCTGGCCAGGCCGATGAAATTCCTTTGCGCAAGCCCCCGAAGGTCCTCGATGAGTGATTGATCCAGCATAGGGGTATGGGTCATCATACGGCGTTGAGGTTGATGAGACTCTCACGAAGTTGTGGCAGATAGGCCGCATGGGCCACACGGCGCAGCTGAGCCTCGTGTTCCAACAGCGCCAGTGCCATCTGTTCGCGTTGCTGGAAAACGGCGCTGGCCGGGGTCTGCAACCTGCGACCGATGGCATCCATGAAGCGCATCACGCGCAGCCCCCTGTCGAGCTTGAGCAGCATGCCCGTGCGTTGAATCGTCAGAGATTGCTCCAGGCCCTCCCATAGAACCTTCGCTGCGGACCGATTGACGCGCGTCAAGTCCTGGTGAATACGGGTGAGTGCGCGTTCAGCTTCCCGGGCATCGAACCCATTCCATGCCTGGCGGAGGCGATTGCGATACACAGGAACAAGGTCTTCCGGAAGACCACAGGTGACTTGATCCAACAGCGTATTGAGACAGCGCTGTATGGCGACCCTGGGGCCGAACACCTGGCGCACCGCCGATTGCAGTCCCGTACTGCTGGGCAGCACACAGAGCAGCCCGTCGGCGGCCGAAAGACCACGATCGGACAGCGACTGCACAAAGGACGCAAGAGCAGAGACGTTTTCAGGGTAGCACGCTACCAGGCCAAGTATGCGGCGATAGCCCATGATGGTCAGACCCGCTCCAAGAACGATGTTAACGCCGCGTGGGCACAGCCCGCGCAGCCAGATCGCAACGATCGGGTCGTCTTGCAGACTGCGCGAATGCAACAGCTGCCACGCTTCATTCAACTGCGCCAAGTCTGGCTTTGTGTCCTGGGCCGCAGCAGAAGCCTTGATCACTGCGGGCGGTGGCACCGACTGCTGATGCGCTGCCGGAATGGGCCAGTCGGTGGTCAATTGTTGCAGTATGTGCGTGCAGAGCTTCATCAGAAGCCGCCGCGAGTCACCGGAGGGATTGATCTGGGCGTCTGCAGGCGCCTCAGCCCTCCCCAAAACAGGCTGTGAGGGGTTCATGTGGTTGGAAAGGAATGGTGGAGGCTAGGGTCCACCTCCACAGCAACTTTCCAATTCCCAACTTGAATTTGTGCGATCCCCCAGTGACCGTTTAGCGTGTGGTCCTGCCGATGGATCAATAGGTTGCAGCCAAGCAGATGCCACCTCTGGCCGATCCGGTACCGGCAGCCATGGCCCACGGCATGCGCACTCTGCGGTATCTGCCCCGATATGCGCTATTCGTGGTCTAAGACTGGGCCCTTGGCACTGCCTGAACGGCGCTTCCATGCTGCTTTGTCCAACCACGACCGAGAATTACCACGATGTTTTTGCACTGCTTCAGCAGGTATGGCAGCCTGTCACCCCTGGCATGCAGGTCGTCGCCAATGTCGCATTCAAGCATTGTGTGGGTAGTCCGATGAACTGGGCCACCTGTCCGATTGAACTGGGCCGCCTGGATCGTAGTAGGCAAATTGTGAAATGATTGTACGGCCCGAGTATCGGCAACTGAATAGTCAATTGATGAACGATGACTCCATCATTAGAACTGCCTCTGGCAACTAAGCTCGGCAAACGGCCCTCGCTGCAGCAGGAGATGCGTACCAGAGCGTTACCACGTGCGTGGATGTGCAAACCAGCTACGTGAATGGCTGACGGGTACCCGACAGGCAGCGCGTGCACCTACGCCGGCGGCCCGTTACAGGAATGCGAGTATGCAATGGCTCCGGTCGTGGCGAGGCGGGACAATTGAACCAAGCCGGTGCACAGCCCCAAATACGGCCGGGATCGACCGCCACTGGTGAAAATGAAGGCAGCCCGCTCGATGACTGGATCCGGGTAAGGACCGCCATCAAACACATGCACACGCTGCGCCCGAATGGAGTAGGGACTCAACCAAGCGCAGGCCTAAGGAAACACCGGTGCCGCGCGCCGCCATGACCTTGCAACCCGTGAAGCGCATAGTCCTCTCAGGCTGCACAGACGCACGTTCAGGCCGCAATCTTGTAGCTGGCCAGGACGGGGCTTTCGATACGGACGTCGCTTTCCACCAGCCCGTCTCTCAGGCGTATGACGCGGCGCGCATGACGCGCAACTTCCTCTTCGTGGGTGACCACCATCAACGAGTTGCCGCGCCGGTAAAGCTCTTCAAAAAGCAGCATGATCTCGTTACCGGTCTTGGTGTCCAGGTTCCCTGTCGGCTCGTCCGCCAAAACCAGGGACGGGTTGTTGACAAGTGCCCGTGCCACCGCTACCCGCTGCCGCTGGCCACCGGAAAGCTCGTTCGGCTTATGGGTGATGCGATCAGAAAGCCCAACTTTCTCTATGGCGATCTCTGCCATGCGGCGGCGCTCACTCTTTCGTTTGCCGGAATAGATGAGCGGTAGCTCCACATTCTGGAGACAGTTTACCTTCTGTAGCAGGTTGAATGTCTGAAAGACAAACCCCAACTCGCGATTGCGGATTTCGGCCAACTCGTCGTCCTCCATCTCGCCGACATTTTCGCCACGCAGATGGTACGTCCCCTCGGAAGGCGTGTCCAGACACCCAATAACGTTCATGAGCGTCGACTTTCCTGATCCCGAGGGTCCCATGATCGCGACGTATTCGTTCGGATACACGTCCAACGAAACACCATCAAGCGCTCGCACTTCTTCCACCCCCATGGGGTAGATCTTCTTGACGTTGCGCAACTGGATCAGACTCTGTGTTTCCATTCCCCTATTGCTCTTTTTTCTGCCGTTTCACGGCCATGCCCAGCTGAAGCTCGCGGTTGACCGCACTGAACGGACCCGTGATCACCTGCTCGCCTCCTTCAAGGCCGCTGCGGATCTCTATAAATCGATCGTCGGCAATCCCGGTCTCCACCGGCACGATCGTCGCCTTTCCATCCTCTCCAAAAAGGAATACCGCCTTCTTCAAGTCCTCTTCGCGCATAGTAGTGGGCCGGCCCTCTGCGGCATCTGTCGCAGCGGAATCCGGCTCCTCGCCCGCCGCGCGCTCGATCCGAGCCTGCCGACGACGAACGTCGTTGAAGTCCCGTACTGTCACGGCCTGGATTGGGACGGCCACTACCTCTGGGACGGTATTCGTGTATATGTCCACCGTGCCACTCATGCCCGGCCTGAAGCTCGGGTAACTTTCGACCATCGGCATATCTCCCGTCACCGTCGCCGATTGTATTGTGTTAAAGGTGCCGCCAACATTGTGCTGGTCCAGGATGCGGACTTTCACGGGAAAGTTGGTGACCTGCTCCTGTGAAGCACCCGGCTGTAACCGTGCCGAGTTGGCGATCTCGGTAACCACGCCCGTGAACGTGCGCTCTGAATAGGCGTCAATCTCGATAGATGCGGTATCTCCCAACGAGACGTTTACCACATCGTTCTCGTTAACTTCGACCTCCAGCTCCATTTGTTCCAGGCGAGCAACGATCATCAGTTCCGTACCCGCCATCTGACTGGTACCAACCACGCGCTCGCCGAGCTCCACATTGAGCTTGCTGACGGTTCCAGCCATGGGTGCGTAGAGCGAGGTTTTGCGCAGATCCTCGTCAGCCTGACGCAGACGCGCCTCCGCACTTGCGACCGAATATTGTGAGGCTTCCAGAGAGGCCAAGGCTATATCGTGCCGCGTCTGTGCCTGCTGGAAAGCGTCCTCGGCCACAACCTTGCGCTCAAAAAGCTGCCGCTGGCGCGTGAGCTCTTGCTCGGACAGCAGGAGGTCCGCCTGCGCCTGGGCAGCGCCGGAGTGAGCCTGCTGAACCGCGGCTTGGGCCTGCTCCACCTGCGCCGCATAGAAGTCCGGACGGATGCGCGCGAGGAGTTGGCCCTGTGCCACCTCTTGACCCTCGATAACCGGGAGCCTGATGATCTCTCCAGAGACGTCCGGGCTAATGCTGACCTCTACTTCCGGCTGGACACGGCCCGAAGCTGTGACGGTTTGCGTAATGGTCCGGATCTCCGCGCTAGCAACCTCGACTTCAGTGCCACGAGACTGGTCGCCTCCCAGCTGCCCCGCAACAAACGCCAAGATGACCACCGCAAACAGCACGCCTCCGAGGCTAAAGAGCAAACGCCGGGTGCGGTTCTTTTTTTTCTTCTTCTTTGCCATGAATTTGTTGGGTTATTCGAATAGCGGCTTGCCTGGGTCAAGCACGCCGATGTAGTAGTCTATCAGTAGCTTTCGGAAGAAAAAGCTGTTAATTGCATTGGCGCGGTTGTTGGCGGCAGTAACGTAGCTGGACTGTGCTTGTGCGAGCTCTACTAAGGTACTTGAGCCCACATTGTATCGCTCCTGAGCCGCTTCCAGCGCCTGCTCTGCTGCCACGAGCTGCTTCTCGGTAACGTCGAGAACCTTTTCATCCCTCAGGTAATCCAAGTAGGCCTGCCGCACGTTCAGCCGGATCGCCTGGCGCATGCTCTCAAGGGTAAGCTGCGCATTGTTGTGCGTTATCCTGGCACTCTGTACCGCCGTGCGGGTAGACAAGTTGTCAAAGATGGGGACCGATAGGTTGAGCCCCAAGCTCTCGCTCCGGTTGTTCTTAAGCTGCGTACCAAAAGGCGTCGTTCGCCCCGCGGAGACGCCCTGCACGCTTGAGTAGCCGCTGCTGGCACCCGCCGAAAGGCTTAGGCGCGGCATCCACCCGCCACGCGCTATCCGGATTCCCTGTTCGCTGACACCAATAGCGGTTTCCTGCGCCCGTAGGTCCAAACGCCGCTCAAAAGCCGTACGAACCAACTCCTCCACTTCATAGTCCTCTGGCACGAATGCACGCCCCGAAAGGTCGGGCACCACAAAGTTGTACCCCCCAAAAGGATCAAGCTGGAGCGTCTGAATCAGAACATTCTCGGCACCCTCCACACTGCGCTCCGCATCCAGGAGGAACAACTCCGCATTGGCCGCGCTCGCCTGCTGCTGATAGAGATCGGAAACCGGACGGGAACCCGCATTGACGAATTCTTCAATCTGCCCAAGAAGCTGCTCCTGCGCCGCAAGGTTTTCCTCCTGTATGGTGACCTGACTTCGCGCCTGGATAAGGCTCAGGAACTGGTTCATAACCTGGAATACCACTGACTGGCGCTGGCGCTCGTGGTCAAGCCCGGTACCTGTTACATTTAGCCTGGCCTGCTGAAGAAGCGCCCAATCCCTGAAGCCCGAAAACACTGTAAGGCTTGCGCTGGTGCTGAGATTAAACCGGTCGGATGAGTAGTTGACGACACTGCCCGTAGTCTGGTCGAAGGACAGCCCGAAGCTGCGACCTGCGCTCGTGCCAAAGCTGACGCTTGGTATCAGAAAGTATTTGGCCCCACGCAGCGAAGTCTCCCGCTGCCGAACCTGGTTGGCACTGAGCTTGAGATTGTAGTTCTGATCCAGCGCAATGCCCACTGCATCATTAAAGGTGATCGTCTGCACAGCCTGGGCGTGAACCAGACCCACAGCAAAAAGGGCTATGCAAGAAAGCGGGATGAACCGCTGAATGAGCGCATACATGGGATTTGAGGCGTCAAAGATGACCCGCGCGCCTCGGGCCGGTGAACGAGGATGAATATTCGGTTAGTCAGCAGAAAAGACTACGACAAGGCGCGCGAAGTGTTACACATCGCATCGCACACTGACATGCATAAGACGCGCCAACGTGCCACATTATTTCGTATGTGCACGTGGGATTACGGTGAAGATCGAGAAACTGCAGTACCTGGCTATCAGATGTGCACCTTGAGGTTTTCCTTGCGGTGCTTCTGGCGCAGCTTGCGAAGGGCTTTTTCCTTGATTTGGCGGACACGCTCACGTGTCAGCTCGAAGCGCTGTCCGATCTCCTCCAGCGTGAGCGGGTGCTCGCGGCCAATACCAAAATATAGCCGCGTGATTTCCGCCTCTCTGGCTTCCAGCATGCCTAGCGCATATTCGATATCGATCTTTACCGACTCGTCGAGCAGCGGATCGTCCGGCGCGATGGTTTCGTTGCTCGGCAGGACATCCAGCAGACTGTTGTCGTCGTCCTCGTTGAAGGGTGCATCCATGGAAAGGTGCCGCCCGGTGTGCTGCATGGCCTCGCGAACCTTGTCTACGCCGATGTTGAGCTCCGTGGCGAGCTCCTCGTAGTTGGGCTGACGTTCCTTCTGCTGCGCCAGGCGGGCACTGGTCTTGCGGATCTTGCTGATGGTTCCTATCCGATTCAACGGCAAGCGCACCACACGGCCCTGCTCTGCCAGAGCCTGCAGGATGGACTGGCGAATCCACCATACCGCATACGAAATAAACTTGAACCCTCGCGTCTCATCAAAGCGCTTGGCAGCCTTGATCAAGCCATAGTTTCCCTCGTTGATAAGATCCGTCAAGTGCAACCCCTGTCCCTGGTACTTCTTTGCGACTGACACCACGAATCGCAAATTGGCTTTAACCAGCTTCAGCAGCGCGCCTTCGTCTCCTTCCTTGATGCGCCTGGCCAGCTCAGCTTCTTCAGCAGGTGTCACAAGATCAATCTGGCCGATCTCCTTCAGGTACTGATCCAGCATTCGCTGGCGTCGGGGGACGTACATGTGCGGGTAGCGGTTGGTGTCAGATTGCGCAGAGATTCAATTTGCGTAGAGATTTAATGTCTAGTAGCGTGGGAATGTTCCTTTCAGGCAAGCGAGCGGCTCCGCCGCCCCTGCCCTGCCGGGCCCCGGCGGATGCTAGGATCCCACGGACTGCTTCTTCAATATGAATAGACCTTCGCGCCGGCTGGTGACTACAATAATGCCGCTCTTGAAATACGGATAGCTGCTCCAAGTGCCATTGAATCCGGACTCGTCGGTCCCATACGGCGTCGTGTCGAAGAACCCTACCTCCTTGGGCTCGGCGCGGTCGGTGATGTCCAGGATGCGCAGCCCGCTGGCGTTGTTCGTCTGGTACATCAGGTTGTCGCGCACATAGAGGTTGTGGTCGGTGGCGCTGGTAGGCCCGAAATACTCGTTCGCCAGAATCGGGTCATCAAGGTCGCTCACATCCCAGACCAGCGTACGCGTACGGTCGACCTTCTGACTCAATTCGTCCAATTCGTCGTTCTGATAGAAGAAAGCATGGTCCTCGGAAAGCCACCCCTGGTGCACGTACGAAGCGTCCGGGTAACTGCCGGAAGAAATCACCACGGGATTCTCCTTGTCGGTAATGTCTGCGATGCTGATCGCGATCTCGTTGGCACCGATGCAGATTTCTCTGCCCTGGTACGCGGCATCAGGCCCGTGGTACACCACGCATTGGGCGTCATGCGAGTAGCCCGTCTTGCGGCGGCCCGTGGATTCGTCCGCAAAGCACCCGGCAAACGTCGGCGTCAGCGGCTCGCGTATGTCAATCATGTGGAGCCCACCCCCGCACGTCTGGCCACCTCCGCTGGCGCCGACCGCATAGGCAAAGCCGGTCTCCTCGTTGATGACGATGTTGTGCGAACTGTGAATCCCGTCGTAGCGCGCATCCACGTCAAAAGTGGCCGGCGCATCCGGTACCGAGCGTAGCCGCCTGAGGTCAAAGACCTGCATGCCATGCGCGCCGGCTCCATCAGCTACAATAAACGCATGGTTCTTGTAGACCTTGATGTCTCGCCACGTGCTTCCAGGCGATCCAGCCGTTCGCGGCAGCTCGCCCAAAAAGATGGGCATTGACGGGTCGCTAAGGTCCACAAACGCGGTCCCTTCCAGGTGGCCTACCAGTCCGTACTCCTTGTCCGTTTCGGGATCAGTCCAACCCCACACGTCGCTGAGCCGGACGCCTCGGTTGGTACCCATGTGCTCCAGCGGAAGGAATGACACCAAGTCCACCTGGCCGCACTCAAAGCCAGCCGCAGCGCCGGCATCGCACCGGGCGCCGTCTCCGAAAATCGGATCCATGGCTGCGGACGAACTATGGACCTCGTCCTGCCTTGTCCATGCGCCACCGTCGTAGAAGAGCTGAGCAACGCTACCTTCGCCGTAGGCCGCGTTCGGCATCCCCACCAACACTAACTCATCGCTAGCGGCAAGGGCGACGCCGAATCGTGCAGTCCCGGCATCGCTCTCTGGCACAAGCACCGTGGCAGCGTCTCCACTGCGCGGAAAATGGTGCACCTCTCCCACGCCCCGCTTCGCAAACGGTGCTCCTACCCAATACCCACTGGAGTTCGACACCACGGTCGAGCCGAATCTGCCGGCCGGGTTTTCGGATCGCAGGTGGCGATCCAGCTGCCATGTTCCATCGCGCCGAAAGACCTGGACGGAGCCCTGCTGCTGATCCATGGCGGAGCCCACAAGCGCTTCGTTTCCGTTAAGGTGCACGGCCATACCAAAGCTCCGCGAGATGCCCAAATCCGAACCCAAAAACTGCGTTTCCTCCACAAAGGCACTGCCGTCCCACCGGTAAAAGGTGACAGCCTCCGCTGAGCCAATCAAGGCCACGCCGCCATCCAGCGCCACGGCCCTGCCAAATGCCGGCACTTCACCGTTCACGCGTGTAGTCTCAGTCCACCGGTCACCACTCTTCTGGTATACATGGACCGCGCCAGCTGCGTCCTGACGCCCCGGCATGCCCAGCAGTGCCATTTCCCCGTCCAATGCCAGGCTGGTCGTGCCAATGGAGGATTGCATTACCTGCGTCCAAGTGCTGCCATCGAAATCAAAGAAGTACACGGCGTTCCCTCCGGCAATCAGCAGTGTGGTGCCGTCCACGACTACCCTACGACCAAACCCATCGCCAACGTGCGCATCCGACGCCTGGAGATGGTGCGTCATCTGCCATGACCCTGCTGTCTCCGTATAGACATGTACGGTGCCGGGGAACTTGAACCCAGTGGATTCCCCGATAAAGAGGTGCCCGTCACCAATGGCTACGGCGCCACCAAACGTCGCTAGGGTCGCCATATCGTGATAGTACGACTGCGCCTGGGAATTCCAAGCCAACGCAGCCACGACTAGTAGGACGGGAATGAGCTTTTTCATCTACAGACTCCGGTAATGGGTGGGCCCTACGGGATTCGAACCTGTGACCTCTCGCGTGTGAGGCGAGCGCTCTGAACCGCTGAGCTAAGGGCCCTGAAACCTATGGGTATGCTTGCAGCGCAGCGGTGTTCATCCGCAGTAAGGGCGGGCCGCTGGCAAGTTGGACGGGGATCTCTGGCACGGGCCCGGCCAAAGGCGTCATGGGCAAGTCACCGGCAAGCACAGTGACCGGAAGCTGAGCACTGCTCTCCGCCGCACGCTCAGGCAGTCGCCCGGCAGTACCGGCAATCAGCATGGTGCAAAGTATGAGGGCAGCAATGGCCCCGGCACCCAGGAACGGACTCAGGCTCCTCAGGATCGTCGCATCCTCGTGCAAGGCATGCATCTCGCGGAAAAGGCGCTTGCGCACACGCAACTGGACGCCGCTCGTCTCATGGCACCGGTATTGCTCCAACAGGCGCCGCGTGCGACGCAGGCATTCCACACGCTCTGCCAGACTCTTGTCTGCGCTCATGCACTCGTCAAAGGCGGCCCGTACCGTCCGGTCAATAGTGCCATCGACGTATTCGCAGAGCAACTCATCAAGCAGCGCGCATTCGCCTGTTAATGTGCTGTAATAACGTTGTGCCATAGACGGGAATGTTAGCTGGTCAGTACGCCAAATGTGCAGGCCATGCGTTTGTTTCGCTGGTATCAGTCTCGGTAGCCGCGGGTTCCGCGATTTTGGTACGCCGCGGCGGGAAACATCTTCTGCATCATCAGGGTCAGGATTAGGCGCGCATCGCGCGGGCTTTCGCCCTTGAGTTCGCAGTCCGCCGCCAACAGCGTGCTGAAGGCCTGGTGCAACTCGCCCGGCCTGAAACGCCGCGCCGCATCCAAATACTGCCGAACGACAAACTCGCTTCCCTTACGGATCTTCATGATCTTCGCGATCTCTTGTAGTCGGCACCCCTTCCGTAAGAGGCCCTGCGCCCACCAGACATTCGTGATGAAGCTTCCCAGCAACGAAACGATGCGTATTGCTTCGCCGCTCCGGTTGGCGCTGCGGCCCAAGAGTAGCGCAGTGATTCGCTCAGAGTCAGCCAGGCGCCCTTCAAGCACAGCATCACGCAGCTCCCAAACGTTGGCTTCGCGCGACTGGCCAATGGCACGGACCACATCGTCCCTTGTAAGGTGTGTACGGTCACCGGCAAAGGTCTGCAGCTTCTTGATCTCTCCTACGATCGCACTCAGTGAGGTTCCGATGTAGTCCTCCAAACATGCAACCGCCTCTTGATCTATGGTACCGCCTGTGTGCTTCACGTGTTGCCTGATAAACGCCGCAGTCTGGCGCCGCTTCAGTGGTTCGAATTCCCACACCTCAGCACGGGCATTCAGTACGCTATACGGTGCGCTTCTAAAGTCCGGGCGCCTCTGGCAGACTAGCAGGACAACAGCGTGCGGGTTAGGCCGCTTCGCGTAGGCCGCCCACTTGCGCTTGTCCGGCATCTGGTCAAAACGCCGAATAATGATCAGGCGCCGCTCGGACATCATGGGCACTGTCAGGCACAGTGCAATCGCTTCCGAAGCGTCCGTCTCGTCCCCGTACAGCAGGCTGTAGTTAAAATCTCTCAGGTCTTCTTCGATGGCATACGTCGCGGCGAGTCGCTGCAGCTCATCAATGAAGTAACGCTCCTCCCCAAAGATGAGGTATAGCGGCTCAAACTCCCGCTCCTTGTACGACATTGCCAGCCCCTGGTACTGCTTCAGGCTGGCCACTTTCTTGATTGCCATCAGCCTAGAAGCTTCGCTGTAGCTGCCGCGCTACATGTTGCAGCAGGTCGACATCATGCTGCGTAAGCGCATGCAAAAGCCCGAACACGTCGTACGTCTGCCCGCCCAGCGTACCAGTCCGGGTCCATGCGGAAAGCGGCAGTGCGGTGGCGAAATTCAGTAGCGCCTGCCGCTCAGCCTGCGCAGCCGCCAGAATTTGACCGAAATCCATCGCATTCCAGCGCGCTATCGTCGGCAGCGTTCCCGCGCTAGCCGGGTTGTTTTCCAACTTCATACGCCGCAAAAGCGGCAGTATCACGGTCCGGTCCCAGTCTGCCATGGTTCCGTAGCGCTCTTTGACGGACGGTCCCGTCAGGCGCGACTCAAGCTCCGCCGGCGAAATGCGCCTTGCCACCAACTTGGTCGCCTCGAGCTCATCAATGATATGCCCGAGTTGAGGTAGCAAGTCACGGCGCAGCTGCTCCGGGCTCATTCATTCCCGTCCGCCGGTCGCCCCGTCCACACGTTAGCCTGCGCGATGGGCTCCTCGGCACGCATATGCGTGTTCTCCAGCGTTTCCATGCCGGCATTGACCAGCTGCGTCAAGTGATGCCGATCTTTGAGGCTGTGCAGGTTGTTTTCCTCTGGATGCTGCCACGGCTCCGCCTCTTCTTGCCGATTCTTGTACGCTTCCAAGTACTCCAGGCGGTCCTTGAGACGCTCAACGGGCATCATGAGGCGGTCCAGGCCAAAAATCGCCTCCTCACGGTCCTGAAACGTGAGGTCGTATTCCTTCGACATCACGATAGCTTCTTCGGGACACACCTCTTCACAGAACCCGCAGTAAATGCAGCGCAGCATATCGATTTCGAACCAGGCGGGCTCACGTTCCTGCGGGCTGGTGGGATCGTCGACCTCTTTCGACTGCATCGAGATCGCCATCGGCGGACAGGCCTTTGCGCACAGGTTGCAGGACACACAACGCGTTTTGCCGTCCTCTTCCACGAGCACCGGGCGGCCACGGTACGAATCCGGCGGATCCCACAGCTCGTCCGGATATTCGGTGGTGTACTGCGGCTCCTTGATCAGCTTCTTGAAGCTATATGCGAGCCCCTTGAGGATTTCGGGCAGGTAGAGCCGCTCCGCCAGGTTGAGTGTGCGCTCGTTGTCTGGCTTGGTATTCCTGGGTACGCCGGCCATCGCAGGAGTGTGTTTGCGAATACCAATTAAAGAGATGCGTGTACGATTGTTCCTACCGGTCGCGTTTTGACTTGGCCCGATACACAACGGAGATGGGTACACCCTCAAACCCAAATGCCTCGCGCAGGCGCCGCTTCAGATAGCGGGTATAGTTCGTCGATACGCCGAACGGGTAGTTGCAGAAGAAAGCAAAGACCGGGGCCCGCGTGCTTAGCTGCGTGACGTACTTGATCTGTACATGCCGGTTGCGGTAGCTGGGCGGGTGGTTCCGGCTGATGGCCTGCTGCATGACCTCATTGAGAGTGGCCGTCGGCACACGCTTAGCGCGCTCCGCCAGGACTTTCACTGACTGGTCCAACACGCGGTACACGCGCTGCCGCGTCAGCGCGGAAATGAATACGAAGGGTACGTAATCCAGCGTCTGGAGCCTAGCCTTGATATCCCGCTCGAAGTCACGGGCAGTGTTGGTTTCCTTCTCTACCAGGTCCCACTTGTTGACTGCGATGAGTAGCCCTTTCTTTCCAGCTTCTGCATCCTTGAGAATGCGGGTGTCCTGGGCCTCGAGGCCCTGCGTCGCATCCAGAACGAGCACCGCGATTTCGCAGCGCTCCATCGCACGCTCTGTGCGAAGCACTGAGTACAGTTCTACGTTGTCGGCCACGCGTGCACGCCTGCGCAGTCCCGCGGTATCGACCAGGACCAGGTCGTGGCCTTGGTAGGATATGGGGCTGTCGATGGCATCGCGCGTGGTACCGCTGATGCTGGTCACGATGGAGCGTTCTTTACCGAGAAGCGCATTTGCCAACATTGACTTGCCCACGTTGGGGCGTCCCACCAGCGCAATACGCCCGCGGCTGTCCGCCTCCGCGGACGGCTCTTTGTGCGGCAGCAAGTCCACCAGCGCATCCAGGAAGTCGCCCGTCCCCATACCGTTGGTGCCGCTTACCGGAAACACTTCGCCCAAACCCAGGCTGTACAGGGAGGCGGCCATGTAGCGCCGCTCGATGTTGTCGGCCTTGTTGCCAAGGACCAGGACCGGCTTGTCGCTGCGCCGCAGGATGTGGGCCATCTCTTCATCGAGGTCTGTCACTCCGGCGATGACATCTGCCACCATCAGCACCACGTCAGCTTCATCGATGGCGACATGCACCTGCTCCCGAATTGCTTTTTCGAAGCGCTCCGCCGATCGCGGCACAAATCCGCCTGTGTCGACAAGCGAAAACACGCGCCCGTTCCACTCAACGTGGCCGTAGACGCGATCGCGCGTGACCCCGGGCTCGTCATGGACGATTGCCTGGCGCGCTTCGGTGAGCCGGTTAAATAGCGTCGACTTGCCGACGTTGGGACGCCCTACGATTGCAACCAGTGGCATAGGCCTATAACCGCTCCTTGTGTTCCAGATAGAGCGCGCGAAACAGCATAAACGTCGTCTTCGCGGTTTCGCTGGTAAACCAGTAGTTGATCCCCGCCCCGACGGCCGCGCCGGCCAACGGAACGGCTTGAAGCAGCTTCCGGCCCACCAGATTCTTTGCTATTTCACGTGGCACGTGCCGACTCTGGTCGGGAATCGTGCCTCGGACCCGCCCCTTGTAGCCCGCATCGCCCGCCAAAGCGGCTGCTGCGACAGTGACCTCGCGAAGGGCGGCGCCACGCGCGTCTCGCGTGTTGGCAGCTGCGGCATTGTATATAGAGAGCACTACCGGACTGTATTCGGGGCTTTTCATGGGAAAGCCAAAGGCTGCCCCGATCTGCTGAATAAGGCGGAAATTGATCATGAACAGGATCGGGATATCAGCAGCAATAAGCACAAAGCCGCCAAGGCCCGTACCACCGCCGCTTAGCGCGGCAAGCACGGCGTTCTGGGAAAAGAATCCCTTTGCCAGCGCGTCGAGCGCTTCCAGCGGCTGGTGACGCAAAGCTTCCGCGTCCTCCACCTCAAGTCCCTGTGCCCTGGCGCTGGCCACAATTGTGCTGGTGTCGCTGGTCCACCTTGATGCGTCATTAAGCATGGACAGGAACTGGCTTACGGCCTCGCCCGCCTGGTCCGTCACGCTTGCCGGCACCGTTTTCTCTACCGCCCAGTCCACCGGCCGCATCAGCAGATCAATGGCGCGCGCGAGAATTGAGGCTTCACCGCGGACCCAGTCGTCAATTTCGCGGCGTGCCTTCTTGTCGTAAGAAGAGAGGTTCATGATGAGTCCTGCTAAACCAAAATCAGCCCCAGGATGCCGATCCCAAAGCAATAGTATGCGAAATAGTGGAGTCGTCCGCGCCTGACAAAGCCCAGGACAACCTTTATTGCTACGATCCCGCTAAGGTAAGCTACACCCGTGCCAACGATGAGTGGAGCGAGAGCAGCCTCGGTGGATGTTTCCAAGAGACCCACTCCCTGTACCAGAGCCGCTCCAAAGATCAGCGGCACTGCCATGAGAAACGCAAAGTCCGCGGCTGCCTGTGGCTGCACGTCCTGGTACAGGGCCGTGCAGATGGTCGCACCGGAGCGCGAAATGCCAGGAAAAAAAGCCGCGCTCTGTGCCAGGCCGATAACGATGACCTTCCATGACGACAGCCTGCCTACTGGATTTCTCTTCGCGACCGTAAACAGCAGCAGTACACCGGTTACCAGAAGCATCGCGCAAACCAGGCGCGGGCTGCCGAAGGCCGCTTCCAGCTGATCTGCCAGTACCACGTAAACCAATCCGCTGGGCACCATTGAAAGAAGTATGAAGGCGCCCATACGCGCATCCGGGCTTTGGCGATAGGCCGTGATCGGACGGCGCACGCCGCCGAGTGTCTGCGCGGTGATGGCACCCAGGCGCCGCGCATACAGGGTCACGATGCTAAGTGCCGTACCCAGGTGCACAAAGATCTCGAACAGTAGGTCCTGGTGCGCCTCTACACCCAGGGCTTGCTGTGCCAGCACCAGGTGCCCGGACGAAGACACGGGCAAGAATTCCGTCAGTCCTTGCAGAAGACCCAAGAGGCCGGCTTCCCACCATTCCATAGCAGCAGTATTAGGCGTGCGCGCTTGGCAGGGCAGGTTTGACGATGAGGACTTCTTCCTGATCCACGACAACGGAGCCCGGCTCCGCGCCTTTTGGCTTACGTACGTACTTGCGCGGCGTTACAATGACCGGCACGAACGCGCTGCCGCGCGCCTTGCTATGGTACGCAGCCAGTGAGGCTGCAGCGTTCAGGAGCTCTGTCCCGGGCTGCGCCATTCTGTTCGGCAGGCGTAGCACGGCATGGGCGCCACTCGTGCCGCGCGCATGCATCCACAGGTCGAAGGGCCGCGCATGACGAAGTGTGAGCGCGTCGCTGTCGCGCGCATTCTTTCCTACGCGTACCTCGTATCCGGGGGCCAACGGATAGGTGCGATACGGCAGCCGCTTGGCCACCTGCTGCTGGGACCCCAAAGCCGCGAGGGTAGCGGATTCACGCACCTTGAGTGCTTTGACATCTGCCACGGAATTCGCAGCGCTGACCTCTTCCAAGAGTGCTATCAGGCGCTCAGCCCATGCCTCTGCTTCTTGAGCCTGCTGCGCCAAAGCATGCCGCGCCTGGCGGGCCTTACGAGCCTTTGCATAGTATCGCTGAGCGTTTTCAATTGTGCTGAGCGATGGCTGCAGCGGGATCGTTACGGTATCCTGACCCGAAATAATGTCATCAAGAACGATGGTGCGGGCACCGGCAGGCTGCGGTGGCCTTGCCATCAGCAGGTGGCCATAACGTTCATAGGTGGCCGCGCGGGAGATGCACTGCAACTCCGCGCGCAAGCTGCCCGCCTTTCGCCGCGCCTTAGCCAATGCTCTGGCCACTACCTTCTGGAGCGGACCCCGGAGCGACGCCAGCGCATGCTGCGCCAGTGCACGCTTCGCCCACGCGCGCAGCGCAGAATCCACCGAAGGATACGGTCGCGCCTCGGTATCGGCGTGGGTTTTCAGTGGAATTAAAGAAAAAGTGTTGGCCTCGACATATACTCGTGGCCTGGGCCGCTCTAGCGCACGACCAATTTCCTGCATAGAATCAAAAAGGGCCTCCAGGTCTCTGGCCTCACACGCGCCAGCAGGCTTATCCGTTACTCCGGCGCGTTCCATCGCCTCAAGAACCAGCGTCCGATCAAACACCTTGAAAGCACGGCCCAGAGCCCGCGCAGCAGAGAGATTTGCGGGCTTCCATCGTGCCAAGAACTCGCTTGGCGTTTCAGGCAGTGCGGCTTCCTGCGGCGCCGGCAAGGAGCGTCCCGCCCAGTTCGCGCCGCGCCGAAAGGCTTCAATAACTTTGCCATTCGCTCGAGTCAAAAACACGTTGGCCCGAGAACCGAACAGAAAAGCTTGCAGCTCGTGCCCCTCTTCCAGTGCCATGATCAAGATCCTGTCCCCGGGTGCGACGCGGACACTCTTGATGCTTTGACCATGGGCCTGGGCCAACACCGTAGCTACGTTGCGGCGTGCGCGGCTCGCCTGCGGCGACCGAAACGTGCACTGCACCGGACCATGCAGCCGTAAATGCAGCTGCCCCCTGCCTTCCACGGCCACTATGACTTCGCCCCGGTGCTGCGACCAGGCGTCAGCAATAGCGCACCCGGCCAGGACATCCGACCATTCGGCCGCCAGCGCGCGCAGCGTAAAGATGCTGTTTATCATTTGCGCTCCGCAGGCCCGAATGAATTGTCTTGCTCAGAATTCCTCATTCCGTATACGTGAGCTTTCTGTAATACTTCCATTGTACGCATCCTGTGCAAACCGTAGCTACGTGGAAGGCTTGCAAATGGAATTTCCCCGTGCTTCTTGCCGCGGCAGCACGGCTTCAGTACCCAAGAGGCATGTCGCAAGCGGGATTCGCACCCCTGTGGACGGAGGAGAAACAGCATTAGGTCAACTTCGAAGGGCGAACATCGCCAAACCCACAAGATGTCCTGCCTGTTGCTCAGTGGCCAGGGAGGATTGACCTCTCCGGAGTTACAGACTTGGTGGACCTCGTCGGTCGAGCAGCCCCGCCACGGACGGATAAACGATTGATTTTGACACCGCGGCGCATTGAGCCGGAACCGTACCTTTTGGCGTTGCATGGAGAGTGGTTGTCCTCCCCGTTCTCCGCGGAGAAATAGATGCCTACATGGTGGCAGGCCTTGCGCACGGATAGGATCTACCACGCTCTAGTTGCCCTGGAGACAACACAAGCACGTACTCGAAGCTTGCATGTGCCCAAGTCGATGCTCGATGACGCCACCCTAACCTCGTGGCCTGAAAGATCTGAACCGCTGAGTAACTCGGAGCGAGGAGGAGGAGGCGCCAAGCGTATGTGTATGGACGAAACGGGGCGCGCGAGACCCTAGCCGCTTGCTGCGGAGCTTGGGGATCATCCAATACGAACCGCTTCTTTGCGACGCCGCTGCAGCTATTATCAGGGCCAGTCGTGTATTTCCATCCCTCACGCGATGCCGGCCGCCTATAGCCCGTCTCCAAGGAGCAATCGTGACCAGCTTGCTTAAGCAATTCGAGCCGGGCGTTCCCACGTATGGCATGCAGGACGGAAGCAGATTTCGCGGCGCTTCTGCGTCTTGCTGCTTGCGAAGCGTGTGCACCACCGAAGGGCTGATTGGGTCAGAGACTCCGACGCGGATACACATCGATGAATCGCTGCGCCGTCTGCGTGCCCAGGATCGGACGAGCACGTGCCGATAGAGTCGGCATGATTGAATGAATCTGCCAAGCTCTTGGGGAGCGAACTGTCGGAGCAGTCTGGCCGGACTCTACGGGCACTTTGCCCAAGCTGCGCGCCGCGGGACACGACTACGGCAGCGGCCCAAGAAAGGAGATTGCATACTTCTTGACTTCCGCGGTTTAGGCGCAAAATAGTATGAGTTATACTTGACCATCATACAATACTGAACACTACGCATGCCGATTTTGAGGGAACCCTTGAGGCTCCTCTCGATCGTAGCCGGACTCCTTAGGGGAGCTGGTCGGGGGTGGCCAGCTCGCGGGTCCTGGTGGGGTACTTTAGTCCGGCTACGCTGTAGAGCGTCCGCTGAGCTGCGGTGGCGGGGGAGGCGAGCAGATACTGCTTCAGCGTACTGGTGTCGGTAATGAGGGAGACTTGAGCGCCGCTCAGCTCTGTCAGGATACGGGCCTCGCTGAGTGGCTCTTGGCCCGCATGCATGGTGTTGTGCTGGTAGCGCAGCAGGCGCAGCAAGGCAAAAGCGACGAAGCAAATCGCGATGTGGGCCTTGACGCGGCTGGGAGTCCAGTGATAGATGGGCCGCGTCGCCATGGTGTGCTTGAGCACGCGAAAGCCCTCTTCGATGCGCCACAGCTCCCCGTAGTACGCATAGATGTGTTGTGCTGGATGGCTTTCGCGATCCAGGCTGGCCCACACGCCGTGGAGCCCGTCAAAGCATGCGTCTCGGTCGATGGCATCCTGGTCCAGCTCCACGGCATCGCGGTCCACCTTGAGAAAGCGACCTCGTTTGCCGCTTCCCTTGATGCCTTGCCTCAGGCTACGCTTGAGCTTCTCTACGATTCTATCACGCTCATGGACATCCTTGTCCGCCCGCTTCTTGCTGTGGCGCAACACCAGACGCTGGCCCTTTAATTGCAATTCTGTTACGCTGATATCTTCGCTGACCGCGACCCAGTCATGGGACTCGAAAAGCTCGGCCTCCATCCTGCGTGGCAAGCTGCGTAGGCGCGCCGCGACCACCCAGTCCCAACCCTGGGAGGCGAGCAGGTCCAGGTTGCCCTGGCTCAGCATCCCGGCGTCCGCAACCAAGACCACCCTGCCTATCTCAAAGCGCTCCCGCAGGGCCTTCAGTGCCGGCTGGAGCGTGCGCACATCGGTCGTGCTACCTGGAAACAACTCATATCCTATCGGCAGCCCCTCCACACTCTGGAACAAGGCCAGAACGACCTGCACCTTCTGCGGCTTACCGTCTTTGCTGAATCCCTTCTTGCGAAGATCATCGCCCTTGTCGCTGGCAAAGAAAAGAGTGGTTACGTCGAAGAAGAGGACGTCCACATGCTCTTGCAAGAGTCCGCGCACTTCATGCGAGACGATCGACTGCAGCCGTGCAATCCGGTCATCATTGACCGCGTCCATCATGCGGTAGAACTTATCCGGGTTCACTTCCACGCCATGGTGCCTGGAAAGCTTGTCGCAGCACGCGCGCTTGCTGGAGCCCGGCGCGGCCAGTCGCATCAGCACGGCCTGACGAAACAGGCGCGCCGCCATCTTTTTGCGGGCCCCGAAGACCTTCTGAAAGCCCAGCCGATCGTACAGCGCCCCGAAGACCTCGTGAAAGCCCATAGTCAGACGTTTGGTCTCCGCCAGCTTGCGTGCATCGGGTATGGGAAGCGGCTGGTCGCTCTGGCTGCCATGGCGGGCCCCTTGCACGCGCTCGGCCAGGTACTCTATGGGAAACAAGGAGGGCTGTCTCTCTTCCAGGAGCCGCAGCTTCGCCCGGTGCGCCAACCGCACCAGCGCCTCCAGCAGCGGCCCTTCAGGGGCAGAGCCCATATGCTTGACGATCCGCTGCCGCGGTCCCTTGCCGGGTACGCGGGTCGATTCGACAATCTGTACGCTAACGTTCTGGGTGGTCTTGCGTCGGACGGTACGGACGAACATGCTGAGCGCGAGATGGCTGCGAGTATCGCTACGCCCTAAGGTACATCAGCATCTTAACAATGTCAAGCACTAAATAGGACTGAACACTACAAATCAGCATCGCCCGAATCGACACGGCCCGCGTGATGCCCTGGCACATGTTTTGGGGATCACATCCAACACTGCACACTACCGCCCTTGGTGTCTCAACGCACGCCAGGAGTACCACAATGGATCGATTTGCCCTAAAAAAGCGCAAAAAGGGGCCCAACTCGGGCAATGTAGCCACCAATTCGGCTAATCCACACGTAGTCTGGACACCTCAGGCTGAAGCGACCAATGATCGATTCAGCGCCTCATCTTGGCTGGCGGCACCGCCCCTCCCTCGGCAAAACCGCGGAAGTCAGGTCCGACGCGGATACACATCGATGAATCGCTGCGCCGTCTGCGTGCCCAGGATCGGACGAGCACGTGCCGATAGAGTCGGCATGATTGAATGAATCTGCCAAGCTCTTGGGGAGCGAACTGTCGGAGCAGTCTGGCCGGACTCTACGGGCACTTTGCCCAAGCTGCGCGCCGCGGGACACGACTACGGCAGCGGCCCAAGAAAGGAGATTGCATACTTGACTATGAAACAACCGTCTGAATCCTGGAATACGTGCAATGCAGACGAAGAACGAATCCAAAGGAAGAGAGGGCTGCCAAGAAATGGCCGAACAAGGTGTACACGAGCGGGCTAAGCCGTTAGCTCGGGGGCTGCAAATAGGCCCGCCGAATCCACGCAGGGCGCTCGCTTTGGCGGGGTAGCTGCATAGCAAAGAACGTAATTCTCCTTTTGGTGGCATTCCGGTCCATGCCGCTCCAGGACACACAACCGACTTCGTTTATGCCAGAATAGGTGGTTGCAACCGCGACGAGGCGGTAAACTTGGCAGTTTGATTGATGTGTGTTTGTCGTAAGGATGACCTTCGTACACTACGAACTGATATCCCAAGCGACAACGATCGGCGCCGGCGTTGCTTCTTCGGTTACAATCCCGTACGCACGGCGGCCCCGTACGACGCGCAACCGCACACCTTGGGGCACGCTTGTCTTTCCTACCACGAGCCCATTCTTATCCACGACCAGCCACGTGCTGGTCTGCTCACCCTCCTGCTGGGTCAATTCTATCCAAAGGCGGCCTTCGTCATCCGGCACCAACGTTTTGAAGGCCGGCTTGAATTCCGGAAGCCGCGCCCGAACCATCTCTTGAAAACCATCACGCGCGTTCGCAATAGCCTCTCGCCGCTCAGATTGCGTGACCGGAATCGGCGTGTGGGGTACGGTGATGTCGAACTCGGGTTGCTGGCCACCGCGAAATGGCAAAGCGGCTATGTGGATTGCACCAGTTGTGCCATAGTACAATACCTGATCAGTACTGAAGGCAAAGCTATCGCCGGAACCAAAGGGAAGAACGTCGAAGCTGATTGTCAATTCTGCGATTCTGACTAGGAGGTTTGACTGAGTCAGCTGCGCCACGGAATCGCTTATAACAGTGCCACTCCAGTCTACAAGTTTGATCCGTAGAAAGTTTGGATCGGATTCATCTGAGTCGGGCGAATAGCCACTGGCATACTGCAGGAGTAGCCCGATATCCGTTGCGCCCAGGAAATCACGAGGCGAGCCGTCTTCAGAAACACTGGGCTTCAAGCTCGTGACATACAAATGGTCTTGCGGGGAGAATATGGTAAGCTTGGAAGCCCAGATATCCCATGCGTAAAGTGAATCTCCTGGTCCCAAATGCACATCGGGCATGTCGATGAATTCGCCGGGTCCCTCACCTTCCCTTCCAATCTCGCCGATCAGTATGCCTTCCTTGGAAAATTTGCGAATACGCTTGAGTCTGTCGTGCGTAATGTAGAGCTGTCCCCTGGAATCGACCGCCATACCAAAAACAAACCCGAAGAGCACAGAATCACTGGCCGATTCGTCACCAATCCGAAACGCTTCGGTAAGCGTAAGTACACTTTCTTCAGAACTGGCATCGCCTTCACTCGAACGTTGGTCGTTGGCACGCTTACACGCCCCAAGCACCAGCATCGCCGCCACAAGGGCAAAAACGACACTGACGCTGTATGGTCCTTGTGGATTGGTCATTTTCTCATGTCATCTTGTTAGACTGGATGACGATGTGCCGCATTCGACCAGCCGATACACAGCCACGGTCGGCATATCCTGTTCGCCGCGCTTGAGCAGTGGCAAACGTGAGGCTTGCAGCACCGTTCCCGTCCGAACACTGAACCGCTTGCGACATGTGCGGCAACGGTACGGCATGGTCTGTTTCGGGCAAGCATAGGTACCGGTGCCCCTGCATTGCGGGCAGAAGCGGCCTTCCCGCCAAGAGATGGCCTTAAACCATGCCCGGGCGGCCCCCTCGTCCGGATGCCGCCGTGCCAACTCCACAAGCGTGATTCCCTTGCGATGTGATCTGCCTGGCCCTGTCATGATTCCCCCAATCTGGTTTACCCCTCATATCATTCGGCTCAATCGGAGAACAGTTACAGGTAAGTATATAATCACCTATAAAGGTGGCGAGTGCCTACTGCTGAAGCGAGCTCTTGGACTTACGTGCGCGAGTCCTTGGACGGCAACGATTTGGGGCGAGGCTGAATCGAAGGACTGCCGGGAATGTGCGACGGTCAACCGACTCGGCTCTCACAAACGAAGAGCGAGCGGTTTCGTGTGAAGGGCTCGGTGCTCGCTCAGCCATTTGCAAGTTACCGGCGGGGCCGCGCTGCATGGGTATGGCAAAGCCGTAATAGTTACAGCGGTGCGAACTATGGCACAATCTTTGCTGTGAATTCTCTGTGAAATCCCACTCTTGGTAGTTGGAGGATTATTTTGTAGATTCTTGTATACGAGTTGTAGACTGCCGAAGGTATGAAATCCTGCCTTGCGATCTTGGTATGCCTAGTGGCCGCTGCTCCCGGCGTAGCCCAGGTCAGAACCATCACCGGCACCGCCGCCGACTGTAGCGGCGGCCTGTCTGAGGGGTTTGGCTGCCATGAAGTCAGGCTGCTGTCCAAGCTCTCGCCCGCTGACCTGAACACTAACTATGTCAATGACGTGTGGGGATGGGCAGACCCCGCGTCCGGCCGCGAGTTTGCCCTCGCCGGTACATGGAGTCACGTAGCCTTTGTTGAGGTAACCGATCCGGTAAACCCGATTTTCATAGGCACACTTCCCTCATACGACCCGGGAGCACAGTCTAGCTGGCGAGATATGAAGGTCTTCAAAGATCATATGTTCGTGGTGGTAGACGGACGCGGAGCCAATGGCATACAGGTCTTTGACCTCACGAATCTGCTTGCACCGCCTTCCGTGCCATACCAGTTTACGGAAACTGCGCACTACGACGGCATCGGGCAGGCGCACAATATCGTGATCAATGAAGCTACCGGCTTTGCGTACGCTGTGGGCTCCCAACGCCACAGCAACAATGCGTGCCCCTACGGGCTGCACATGGTTGATATCAATGACCCACAGACCCCCACCTACGCCGGCTGCTTTAGAGACACAGAAACGGGGCGTGGTAGGGGGTATTCGCATGATGCTCAATGCGTGATCTATGACGGCCCTGACCAGGATTACGTCGGGAAGGAAATCTGTATCGGCTTTAACGAGGATGCGATCAGCATATCTGATGTCACCGATAAGGACGCGCCGATCGATGTCGCCAAAGCATCCTACCCTGATGTCCGGTATACGCACCAAGGTTGGTTGACGCCGGACCACAAGTACGTCGTCCAAAACGATGAGCTGGACGAGGGCCAGCTCCTCGGCCCCAACGGTCGCGGCCGGGGCACACGTACCCTGATCTGGGACATAATAGAACTTGAAGACCCGATACTTCTCAAGGAGTATTGGGGAGTAGCGAGGTCTAGGGATCACAACCTGTATGTTCTTGGCCAGTACGTCTTCATGGCCAACTACACTAGTGGATTGCGAGTCGTAGACATCTCAAGTCCCAGGAGGCCGAAAGAGGTCGCCCACTTTGATACGCATCCTTCCGATGACAACATAAATTACAATGGTGCCTGGACGGCCTATCCCTTTCTGCCCAGCGGTACGGTGCTGGTTAACAGCAATCCTGAGGGCCTCTTTATGGTAAGTCCGGTCGGGCTGACCGTCACGGCCAGCGAGGCCGACGCTCCGCTGCCTGAATCGTTCGCGCTCGACGCGGCCTATCCCAATCCCTTTAATCCGTCCACCTTTGTCACCGTCAGCGTACCCGCCGCGCAGGACATTGATGTGCGCGTTTACGACGGCCTGGGACGAGAAGTGGCAGTCCTGCATTCCGGGCTGCTACCTGCCGGATCGCATGTGCTTCAATTCGAAGGAAGTCGCCTCACAAGCGGAACGTACCTCATCCGCGCCGTGTCTGAGTCGGTTACCAAGACGCAGTCTGTCACGCTGGTAAAGTAACACAGCCGGCCAGCAGAGTGTATCAAGGGTCGATGGAGGGATAGGTAGATCCTTGTTTTGCCGCTGGCCGGACGCCTCGCTCGTGGTACACACATTAGGCCCGCCAGCCAGGCATGTTCGGTAAAGGAGCAATTGTAAGGTCCCGGTCCATTTCACGCCCATCGTTTGGATAGACCTGCGGACGCGCCCGAGATGCTGCTGGCAGTGGCGTCACAGGCCGGGAATGCGGAACGATTGAACGGATAGCCTTGCCTGGCTCTGCGTGTATCACCGGCAGTGTAACGCGCTTGAAGCATCACCGTACCGATAGAGGCCTGGAGATGCAGAGCTCAGCAAATGCACCGGACAAACGATCGCGCAGGAATGTCGCGATGAGCTAAACGCACGGCCCTTTTCGGTGGCCAGCGTAGCGGACGTTGCAATTCCGACCTCCGAGCCAACTATCAAGCAAACTTCTGCTGGCCAGCGGAATGTCTTGCAAGCACGGGCTGCTCTGTAGGTGGCACTGTGCACTTCCATGTGCTTGTGTCGAGGCGGCCTGCGGCCATGCCTAAGCACATCGACATGCCATCCCCCTGAGCGCAAAGCAAGCTTGCTATTCAGTCGGCTTGCGCTTGCCCACACCATGGCTATTTCCTGTTAGTCCGCGAGAGCGTGACTGCATCGGTTCACGGGATCGTTTTCAGTCACGCCATGCAGATGCGAGCAGCCCGTATGCTGGTAAACTTGCTCATCAGGAGAAACGGCACCAGCCTCTTTGCTGGTGACGCCGAATTCGCGGATACGCTGTGAGCCTCGCGGCCGGACAAGCCGGCGCGGAGGAGCTTGCGGCGTGGCTTCGTAAGCGCTTGGTCCGCTCCGGCCCGTCGCTGCAGGTCAGTACAAATTCCTGGCTAGGGGTGCCACCTCTACGGGCTGCAACTGTGGCAAACGGGCTTGCGTATAGGATCACGAACACCCGTGGTGCTACACGATCATGCATGGCACATGCGCACGCTACGCACCCGTCGAAGCTGCGTGAGTGAGACCTGAGTGCGTGCACTCAGCGCAGCCATTCGGCAGCACTTGGAACCGAGGACCTTGGATTGGCGCCGCGTGTGAATTCCTATAGCCAACCCGTGACCGCGCCATTCGCCAATTTGTACCTGACCACTGCTCTGCTGCTCGTCGTCTCAAGCGCGCGGGCTCAGTCAATAGCCGGACAGCGAATACCGTGCAGTGGTGGCGAAGCCGCCGGCTACGCGTGCCAAGATGTGGATTGGCTTGCCAAGCTGTCCTTGGCTGACTACGGCGGCACCGGCGCTAGCGACGTTTGGGGATGGACCGACTCGCTCACGGGGCGCGAGTATGCTTTGGCCGGGAGGACGGACGCCGTCGCATTTGTGGATATCACCGATCCACTCAACCCCCAGTATCTGGGGTATCTGCCCTCCCATACTGGAGAACAGTCACTGTGGCGAGACATAAAGGTCTGGCTCAACCATGCGTTTGTAGTCGCAGACCTCGCGGGCGACAACGGTATGCAGGTTTTTGACTTGAGGCAACTCCGGGACGCTACCGGCGCGCCGCGGGCTTTTGAAGAAACCGCACACTATAGCCAAGTGGGGGCGTCGCACAATATCGCCATCAACGAGGATACCGGGTTTGCGTATCTCGTTGGCTCGTCCCGCAACAGCGCGAAGTGCCCACGTGGGCTCCATGTCGTTGACATCCTGAATCCGGCAACTCCAACTTACGCCGGATGTTTCACTGATGGCCGAAGGCGCTGGAACCCGGATGGATACATTCACGATGCACAATGCGTGGTTTACCGAGGCCCAGATTCCGAACACCGCTCCAAGGAGATCTGCATCACCGCCAGCGTGACACACATCATGGTTGTGGATGTCTCCGACAAGGCAGACATCGAGAAGCTGTCCAGCTCGGACTACCCTGCAGCGGGTTATGCCCACCAAGGCTGGCTGTCAGAAGACCACCGGTTCTTCTTTCTGAACGATGAGTTTGACGAGCGACACGACACCACCAAGGCTGGCGCCAGAATGGTGATCTGGGACTTGTTCGACCTTGATGATCCGGTTGTGCACGGAGAGTACTTCAGCCCGGTTCACACCGTAGACCACAACCTGTACGTCCGAGGCTCGAACGTGGTGATGGCCAACTACACCAGCGGACTTCGCGTCGTCGATGTCAGCGACATCAACAACCCGGTGGAGCGTGGATTCTTTGACACGCATCCTCAAAACGACTCTCTGCACTTCCGCGGCGCCTGGACCGCCTACCCCTTTTTCGAAAGCGGAATTATCGTCGTCAGCAGCGACCCCGAAGGGCTCTTTCTGCTGGAGCCGACGGCTATTAGCCTTTCGGCCTTTGAATCACCGGAGACTCCAAGCCACTTTGCGCTGGCGGATGTGCGCCCCAACACGCTTACCTCGACAAGGGCACTGACGCGCGACGGATCCGCTTCCGGGCCGCAGGTGTCCGGTCTTCGTGCACCTTGGGGCGGTTCGTGCCCAGCAAATGCGCCACCATGTGAATCTTGCAGCTGCGCCGAAGCGACTCGTGACAAGCGCGCGCGACTACTGACTTCGCCGCCGGTTGATCCAGCACGTCGGGCCAGCCGCGTGAGCAAGTGCTCGATGTGTCCCAATTCTGGCACGCACGAGTCCCGACGTGCCTGCTTGGTCTGACGCCTGCAGGCACATCAAGGCACCTGAGGACTGAAACTGCCTATGCAAGGGGTCCTTTAATTCTACCTTCGGTGGGACTTGGCCCGCCTGCTCTCCGTGAACGGTATAGCACGTACCCGGAAAGCCCGCGAAGTCTTCGGCTAAACGTATGACTGCCGGCCATACTGTTCTTGATCGGCTTTGGGGTGACCATACTTTGAGACTCGGCGACGCTCCTTCATGGTGCCATCTGCTCCAACAGACTTGGCGGGTATGCTGCGCCGTCGGCTACTCAGGACACACCTGCTACGTACGTCGCATGCGGATTGCCGGGATTTCTCCGGATTTGCCAAGACTGGTGTCTTACGGGTGAGTGCGCTCACCGGCCATACTCCTTCCCATAACCCATGCCACGCCGCCTGCCACTGGCATCAGGAAAATCACTATCTTATCCGCGAAGCCTGCGCCACTGCCTAAGGCCGCAGAGGCGAGGGCCCGCCGCTGGCACACAAAGTATCCCCGTTTCGTGCTCATAGCGTTTCGAACAAGTCGGTCGATCTGCGCTCTCTTGGCTGCAAGCCTGTTTTGCAGCGCCTTCTGGCTGCAGCTGCGGCCCCACTGTTCTACGCACGCGAGCGCCGAGCACCATGATAGTACCGGACATGAGGCGTCGCACCGCCACCATGACGTTACCACGATGGCAACTGACGCTGTTATGCCCGCCGAACCCTTCATGGACATGAGCGGTGAGGCCCAGCATCCTACGCGATGTGATGACAGCTTGGGATGTTGCGTTTCGCAACACCTTGCTCTCTGGACCGGAGTTCTTTCGATTGCTCCCAGGAAGTTTGAGGTCTATTCCACTGCTCCGTTATTCGCGTTTGCGAACCAGGTGGTTGTCGATGTCGCGCACGGGCCACCGCCACTATCGTCCGCTCCTGCGCCTACATCCGTTTTAGGCTCCTCCGTTGACAGGCAAGTTCTGCTTGCCACCTTCCTGATCTGATCGAGCCTGTTGCTTGCCGCCCGCGTGGCGGCGCCGGCCTAAGGCCAAACCTCCCTGTGCAACAGGCAGTCCTATCAGTTCAGGATATCCATGAAGCCAACTTGTGCCCCGGGCGCAATCCGCGCTGCGGTCTTTGCCCTGCTTCTGCTCCCGGAAGTGGCCTTTGGGCAGCAGCGCCTGGGTGAACCGGTCGATTCTCTACTGAGCCTCGACTCTCTTTTGGAAGAAGTACGGGCCAACAACACGTCGTTGCGTGCCGCCCGTTTGGAAGCCGCAGCACTAGCTACACAAGTGCACCAGGTGTCCGCCTTGCCGGACCCTGCAGTGGTGGTCGGCTACCAGCCGTACGCGCTGCTCACAGCACGCGGTTTGCAGCGGAGCCTGTGGCGGGTCGAACAGATGCTACCGTACCCTGGAAAGCTTGCTCTCAGAGGCAAAGTCGCCGTGCTAGGGGCCGAAGGTGCTGGTTACGAAGCCAAGACACTTGAAGCAGACCTGGTCCTGCAGGCAAAGCAGACCTACTACAAACTCTGGCGTATCCAGCAGCAGGAATCGCGGATCTTAGCTTTTAAAGACCGGCTGCAAGCCTTTGCTGATAACGCAGCTGCGCAGTATGCCGTCGGGGGCGGTGGCCAGCAGGAGATTCTGCGGGCCCAGCTGGAGGGCAGCATGCTGACGCAGACCTTGCTGGATTTGGCTGCACAGCGCAGAGCGGCTATCGCAACCCTCGCACGCCTCAGCAACAGGCCCGCACTGGGCACGCTCCCAACCAACACGCGAGTTGAAGCGCCGCCCTTCGTGCGTCTGGATCAGGCCGCCCTGCTGGAGATTGCCCTTGCGCAACGCCCGGAAGTCGGTGCCCTTGACGCAGCAGCGAGGCGCGCCGACGCAACCATTGCGCTGGCGCGCAAGCAGTTCCGTCCAGACTTCGGGCTTAACCTGACCTATTTCGATATCGCCGGAGATGGCGCGCTGCCTACAGCCACGGGACGCGATGCCATTGCCATCGGGGTGTCCGTCAAAGTGCCGCTTCAGCGCAGCCGGCTGCGGGCTAAGCTTGAAGAAGCGCGCATTCGTCGCGAACAAGTCAAAGCGCGCCAGGAAGCGCTTGAGACTTTGGCACAAACGCAGATCGCCGATCTGGTAAGCCGCCTTCGCGAGGAAGCGAAGCAGCTCTCCTTCTATGAGGAAGTGCTCCGTCCTCAAGCTGAATCCTCTCTCCAAGCCACACTCAGCGCCTATGCGACCGGGGGCGCAGATTTCTCTGACCTGCTCCAAGCCGAACAAGTGCTTTTTTCGCTAGGCATCGGATTTGATGACCTCTTCGCAAGCTTCCTGAATACTACTGCCACCCTTGAGCGGGTACTCGGCATCACCTCACTCTCAGACCTGGATGCGCCTTAGTTGCTTGCCTGGGCATCGAGCCTAATCTGACCACGTTACCATGCAACGATCTGCACAAATCATTGGCCTTGTACTGCTGATTGCGACGCTCTCAGCAGGTGGCTTCCTTCTCGGACGCACTACAGCTGACAAAAGCGCAACCACGGCCCCGCGTCAAGTGACTGCCAACGCCAACGAGCGCAAGGTTCTTTACTGGCAAGCCCCTATGAACCCGATGGAGGTCTACGATAGCTCTGGCAAGTCCGCTATGGGCATGGAGCTAGTCCCCGTATTCGATGACGAAGTCGACACGGTACCAGGCGGCGTGGTCTCCATTGATCCAGCGACCATACAGAACATGGGCGTTCGCACCACTCACGTCACTAAGATGGACCTCTCCCGCGTGGTGCGCACCGTGGGCACCGTCGAGTACAACGAAGAAGCCCGGCACGTTGTTAGTTCCAAGCTCTCGGGCTGGATCGAGAAGCTGCACGTGAGCTTCGTCGGGGAGTCTGTTCGGCAAGGAGACTTGCTGCTTGAACTCTATTCTCCTGCGTTTGTGACAACCCAAGAAGAGTTCCTGCTGGCCCGCAGAAGTGTCAGGCAGGCTGAGCAGAGCAGCTTCGCGTCGGTACGAGAGGACGCTGAGCTGCTACTTAAATCTGCCCGTAAGCGCTTGGAGTACTGGGACATCCTGCCCGCTGAAATCGAGCGGTTGGCACAAACGGGTGAAGTCAGGAGAACGGTCCCATTTACTGCTCCCGTCAATGGTTTCGTGACCGAAAAGCATGTAACGGAAGGGGCCTATTTGGCGGCCGGTACGGACCTCTACCTGATCGCAGACCTATCAACGGTTTGGGTTCATGCAAGCCTTCATGATAACGATCTGCCATGGATCGCTGAAGGGCAAGCTGCGACAATGGAACTGACCTATCTGCCGGGAAAAACCTTTACGGGCCGGGTCTCCTACATCTATCCATTCCTTCGTGAACAGGCTCGCGACATCCTCGTCCGCCTGGTCTTCAACAATCCCGGCCAGAATCTCAGGCCTGGCATGTACGTCAACGTGAATCTGCAAGGGAGAGTGCACGCTGACGCCACGGTAATTCCTACCGAAGCCGTGATTCACTCAGGCGAACGCCATACCGCCTTTGTCGTGCGAGCGCCCGGAAAGTTTGAGCCTCGCGAGATACGGATCGGCGAAGAAGGAGGGCTGGGTGGCCAGTTTACGCGGGTAATTTCCGGCCTTACAGAAGGCGAAGAGGTTGTGACCTCGGCCCAGTTCATGCTGGATAGCGAGAGCCGAATGCAGGAAGCGATCCGCAAGATGCTGCCTGAGCGGAAACAACCCGGTGGGCCTCCTGCCGAATATCAGCACCTGTAGCACCCAGCCCCTGGCGGCACCTGTTGGCCGCTTTGCGTTGCTCCCGTACAGCCTGTTGCTAAAGCCATGCTGCAGAGAATCATTGAAGCCTCGGTAAGCAACCGCTTACTGGTAGTCATTTGCACTGTCCTGGTTGGCGTGGGCGGGATCTATGCGATGCTGCGCACGCCGGTGGACGCCATCCCGGACCTCTCCGATGTGCAGGTGATCGTCTTCACTGAGTATCAAGGGCAGGCTCCGCAGGTCGTTGAAGACCAGGTCACCTATCCGTTGACAACAGCGATGCTGGCTGTGCCCTTCGCTAAGGCGGTGCGCGGCTACTCCTTTTTTGGACATTCGTTCGTCTACATAATCTTTGAAGACGGCACCGACATGTACTGGGCCCGCAGTCGGGTTCTGGAATACCTCAACTACGTTTCCGGTCGCCTACCTGAGGGCGTCACGCCCACGCTTGGACCCGATGCAACGGGCGTTGGCTGGATCTACGAGTACGTGCTTGATGGAGGCAATCAGTATGACCTCCAACAGCTTCGCTCGCTGCAGGATTGGTTTCTGCGCTACGAACTGATGAGTGTTCCTGGCGTTGCCGAAGTCGCGTCCGTCGGGGGTTTTGTCAAGCAGTACCAGGTGGAAGTCGATCCCAACAAGCTACTAGCCTACAACGTGCCGCTTTCGAAGGTCCGCACGGCCCTCCAGCGCAGCAACAGCGACGTAGGCGGCGGACTCGTCGAGATGGGTGAGACCGAGTTCATGGTACGCGGGCTGGGCTATATACAGTCAATCCAGGATGTCGAGAACACGCCCGTGGGGGTAGACGACAAGGGAGTCCCAATCCTGATTAAGCACATCTCCCATGTCCACATTGGGCCCGAACTGCGCCGCGGCCTGGTTGACTGGAACGGCGAAGGCGAGACCGTCGGCGGCATCGTTGTGATGCGATTCGGAGAAAACACTCTGACGACCATTGACGCAGTAAGGGAAAAGCTGGAGGCACTAAAGGCAGGCTTGCCTCCAGGAGTAACGATCCGTACCGCCTACGACCGCAGCGGCCTTATCAGGCGCGCCATCGATAACCTTCAAAAGAAGATTGTCGAGGAGAGCATCATCGTTGCACTGGTGACCTTCTTATTCTTGCTGCACTTTCGAAGCGCTCTGGTGGCAATCATTACGCTACCGATAGGGATACTCATCGCCTTCCTGGCAATGTACCTCCAAGGCCTTAACGCCAACATTATGTCGCTCAGCGGAATAGCCATCGCCATTGGCGCAATGGTTGACGCAGCCATTGTGATGGTCGAGAATGCCCACAAGCACTTGGAGCGAGACGCCGGCAAAAAAGAACACTGGCAAATTATCGTTGACGCAGCGAAGGAGGTCGGTCCACCCCTGTTTTATTCGCTTCTGATAATCACACTGTCATTTTTGCCTGTCTTTACGCTGCAGGCCCAGGAGGGACGATTGTTTGGGCCGCTGGCCTTTACGAAGACGTACGCCATGGCGGGGGCGGCGCTGCTTTCAATTACGATAGTGCCCGTGCTGATGGGTTACTTCATTCGGGGTAAAATCACACCAGAGGAGAAGAATCCTGTCAGCCGCTCGCTCACTCGTCTGTACCGCCCAGTGATCCACTTCGTGCTTCGCTTCAAGTGGTCCACACTTGTGGCCTCAATCGTGCTGCTTGGGGCAACGCTCTACCCCTTGAGCAAGCTCGGTACCGAGTTTATGCCTCCGCTGAACGAAGGTGATCTGCTCTACATGCCTACAACAAATCCAGGCATCAGCATCATCAAGGCCAAGGAGGTGTTGCAGCAAACCGACAGAATTATCGCAAGCTTCCCGGAGGTTGAGCATGTGTTTGGCAAAGTAGGGCGTGCTGAGTCGGCGACTGATCCCGCTCCGTTGTCAATGATAGAATCGACGATCAAGCTTAAGCCAAAAAGCGAGTGGCGTGAGGGGATGACGATCGACCGGCTCGTTGAGGAACTGGACAATTCGATCAACTTTGCAGGCCTGACCAACGCCTGGACGATGCCCATCAAGACCCGCATTGACATGCTCTCAACAGGCATCAAGACACCGGTGGGCGTCAAGCTTATGGGGCCGGACCTGCAGGTGCTGTCTGACTTGGGCCACCGTGTAGCGTCAATCCTGCAGACGGTACCGGGCACGGTGAGCGCCATTGCCGACAAGACCGTTGGCGGCAACTTCCTGGACTTTCGCGTCAAGCGAACAGAAGCCGCGCGGTATGGCCTGACCGTAGGTGACGTGCAAGACGTGATTGTGTCCGCCATCGGAGGAATGAATGTGACGCACACCGTCGAGGGCCTGGAGCGATATCCGGTCAACATTCGCTACAGTCGCGAGCTGCGTGACAACGTGGATGCACTGCAGCGGGTACTGATCGCTACGCCGCTTGGCGCGCAGATTCCCATGAGCTATGTGGTGGATTTTGCTACCGTAAAGGGGCCGCCGGTAATCAAGAGTGAGAACGCACGAAGGACCTCCTGGGTCTATGTAGATATCCGAGACATCGATTTGGGCACGTACGTCAAGAATGCCCGCACGGCTGTAGACGCGGCGTTGGTCCTGCCGGAAGGATACAGCATCGTTTGGAGCGGACAGTACGAGTATATGCAACGGGCCCAAGCGCGCCTTCGTATCGTCGTCCCGATCACGGTACTGATCATCTTTCTGCTTTTGTATCTCAACTTTGCCAGCATCTCCGAGAGCCTGATAGTCATGCTCTCCCTGCCGTTTTCGCTGGTAGGAGGTATCTGGATACTGTACCTGTTGGACTACGAGTTGAGCGTGGCCGTCGGCGTCGGATTCCTGGCACTGGCAGGTGTATCTGCAGAAATCGGCGTGATCATGCTGACCTATCTCGACCAAGCCTACAACGACAAGCGGTTGCGAGGCGAAATGGTCAGTCTGGCGAACTTGAAAGAGGCCGTTTTGGCGGGCACGGCCAAACGGCTTAGGCCAATCTCTATGACGGTGATCACCATTATTGCAGGCCTGTTACCGATCATGTGGGGGTTTGGCACCGGTTCTGAGGTGATGAAACGGGTTGCGGCACCGATTGTCGGCGGGATGATCTCCACGACGATTCTCAGCCTGCTGGTTATTCCGGCGATCTATTTTCTCTGGAGGAGCTCTCAGATGAAGCGCTTGCCTGAAACCTGACAGGCAAGCCGCAGTCGCTGAAAACGTGCCCGGACCGCCCGCCTGACGCGAGAGTGGCCATTTTGCTTTTGGGGCCAATCGGGCGGGCAGCAGTCAGGACCAGGCGCTGCCGCCAGAGGTCTTTCGTATTAGTGGTACGGAACAGGCGAAAGGGACGCATGGTGCCAAGCACAGCGGAAACATCGCCGTGATGGACGCCTTTGGTCCGATGCAAGGCCTCCTTGGGCTTGAAACCGGGGTTGTGAACGGAAACTCGGCAGTGCACGAGGGTGCGAACACATTCGAGCATTTGGAACGGGAGCAGAGTGATGTTCAAGATGGTGGCCGTAGCGACCTTTCCTCGGCGCGGCAGCATTGCATCCCTGATACGATGGCATGATCATCCAACTTCATGCGAAGAAACGTGCAGCTGTTTTGCGCAAGGGTACCTGCCGCCGACCACGAAGCGTGCAATCGTCGCTGCTTGTAGCGCTGAATAGCCGCAAAGTGACTTACGTACACGTCATGCCAGCCCATAGTGAGCCTCGACCACTGACGCACTCGGCCGTCACAAATCGACCTCGGAATCAATCATGCGCCCGAGGATTGCCGAGGAATTTCTCACCCCAGTTAGACATATCGGACACATAATTGTGTACTATTACCGTTATGGTGGCATCTTGCTGGAAAATCCAGCTGCCGCTCACGTTTTCCAACATACCATTTGGGGGCCATACGCTATGAAGACTAGCGCGAATCATCTTATCGCCGTGGCGGCGCTATTGCTGCTGGGTGGGGCGTTATGCGTAGACGCAGCAGGACAGAGCCCTCTAGCAGTCGGGAATCTGCTCGTAGGCGACACGAATGCGGTGGGTCACTGCGCACTGGCGAGCCGATCCACAAGAGATATGACTTGCAAGGGTGAGCCGTGCTCGTTTGCGAACCAGATTGTCCCCGCAGAAGTGCGGCTTTCGGGCACTCGAATTTCGGAATCGGAGCTACCATCTCTCATTCTGGGCAGCTACGGCTACAACGAGCAGTCCCTGTTTGCAGCCGACGACGATGGCCAGGCCTTTTCGAATCTGTCAGCAGCAACCATTGGCACCGTGCTGCAGCAACCACAGCCATTGGAATGGGAGACGTTTTGCGCGTTAGCCTCCAAATCAACAAGAAAGCAGCGGAAGAAATTCGACCACTGTATGGATAAATTCGAGGGCAAGGACTTCTGCTCCTACACGAATTCTTACGGCGACCGGCTTGTCAACGACAGCCCTTTGAAGGCGAAGCCATTGACACCGAGCCGGGAGACGGCGTGCACGCTGCCCGCCTACTCAACCAAAAAGCAGCGGAAGAGATTCTACCAGTGCATGGGCAACATTGAGTACAAAAGCCTCCGTTCCTACATGAATTTTTATGGCGACCTGATTGCCACAGGCCGCCTGCTGGAGCCGGGGGCAATTGTGTGTGCGCTGCCTGCCAACCCAACCAAGAAACAGCGGAAGAATTTCAAAAAGTGCATGGGCAAATTCAAAGGCAAGGAATTCTGTTCCCACACGAATTGGCATGGCGGCCGGATTGTCAGAGGCATCTGACCCAGGGCAGCCAGCTTCCCGTGCGTTGCTGTGCCCTATGAGTTTACGCAACGCGCCCAGGCGCGCTTCCGCGTCGTCTTGTAGATCACACTAGTAACCATCATTCTGTGGATGCAAATCCCTTCGATCATGTGGACCGGGAGCAGAGTGAGGCCTCGGATGGCGGCCGCAGCGACCTTTTTTCGGCGCAGCAGCCTCTTGTCCCTGACACGATGGTAATGTGGTCCGATTTCGAGTGAAGAAAATGCGATGTAGTTTTGCATCAAGTGGGCACGTGCAACCGACCACGAAACGTGCAACCGTCACTGTTTGTAGCGCTGTAGGGTCGCCAAGTCACTCACGTACCAGTCATGCGGCCCATAGTGGGCCTTACCAGAAGTACACCCGGCGCTCACAAATCGGCCCCGGAATCAACCATGCGCCCGACTTGTGGGAGAACTTCGACCTCAATCAGACGCAAGAGATGTCCATGTCCATACCATTGAGGTAGTAGTGGCGCATTAATGAAGAAGCCAGCTACGGCGCACGAACCCAAACGCACCCTGAGGGGGGCCAGACACTATGAAAACTAGAGCATGTCATCTAATCGCCGTGGCGGCGCTGCTGCTACTGGGCGGAGCGTATTGCGTTGACGCAGCAGGCCAGAACTCTGTAGCGGTAGGGGACATGTTCGCAAGCGGCACGAAGGCCGCGGGTCACTGCGCACTGGCAAGCCTACCTATGATAGATATGGCGTGCAAGGGTGAGCGGTGCGCGCTTGCAGACCAGATTATCCCCGAGGGCGTGCTACTTCAAGGCGCCCGTGCTTCGGAAACGAAGCTTCCGCCGCTCAACTCCGGCAACAACCAGCGCTCCGTGTTTGCGGCTAACGACGATGGTCAGTCCATATTGAGTCGACTAGCGGCAAACAGCGGCAACTTGCGGCAACAGCCGCACCCACCGTGGTGTGCGCTGGCCGCCAACGCAACAAAACGGCAGAAGAAGAATTTTGACAAGTGCGTGGCCGAACACGAGTCCAAGGACTTCTGTTCACTCTGGAATGCGAATGGCGACCGATTTATCGGAAGCACCCGTATGAAGCCGCAGCCACCGGCACCGAAACGGGTGACGACGTGCGCACTGGCCGCCAACCCAACAGATCAACAGAAGAAGCGTTTTGACCAGTGCGTGACCAAATTCGAGCCCAAGAGCCTCCGATACGCCACGAATGCGAATGGTGACCGGTTTGCCAAAGGCCGCCTTTTGAAGCCTCGGGCGACGGTGTGCGCGCTGTCCGCTAGCGCAACAGAACAGCAGCGAAAGAGATTCGACCAGTGCATGGCCAAAATCGAGTCCAAGGACTTCTGTTCCTACACGAATTGGCAGGGCGGCCGGATTGTAAGAAGCCTCTGACCCGAGCAGCCAGTTTCCCGTGTGCAGCCGGGACCTGCTTGCGCAGGAAGCCATTCGCGTCATCGCACGCAGATACAAATCACTCTGCCAGTGATTTAAACCACTGCGCAACCTTCCAATCGCTTCCAGCTCGGTCCCCCTACCGCTTGGCCGCCGTGATTTGCATCATAGCTGCACGTTGTCCGTGCGCTACGGCATGCAGCGCTTGACAGGCGGCACAGTGGCGGGTAATTGCTACCTGAATGTGCTCATTGTGCTGAAATCGGCGGCCCTTCGTGGCCACGGGGATATCAGCGGATTCGGGGCAACTCCGCTCTTCTGGATGCAAACCCGTACACGACCAGCGCATTGAGGGCGACGCTCAGCGGCCTGTCCGAGGTCAAGAACTTTTGGGACTAAGGAACGCTAAGCTTGCGCACCCCGTTGCAATTGGTTGATGGCGGGCGCGCATCTGCTGCACGTCAACGGGGCATCCTGCTCAGAGATATCTACGCCAGGATGAAAGCCGCCCCTGCATGGATGCACACGCTGCGCGGTAGAGTAGGCTGGCACATGCGAATGCGCATTCACACCTTGTTTCTTGGCATCCTGGTAAGCGCGCCAGCCATGGGGCAGTCGTCCATCACGGGGGCGAGGGTGGCCTGTGAAAACGGGGAGGCTGCAGGTCATCCCTGCAATGACGTCGCGCTGCTTTCCAGGCTGATGCCCGACAGGCTGGAGACCGACGCGGTCCTGGACATGTGGGGATGGACCGACCGCGCCTCCGGCCGCGAATACGCCCTGGTTGCCACGGACGTATCCGTCGCCTTCGTGGACATATCGGATCCTGTGAACCCTGTCTACCTGGGTCAGCTTCCCTCGCATGACAGCACCAAATCCGGTTGGCGTGACCTTAAAGTGTACCAGGATCATGCATTTGTCGTGGTGGATGGCGATGGAGCAAACGGCTTGCAGGTCTTTGACCTCACGCAGCTGCGCTCGCCACCCAGTATGCCGTACGTCTTTGCTCAATCCGCACACTACGATCAATTCGGGCAGGCGCACAACGTGGCGATCAACACCGAGACGGGCTTCGCCTATGTCGTAGGGTCCAATACGGGTCCCTGCCCAAACGGGCTGCACATGGTGGACATTCGCGTGCCGCAGCAGCCGGCCTATGCCGGCTGCTTCATAGACAGCGCCACCGGCAACAGTGGCGACGGATACACGCACGACGCCCAGTGCGTGATTTACCGCGGACCGGACGTGGAGCATGTGGGCAAAGAGATCTGCATTGGCGCCAACATCAATGGCGTCAGCATCGCCGATGTCTCCGACAAGGCGCAGCCCATCAAAATTGCCAGCGCAGAGTACCCGGAAGCCTTGTACGCACACCAAGCCTGGCTTACAGAAGATCAGCGCTATCTCTTTCTGAACGACGAAACGGATGAGCTCAATCGCCACTGGCTGAATTTACCGCCACTGCCCGGTACGCGAACCCTTATATGGGACCTTGAAGACCTGGACGACCCTGTCCTGCATCACGAGTACTTCGGCCCCACAGGCTCCTCAGACCATAATCTCTATATCCGGGGAGATACGCTGTACATGGCCAACTATGCGAGCGGCCTGCGGATCGTAGACATCTCCATCCCGTCGGCGCCCGTCGAAGTTGCACACTTTGATACGTACCCATTTAGCGATCACGCGGGACTTAATGGCGCCTGGACCGCCTACCCCTACTTCAGGAGTGGCACGATTGCCATCACCAGCGGACACCATGGGCTCTTCCTCGTCGCCTACGATGGCAGCAGCGGTACCGCCAGTGACACGCGTACCACGGTGCCCACCGGCTTCTCTCTGACCAGCGCATACCCCAACCCGTTTAACCCGGTGACCATGCTTTCGCTGGTAAACCCCGTGCCGCAGCACATCGCAGTGAAGGCGCACGACCTCTCGGGACGCACAGTCGCCGTTCTACACGAAGGGTCGCTGGGCGCAGGAACGCACCTCATGCGCTTTGACGGGCGGACACTGCCGAGCGGCACATACCTCGTTGTGGCCACCGCCCGCACAGCGCAGGCCATCCAAGCCGTCACGCTCGCAAAGTAGCATTCAAAGGAGCAGCTTGACCACCACAAAGCCGCCCACCAGCAGAATCGTGAATACGATTGCCAACAGGTTAAAGTAGCGGTCGACAAAACGCTTGACCGGCTCGCCGAACCACCAGATGAGCGCCGCCACGGCAAAAAAGCGGGCCGACCGGCTTATGAGGGACGCCACCATGAAGCGCGCGAAGCTGATGTCAAACGCCCCCGCACTGATGGTGAACACCTTGTAGGGTATGGGTGTAAATCCGGCGGCAAAGATGATTTCAAATCCCCACTCGTCAAAACGCCGCCCCACCTCAAAGTAAAGCTCCTGGCTGAAGCCCGGGACCATTTCAAAAAAGAACTGAGCCAGACTGGTAAATCCGTCTGCGGTCAGCCAAGCGTAATGGCCGAGTCCGTAGCCGGCGGCCCCACCCAAAAGCGAGCCCAGGGAGCAGAGCAGCGCAAGGTAAAAAGCACGACGGCGACTACCCAATACCAACGCGATCAGCAGGACGTCCGGTGGTACCGGAAAAAACATCGACTCCACAAACGCGAGCACAAAAAGCGCCGCCGCCCCGTACGGAGACTCAGCCCACGAGAGGACCCAGTCGTAGAGACGCCGAACCCACTGCATGCGCGCCTATTGCGTCAGGCCGAGCCGCTTGCGAATGCGGCTGTCGCCGTAAATGCTCGGGCAGACCTTTTTTAGCACATCCCGCATGCGGGGGTCCAGCTGAAATGCCTTTTCAAATGACGCGATGCACTCGTCCGTGCGGCCAACGGCTGAGAGAAGCCTGCCCTGCTGAAACCATGCCGCCGCGCACTGAGGGTCCAGCGCTAATGCCTGCCCGTACGCCTTCAGCGCTTTGGCAGACAAGCCAGCCTCCATGTAGGTTTCCGCCAAGTCGAACCAGACGTCGCGATTAGTCGGCTCCAAGCGCACCACCTTCAAATAGGCGGCTACGGCCTGCCGGAGTGCACCGCTGCTGCGGAGACAGTCCGCCTTGGCATACCAGAAATCCGAGACTTTCGGCTCCAACTCAATGGCCTTGTCAATGCAGCGGAGTGCGTTCCTTTCCTGATGCAATGCATCGTAGCAACTTCCAAGGCCAAACCACGCATCCGCGAACTTCGCGTCAAGATTCAGGGCCCGCCGAAAGTATTTTATCGCCCGCGAGAACTCGTCCAGGTGCTCATAAGCGATACCGATGTTGCAGAGCGCTGACGCATCGGGCTCAGCCAGTGTCAGTACGTGCTCATAGTCTTCGATCGCCTCCTTGAAACGGCCCACGCTCATCAGCGCATTTCCTCGGTTGTAGTACACCGACGGAAAGTCTTCCCGGATCACTACGGCCATGCCGTAGGATTCAATGGCCGACTTAAAGGACCCTACGCGACCCAGCGCGATACCGCGGTTGTACCAGGCGTCCGCGCAGTAGGGATCGTTGTCCAGATGTCTGTCATAACACTCGACACTCTGCTCAAACAAGCCGGCCCGGTCGTAGCAGTACCCGAGCTCGTACCAAACGTCGAGGTGGTCGGAGCACAGTTCTACACAGGCACGAAAGGCCTCAATGGCTTCCTGCACCTGGTCCATGCGCTCCAGCGCCAGCCCGCGAAGATAGGGCACATCCGGGTTCAGCGGGTCGAGGCTTTCCGCCTGGGCAATGCACTCCAGGGCCTCGTCACCGCGCCCAAGCGCATCCAGCGTGTTGCCTAGGTTGAGCAACGTTTCGGCATCAACGGGATTGAGCTCGCGCGCACGCGAAAAAGCTGCAAGCGCGTCGGCTTCGCGACCCTGGTGGTTCAGCAGCATGCCGCGCCGCAACCACGCATCGGAAGAAAAGGGCTGCAACTCCAACAGATGATCAACTACGATAAGGCACTTAGCGATCTCACCGGAATCAAAGTAGTGCGTCGCTATTTCCTCCAAAGCCTCGGAATCAAAATACGCCGAATCGCGGCTCGTCTCGTAGGACGCTACCAGCGCATTTACTCGCTCCTTGCTCCACGCGCCATCATCGTAGTCGAAATCGAAAGTGTTCATTCAGTAAGAGTCTAGTTCGAAACGCAACAAATACTGGTTTGGCCAGCGAACGCCTATGGCGCTGTTGTGTTCAAATTTCGGAACTCTCCAGTCGGCTCTTTGGTTGTTACGGCACCACCATTGCCGGCATTGCAAGCGGCCATGCACCCTCAGTCTCCAGAGCAGCGTAAAGAGGTACGCGAGCGATTTCGCCGCTTTCTGCGTCAGCGTGGCCTTCGCCAGACGCCCGAGCGCTTCGAGGTGCTGGACGCGCTCTACGACATCAGCGGGCATGCCGATGCCGATGAGCTCTATCTTCGGCTCAACAAGAACAAGCGCTCCATCAGCCGGGCCACGGTTTATAACACACTCAACTTGCTGATGGAGTGCGACCTGGTGGTGCGCCACCAGTTTGGGGAACATGGAGCCAAGTACGAGCCATCGTTTCGGTACTGGCAGCACGATCACCTGATCTGCCTGGACTGTCACAAGGTGCTTGAGTTTTGTGACCCGCGCATCCAGCGCATCCAGGACCTGGTCGCTGAAATCTACCATTTCGAGATCAAGCGCCACGCGCTCAACCTGTACGGCCACTGTCGGCGCGACAACTGCACGCACCGCGAGGCAAGCCTGACCGCTTAGTGCCGGCCACAGCTGCAGGCCGGACCATGTTCCAGGATATCCTCACTCACTTCTGCCCGCTCCCAATACAATTGCCTGCGCGCCTGTGGGTGGTTGCCAATCTGGTTCATGGTCTGCGCGTCATACAGGCGCCCGTTGACCATGACCTGCCAGATGTCGGCAGACGCGTACAGGTTGGCCAGCGGGTCACCGTCGATGACGATCAGGTCAGCCAGCTTCCCGGGCTCCAGCGAGCCTAAAGCGTGGTCAAGCCCCAGGTACTGCGCACCGTGGAGCGTGGCACTTCGTAAAGCCTCGTGCGGCGTCATGCCGCCCTGGTGCAACATCCACAGCTCCCAATGCGCGGCTATGCCTTGCATCTGGCCGTGCGCACCGATCTGCACGATGTTGCCTTGATCGATGAGTCGCTTCGTCTGCCTGGCAACCTCCATGTAGTAATAGTCGTCCTCATGGGCCATCGTGCGACGGCGGCTGCGCGCATCCACTGTGGAGCGCGGGACGAAGGTCAACAGGCGCTGGTCTTCCCATACGTTGTCCTTCTGGTACCAGTAGTACTCACCCGAAAGCCCACCGTAGCTAACCACCAGGGTCGGGGTGTAGCCGACATCCGTAGCCGCCCAAAGCTGCAAGACGTCTTCATAGAAGGGCGCTACGGGCAGGTTGTGCTCGATGCCCGTATGCCCGTCCACAATCATGGTCAGGTTGTGAAAGAAGGTGGATCCACCTTCCGGCACTACGTTGATCTTGAGCTCCCGCGCCGCCTGTAGGATCTGTTGCCGCTGCTCTCTTCGCGGCTGGTTATAGCTCTTGACCGAAAATGCCCCCACGGCCTTCATCCGGCGCAGGTGACTGCGGGCATCTTTCAGGCTGTTGACAACTGCCTTGAAGTCACCGTCTGCGCCATATAGTATGGTACCGGTAGAAAATATCCGCGGACCGGTCATGAGGCCCGCCCGAACCATCTCGCTGAGGGTAAATACGGTTTCGGTGTTGGCGCTGGGATCGTGCGTGGTGGTAACGCCATAGGCCAAATTGGCCAGATAGGCCCAGTTCTCTTGTGGTAGGGGTCCCCCCACAAAGTGGTTGACGTGCGCATGTGCGTCAACGAAGCCGGGCAGGATGGACTTGCCGGTTGCGTCAATGACCTCGGCCCCCTCGGGAATGCTGACATCCATTCCGACCGCTTTGATGTGCGACCCTTCGACGACGATCGTCGCACCTTGCAGCACCTCGTCGCCGCTCATGGTGATGACCTGCGCGTTGGTAAAGGCCACAGTGCCTGCCACCACGCCTGACTGCGCCGTAAGGCCTAGGGCGATGCCGGTGCTGTCGGTCTTGGTGATGGGGAATCCGCCAGTGACATCCTGCGTAAAGTATCGAGGTCCCAAGACCCAGTGGAGGCCTTTTGCGGACCAGTGAAGGTTGGTGCCAGCGTCACGGCTTACCTGATACACAGGGATCGCCTTGGTGTCTTTGGAAAGCGCGACAGGGCTGCCCGTAGACGGAAAGGCTGCCACGTAGGCATTAAAGAGCTCCGTAAATGCCACGAGCAATCCGTCGGGGCTGGGTACGATTTCGGTTGGGTACTTCAGCGTAAAGTGGACACGCTCGTCGCGCCCGGTAAGGTGGATGCTCCTGTATTCTTTCTCCAGTCCGCCCCCGGCCACGAAGTATACGCGCTCCCCGGTGTTGTCGAAGCGCGGATCGGTGCCATTCTCGGTGATTCGGTGCGGCTTGCCGCCTGAAGCCTCCATCCAGTAGAGGCCAGGGTCGGTCCCATAGAGATTGCCCCGCAGGGAGCTGCCCGTGCCGCGCCGATAAACGATTTGGGTCCCGTCCGGGCTGAATCGTGGCGTGAAGTAGTGGCCGGGGCGTGTGGAGAGCTGCTCGGGCGTGCCACCGGCGAGCGGTACGCGGTAGATGGCGCCCAGCGCGGCGTCACTCCATGTGGTATATACTATGGTCTGACCATCGGGGCTGAAGGCCGGCTCATGCTCATGGTGATCGCTGCCGGTTAGGCGGACCGGCGTGCCATCGGGCAATTCCTTCTTCCACAGGTGCCCCAGCGCCGCAAATACCAACGCACTACCGTCCGGCGCAGTCACGGCGTCCCGGATCATCTTGACATCAAACGATTCACTAAAGACATCCTGCTGAAACCGAAGCGTCTTGTGCACCTGCAGCTCAATCGGTGCGACAAATGGCACTTCGGCGGCTGCGCCGTCCGTGACGGCGATGCGCCAGATTTTTCCCTGCGCCCAGAGGACGATGTGCTGGCTGTCCGGCGTCCAGTCAAATCCGGGATATACGCCAAAGATGGCCCAGGCTTCTTGCTGATCGTGGCTGAGGTTGTCCCAAAGCGGGCGCTGCGCGCCGCTTTCTATATCGTAGAGGTACAGCACGCTCTTGGCGCGCACGCGCCGTACGAAGGCGATGTGCTTGCCATCGGGCGAAGGCTGAGCGCGCGCTGCGCCCCCGGCCCCGGTTATGTACCCAATGATATTGCCAGTTTCGCGGTCCAGGCGTCGAATGGCGTAGATCTGGCCATGCGGGTCCTTGTTGTACTGGAAGGTGGAGCCGCCGCTCACGTCCTCGCTGAAGTACACGTAGCGACCATCAGGGCTCAGTGCGACATCGTTGCCCTGATCCTGCTGCTCATTCTTCTTCTTGGTCAACTGCAGCCCTGCACCGCCGGTGACGTGGTACATCCAGACCTCGCCGGCTCCCAGAGACCTTGTGCTGGAAAAGTGCTTGCGGCCAAGAAGATACTGCCCGTCCGATGTCCACGCCGGCCCATTCACCAGGCGAAACGATTCCTTGGAAACCTGCGTGGTGTCCGACCCGTCGCGGGCAATGATCCACAGGTTGTCTCCGCCGGCCCGATCGCTGGTGAATGCGATGTACCTGCCATCGGGGCTGAAGCGGGGCTGGACATCGAACGCAGGTCCGCGCGTCAACGGCCTGGCCTCGCCGCCTTCCATCGGCAGGAGATAAAGGTCCCCGAGTAGGTCAAAGACGATCTCCTCTCCGTCTGGACTGACGTCCAAATTAATCCAGGTGCCTTCGCTGGCGGTAAAAGCTACGTGCTTTACCTCGCCGTGGGCCGCTGTCACATCCCATTTTGGCGCGTCCTGTCCAAAAGCGGCCGCGGCTGATACCAGCATGACTGCCAGGACACTCTGCGCGCGCTTGGTCATGTCGCTACTCCACGTACGTACGAAAGGCCAGTGACGTGTTATGCCCGCCGAAGCCGAATGCATTCGAGATGGCCACGTCGATGGTGCGGTCCTGTGGTGCGTTGAACGTGTAGTTCAGATCGCATTCCGGGTCCGCGTGCTTGAAGTTGATGGTGGGCGGCACGCGGTTGTGCTTTATGGTCAAGATCGTGGCGATGGCTTCCACCGCGCCTGCAGCACCGAGCAGGTGCCCGGTCATACTCTTGGTTGAAGAGACATGCATCGCATAAGCATGTTCTCCGAATACCTGCTTGATGGCCTTGGTTTCGGCAGTGTCACCCAACGGCGTGGAGGTTCCATGCATGTTGAGGTAGTCTACATCTTCCGGCTGCAGTCCTGCGTCATGCAGCAGGTTGCGCATCGCAATGGCCGCGCCCGCGCCGCTGGGGTGCGGTGCGGTGATATGGTTGGCGTCGGCGCTCATGCCGATGCCAATGATCTCGGCGTGGATTCGGGCGTCACGTGCCAGTGCATGTTCGAGCGATTCGACCACCAGGATTCCTGCCCCTTCGCCCAACACGAATCCATCACGTGTCTTGTCAAACGGCCGGCTGGCACCAGCGGGATCGTCGTTGCGCGTAGAAAGTGCCTTCAGTGCATTGAAGCCGCCGATGCCCATTTCAGACACCGCGGCTTCCGACCCACCGCATATCCCTACGTCTATCATACCCCGCTGGATCATCATCAGCACATCGCCGATGTTGTTGCTGCCAGTGGCACAGGCAGACACGACGCAATAATTTGGCCCGCGAAACTTGTGCTTTATAGAGATGTGGCCACTGACGATGTCTGGGATGAGCATCGGGATAAAAAACGGCGAGAGGCGGCGCGGCCCGCTGTCTCGCAAGACGTTAGCCTGTGTGTTAAAGACCTGGATGCCACCGATTCCACTACCGACGATGACGCCGACGCGGTCTTTTGCCGCCTGCGGCATGACGGCCGAGTCCAAGCCGGCATCTTCCAAGGCCTGCTCTACCGCCACCAGCGAATACTGAGCAAACCGGTCCAGCCGCCGCGCTTCTCGGCGATCAAAGTGGTCGAGCGACCTGTAACCCTTGAGCTCACACGCAAACTTCGTCGCAAACTCTGACGTGTCGAAATAGGTGATTGGCGCGGCCCCGCTGGTACCCAGCATCATGGCCTCCCAAAGGGCATTGGGCGAGTTGCCCAGGGGCGTGAGCGCCCCCATGCCCGTAATGACTACCCTACGCGTTCCGCTTTGCATCATTCTGGACAAGCCAATGCAACGGGCCAGGATGCTGTGCTATGCACAGGCGACTCTGTGCGCAAATTAGCAGCGCCTAGGCCGCCTTTCTTATGACGTAGGCTATGGCGTTGCTTACGGTTGCAATTTGGTCGGCATCCTCGTCTGGAATACTTATGCTAAATTCTTTCTCAAACTCCATGATCAGCTCTACCGTGTCTAGCGAATCGGCACCGAGGTCTTCGGTAAACGAAGCTTCCCGGACGATTTCTGATTCCTCGACGCCGAGTTTGTCGGCGATGATAGCCCTGATCTTGGCCTCGACCTGTGTTGCGTTGTTTGCCATGGGGCGTAAGTGCTTAGCTTCAGGTAAGTCGGTGCTGGCCGGTTGCACGTCGCAGCAACGCAGCTTCAAGCGCCAAAAAGTACGACATCGGCCTTGGGAATACAAATAGCACGGAGAGCTGCGCAAGTTTTCACGGCGCATTCGCGCAAATTGCGGCCCGCATCAAGCGCATATGTGACATTGGCTGGCGGGCCGGGACAGTGAATGTGCACTCTGCGCCAATCTGTATACAGTTGCGCCTGACGGTTTGCGTCAGTGCGACATGGATCGCTGTGAGTCGGAGTTGCGCTCTCGTAACTGTGACATCCGAGCTGAAAACCCGGCCAGTCCCGGGCTCGCGCCACCTGTACGGCAACTCTTGCTGCAGGCCGCTTTTGCCAGCCGGCACCGGGATCCGGCATAGGGACATTTTTTGGGATAGAGCAGGACCTCACGACTCCCGCCCTTCCACACCACCGTGCGTACCGGTCCGTACGGCGGTTCACTGGACGTGAGCGAAGCGTATTGAGAGCCAGGGCCACCAGTCCGAGTTCAGTGAAGAGCATATAGGGGGGCGCATAAGGCTTGGCCGCCAGGGAACATGTCCGCTGCCAGCCAGCAAGCTTGGCGGCCGATGAATGTCGTACATACAACCGGTGTCAGGCACGGTAGCGGCACCATGGTCCACTGGTGCCACTGAATGGCACGCAGCCGGCGACGGATCCAGCCGCCCAGCCTGCATGTTGCAGAACTGAACTTTATAGTATTCGAGCCAGCAACTGGCAACTCCAGGCCCGGGAGTTACGTTTGACAACCAGATTTCTGCCGACGGCTAGTAAGTGGTTACCCAGATTGCCAGATGTGCCCAGGCTCCAGTTGTGACAGCTAAGCTGATAGGAGGCAACACATGTACACCGATCATGTCCTGAGACCTGCGATCATCTTTCTGCTGTGCCTATCCTTGGCGGCTTGCCAGAGGGATGGCGGTGACGCGAGCACCAGTGGTGAAAGCTATCCACAGATAGCTCTCTCCGAGATCTTCCGCATAGGAGATGAAGCAGCCGGAGACACCGTTGTGTTCGGCGGCATTGATGGCTTGGCTGTCAATGCCGCCGGCCAACTCTTCGTTGGTGACAACTCTTCCATGGACATCTCGGTGTTGTCCGCGGGAGGCGTCCTGATTGGAACATTTGGCGGTCGTGGCGCAGGCCCTGGCGAATTCAGATACATTGGAGACGTGCTCGTAGGCCGCAATGACTCGATCTTCGTACTTGATTCCCGTCAGCGCGTACTCTCGGTTTTCGCTCCCGAAACCTGGGTGTTCCAACGCAGCATCAAAGTCGTGGAAAACGATTCCGTGGGTAGTCCCTCCATCATTGGGATCACGGACATGGGGCTCATTGCCCTGTATCAATTCGATGTCACTCCGGGGAACTTCGACGCGGATCGCTTTGCGGTGGCCGCGCAGACGAGTTGGGGTGGCACAATGGTGCGGACCTTGGCGCGCCTGCCTGCTCGGCAGATGCTGTTCGACTCACCGGGAGGGAGAAGTCTTATTATACACCGCGTCCCCTTTGGTCGCAGGCCGACTTTTAGCTTCAGTCCGAGTGGAAAACTGTTTTCTGGATGGAACGAGACCATTGATATCGCGATTACCTCGGTGGACGGAGAGGTGTTGGGATCCATCCAGCGAGCCCATGCTCCCATACCTGTCACGAGCGCAGAGTTGGAGGCGATAACAAACCCCGATGAGTTTGGTTCGATTCACAAGGTGAGGCCGGCGTACAAGACCTTCGTTGTTGACGACAAGGATCAGGTATGGCTCAAAAGCGAGTTCCAAGGGGAACCGCCGACCGCAGAGTGGCTGATTCTGGACACTGCCGGAGGGGTGGTGGGCAGGACAGAGCTGCCGGCGAAACTAACGCTGAGGGTCATCCGTTCTGGCCGTGCTTACGGGTCAATTGAAGCCGAATCCGTACTATTTGACCCCACCCCTGTGATCCCCATGGTTGTGGTGTATTCGGTGGACATGTGATGTCCGACCCCATGCGCTACGGTTTATCCTTGCGGGTTGGCGGCGAGGTTTTCGTTGCCGGTGGGGAGGCCCTAAAGGTTAGTGAGACAAGTGATTGTCCTAGCTTTGATAGTAGCAGGTTGTGGTGGTGTGGGAGCCTATGGACAGGTACCGACGCACAGCATCCTGAACAACGGCGTCACGAACCTGCATGCAGAAAAGGACGTGCTGTGGGTTGGCCCCCACCTAAACGTGACCCGCGACGGCGGCCATTCTTGGCATGTCGCAGACGCCGATTCGCTCGTTGGCCTGCGCAACAGGGTTTATTCGATAGATGTTGAAGGAGACATCATCTGGGTGGGTCTTGGAACGACGCGGCGTGTGGGCACGGCCAACGGGAACATGGAGGTACACTTGGCCAGGGGCTTTCTGTTTTCCGAGGACGGAGGCGATTCGTGGAACTACCGCTCGCCATTGCCACCACAAGACCGCGACCCGACCACAACTGGTATCCTCGACTTACCAGAGGACACACTCATCACGTACGGAAGCGTCCAGCTCGTTGCTCTGGCTATTACGGTACCCGACCTTAGTCCTCCTTGGGATATCGACTACGATCCCGCAACTGGCAACGTCTGGGTGGCTAGCCAATTGGCAGGTCTGCGCAGGTCGCGCGACCAAGGGCGGAGTTGGCAGCGAGTCATTCTTCCACCGGATACGACCCGCTTTCTGTCACCGTCGCTGGGGTACGAATTCCCGTACTTTGTGCAGCCCACGAATGTACCCCGTGAACGGTTCTACGGGCTGAACTTTCAGGTCTTTTCCGTACTCGTAGATAAGGCTGGTACCGTATGGACGGGCACTGCCGATGGCATTAATCGCTCAACGGATGGCGGCGACAGTTGGCACCACTATACTGTGGAAAATGGCCTGACAGGCAATCATGTCATCTCCATTGAGGAACAGTTGCAGTCCCGCTCCGACCCGGTCATTTGGATTACAACACGTCCCGGACACACGAGACCGGGAAACGCACAATATGAAAAGCTCTTTGGCGTCGTAGTCACACGAGACAACGGACAGACGTTTGAGCAGGTGCTGGTCGGCGACGCGGTGTGGGATTTTGCGTTTGACGGTGATCGCGTGTACATCGCAAGCGATGGCGGGCTACGCATCTCCGAAGACAACGGGCGCACGTTTCGCACGGTACGTGACTTCTTTGATCCTTCGCAGCCGGAGCGCGCCAGGTTGCCCAACACCGCCGCCTACGCGGTCGCAGTAAATCCGTATGGCCTGTGGGTGGGTACCGAGGATGGCCTTTTTCGCAGCCGGAATGGCGGGGACACATGGCAGCTCTTTCGGACCGATGTGCCGCTGTCCCCCGATGAGAGGGCGTCGCTGGTGCCGGCAGACATGGTGCCGCGCGTAAAGACGTATGCGTACCCGAATCCGTTTTCACTGAGCGCCGACCGTCTGGTTCGAATACGGTATCAACTCGAAAGTAGCGGCAGCGCGACCGTTCGCATCTTCGACTTTGCCATGAACTTGGTGCGTACGCTCTCCGCTTCTGCGCAGCAGAGTGGAGAGCACGACATATCTTGGGATGGCATAGATAGTCGGGGTACTCGGGTAGCAAACGGTTCATACTTCTATGCGATAGAGATAGGCAGAAAAACCGTTTGGGGCAAGATCCTGATCCTGGAGTAACCGTGTCATAAGGTAGGAAGAACGTTGGGATGAACTGTTGTGCTTTGGCGGCTGTAGGTAACAAAGGAATCGACTGCAACCGCGTGCTACGCAATGTCTAGGTGTCTGAGTCGCTTACACTTACGCTTTCGGGCGGGCGCAGGATACCGTGCGTGGTTGCAGTGCTTGGGAGCCCTTTTTGTGCGCTGAGAGGTCTCAGGGTAGTAGGCAGGTGGGGGTGGGTATTCGTGCCACAATCCGTCACCGGGTGCCGGTTTTGGCTTTTGCCCGAGACATTTAAGCGCCGTCGGTGCCAGGGACTCCCTTCGCCACGGTGTTGCGCATACGCCGTATTTCCGGGGGCGGTGCTGAGTATGCCTTAGGGGTTGGGACAAAAACGCGCAGGATACCCCGCCGGTAGTCGGGAACCTCAGGCCCGGGAGTTCCTTTTGACAATTGCAGCCAATAGCTGGATGTCCATAGATCCGCAGGATCGGCCCTCCTAACACCGGTTTTGACTGGCGACGCTTGTAGCGCACCAGCCGTTACTTGGAAATCCCATGAAGTTATGTGCGTTGAGCCTTCCCGAGATTGCATCCAAAAGCCTCGCATAGTGTCGAAACCATTCCGAGCAGTTGCAGCGGGGCTTCAGCACGCAGGGCCAACAGATATTATAGAAGGGGCCGGAGAGGGGGCACAGGCTATTTTGCCTGTGAGGCGCAGGCGCCTGGACTTCATCCTTCTCCATAAACCTCACAATCCCATGAATCCCACCATCAGTGCCATCCCTACCCAGAAGCCGGTCTTCGTCGGGCTGGACGTACATAGAGACACGATCGCAGCGTGCGTATACGATCCGGCTTCGAAGACGGTCTGTCTTGAAGTGGAGCTGCCCAGCGACGACAGGGCCAAGCTGCGTAAGCTTATGGCCCGTATTCGTGATTCCTTTGGCGAACCCCGGTGTTGTTACGAAGCGTCCTCGTGTGGCTACACGCTTTATAGAACGCTCACTGACGACGGAGTCTCCTGTGCGGTCATTGCGCCCTCGTCGGTTCCACGGCGTGCCGGTGATCGTGTCAAGACGGACCGTCGTGACGCAGAAAAGTTGGCCCGGTACTACGCGGCGGGCCTACTGACGGCGGTTCACGTCCCCGACAAGGCGTTGCTTGCCGCCCGAACGCTGGTGCGCCGCCGGGTTACTCTGGTCGAAGACTTGACCCGCACCAAGCAGCGCTCCGTGCTCTTGTTGCAAAGCCGCGGGCATGTGTACCGGGCGGGAAAGAACTGGACGCAGAAATTCTGGCGGTGGCTGGAAGGCCTCGCGCTTGACCCCGTTGATGCGTGTACGCTGCAAAGCTTGTTGAACCAATGCCAGATGCTCGAAGCCCAGATCCGGGAGATAGAGCAACATATCGAAGAAGAGGCACAGAAGGCATGCTATCAGCGCACGGTGCAGGTATTGCAAGCCTTCCGTGGCATCGGGCTGTTTACAGCGATGCAGCTGACTTGTGAAATCGGTGACATTCGGCGTTTTGCACACCCGAAAGCACTGATGGCATACCTGGGATTGGTGCCCTCGGAGCATTCCTCCGGCAACCGCACCCGGCACGGCTCGATTACCAAGGCCGGCAACTCCCATGCCCGCAAGGCTCTGGTCTCTGCGGCCTGGAAATACACCCACTACCCCCGGCGTAGCCAAGCGCTGCACCAGCGTCAGCGCCACTGCGCTGCGGAAGTGATTACCATCAGCTGGAAGGCCCAGCGGAGACTGCACAAACGATACCGCGGCCTGATTCAGCGCAAAGCACCCACGAAAGCCATCGTGGCCCTTGCGCGCGAACTCGTGGGCTTTCTCTGGGAAGCCCTGCAGACGGTGCCACCGACACCGGTGGCCCTTGCGGCCTAAACATGTCCGAAACGCTTCCGAGAAAAGCTATGGGAAAAGGGGCCCTGCGCACGGATGGAGAGTCCATGCCGAAACGCTGCGATAGCCCTTGTGGCAAGCTCGCGAAAATAGATTATGGTAGCTCCCGACGAATTCAATATCAGGCGTTACGGTCGGCATTGCCGACCCAGCACGCGGACACCAGTTTGATAAGCCGTCGAAGATGCTAGGGCCCCTTTTCCGATAGCCAGCTCATGAAGATCATGTGAACTTACCGCACACATATCACCGCCCCCTTGACCCGGCCCCTTCTACACCAGGTTTCTTAACCTGTTTGGTGTTGGCGGGACTGCTCGCCGGATGCACGCCTCGTTCCAATGACCAGCCTGAACTGGCTGTTCATCCGTCGGTGATGGTTCCGTTTGAGGACCTGTTTGCGCTTGAAGACACGCTTGTACTGGATCCTTCCGTGATTGTGGGAAGGATTTGGTTTATGGATGCCGATACTTCAGGCAGCGTACTCATCACTGACATTGCAGCGAACTTGGTTTACTTGTTTGCACCCACGGGGCAGCATCAAGCGACCTACAGTATGAACACATGCCTCCCTGACGGTGAGCACAGTGTGTGGACATCGCGGTTTGCCGACGATGATCGTGTCATACTATCGACAATGGAAGGAGCCATGGTGGTTTTCGACAGGTCAGGGAATTGCCTGGCGGGCAGTCGAGAGCTAATCTCGTCGATCGTGGCTTTTTGCCCACATGGCGATTCCATATTCACGTTTCGGGGACCACTGGGCAGGAATCTCGCATCGACTTCCAATTTGGGTGTCTATTCAATGGATTTGGATTTGGAGCGAGAGATCCTCTTGGAAGACCCGGAATTCTATACACTCAATCTAATCTATAAGGGAATTGCGGGACGAGACATGGATTGCTTTAGTGATGGTCCCTACTACAAGTACCATGAGGACATGGATGCCAGACCCGCACACAGACAATCCCAGGTGACCATGTCTCAGCCTGATTTCTTCGTCCAGCGAGATCGGGATATTCCTTCCGGATTTGCCAGCCGCGAGCGGAGCGAAGCGCTGGATGCCTTTCCGTTACTGACGGGGGTGTACGCCTTGGATGATGATATTCGCATGATGTTGTTCTCCCGCATTGGCGACGAGTTTCGCCCAGAGAACGCAACAGGTAGATACGTGACTGGCATGAGCATAGTAAGCAATAGCAACAAGTTCAGGAGCAGGAGCACGGTGCCTCACAGAGCACCTGAGACTGCACGGCATGGGTACCTGTACTTCTTAGGCGATAATGTGCAGACGGACGACGGAGATATAGGCAATCCGGCGGTGATACGATACAGATTCAAGGCACCGGAGGCCGCCGATGACTAATGCGGTTCGCGCTACACTGTGGTTTGTTGTACCGTTTGGTGTTACGCTGCTCATAACGTCGGCCTTTGTGACGGGACGCGGGGAACGCGGCGCGCTGAATTTCGAGGGTCGCGATGCGAGTCAATCCAACGCGTTGCAGCTGGTGGGACGCACCATTTCTACAACAGAGTTGAATGAGGTCCAAAGTCGCGCTTCTATCGTCGACCACGGCGTAACGGCTTGATCTGCTCCAGAACCTGGGTGGCCCGAGGGCCCTCGCTTGCGAGTGCCTTGGGGCAATAGCGGCGTGCATGCGCCCGGCGCGCGTAGGTCGTGATCCTATCCACAGCGTCAAAGCCATCGTACACCGCATAGCCGTCACTCCGCAAAACTCCGATATAGGCGCCCACAAAGGCCACCGGTCCCTCCTGCGCGCGTCCCTGACAATACTCCATCACCAGCAGACTCTTCTGCGGCGCATGATAGACCCAGTAGTAGCCTCGATGGGTCTGGCGCTCCTGCGCCGCCTGGTATCCTTGCACCGAGATCGTCGTCTCATCCACTTGAAGATATCCGCTCCTCTGGAGTGCCTCCTGTTTGAGTGCGTCATTCAACGGCGCCGAAAGCTACGCCGACTGTGCGATCCAATCACCCAAGGTCGATGCCGGCAACTTCAGGCCCGGAAGTTACGTTTGATAATTGTACCCATTAGCTGGATGTCCATAGATCCGCAGGATCGGCCCTCCTAACACCGGTTTTGACTGACGACGCTTGTAGCGCACCAGCCGTTTCTTGGAAATCCCATGAAGTTATGTGCGTTGAGCCTTCCCGAGATTGCATCCAAAAGCCTCGCATAGTGTCGAAACCATTCCGAGCAGTTGCAGCGGGGCTTCAGCACGCAGGGCCAACAGGTTTCTTAACCTGTTTGGTGTTGGCGGGACTGCTCGCCGGATGCACGCCTCGTTCCAATGACCAGCCTGAACTGGCTGTTCATCCGTCGGTGATGGTTCCGTTTGAGGACCTGTTTGCGCTTGAAGACACGCTTGTACTGGATCCTTCCGTGATTGTGGGAAGGATTTGGTTTATGGATGCCGATACTTCAGGCAGCGTACTCATCACTGACATTGCAGCGAACTTGGTTTACTTGTTTGCACCCACGGGGCAGCATCAAGCGACCTACAGTATGGACACATGCCTCCCTGACGGTGAGCACAGTGTGTGGACATCGCGGTTTGCCGACAATGATCGTGTCATACTATCGACAATGGAAGGAGCCATGGTGGTTTTCGACAGGTCAGGGAATTGCCTGGCGGGCAGTCGAGAGCTAATCTCGTCGATCGTGGCTTTTTGCCCACATGGCGATTCCATATTCGCGTTTCGGGGACCACTGGGCAGGAATCTCGCATCGACTTCCATTATGGGTGTCTATTCAATGGATTTGGATTTGGAGCGAGAGATCCTCTTGGAAGACCCGGAATTCTATACACTCAATCTAATCTATAAGGGAATTGCGGGACGAGACATGGATTGCTTTAGTGATGGTCCCTACTACAAGTACCATGAGGACATGGATGCCAGACCCGCACACAGACAATCCCAGGTGACCATGTCTCAGCCTGATTTCTTCGTCAGGCGAGATCGGGATATTCCTTCCGGATTTGCCAGCCGCGAGCGGAGCGAAGCGCTGGATGCCTTTCCGTTACTGACGGGGGTGTACGCCTTGGATGATGATATTCGCATGATGTTGTTCTCCCGCATTGGCGACGAGTTTCGCCCAGAGAACGCAACAGGTAGATACGTGACTGGCATGAGCATAGTAAGCAATAGCAACAAGTTCAGGAGCAGGAGCACGGTGCCTCACAGAGCACCTGAGACTGCACGGCATGGGTACCTGTACTTCTTAGGCGATAATGTGCAGACGGACGACGGAGATATAGGCAATCCGGCGGTGATACGATACAGATTCAAGGCACCGGAGGCCGCCGATGACTAATGCGGTTCGCGCTACACTGTGGTTTGTTGTACCGTTTGGTGTTACGCTGCTCATAACGTCGGCCTTTGTGACGGGACGCGGGGAACGCGGCGCGCTGAATTTCGAGGGTCGCGATGCGAGTCAATCCAACGCGTTGCAGCTGGTGGGACGCACCATTTCTACAACAGAGTTGAATGAGGTCCAAAGTCGCGCTTCTATCGTCGACCACGGCGTAACGGCTTGATCTGCTCCAGAACCTGGGTGGCCCGAGGGCCCTCGCTTGCGAGTGCCTTGGGGCAATAGCGGCGTGCATGCGCACAGCACGCGTAGGTCGTGATCGCATCCACAGCATCAAAGCCATCGTGCACCGCATAGCCATCACTGCGCAAAGCTCCGATATAGGCGCCCACAAAGGCCACCGATCCCTCCTGCGCGGGTCCCTGACAAGACTCTATCACCAACTGACCCTCCTGCGGCGCATGGTAGAGACCCAGTAGTAGCCTCGATGGGTCTTGTCCTCCTTTTTCTGTGCGTCCTGTACCGAGATCGTCGTCTCATCCACTTGAAGATATCCGCTCCTCTGGAGTGCCTCGTGTTTGAGTGCGTCATTCAACGGCGCCAAAAGCCACGCCGACTGTGCGATCCAATCACCCAAGGTCGATGCCGGTAGCGTGTCTGCTAGCGTTATAAGGTACAGTTGAGCGTCCGGGGTTGGGGCAGTAGCGCGCAGGAAACCCCGCCGGTAGTCGGCAACCTCAGGCCCGGGAGTTCCGTTTGATTATTGCAGCCACTAGCTGGATGTCCATAGATCCGCAGGATCGGCCCTCCTAACACCGGCTTTGACTGACGACGCTTGTAGCGCACCAGCCGTTGCTTGGAATTCCCATTGAGTCATGCGCGTAGAACATTCACGAGATTGCATCCATAAGCCTCGCATAGTTTCGGAACCATTCCGAACAGTTGCTGCGGGGCTTCAGCGCGCAGGGCAGGCGGGCTTCTTGGCCTGTCTGCTGCTACCGGGACTACTAACCGGATGCACGCCCAGTGCCCATGACCAAGCTGAGTTGACTGTTCATCCGTCGGTGATGGTTCCGTTTGAGGAGCTGTTTGCGCTCGAAGACACGCTCGTGCTGGATCCTTCCGTGATTGTGGGTCACATTTGGTTTATGGATACCGATCCTTCATGTAGCATGCTCATCACTGACGCTGTAGCGAACGAGGTCTTCTTGTTTACGCCTACGGGGAAGCATCAAGCGACTTACAGTGTGGACACCTGCCTCCCTGACGGTAAACACGATCTGTGGACGTCGCGGTTTGCCGACGGTGATCGCGTCATAGTGTCGACAGGAGCAAGGGGCATGGTGGTTTTCGACAGATCAGGGAATTGCTTGGCGGCAAGTCGGAGACTAATCTCACCACTTCAGTCTTTTTGCTCACGTGGCGATTCCATTTTCGTGTTTCGGGGACCACAGGGCATGAAACTCGAATCTACGTCCGTAGTGGGTGTCTTTTCAATGGATTTGGAATTGGAGCGAGAGATACTCTTGGAAGACCCGGAATTCTACAGGCTCAATCTAAGCTACACGGGATTGCGCGGACGAAACATGGATTGCTTTAGTGATGGGATCTACTACAAGTACCATGAAGACATGGATGCCAGACCCGCACACAGACGTTCCCAGGTGGCCATGTCTCGGCCTGAATTCTTTATCCAGCGAGATCAGGATATTCCTTCCGGGATTGCCAGTCGCGAACGTAATGAAGCGATGGACGCCTTTCCTCTGCTGAATGGGGTGTACGCATTGGATGATGATATTCGCATGATGGTGTTCTCCCGCATTGGCGACGAGTTTCGTCCAGAGTACGCAACAAGGAGATACGTGACTGGCATAAGCATAGTAAGCAACAGCAATAAGTTCAGGAGCGTGAGCACGGTGCCTTATGAGACACCTGCGACTGCACGGCATGGGTACCTGTACTTCTCGGGCGATATTGTGCGGACAGATGACGGAGATGTAGGCAATCCAACGGTGATACGTTACAGATTCAAGGCACCGGAGGCCACCGATGAATAATGTAGTCCGCGGTACAATATGGTTAGTTGTACCGTTTGGTGTATCACTGCTCATAGCGACCGCCTCTGTGGCGGGGCGCGGAGAACGCGGCGCTCCAGAATTCGAGGGTCGCGATGCGAGTCTGTCCAACGCGTTGCAGCTGGTGGGAAGCACCATCTCTACGACAGAGTTGAATTAGATCCAAAGTCGTGCATCTAATGTGGAGCACGGCGTAACGGCTTGATCTGCTCCAGTAGCTGGGTGAACTGAGGGCCCTCGCTTGCGGAGTTGCTTGGGACGATAGCGTCGTGCATGCGCACAACACGCGTAGGTCGTGATCGCATCCATAGCAACAAAGCCATCGTGCACCGCATAGCCATCACTCCGCAAAGCTCCGATAAAGGCGCCCACAAACGCCACCGGTCCCTCCTGCGCGCGTCCCTGACAATACTCTATCACCAACTGACCCTCCTGCAGCGCCGGATAGAGACCCAGCAATAGCCTCGATGCGCCTTGCCCTCATTCTTCTGAGCGTCGACCACCCAGATCATCGTCTCGTTGTCCAACGTCAACTACAATGGGGTTCGGCGACAACTAAGAGCACCGTATTGTGACGATTCTCGTAGATGAGCGGGTTGATGCTCCAATCAGTTTGTAGCAATATCGTTACTGATCAATAATTCCAGTTTCTGCTCGACTTAGTCATATAGCACGACATGCCGGACGCGGCGGCCGGGGCCAAGGCAACCGTGAGCGAGACGATGGCACTCAAGTACGCTCGGCTTGGGCAGACTGCCGAGCGAGGCGAAATAGCCGCATTCCTAGCGCACGTGCTAGGATCCTTATGCAGATGTATGGGGAGAGTTAGGAGCCGCTGTCTGGCAGCAGGCGAGAGACCGACCAGTCCGCCGCTCCCTTGCCCTAATCCCCGCGTAAACCATGCACGAGTCTCTCCAAACCTATGCCGGCTCCGACATTTCCCATATAAAAGTCGTCGTCGTTCGTCGCAACGCCCACGGCAAGATCGCGCACCGCACATTCGACAGTACAGACACCGGTAGCTGATCCAATGGCTGGGCACCGGCCTCGTGCGCGTCGTACTTAAAGCCTCCAGAGGCTAAAGCCTCGATCTGGCCCTGCAGAGCAGTACCGAACACGTCGACGTGATGGAGGCCAACCCGCGCGCGCTCATAGCACTGTGGGCGCTCCACGATGGAGCGCTCCAACACCGGCAAGGTGGACGTCACCATCATTTGCGGCTATGCTTTTCGCATGGACTTTGGGCCGTGGCAGCTCCCGCATTGTGTGAACTGCGCCAAATGGCGCGCATGATCCACAACTATGCCACCAAGAGGACCGCTGCCAAGAATCGGCTGGATGCAGCCAAGGCACCGAATACCATAGGTCGCGTAACCATCAATGATCTGAAAATGCATCTGCGGCACCTCGATCTGCGAATCTCCGAACAGGAGGAGCAAGCCATGCGACTGACCCAGGCCACAGCACCGCTGCTATTACTCGCACGCGAATGCTCAGCATACCGGGCATTGCCATGCGCAGCGCCATTCAGTTGATGGCCGAATAGCTTGTGCTGCCAGACGGACGCTCATTGCGGGAATGGGTGGCCTGCGCAGGGCTGGATGTGCGCACGTACCCATCAGGCAGCCGGTGTGAATCGGCCCGGGCGCATCTCTCGCGCCAGCAACGCACGCCTAAGACGAGCCCTGTACACGCCGGCCCACGTGGCTGTGCACGGCGATTCGAATTTACGCGCATCCCGCGAAGAACTGATTGTTAAGACCAAGAAACCGATGGCGGTGATCATGGCAGTCAAGCGAACACTGCTACAACCCATCTATGGCATGCTGAATTACGGTACGGCCTTCGACGGGATAAGACTCTACCCGACTGCCGTTCCTACCCCTTGACTGAGGAGAAAGTGATGACCTCCTTGGAGTTGCATGCAAACCGGACATCCTCGGCTACACTGGCGGTAAGCCAGGCGTGTCCTACTGCTGGCGGTAACGATACCGAATGATGACGGGGTTGTCCACCGTGCCGTCGGGCCGCTCTTCATGCTCGCCCATGGCATAGACTAAGCCGTCCTTTGCGGCCGTAAGGTGGATATCAGCAAACGTGCTGACGGCCGATTCGGGGCGGGTATGATCTACGATTAGAAGGCCGAGGCCCCTCTGATGATTCTTGAACCGTGTATTCCAGGTTCCCATGTATGCCACGATATGGGCTGAATCGTACAACTCATATATACCAAACGTAATGGTGGATCCCATGATCTCCCCTAACCGCTTCAAACGCTCCGTATCCAGGCTCAAGTCTTTGTCCCGATCCTTATAAAACACCGGTACATTGTGTGGTTCGTCCTGTGACTGCGCGGACACAGCGTCGGGGCTCTCAGGATGTATGTATCGAGGGCCAGTCTCAAAGCAACCAATGCTGCGCCCCGGCGATGGCAGCGCCTGGGTGGACAGCAGCGGAAATCTGGGATCCCGAAGTGGCACTTCACGCGCAAGTTCCAAGTCTGGAGTGAGGACCAACAGACTGGGATTCTGCCGTGTGAATGAGCGGAACACAAAGAGCGAATCTTCGATCCCGCAAAACCCGGTTGTCGAGACTAGCTCAGAACGGCGCTTGCCAAAAATGCATTTACCTGTGGAGTCAAAAACGAGATAGGTGCCGCTGCTGCCGCTGGCGACAATTCGGTCATTGCCGACGAATCGTGCACTCTTTGGCGCGCCCGACTCCGGAAAGCAGTCCTCAGTGTTGAGCTCTGCGACATGAGATCCTGTGGCCGTGAACAGGTGAATGGCCTGGGCCACGTTGTCAACCAAGACCAATGCACCGGTATCGCTGATATCCAACGACTGGACCTGACCGATCAAGACCTCAGGGTCCAGCGTCAGCGTGTCTTCAACGGAGAAGACCTCATCAAAGGGCACAAACGGCGCAACATGGGTGGGAGCTTGCTGCCCGAAACTGGGGAAACTCGTTGCCGCAATCGCAACGGATACCACCGCCAGCTGTGCTAGGCCTCGATTCATACGCATACACCTATTCGCCATTCTCCGGCGTTCATTGATCCCACCAGCGAGTTGCAGATGTTAGCTCCACGAGTGACCTATCCCGCCCAGCCGATGCCACCAAGGTGGTCGCCGGCCTTGCGGCGTCATCCAGAAGCCGTCCCAACGACATCAAGGCCTGTTTACGAGTGGCTCGGCAATTCGGTTCTTGTTTGCACGCAACCTGCTTGTCGAAAGTAGCCCCACCCCACCAAAATACAGAGGTTGGAAGCCTGATCAGGCAATCGTCCGCCGCATGGCCTGTCCGGCCGTGCGCGTCGCCATCGCCGAATTCTCTGAAATGGGAGCACATGCGCAGGCGACGCTACCTGAAGTCCGCAGGCAGGCGCGCCATCTAATGCCACGCACCAGATGGGGCGCCGACGCTGCACAACGTAGTAAAACACTTCGAGCGCCCTTCCTTTAGAGTCAAAGAATGCCTGTAGTGCTGCCGCTCCGGGGGCCTGTTGGCCGGCCCCCTTAGTCACGCGTTGCACACGCGGCTGCCTGGACCTGCGTGCCTCCAATGCAACCGGTACGGCGTGGCGCACGGCCTAGTGCGCCACGCTACCGCAGCATTGCCACTTCCGAGCTTGAACATCGCTCCGCCGCGCGGATGAGCCCCGCATGCACCCGATGTACAACCATGCAGGCCTGCCCGCGGGCGGCCCGCTTGGGATTCCAAGCGACGCTCGCCTACTCGAGGTACCTGCGGCCACGCGGCGTTGGCAAGTGCGGCGTCACGCATGGTTGTAGGAACACGAATGCGCACCAGCGGGATGCGAACCGCTGACTAGTCCAAGGGTTCAAAGTAGGCTAAGCGCACTGGCACAAGACGTTACACACAGCATGAACTATCTCTTTACGTCAGAATCCGTTTCTGAAGGGCATCCGGACAAGGTCGCAGACCAGATTTCGGACGCGATACTGGATGCCTACCTTGACAAGGATCCTGACAGTCGTGTGGCGGTCGAAACGCTAGTCACCACGAACCTGGTGGTGCTCGCCGGTGAAGTTCGCGCTCAAGACGGAGTGGACGAAGCGATCGACCGCGAGGAAATCGCGCGAAGTGTCATCAAGGAGATCGGCTACACCGACCGAGAGCTCAAGTTTGCCTGGGATACGGTGATCGTCCGTGACTATGTGCACGGACAAAGCCAGGACATTGCGCTCGGCGTTGACGCGGACGACAACAAGGAGCAGGGCGCAGGCGACCAAGGCATGATGTTCGGCTATGCGTGCAAGGAAATCGATCGGGCTTCAGATTCCGACGGGCGCGTCCTTATGCCCATGCCGCTCTACTTTGCGCATCGCCTGGTTGAACGGCTGGCTTTCCTCAGAAAGCATACGAAACTGATGCCATACCTGCGGCCGGACTCCAAGAGCCAGGTGACCGTGAAATATGGTGACGGCAACGTGCCCATTAGCGTGGAAACAGTGGTCTTGTCAACCCAGCACGCCGAGGGCGTTACCCAGGACGAGATCAGGCAGGACATTGAGGAGTGGGTTCTACCGGTCGTGCTTCCAGCCAGGTGCATGCCAAAGCGCCTGATCGTAAATCCAACCGGCAAATTCGTCATTGGGGGTCCCCATGGCGACACGGGGCTCACTGGCAGAAAGATCATCGTTGACACTTACGGCGGACGCGGCGCCCATGGAGGTGGAGCATTCAGCGGGAAAGACCCTTCCAAGGTGGACCGCTCCGCAGCCTATGCCCTACGCCACGCAGCCAAGAACCTGGTCGCTGCAGGGCTGGCGGAAATGGTAGAAATTCAGGCTGCCTATGCCATTGGCTGCGCGGAGCCCGTGTCCGTGGTCGTAGACTCATCCGGCACGGTGCGTGACGGTCTTAGCGATGCAGACTTGCACAGAGTTGTCGAGTCCGTTTTCGATCTTACGCCGGAAGGAATCACCCGCCGGCTGAATCTGAATCGGCCGATCTACAGGAATACCGCCACCTATGGCCATTTTGGGCGTAGCGGCTTTCCATGGGAGCAACTGGATTTCGTGAACAAATTGCTAGCGTGCGCCGACAGCATTGCGGCGGGCACCACGATGGCAGCCTAGTGGTCCTGCTCACGCCGGCACGACTCTTGTGGCAATCTGGGACCACAGGAAGGAGGGAGCCACTTGCAAACCCTGCAGTGACTCGGCCGTCAAGCCGACTCCTTGCCATTCTCAGTTCTCCAGACCAGTCCGACTTAAAGGGAGATCAGTCATGCGAATAATCCTACTAGTTCTAGCGGCCCTGCTGTTGAGCGCCGAGTCTTCTTTGTCTCAGAAGCTGAGCGCCGCACATGATGCGCTGCCCGCAGCGTCGCTGCCGTTTGTTACGCAGGTGGATGTTTCCGTCCAGTTCAACCAGCGATCGATCCCTGATGGCCGGATTGATACCGACAGCGGCATCCTCCGTGCGGCATTCCGCATCCAGGCCGAGGGTCCCCCACTCGCGACGCCGGAGCAAACCGCGCGCGCCTGGATGGCCGAGAATCGCATACGCTTCGGTTGGACAACCGCGGACGACCTGGAGCTGACGGAAGAAATCCGAACGTCATACAGCACACACCTCACGTTTCAGCAGACATTCCATGGAGTGCCGGTCCACCGCCGACGCGTGAAGGTGAACCTTGGCCCAAGCGGTCTACCCACCATGGTGCTTAGCGGCTATGCACCGCATCTGGCCGAGATCGATGCGTTTGATGCCACGCCCACGGTCTCATCAGATCAAGCCAAGCGTCAGGCGCAGCAGCTAGTCTCTGCGGCCGGGGCCTCGTCCTCAGAGCCGGAGCTCGTCGTGTATCCGTTGGCGACGCCCGTACTGGTCTGGCGCGTCATCGCCTGGCCCGTAGGCGCACCAGGAGAATGGGAAGTGCTGCTCAATGCCCACTCTGGTGCGACCATTCACCTTCTTGATCGAGTCATTCGCCATCGCCACGAAGATTCTACGTCTGTCCCACGCCGCATTGACGGGAAGGGAAAAGCTTGGATTCCGGACCCCATTACAAGTGCCGGCGTCACCTACGGCGGCGCCTACGTAGACAACAACGACTCAAACTCGGACGCGCTCAATGATCAGCGCAAAGAGGTGTCACTACTGGACATTGAGCACGGAGCAGATGGCAAGTATCGGCTCAAGGGACCATATGTGTCGATTGACGGATCAATAGGCACGCCCTACACGCCACCGGCAGAGGACAGCGAGAATGACTTCGATTACCTGCGCGCCAATCAGCACTTTGAAGCCGTTCAGGTCTACTACCATATAGACGCCAACCAACGCTACATCCAATCGCTTGATATAGGACACTCGATTCAGGGAGGGGGTCTGCGCTCCAATCCACATGGCGAAGGTAGCGCGGACAACTCTGCCTACTATCCCTTCCAAAATGCTGTCTCATTTGGGGACGGCGGCATTGACGACGGGGAAGACGCGGAGGTCATCTTGCACGAGTACGGCCATGCCATCCTTGAAGGCAGCAGCGGAGACCTCTTTGGTACTCTTGAAGGCGCTGGCCTGCATGAAGGCTGGGGAGACTACTGGGCCACCTCCTATACGCGCGGGCTCATGGACCAGGGCGTAGTGCCTGCTCACGACTGGCAGCATGTGTTTTCGTGGGACGGCAACGAAACGTGGCCCGGCCGCAGGCTGGGGAGCAGCGCTACGTATCCCGATGGATTTGAATGCACCGGCAATGTCTCATTCTGCAACTTCTACGCGGACGGTCTCATATGGGCCACGTCTCTGATGCAGATCTACGACGCGATAGGCAAGAGGCTTACGGATCAGTTGAACCTGATTTCTCATGCCTACCTCAATGCACCCGTGAAGTTTAGTGATGCAGCCGAAGCGCTGCTGCAGGCGGACCAGGATCGCTACCAGGGTGCGCACGTGCCGGATATCGGGCAGATTTTGTCTGATCGTGGATACATCGAATGTCTGCCCGGTGCCCTTCAGCTCGTCCACACGCCAGTGCTCACCGTCCCCGATGCCTCCACTCCCCTGCTAGTTGAACTCCAAACCGACACTTGCGGCGATGGCATTACCCGTCACGAGGTGCACTATTCAATTGATGACGAAGCCTGGAAGATTGCAACGATGGCGCCCGCGGGTGAGGGGCTGTACACTTATTCAATCGAGCTCAGCCCGGGCGCGGAAACGGTCGAATACTATTTTGAGGTCGAACAGGCCAGTGGAGTCATCACGCGCCTGCCTGCTGCTGCTCCGCAATCCGTGTTCGCGGTAGATATCGAAGTGGACACCGAGGCGCCGGTTATAGTTCATCCGTACCTCACGCATGTCGCGATGGTGGACTGGCCGCCGAGCATTGAGGCCCGTATCACGGATGCCGTTGACATTGACTCTGCTTGGGTTGAGTTTGAGGTAGAAGAAGCGGGTGGTGCGCGCCTGCCCAGCCAAACGTTCGCACTGACGGGTTCCGGCTCCCTATTTACGGGGAGTTTTCCGCCCATGGACATTCCGCTGAAGAGCCGTGCCTACTACCGCGTGTGGGCTGAAGACGCGGCTGAGGCAGAAAATGTCAGCGCGCTCCCTCCTCTTGATATGCCGGCGTTTGTCATCCACATCATTGAAAAGGGCATTCTGGCATCGTACGATCCGGACGAAGGTGCGGTGCTCCATTCTGACGGCGAGTGGCGCCGCGCCAAGCCATCGTACGGCCTCATGGTACCGCACTCTGGAGAGTACGCGTGGCTGACGAACGACGCTGACCCCTACACCGATCAACCTTCGACCAGCGTACTGGAGATTCCCGAAATCGACCTCATCAACTTTTCCGAGGCGTTTCTGGAGCTTTGGCACTGGCATGACTTTGAGCATAGCGGGATCACCCGGCCTACCGGTAGCCCGGCAGGTAGGGCCCTTGATGGTGGCAATGTCAAGGTGTCCACAGATGGTGGAGCAAACTGGCAGGTTCTTACGCCGGAAAAGGGCTATACGGCTTCGCTGGACGACGCCAACCCATTGGGAGGAGAGCGTGCCTATGCAGGTTACAGCTATGGCTGGCGCCGCGCATTATTTGATCTCCCGCACGTGCCTCGGGTTCTCTTGCATATTGAGGCCGCCACCGGCAGCGGCAACGCTCAGTCCACAGCGCACGGCTACGCAGGGTGGGCTCTGGACGACGTTCGTATCCTGGAAGAGCGCCCTGCCGACAACGCAGTTCCGACCGTGAGCGTGTTGCCTGAACCGCTCGTCAGTGTCCCGGCTGGCACTGGCGCGCCCCCCATCGAAGTAGTGGCAACGGATAACACGGGCATCGAATCGATTCTGGCAGAATTCACCTTTGAACCGAGCAACGCTGCCAACAGGAGTGGGACGCTGCGACTCGCGATGGATCCAGCCGAGCCCAACACGTTTGCCGGAGCATTTCCGGTGCCTGATATGCTTCAGCGTGGTGACCGGATACGGTACCGCTTCCGCGTGCAGGACTTTGACGACAATTCAGTTGTTGTTCCTGCGCAGGGCGATGCCCCTTTCGAGATAGAAGCGCGTCTGGTTGAGCGAATTCCCGCGCTTGCGCGTGCTACCGCTACAGGGCTGTGGACGAAGGATGGGCAAGGCGGTTATGCGGCCACTCACTCAAGTAGCGATCTCGTCTCCAGCATCGTGCTCGTGCCTACTGATCTGCCCACCAACGCGGCCGCAATCACGCTCCGACTGGACCATGCAGCGAGTTTCGGGGCAGCGCGCGGCAACGTCAAGGTGTCTGAGGACGATGGCTCTCGATGGCTGGTAATTTCGCCCAAGGACGGATACGACGAGGCCTATACTGCATCAGGATCGCATCCTATGGCCGGGGAGCAGGTCTTTGCCAATAGCCGGGACGAGGTGACGTTGTTTGACTTGACGCCGCGTGCCGGTGCGCGAATGTGGATTCGCATTGACTTGGGTACCGATGGCAGGCTGACTCCCGGCGAGTCGTGGGTCGTGCGGTCGGCCGTGCTTGAGAGCACGACCATCGACGAATCCCTAAACCTGGACCCAGGCCTTGCGCTGCATGGCAACTTTCCCGACCCCTTTGCGTCGCGCACCACAATCAGCTATTCGGTACCAGAGCCTATGCCCGTGTATATGGACGTACACAACGTGCTAGGGCGGCGCGTAATGGTCTTGGTGGATCAGGAGAAGGAGGCTGGCACACACACGTTGCACCTGGACTTCAGTGGGCTCGCAGGCGGAGTGTATTTTCTGCGCATGCGCACCGGGCGTCAGACCTTCATGGAGTCGCTGATCCTGGCGCGATAGGATGCAGCGAGTCGCCCGACCACTTTAGCAGGTCCGAGGAAGCTGGCACGCCGTATGGCGTGGCCCACGAAGACTGCACGGAGGCTCGGTTGCACATTGGCTGTGGCCGTTGCCTCCGCTTGTGGAGCGGCACTCTCGTGCTTAACACCCCGTCCTGCGCGATGCAGCGGCAGAAGTCAAGCGTGCCCACCACTTGCGCACCTGAACGCAGCAGCGCCGCAGCTTTGATCACCGCTCTCCCAGGGGGTGACAGTGAATCGCTTTGCGCTGCCGACGGTACGTAGACCCATTGCGGGGGAAACGACACGCCGTCGACATCGTTTGATCGCGGCCATTTCACTCACAGATTTTCACTCATGGATCATAGAGCGGGTGCATATAAAGTGCGGGACCTTGGCTTGGCTGACGCCGGGCGAATGCGTATCGAATGGGCGGAGAGTCGCATGCCGGTCTTGGCGCAGCTACGGGCGAAGTATGAACCGTCGCAGCCATTTAAGGGCTACAAGATCACCGGCTGCCTGCATGTGACCAAAGAGACAGCCGTGTTGGTGGAAACATTTGCGGCTTGTGGAGCGGAGGTTGCGTGGAGCGGATGCAACCCGCTGTCGACCAACGACGAGGTTGCAGCTGCGCTCGCCATGGGCGGCATCGAAATCTACGCTTGGTACGGCCAGAGCGTGGAGGAATTCTATTGGAGCATTGATCGCACCATCGACAAGCCTCCGCACCTGACCCTGGATGACGGAGCGGACCTCATCTTTACGGTACACCATCGGTTCCCGCACCTCGCGGACCACATCATCGGCGGCAGCGAAGAGACAACCACCGGCGTGCAACGGCTACGTGCAATGGCCCAGGATGGCAAGCTGCTTTATCCCGTATATGCGGTCAACGACACTGAAACGAAGTGGGACTTTGACAACGTCTATGGCACGGGCCAGTCGACGCTGGACGGCATTTTGCGCGCAAGTAGCATTCTGATAGCTGGGAAAAACTTTGTAGTGGCAGGCTATGGGCATTGCGGACGCGGCGTGGCGATGCGTGCCAAGGGCCTAGGTGCAAATGTGATCGTGACAGAAGTGAAAGCAACCGCCGCGCTTAAGGCCACGCTTGAAGGTATGCGTGTCATGCCGATGGACCAGGCCGCCTCTGTAGGCGATGTGTTTGTTACCGCCACAGGCATGAAGGATGTCATCCGCGGACGCCACTTTGACACGATGAAGGATGGGGCCGTCGTATGCAACACGGGCCACTACGACGTGGAGCTGAACTTGGATGAGCTTGCAGCAGTGTCGACAGGTTCGCGCGTGATTCGGCCCGACAATCGCGAATACACCATGCATGATGGGCGAAGGCTGTTCGTGCTGGCAGAGGGGCGCCTGGTAAACCTAGCCGCAGCGGAAGGGCACCCGTCCGAGGTTATGGATATGAGTTTCGCCAACCAGTTTATGACACACCTGCTCCTCGTACAGCAACATGAGCGGGGCGAGGTTCTTGGCAACACCGTCATCGACTTGCCTGGCAGCATCGATCAGCGTATCGCCGGACTGAAGCTGCAGACCATGGGGCTTAAGATCGACTCGCTGACACCAGAGCAGGTTGTGTACGCTACTGACTATTCCGCAGGCACGTAGCAGAGCCCGCTCTTTGGCGCAGGGTGCACCGCAGAGCGATGCTTGCTATCGTGCTGAGTAGCTCTGCCTTACCCTGCTATCTCCAGGATTCCGCCAATAGCGGGCCGGCTTCTGCTCGCCGCCGGATCGTGCCGTAGAACGTGATTTTAGTCGCTCGCGCTTGATACTAGCGATTGATTCGAGACCTGTAGACAGGCCAGCTACATACGGCGTCTAAGCCTCAGACACAAGTCGGCACCACTTCGCATGCGACCGACCCCCAGGGGCCTCAAGGCAGGCGTACCAACCATCAAGTCAAATAGTAAAAGCGCGGGGCGGTGACAGCCATTTATCGGGCGTCACAGGATAGTGGAACCGCCTATTGCGTGCGTGATGCGGCTATCCTATTCCCAGTCCAAGATATCCTCTTCCGACTTCTCGCGTGTTTTCCACTCTTCGGCATCTTCCAGCGGCTCGCTGCGCTCGACGATGTTGTAGCCGGAATCCTGCCATTTTTCAGCCAGATACTCATTCCACTGGGTGTAGTGTTCCCACTCTTCTGGCAACTCATCATCGGGAAAGATGGCCTCGACCGGGCATACCGGGACACAGGCATTGCAGTCAATGCACTCATCCGGGTGGATCACCAGAAAGTTTGGTCCCTCGTAAAAGCAGTCTACAGGGCACACTTCAACACAGTCCGTATGCTTGCAGTTGATGCAGGGCTCGGCAACTACATATGGCATCGGCTACTCCGGGCAGTCCTAGCTGATTCTGGCGCAAGATAGTGCGCTGCCGTATTACTGTGCGACCGCTATTCGGATCCCAGATGAGGCGTGAGCGGAAGCTGAGCAGGTGGCTGCGTTGCGCGTATGAACCGGCCGTTGCCATGGCAGCAGGCACCATGACCAAAAGGCTGGCTGCGTCATATAAACGTTGTTGTGCCCAATAAGCGGCCACTGACTGATCCACTACACCGGGCATTGCACATCCAGAACAGGCGCATGAGCTTGATTGAATCGCCGGAGGCGCTGCGTGCGCTAGTTGCCCGCGCGATGGCAGCAGGCGTTGTGGCCGTTGATACGGAGTTTGTGACGGGCGAAACATATTTCCCCAAACTGGGCCTGATTCAGATCGGTCTTGGGGAGAAGGATGTTGCCCTGGTTGACCCGCTTGCTGCCTGCGACCTCGCACCCCTAGGAGATCTGCTTGGCAATCCGGATGTAGTCAAGGTGCTGCATGACCCGGACATGGACCTGAAGTTGCTAAACGAGGCCACGGGCACCATACCCGAGAACATCTTTGACACTCGTCGAGCAGCAGGCTTTGTGGGGCTGCTGTGTACCATTTCCTTGGCCGATCTTCTTGCTGAACTGTTCGGCGTTGAGCTTGATAAGTCGGAAACTCGATCCGACTGGCTGCGCCGTCCGCTTAGCCCTAAACAATGCGCGTACGCAGAAGATGATGTCCGCTACCTTTGCCAAGCCTTCAAAGAGCTACAGCGACGCGCGGCACGGCTGGGGCGCACATCATGGCTGGCGGAAGAGATGGACAACTACAACAGCGACACCCAGTACGCGTGGCCGGACCCGCACAAGGAATACCTGAGGTTTAGCGGGCTCGGCAAACTTTCCGGCAGACAGCGCGCGGGGCTAAAAGCCGTCGCCGCCTGGCGTGAGAATGCAGCGCGGAGCCATGACCTTCCGCGCCAGTGGATTCTGCCGGACAAGGTCGTGCGTTCCATTGCCCAACGCATGCCGCAGCGTGCGCGCCAGCTGCGGCGCTTGTCGGGAGTATCGACCACGTACGCAGACCGAGCCGCTGAAGACCTTCTTCGTGAGTTGCGGTTGGTGCGCGCGCTACCACATTCGGACTATCCTCCCCGCCCCGAGGCATTGCCATCGGATGACCAGCATCAGGCGCGCGTCCACCTTGCTTCGGCTTTGATTTTGGGGCATTCGGTCGCTTCGGGGATCGATCCTGCACTGGTGGCAACCAGGAATGACGTCCGATGCCACGTCTCAGGCCTTGACAGCCCTCTTCGCAGTGGCTGGCGGCGCGAATTCGTCGGGCGCGACGTAGACGAGCTGCTACAAGGGCGGCGTAGCGTCAACATTGACGGCCAAACAGGGCTTCCGGCACTGGCGTGAAATCCGTGCCATAACCGCCAGGTTGCTAACTGCACGAAATAAAGTCAGTAACTCGCCTACGTTGTGCTGCCACCTCAATGGCACAATGCGCACACCGAATTTGCCAAGAGGCAAGTAGCAGGCAACTGCAAATGGGTCTTCCTGTGGCGTGCGAGAAAATACGCCGCGGCTACCTCTACCATCGGGGACCTCTGAGCGGCCCATTTACTCTGGCCGTAGCGCCTCAATCCGCCAACTCATCTCTTCCCCATAGCGCTCAGCACCAGGAAATCCGGAAGTCTTGTATTGGATGCGACCTTCGGGCCCTATAATGAAATGCGAGGGTAGGCCGACAACCTGAAAATCCGTGGCGCTGCCTTCGTCGAACAACACCGTAAAGCGGTAGTCGTTTTCATCTAGAAAGTCGCGCGTGACACTGTGGTCGGCATCGGTCGTAATGGCGAGAAACTCCACATCGTCGTCCGATGCATACGTGTCTACGAGGTCGCTATAGTGGGGAAACTCTTGCCGGCAGGGGCCACACCATGTGGCCCAATAGTTGAGAAGCACCACCTTGCCACGAAGGTCCGATAGGCGCCATTCGTTGCCCTCGGTATCGGTGAGGCTGAAGTCGGGGGCTTCGCGGTCGAGGCGGTCGTCTATCAAGCGTTGCCGCGCCGCGTCCGCGACCTCAGCGATTGCAATTGCGAGCGTGTCATCCAGCACCTTTTCGTCGCGGCCGGTGCGCGCCCCCACCTGAGCCGCCACCTCACGGATGCGATCTGCTTCTGTGCCCAGCCGCTCGTCCTCGGCGTCGTGCGCTAAGGCGGAAACAAGCGTTTCGTATGCCTCCTTGTCGGTCCCGTTGGCAGCCAAAAGCTCGCCGAGTGCGGCGAGACGATGAGACCGCTGACCGGCGTCAATCGCCCTGCGGAATGCCTGCTCAGCCTCTTGCCCGCGATCCAACCCAACAAGCGCCATGCCTCGCAGGTGCTCAAAGGAGGCGATTGATCTCTCGTGGCTGCGCGCCAATTGGTCGAGCCGTATTCCGGGGTACAAAAGGCCGGGTCGCTCGTCCTTAAGCGCTAAGATTGCCTCGTCAGCAATCTGAAGCGCTTCCTCAAGTCTTAACTCAAAATCGATAAGTAGCTGCGCATTCGAGCGGAAATAGCTGATCCCACCCCAGGTATCGAGTCGTGCCAGGATGCTGCCAAGCTCGATGACCCGATCAAGGATTTCGCCATTCGGCTGGCCATCCTCGTCGCGCTGTCTGCGGAATTCATTCCTTAGCAGCGAACGCTCTTGATCCAGCGCTACTCTATAGGTGGAGAAATAGTCATTGTCCCAGGCAGGTTGAAACCGCTGCTTCCAGCGCTCAACGATCTCCAGGCGCTCCGCCAGCGGGGCCTCCCGGGATTCAAAAAATTCCCGGTAGTATATATCAAAGTGAGTTCGTGCTGCACCCATAGTGCGGCCTTCGGCAGTCTCATCAAGGCGGGCCAGCCAGCTTCGCTGTGCATCTGTGTCGTCAAGCAACCCGTAACCAATTGCCAGGAAGTAACGACGGCCGGCGTCGGGCTGCGCCCCACGCTCGACGGCTTCTCCCTCGACGGCGACCGCGGTGAGAAGCGCCTGGCGCAACTCGTCTTCAATCGTCGCTGTCTCATCCTCGTCGCCCGATGAGCGCGCTGCCAGCAACCGCGCTTGCAGGTGGTGAATACGAAATACTGACGAGCCCTCAAGCCTTTCCTCCAGCCCGCCGAGAATCTCAAGCCACCGCTCCGACGCATTGAGATCGTCCACGGCACTCTCAACCAAATCATATGGCTCGACCCGATCAGGGAACGCCAGGATGGCTTCACTGCCGGCCTCAACCGCGCGATCAAGCCACTTGCGGCGCCCGCGCAGCGATCCGCCCCAAGCGAGCGCGGTCAGGTACCCCTCGTAGGCACGTGGATTGTTTGGCTCAAGTTCCAACGCCCACTCAAAAGCCGGTATGGCATCTTCATACTGATTGAGCTGCCCCAGTGCGCGCGCGTGACCATACGCCGCTTCGGCGCTGTTCGGATCGTACTTGAGCGCCTGCGCAAATCCATCGCGCGCCGACACGAAATCGAAGGCGACATAGTCCTGGCGCGCCGCTTCAATGAGCTCATCAACGCGCTCCGCCTGATTCGAGCACGACGCAATAGTCATCGCCGCAAGAAGCAGCCCAATTCGCTTGTTCACTCCCCAATGCCGACCCGCACGCCGCTCCATATGGCCGAAGCGCGGCCAGCATTGAGTGTCCGGCAACCTACGTGGATGAGCACGATACTGGGAGTAATGAAGCCCGGAGACATTGGATGTCATTTCAGCGGTGGTTGGATAGACAGCCCAAGTTATTCTTTTCGCAGGGATTTCTTGGCCTGGGCAACGACTTCGCTCACGCTTAAGTCTTTGAACCCGGCAGCCTGCATACCCCGGACATAGTTTGGGTCGATGTCATACGTGGCCAGAGCAATGAAGTCGTTCATGGTCAGGTCTGTGAAGCCCGCAGCTTGCATACCTCGGACATAGTTTGGGTCGATATCATACGTGGCCAGAGCGATGAAGTCGTTCATGGTCAGGTCTGTGAAGCCCGCAGCTTGCATACCTCGGACATAGTTTGGGTCGATATCATACGTGGCCAGAGCGATGAAGTCGTTCATGGTCAGGTCTGTGAAGCCCGCAGCTTGCATACCCCGGACATAGTTTGGGTCGATATCATACGTGGCCAGAGCGATGAAGTCGTTCATGGTCAGGTCTGTGAAGCCCGCAGCCTGCATACCCCGGACATAGTTTGGGTCGACGTCATATGCGGCCAGGACGATGAAGTCGTTCATGGTCAAGCCTGTGAAACCCGCCGCCTGCATACCCCGGACATAGTTTGGGTCGACGTCATATGCGGCCAGGACGATGAAGTCGTTCATGGTCAAGCCTGTGAAACCCGCCGCCTGCATACCCCGGACATAGTTTGGGTCGATATCATACGTGGCCAGAGCGATGAAGTCGTTCATGGTCAGGTCTGTGAAACCCGCCGCCTGCATACCCCGGACATAGTTTGGGTCGATATCATACGTGGCCAGAGCGATGAAGTCGTTCATGGTCAGGTCTGTGAAACCCGCCGCCTGCATACCCCGGACATAGTTTGGGTCGATATCATACGTGGCCAGAGCGATGAAGTCGTTCATGGTCAGGTCTGTGAAACCCGCCGCCTGCACTCCACGGATTACATCCGAGTCGATCTCATTCTGGGCCAGAGCCACGAGTTCATGCGCGGTCATGTCTGCGAGGCCGGCGGCCTGCATGTCGCGGATATAGTCCGGATCGATGTCATTTTCGCCCAGGGCAACGAACTCGTCTACATCCAAGTCTGTAAAGCCTAGCATCTCGATCTCATGGATAAACGTGCTGTCGATGCCATACCTGCTGCGCAGCATGTTGAGTTGCTCAGTGGTAAGGGTATCCATGGATGCGGCCTCCCAATTCGGGTCGGCGTGCAGGGTGTCATCGTAGCTGGTATCGAAGTTGTCGTCGATAGCGACGCCTGAATTGAGGGCGATATTCGGCTCGATGTCGATGCCGAATTCGGGGTCACTCTTGATGTCCCCGGAAACTGTCAAGCGCACGCCGACGAGCGTCAGCTCGCTGTCGGCGGCAACCTCGTCAGCCCCCACGATGGTATCGCGCTGGGCTTGGGCGGGATTGAGCACGGCCAGTGGCAGCACTATGCACGCCGCTATTACGACAGCCATGGTAGTGCCGGCCCGGTTCAGGCTCCGATGGCGCAACGATGGATCGAGAATGGCCATCAGGCGGCTTTCCAACTGGGAATGCCGCGCCATGGCCAGCGCCGCCCCCGCTGACCTTCCTACCGAGTGCAGCGAACGGGCGGTCTCCAGCAAGATCTCGGCATACGTGGAGGCCTGCATGCCGGCCAACAGCACCATGTCGTCGGTAGCGCGCTCTCGTTCGATGCGCGACTGGCGAGCAGCTACCCACGCCAGCGGGTTGAACCAGTGGAAGGCACAGGCGATTTGCGTCAACAGCTGCATCAGGCAATCGCGGCGCCTGACGTGCGCCAGTTCATGGAGCAGCACCGTCCGGCGATGCTGCTCGTCCCACATCTTCGCCATCTCCGGCAAGATGATGGTAGGCCGCCACACGCCAACGCTCAACGGGACAGCCGTCCACGCGCTCCAGCGCAGCCGCACCAAACGCCGGATACCCAGCCGGTTAGCCGTATCGCCGGCCAGCTGACGCCAATCGTCATCGCGCACCATCGTGTCACGGATGACGAGCAGGTGCGCCCCGGCGTGTGCAATAGCCACACGAACCAGCACGAACAGCAGACCGGCCAGCCACACCAGAAACACCCACGTCGACCAGTGAACATCGAGGTCGGCAAAAAGGGACCCAGAGGCTACCCCCACTGCAGGGGTTTCAGCCCGGCCTGTCTGCGGCGGCGCCACAGCGACGGGAGCAGCAGCTTCGTCGATGACCGGCGGTAGTATGGCTGGCCCAGCCGTCGGGGCATTCAGGAGCGGCACAGAGGCCGGAGTCACGTGTGGAACCGCGCGGGGAGCTTCCTGAAGCAGAACGGCCGCTTGCGGCAGAAGACCAGTCTGCCACTGCGGCAACAGCACCGAAAGCACCGGCAGCACCAACAGGCTCAACAGCCCTGCGCACCACACCACATAGCGGACGGCCGCCGAACTGCGCCGCAAGGCGTAAACCAGAAGCCCGGCAGCCGCCAACAACAGCGTACCCTTGACAAGCAGCGTCAGCATCAGCACCAACCAGGAGCTCATGCTGGCGGGGAAATGAGTGAATTCCATCAACGTATCCATGCCTATCGCCCTTGTTGTTTGGCCTGCTCAATCAAGCCGGAGAGGTGGTCGAGGTCGCTTGCGGTGAGATCTGTCCTCTTCAGCTCGAGCAGCGTCGCCACAGCTTGCTCGGCCGAGCCGTTGAAGAACATTTGCACCATGTAGTTCATGGCCGAACGCCCTGCTTCTTCTGGAGAAAGCGTCGGTGTGTAGATGTAGCGCGCTCCCTCCCGCCGGTGCCGCAGATGGCCCTTCTCCTCCAAAATGCGCAGCATCGCCCGCACACCCGAATAACTCGGCGGGCTGTCGATGCCCTCCATCACTTCGGCGGCCGTGGCCTGACTGTGCTGGTAAACAAACGCCATAATCTGACGCTCACGACGCCCCAGGTCCATCGGAGATTTCTTCTTTTTCATTACGCCCACCCTTACCGGGAGAAGGTTCAACCATGCACTGCAGAAGTGCTAGCATACTAGCACTTACGGCCAATATATGACGAGGTTTCACTGTCGTCAAGACCCAATGCTGTTTTTTTTGCAGTTTTATTCTGACGGACTGCATTTTACGATGGAATTCGGCCACTTATTCCGACGGAAGCCGACCACTACTCGGATTCCTGGCGCAGTGGCAGACTGTCTTGGACAGCTGCCTACTAATGGGTCGATGCAGTGCCGCAGGATCTTTAGACCCTGCGGGCTCGGCACCCTCTTTACCATCGAAGAGGCAACCCATCTTGCTCACCAAGGGAGATGTTAGCAAATGCTGGACTAGCCCAAGTTTACCATGCACTTTTCACAAGTCCTTTATATTCAGGGACATACGTCACCCATAAATGCCTCTTCTGGCACTACAATGGACTACGGAAGGACTTTTAGTACTGCCGATCAGACGACGGTCTTCTTCGTAGAGAGGGGCTTGTAATCTATTCCCAAGGCGTCATAGATCGACCGGAGCTCGGGATCGGGCTGTGCGGTTGTGCGAACATGGAGCGTACGCCCGTCGCGGCACGGGGACACACTGGTCGTGCGCGTTTGTCGCTGAAGGATGCTTCGAAGCGTCGTCCAACTGGAGGAGAGCCCTCGGCTACGCAGGCGAGTACGGATTACCTGCACGAGCTGATACGCGATGACCGAGATGAACAGATGCCCTTCGGCGCGCAGGCCCGTCGAGTGGTAGATTGGTCGTAGGCCCAGTTCCGACTTCAGGGTGCGGAACACGGCTTCCACGTCGGTGAGCCGGATGTAGGTGCGCCACAACGCTTCGTCGGTCCAGTTCACCAAATTGCTTCGCAGGCAGTACACTCCTGGATGCGTCGCCATGGACCCCGGTAGCAGTCTCTGCTCCCATTCAATCGTGTGCGCGCGCTTGCCGCTTTCGTCAGGCTGCACCGTGATGTCGTAATGCTGTCCTATCCCTCCGTATCGCTCCTTCAGGCGCCCGAGGCGCTCAGAAACCACCTCGAGTCGCTTATGCGTGCGCGGGCGGGAGAGCCCGTCGGACAGTTTCTTCAGGGCCTGCTCAAACGCTGCGGTCTGCCGTGCCACTATGGCTTGCTCCTTCGCAGCCCGGGACGCAGAGTAGCAATAGAGCCGCACCTGGTCGTCCTGTACCTGCCGGTATAGGGATAGACGCTCACCACCGGCCGTCGTAAGAGTTTGTGCTGCCTCAGGATCAAAGACCCGCCTGCGCTCCCGAGCGACCACGATGTACTGGTACTTCTGCGCATGCAGCCATTGTATACGATCTTCGGTCGCTATGCCCCGATCCATCACCACGAGCGCCTCGGGACCCGCTTGCAGTACCGCCAGCATCTCCTCTAGCGTGCGGTGCTCCCGCACATTGCCCGCGAAGACCTTGCTCTTGCGTACGAAGCCGCTCCCGTCCAGGACCAGGGCCAAGGTCAATAAGGGACAATCGCGGCGCCGCTCCTTCGAGTGACCACGCTTTGCCTTGTCTATGTTGGCCCCGGTACCCTCCAGAAATGTGTTGGTCAGATCGTAAAGCGTGACCGTTGGACGCGCAGCAAACAGATCCAGCGCCTGCGTAAAGAGGTGCTGCTCTATGGCTTGCTGATGCCGCACGAGCAGGTCGCTTGCCCGATAGAGGTGCATGGGTCCCATCGCTTCATAGGAACCGCCCACAAACTCGTCCAGGCCACTGTTGCGCTCCAGCCAATGCTTGGTGGCCCGTTCACTGCCCGGCTGCGCCAAGCGCCCGATGATGCTGCCAATGGCAGCGCGCCGCATGGAGGGGGTCATCTGCAGCCTGTCAAAGAGCGCGGGCATCTTCAACTGCTCCATAGCCCACAGCCCTACGTGCTCTACGCCCACCGTACGCGATCGGATCGTCTTGATGGCGTTGGCATTGACCACACGCCAGTCTGCCACGGCCCCGTTGCGGTCGGTAGGCTCGATCACCTCCGCGCCACGCGCCGCCAACAGGGCCGCGATGCGCTGCGCTTCGCCTTCGATGTGGGAGGACAAGTCCGGCCATAGCTCGAGCTGTCCCATCAGCACCGTCTCAATACGCTGGCACAGATATCGCCAGTGCTTCTTATCGACCTTGAAATGTGCGCCGAGATTCAATAGCGTCCGTTGTCGCACCCGGTCTCCCTCCCGCTTGGCCTGACACAGCCGGAAGGTGTAGTAGCGCGTACCGTCTGCTCCGGTTCGCGTGAGAGCGCGGCGTATAAACACAGTAGTGTGCGGCGTGGTTGGGATTGCCCTGATGCCAATATAGTCACCGATCGCGGTGTAAACAAGCACGCCAGTACGATTATGGCACTACATTGTGGAGAAGCGAGACGACATATTCAGAAGTGGAGTAAACTCGGAGGCAAAGAGGGGAAATCAGGCACATAATGTGCCCACAAACAGGTCATAGTGAGGGCAAAGCGGTGAATCGTCCCTAATCTTCCTCGCAAGGTCGCCAAATTGTGCCGGAATTGAGGCCGCAAATGTTAAACCCGGGCTAGGGCGAGCATCAGGGTGGGCGCCGATCTGCGTAGCTGGTTTTGGACCTGAAACTCACTGTGCAGATGTGCAAACTCCAGATAGACCCTGTGCAGGTTTTCCGCGTGGCGTCAATTCGCGGGAGGACGTTCTCTGGATAACGAGGGCTGGTAGAGGCGCGGATTCTTCTGCGTAAGTTATGCAACTACCTAAACGGCACAAAACGCAAGCCTGCCTTTCAACGGAATAAGAGACCAGCCGTTGGGCTTGCCTACCGGTGAAGAGTGGGGAATTTCAACGGACACCCAGCCATGCTACCGCCGCGAATACTGCGCGGGCCGACTACTCTTGCCGTAGCGCATCAATCATCCACCGCATCTCATCGGCGTATCGCTCGGCACTAGGAAATCCGGTAGCCTCGTATTGAATCAGACCCTCGGGCCCCAAGATGAAATGAGCGGGAATGCCGGCGACTTGGAAATCCGTGGCGCTGGACTCGTCAAATAACACCGTGAAGCGGTAGTCGTGTTTGTCAAGGAATTCGCGCGCTGCGTCGTGGTCGTCATCGGTCGTAATGGCGAAAAACTCCACATCGTCGTGCGAAGCGTACTCATCCACAAGGTCGCGGTAGTAGGGCAACTCCTGAATGCAGGGAACGCACCATGTGGCCCAATAATTCAGAATCACCACCTTGCCGTGAAGGTCGGACAGGCGCCACTGGTTGCCTTGGGTATCGGTTAGGCTAAAGTCTGGGGCCTCTCGTTCGAGGCGGTTGTCGACTAACCGCTGTCGTGCTGCATCAACGACGTCGGCACGCACAACAACAAGCGTGTCATCAAGTGCCTCGGCGTCGCGGCCGAATCGCGCCGCCACCTGTGCCGCCACCTCGTGGATGCGATCTGCTTCCATGCCCAGCAATTCGTCCTCGGCGTCGTGCGCCAAGGCGGCAACGAGCACTTCGTATGCCTCTTCGTCTGGCCCGCTCGCCGCCAAAAGCTCGCCGAGTGCGGCGAGACGATCAGAGCTTGGACGTACGTCGATCGCGCTACGGAATGCCTGCCCAGCCTCTGCGACGCGCTCCATTTTGACAAGTGCCAAGCCTCGTACGTACTCATAGGTGGCGATCCAATCCTCGCGGGTGCGGTCCACTTGGTCTACGTGTGTACCGGGGTGCAACAGACCGGGGCGCTCCTCTTTCAGCGCAACGATTGCCTCGTCTGCAATCCGCAGCGCTCCATCAAGCCTTACCTCAAGATCGATGAGCAGCTGCGCAGCCGTGCGATAGTGGCTGATACCTCTCCAGGTATCGAGTCGTGCCAAGTCGTGGCTAATCTCAATGACCCGATCAAGAACTGCGTCATCCAGTTGGCCGTCCTCGTCGCGCTGCCTTCGGGCTTCTTCTATTAGCAGCGAACGTTCTTGAGCCAGCGCCCCGCGAAAGGCCGTGAAGTAGTCATTGTCCCAGGAAGGCTGGAAGCGCACCTTCCAGCGTTTGACGATCTCCATGCGCTCGGCCCAAGGCGCCTCCCTGGATTGCAAATACTCCTGGTAAAATATGTCATTGGAAGTCTGCTCCGAGCCCACGAGCCGACCTTCTGGAGTCTCATCAAGACGCTCGAGCCAGCTTCGCTGGGCCTCGGTGTCGCCCAGCAATTTGTAGCCGACTGCCAGGAAGTACCAGCGACGTTCGTCGGGTGGCTCTTCGCGCTCGACGGCACTCTCCTCAGCGGCGATCACGGTGGCAAGCGCGTGGCGTAGCTCGTCTTCGATTATCGTCGCTGCTTCCTCGTCGCCCGTCGTGCGCGCAGCCGACAACCGGGCCTGCAGGTGGTAAATACGGAACACAAATGAGCTTGCAAGCCTTCTCTCATACGCACCCAGAATCTCAGACCACCGGCCCGACCCGCTGAGGTCGTACACGGCCATCGCAGCCATCTTGTATGCCTGGACCCTATCTGGGAATGCCAGGATGGTTTCAGTGCCAGCCGCAACCGCACGTTCAAGCCAGTCGCGGCGCCCGCGCAGCCTTCCACCCCAGGCAAGCGCGTCCACGTATCCCTCCTGGACGCGTGGATTGTTAGGCGCAAGTTCCAGCGCCAGCTCAAAAGCCGGTATCGCCTCCTCGTACTGACTAAGCTCCGCTAGTGCGCGCGCATGGCCATACGCCGCATCAGCGCTTTTCGAATCCTTCTCGAGCGCCTCCGCGAATCCATCGCGCGCCGCCTCAAAATCGAATGCGAAAAATTCCGTTCGTGCCGATTCGATGAGCTCATCAACCTTCGCCGTCTGATTCGAGCACGACGCAATAGCAATAAATACAAGAAACAGCCCGACCTGTTTGCACGCTCCCCAACGCAAGCCGGCACGCGGCTCAGTGCGGCCACTGCGCCTCCAAGTTCGGGTATCGGGTTGTACCGGTGACGTATGACAAGGAGGCAGGTGGTAGTGATGCCTCGGGAAATTTAGTTTCATTGTAGGAATAGTGACGTAGCAGGTAGCGATAGGCGGCACAGCTCACCTGCCTAGGACCAGTAAGTTGCGGCAGCACTACGTCGTTACTAGACAGCTTGTGTGAGACGCTTCCAAGGGACGAGTAGCCATGCGCTTGCACCAGAATGTAGGGAATGCATTTGACCTAGACCATTCGCGCTGGCCAGTCGCCCAACATCATTGAATTCAAAGCGGTTTGTGGACCTGCCTCCACGCCAGATCTGGGCCGCGCTCCTGGATGAGGGCTCCTACCTGTGCCACTGGCGCACCATGTATCGTATCCTTGATGAAAACAGGGAGATACACGAGCGCAGGGATCAGCGCATACATCCTCCCTACACAAATCGGAGCTGTCAGCCCAGGCTCCGAACGAGCGTTGAACGAGGGACGTCACCACGCTTCGGGGTCCGGTCAAGGGCCTGCACTTCAAACTATACGAGCTACTGGATGCCTTCAGACGCAATGAGGTGGGCTGGACCCTTTCCACGTATGGGTCTGCCGCACTGGCCAAGGATCTCATCGCCACGAGCTAGACCTGTGGAGGCACCTCCTACGACCAGCTGGTGGTCTGCTCGGATCATGGTCCGGCCATGACATCCAGGGCGAACGTGCCCAATTCGGTTCATTGCAGTGCGCCTGGCACTGGGCACGGAAATTCCTCGATTGGGATAACCACAACTTATTGCAAGGAAAAGGAGTTGGTACATCCCAATTCGGTCCAGTTCGGCAGGACCCTCTCAGCACGGCGGGTACAATACCGCGTCATCGAAGCGTAACGGCGATTGTTGCTTGCCCAAAGCGATTCATTCGCGGCGTACCGAATGCTGCCTATGCCTCCAAGGAAAGCATGAAGCGACGAGACGGCCGGCACTCAGGCTACGGAGGCTCCAAGCACGGACCAAGACCGGCAATCAAATAAGTTTAGTCTCTGACGCGACCCGCTCCAGATCGTATGGGCTCCGTGCGCTACACTAAACCGAATCAGATCTGTCTCATTGTACTCTTCACCACCAGCCGCGCCCGATCAGTCCGGTCCCTCGATTCTTCTACGGCTGCGCTGCTATTGTACTTCGCTACCAATCCTATTCCTGAAATGGATGGACGCTAACCCGTTACCTTGCTACCTGCGGTTTGAATGCCCGTAGCTATCTAGTTTGCTTCCTGGATTTTCGTGAGTGCGTCCCTTGCAGCGTCGGCCAAGCCCCAATAGTGATCACGTATTCGCTTGAGTTCCGGCACCGCCCGCTGCTCTTTGAATTCGCCTAGCTGCCAAATAACCGTTTCAGCCAGACCAGCGCCTATTGGATACCAGTCATGAGCCATGTGCTCATTCATTTCCGCAAGCAAGTTGATGAGATGCTGGCGGATTTGCTCCGTATCCGGCGAGTGTTTCCAAACAGACCGCGTCTTCGACCCATCGTATCCATCGTCGTAATGTGTGATCGGCCCGATCGGAATCGGGTCACGATCAGGCCTTCGATGCGGATGGTTTGCGCAGTACCTCCAACCCGGTTCATCGATGGCCACATCCCTGATTTCGCAGTAGGCAGGCACCGTTGGATCGGCGTGTTCCGACCAGTTGCGTGATCCCCGGTTCCTACGATTGAACCAGCAGGTCATACAGCAATCCGACCCTCCATTTGGCATCGCTAGTACCTAACGTAATTCTTCCAATGCGTCCATGTTAGTTGTTGCCCATATAATACCCGATCTGTTCTTCAGGTGGCAGCCTTTCAGGCATTGGTCGAGTGTTTAAACACAACCGGCGCTAATACTAGTCAACCGGTGCGCCCAGAGGCTGTTGTCTGGGAGATTCTCCAATTTGGCACCGCATTTCTTGCGAACACTGCGCCCTTATCCGATTGTAGGCCCGTTGTTGACGCTGTTACTACGATTCTGCCCCAGCATTCGTCCGCTTTACTGCAACGAAAGCGGTCTCCGAGCCACAGTCTACTGTGGGGACGACATGCCCTGATGAGCAGCACCGCCACCGCGTAGCGCGTAGCAAGGTCCTGGTAAGTGTGTTTAGTGCCCTGGTCCAACTGATGCGCCTCAGCAAGCCCACTCTTGAGATTGCCGCAGACCAAGTGCTGCAGAACAGCCCCGAAGAACTCGAAAGCACGACCCTGAGAGCCAATCCAGTCCGCAGTCTTCTGCGACCACATGGCTTCGAAATCGGTGTGGTTGGAGAAGCAAAGTCCACGGCGAAGAACTCGGCCCTACGCCAATTGCCAGAAGCAGCACCAATCACGATCATCTGCCGCCCGGCATTGTCTACAGTGAGGGAGTGGCCAGCGGGTGCTCGCAGCCTGGATTCTATGGACCGGCGAGTTGATGTCCTTTGATACACGCAATGAGGCTCGTCTTTTTGGCCTTTGGCGCCTCTGGTTTAGAGCGAGAATAGGACGCTGTATCCGTCGGAAGGAGAACGCTTTGCAATGACCCGGTGGAACGTACCAATACCGTGCACGTCAGCCATTTGGGCAGATCGGCCAAAGCGGACGTATGCCGTTGGTACGGATGGACGATTTGCGTCGGAATTCGAAGGGCCGTCAAAAGCAGCGCGCCCAAGCAGCTTGGCTGTTGCTGATCGGCATGCATTCTATACCGGCCAGTCCGATACTGGACGCGCTTCTACTCTACGAACATAGGCGATCAAACCCCTGAGAGGCCTGTCAACTTCCCTAACTACTCGCCATTTGAATGTCCGTGGCGCCCAAGAATGCAGCCAAACTCTCAAGCGTATCGCGTAGCCCCGCACGAAACGAGCCATCCGGTTTGAAGCCTGGCTCCAAGTGTACGCGTTTGACTTCGAGGATGCCCGTATTGCGGTGCACCTTGGGATCCAGGCGGCCGACGAGCTGGCCGTTGTGCAGGATGGGGCAAACGTAGTAGCCAAAAACACGCTTGGCTTGTGGTATGTAGATCTCAATTCGGTAGCTGAAGTTCAGCAGATCTTCCGCCCGCTTGCGCTGCCAGAGGAGCGAATCGAAAGGGCAAACAAGCGTGGTTCCTTGGGGTTCTTGAATTGAGCCAAGCAGGTCCAGGTGCCTTGGCAGAGCGTAAAACGGCTGGCGAAAGCCATTAACGCGGATCTGGACGATACGGCGTTGCTTGAGGCCGCGCGTGAGGATTCGCTGGCGCAGTGCTGCCCTGGGCCTGGGGCCCGTCCAATAGTTGACCAGGTGCTCTTCGCTTGCGATTCCGTTGCCGCGTAGCCCTGTCATGAGCCAGCTGTCGTCGAGCGCAGTGCCACTCGCAGGCTCCATGGCCGCGTACACGCGCTCTGCCAAGTCATAAACCCGCCTGAAATGCCGCCTCCGGCTCACCGCGGCCCGTCCACTGTGCCAGAGCACGAGTAGCGACTGTTTGTCCTCCTTGACTTGCTCCGACGGCCCTTCTTTGACGTCCGCCCGCTCCAGCGGGCCTGAAGCACGCAGCATGCGCATCACGCGGCGCTTTGAGGCAGGCGAAGTGTTCCATCTCGGCCACCATGCAGCCCGCTGCCACTCCTCAGCTGGGAATCGCCGCATGCGGCGTAGCCCTAGCGGCAGGTGTGACATGGGGAGGATGGAAGCCTCATGTCCCCAATACTCGTAGGCACAGCGCTCATCATACACCCAAGCGTCTACCCACTCCTTCTTGTATGCCCCGAACCTGCTCCAGAGCGTTAAGTAGTGAGCGCGATCCAAAGCATTCACGCTGTCAAGCTGCAAGGCTCCAGTCTGCTCCAGGTGGTGCACAAACGTCTCACGAGTTAGAGGCACGTGTCCGCGGGGGACAAATAGGCCCTGCAGCTGCAGCCACAGACGTGTAACAGCATCGGGATCCACGAAAATGGGCGCGTTAGGCATGGTGAGGCTGGGGCCGCTACAGTGGAAGGCGCCGCCTACCCCGCGACGGAGCGAGAGCGAAGGCTAATAGGATGACACAGAAAGCTATGAATAAGAGCAGGATCGACCGAGTCGCAGTTTCCCAAGAAAGTGACCAAGCCACCTCTCGGTCGGCAATTCTTTGCGCGCAGCCGGGAGTAGCGGCGCAAGATCGGGCATCCGGCAGAACCACGAGGCTGCCCCGGTTACAGCTGACGATGAGCAACATATCATGAATTGAATGCGTTCCATTTGCTTTATGGTTAGCCCAGACTCTTCTGATGCGCAATCGAATCTCTTGCCTTCTGGCTTTCATCCTGCTGCTGCCTCTGGCACAGGTACACGCGCAGGTTAGCATCAGCGGAACTCTGCTTGGAGGAGACGGCAATCCAATGGCAATGGCGCACCTGGTTGTCGACAATGGGCCGGACGACACGACGGTTGTTGTGCCAGTTAATGATTCTGGACGTTTTTCGTTCACGCTCAACGTACCGGGCGGCTACGGAATGTATGCGACCGGGGTGAATCACGAGACCCTGGAAATGCCACTTATCCTGACAACACACGAAAAGGTAGAGCTTCATATTCAGCTCGGTGTGAATCAGTTGGTGCCGGAAATGGATACGGTCCAAGTGGTAATGGCAGGCTCTGGCAAGTCCGTGGACATGCAGCGCCGCGCGGATGGGAAATTTGCCGCTCGTGTGAACGCAACTGCCGATACCCTGGCGTATCGGATCCGCGGTGTAATGGTGTCCGAACTGGGCCACGATTTCCTGTTGGCCGGTTCGAGTCAGGACCGGCTAGCCTTTAATGAGGCTGGCTTCTTTTGGAGCAACGACGGCGATTATTATAGCGTGGTGGACGTTCATAGCGAGACCTTTGTAGACATAGTCCTAGATCCGTCGGCACTGCCTCGGTATGCTGCGGAACCGACAGTCGAGTCAGTTCCGCCCGTAGTCGCGGAGATTGTTGACATTTACCTTGAAGCAAAGGAGCGACGCAGACGAATTACTCAGTTAGGTCCGAGTTTTGGCGAGTACAGAAAAAATTCCGGAGCCATAGGCGAAGTGAATGCGCCTTTTAGGGCAAAGATCGGCCAGGAACAAGACCCGCTTCTTCGCCAGTGGCTCCTAATGCGGTATTTTGCAGACCTGGCATCGTCTCGTGATAGCACAAGCCTTCAACTGGCCCGTGAAGCTTTTGAGACGGTTCCAGCAAACTCGCCATTCTGGTCGTTTGAGGCGTGGAACCCACTCCGCGCATCAGCCCTCCTGATCAGACTTGCTCGAAGGGCAAAGGATGATGAGGTGACCAATTACTACCTGCAGCAAGTGATTGGAACCCATCCTGACCCGGATGTCCGGGCCGAAGCTGCGTATGCCTACAAGAGGCTCGCAAACTGGGAGTCACAATGGTATCTCTTGACCGACAGGCTGCGGCCGGGAAAACGTGTACCCGAATTTACGTTCGTTTCCCTGGACGATTCTACTGACATCTTTACGGATAGGGACCTGCTCGGACGAACATACCTCATAGACCTTTGGGGCACTTGGTGCGTGCCGTGCGTCTCAGAGATTCCGGCCTTAGAAGAGGCTTACGACCGATTCAAGGACTCTGGCTTCGAAATTCTTAGCGTCGCATTCCACAATGCTCCAGAAGAGATCAGGCAGTTTCGAAATGAGCAGTATGCTATGCCTTGGCTTCATACGGTGGTAGGGGAACAGGACAACGAATCGGTTACAAAGGCATTTGAATTAACTGGTTATCCGAAGCCGATCCTTGTCAACGAAAGGGGCACTATCGTCGCCATGAAGGGCACACTTATGGGCGAAAAGACTATGGATGCGCTGGGCGCTTTGTTGGATGCTAGGAATTAGGCACTTACCATCGAGGATGCAAATGCAATCAGGCAGGAATTTACATTAGGCAGCACAGGAATTGGCCGCGTTGTGCAGGTCGGGTGGCAACTTTGCTCTGGTGTCTTGATTGGCGCCCATCTGATGTATTCAGACATCATCGCCATATCGTTTTGGGCCACGTTTATCGCATAAAGATCAGTCATTCTATTGGCTCTCATGTGTTTTGACGCTAGTTCTGCGCCGGAGTTGGGCATCAGACTCGAGGCCCCAGGGTTAATACGGGCCTGCTGGGAGTCGACCAGTTAGCGCAACCAACAGGAACGTGACCACTATCCGCATCGGGGCAGTCTGGTCCCGCTACCCGCTCCAGCGGGCCTGAATCACGCAGCATGCGCATCACGCGGCGCTTTGAGGCAGGCGAAGTGTTCCATCTCGGCCACCATGCAGCCCGCTGCCACTCCTCAGCTGGGAATCGCCGCATGCGGCGCAGCCCTAGCGGCAGGTGTGACATGGGGAGGATGGTAGCCTCATGTCCCCAATACTCGTATGCGAGGCGCTCATCATACAGCCAGGCGTCTACCTTCTCATTCTTGTATGCCCCGAACCGGCTCCAGAGCGTTACGTAGTGAGCACGATCCAGCGCATTCACGCTGTCAAGCTGCAAGCCTCCAGTCTGCTCCAGGTGGTGTAGAAAAGTCTCGCGAGTTAGTGTCACGTGTCCGCGGGGGACGAAGAAGCCCTGCAGCCACAGGCGCGTAACGGCAGCGGAATGCACAGTGATGGACGTGACCGGCATGGATAGAGTGAGGTTGCTACGGCGCCGCCTCGTGCTAGGCGGCGCGTTGACTACAGCAAATGGACTGTGGCAATAAAGCTAGGAAGATGATGATGATCGACCTGCTAGTGATTGCCCGAAAAGCGCTCTAGAGGCCGGGAGTAGCGGCGCAAAGTCGGGCATCCGGCAGAACCACGAGGCTGCCCCGGTTACAGCTGACGATGAGCAACATATCATGAATTGAATGCGTTCCATTTGTGATTGGCGACATTTAATAATAACGACAGCGACAATTAAAAATAGCGGGACCTGAGGTCGTCTTGTGCGTGGACTGGCGGTTAATTCGTTCAATCCACTATCGAGATGGTACAGGATGCGCAGGTCCTGCTTCTACGCAGGTTGGTATTGAAGAAGGGAGAGCCCATAGCGACAGCAGCGGCGAAGGCCGGCATGTGCGAGACTACCGCGCGCAAGTACGTGCAGTTGGGCAAGCTGCCAAGCGAGACGAAGAAGCCGCACACGTGGCGTACGCGCAAGGATCCGTTTGCTGCCGTGTGGGAGGAGGTCGAGGCTTTTCTGAAGGTTAATCCCAACCTGGAGGTCAAGGCGCTTTTTGGTGAGCTGCAGCGCCGGCATCCGGGCACGTTCCAGCCGGGTCAATTGCGCACGCTGCAGCGGCGGGTCAAGCAGTGGAGAGCCACGGAAGGCCCGGCGAAGGAGGTGTTTTTTGCCCAGGAATATGAGCCGGGAGACCGAGCCCAATCGGACTTTACGTGCATGAACGGGCTGGGCGTGACCATCCGGGGGGCGCCGTTTCCGCATCTGCTGTACCACTTCGTGCTGCCGTATTCCAATTGGGAGACGGGTACCGTCTGCCGATCGGAGAGCTTCGAGGCGCTTTCGGAGGGCCTGCAGCAGGCCCTTCACGCCTGTGGAGGCGTGCCAAGGCTGCACCAGACGGACTCCCTGAGCGCTGCGGTACGCAAGCTGCAGCGTGGCGGCGGCGAGGCCTTTACGGATCGCTACCAGGCCTTGATGCGCCACTGCGGCATGGAAGCGCGGCATACGCAGGTGCGGAGTCCGCACGAGAACGGCAAGGTGGAGCAGCGGCACTACCGGCTGAAGCTGGCCATAAAGAACCAGCTCATCCTGCGCGGAAGCAATGACTTTGAGAGCCGGCAGGCCTATGAGGCTTTCCTCAAGCAGCTGTTTGCGCAGCTGAATGCGCCGCGCAACGAGCGCCTCAAGCAGGAGCGGGCCTATCTGGGGCCGCTTCCGGAGCGCCGACTGGAAAGCTACAAGGCGATGCGCGTGCGGGTATCGAAGGGCAGCACGATCCGGGTGCGGAACAACAGCTATTCGGTGCCGAGCCGGCTTATCGGCGAACAGGTCGACATCCGTCTGTTCGGCGAGGCGGTCGAGGTGCGGTTCGGGCAGCGTCTGATGGAGCGCATGCCGCGGCTGCATGGAAGAAGCAAGCACCGGATCGAGTATCGGCACGTGATCGACTCGCTGGTGCGCAAACCGGGTGCGTTTGCCCACTACCGGTACCGGGCCGATCTCTTTCCCACCCACCGGTTCCGGATGGCCTATGACGCGTTGCGTCGGGCGCACAAAGCGCCTCTGAAGGCCGACAAGGCGTATCTGCGTGTGCTGCACCTGGCGGCCAAGGAGAGCGAATCGGGCGTAGATGCCGCCCTCAGCGTGCTGCTGAAGGGCAAGGAGGCCATTACGGCAGAGGCCGTAGAGGCGCTGCTGGATCGGACGCTGCAAGTTCCGGATTATCTGGTAGCGCCTCCTGTGGTGGATCTGAGCACGTACGACGGCCTTCTGGAGCCATCGACGACGGCTTCGCTTACGACGACCGCCGTGCGATGAAGACACTCTCGGCAGCAGAGCTGGAGCGGTCCCTGCAGGCAGGGCTCAAGGAGCTCCGTATGCCGGCGATACGTGCTTGCTTCCGGGAGAAGGCCGATACGGCCCGCCGGGAGGCCATGAGCTTTGAGCGCTTTCTGCTGGAGCTGGTGGAACAGGAGCAGCAGGAGCGCCACAGCAACCGCATCCAGCGTTGGCTGCGTGCGTCTCGGCTGCCGTTGGAGAAGACGCTGGACACGTTCGATCGTGGCCGGCTGCCCCTGCGGATAGATCACCACCTGCGTGTGCTCCTGGAGGGAGGCTTCCTGGACCGCAAGGAGAACGTTCTGGCCTTCGGCCCTCCCGGCAGCGGCAAGACGCACCTGGTGTGTGCCCTGGGCCGGGAGCTGATCTTCCAGCGGCGTCGCGTGATCTTTTACAACTGCAGCACACTGGTGCAGGAGCTGCTATGGGCCAAGCAGCAGCTGCGCCTGCCCAAGCTCCTGAAGCGGCTCGCCCGCTTTGAGGCGCTCATTATCGACGACATCGGTTACGTGCAGCACAGCCGCCAGGAGATGGAGGTGCTGTTCCTGCTGCTGTCGCAGCGCTACGAGCGGGGCAGCGTGTTGCTTACGAGCAATCTGGCCTTCAGCCAGTGGGAGCGCATCTTCAAGGACCCGATGACGACGGCCGCGGCCATAGACCGTTTGGTACATCACAGCGTGATTCTGGAGCTGAACGTGCCGAGTTACCGTCTGGAGGCCTCCAAGCGGCGCCAAGAGGCCCAGAGTGAAGCCCAGGCTGTGGGTGAACCTGTGCCCTGAGTAGGCAGCGTCCGCGGTCCTGCCCTGCCCTGCCCTGGGACGTGACCCAGAGCCTTCAGGAAGGCGCGAGGTGAGCGCCTGGCGTCAGTTCGGGACACGGGGCAAACTCGGGCGTCCGTGCCAAATGTCGATGCAAGCGCCCTTTTTGGCCGGATAAAGGCTCCTCAGGCGGCGAATTCGCGGCCTTATCCGTACCACTGTCCGTCCGGGGGCGATTTACACGCTCTGCGCAGCAGTCCGCAGGCTGTTTTCCGGTGTTTTAGGACGGTAGGTGACCAAACCCGGCCGTTTGTGCGAAGAGGGGCCTGTACGAGCTCATTTAGGCCCATTGGCAGCCCTCCAGATACCGCTTACGCGGCCTTAGCCACATGATCGTCCGTCCAGAGACGATTCGCACGCTCTGAGAGGCAGCTGGCCGTGTGTTGAAGCTTCAGGACAGGATACGGGATGTCCCAGGGTCTGCTTGTTCTCATGTGCGGATGGATGGTCCTTCCGATCCGGCTGTATGCGGGCGCCCCTTCCATTGGAAAAACCTGTCACGTCCGCCGTCACGCACTGCGGAATAGGGCCGAAAAAATCTGTTCGGCCTCGAGCTTCGAGGCTCCGCAGCTCGCTGCTCCGCCTCGAAGCTCGGCCTCTCTCTTAATCCAAATTTAATTGTCGCCGGCGCCATCATGTATTGACGTTGATCAGAAGTTTCTTAAGATGGGCGAAATCGTGCCCAGCGATTGGAGTACACCTCACCATTTATGAGTGGCGCTAGGCACTTCAACTGCCGCGGACACGATCTGAGGTGGGCCGATGCTGCGCAACAGCGCTTGAGTCTACGCCTCATCCACTGCGTGGCCTGAGTCCATTAAGGCCGCGCTCAAGGCAACTAACGCAGGACTCACAACGGATTGATTACAAGTTCGGCAACGCTAAGCACGTAGGCGCCTTCTTCATTTAGCCGCCGAAGGTATATGCGATCGTTTGCGTCGTGCCATAGAATCCTTATGGAACTCATGACGCGCCCGTTTCCATCCAGGTCCGGGTCCTCAAACTGCAGCGGCCCGTACCCCATCAAGCTTCCATTCCGGTCGAACAGCTCCGCCTGGTATTCAGCATCCTTCCCGAGCAGCTTCTGTTTGGTAAAGTTTACGATATCTCCAGTGCTCAGAATTACGATGCCCAGACTCCAGTTCAAAACCTGCGCGCCGAATATTCCATCCGGATTGGAAACTATAATTGCTGACTTGCGAACATCTGGGTTCGTCTCGAAGTCGCGATAACTGAATGGTTTGAAGAATTGCCTGGGAGCAGGGCCCCCTTTCAGTTTCTCCATAGCCCAGGTGCCATTTGACCGCGTATAGCGGTAGATGTATCCACCGTATACCTCAGGGGCCAGGACTATCGCGTCAGACTTGTTCGTCGCCACCTTCATTGCTCCCCGGTTACCTGAACGTGCTCTCAGGAATTCACGGTCCAGGTCGACAATGTCACCCAGTTGCGCGAAGGACTCACGCTGATCTAACTCGGAGTCGAGAAGATGAAGCACCTTGTCGTCATCGATGCCGGACCCTCCTTTTGGATCTGATAGCCGCTTGACGTACCTGAAAACAAAGGAGTCACTAAGCGTCAGGACAATGTCTGGATAGCTGGCCAGCCATTCTGTGATCGCCTTCGTTTCGAAGCTCTTGCCGAGATCCGTGAAAATCGTGTACCGTTTGCTGATTCGATCGACCACGATCAGTCGATCCTGATCATCGACGTGCATGCCGATGATCTCGCGCATTTCTCCCGGGCCAGCGCCTCGTCTCCCGATCTTGGTGAAGTACCGTCCACTTGTGTCGAAGACGCGAACGTCTGCACTTCGCCGATCATGAACATATATTTTGCCCTTCGAGTCCGTCCTGACGAATTCGGGGGTCGAGAAAAGATACTCCACCGGCGCCTGTTTGTCATCGCCGATGACAAACTGCTCAACGAGCGTGAAGGACAGCTTCTGCGCCTGTGCGGGGAACAGCAATCCCATCACAAGGGCAAGCGTAACAAGGCACCGTCGCAAAGCGAAGCGAAGCTTCATGCAAACGTGACGACTTTGAAAGTGGAGGAAGATAGTGGATCGCATCGTTTATCGCTGTATTTGCCGTAGACACTTCGACCATCCGATCGCCAGCGGTGACCCCGACGAATACCGGAGTCGAATTCGCGTCCGAATCGGCCCGCCAACTTCACATTTGAGTGCTCGGTCCCGGGAGAAGGGCGAACTCGCCACCTGCTGTGGAGATGGAGGGGCCGATTGCCTACTACTGACCTCAGCCAATTGGCGGAAGGATAGAGGAGCCGTCCACAGCGGTCGAATCAGGCCGTTGGTGAGCCGCCAATTGGTGACAGCAAGCTGGAACTACTCGAGAACGCTCTTTGGCGAACCGTTAGGCCATCGGCCAGCAGGGCGTGTACATACTAGCACACGAGCCATGGAGCTATAATGACCTCACTATCCCGAATTCCAGATCCACTTAAGACCGGCCAAACGAGCTATTGGGCGAGCCACCGGATTCCAGCGGCATTGGTGACAATTTCTTGCCTCCTTATTGCTGTCTACGCTAAGAACGAAGGCCAAGGGCCCCGTACGGCCGGTTCACTGCCGATCGAACTCATCAAGGTTCTAACCATTGGCGACGAAACTGATGAGAGCGGTGTATTCTTCGGTAGGATTAGCGGCCTTGTAGCCGTAGACGGCAAAGGACGCATTTTCGTAGGTGAAGGCCAGGACCCGCAGATTTATGCGTTCACCGCTCAGGGCAAACTGATCGCATCGATTGGCGCAAAGGGCAATGGCCCAGGTGAGTTCACCCGGGTGACTTCAGTGCAGACGGGCCCGGGGGATACGTTGTACGTGTTCGATTCCGGGCCCAAGCGGATTTCGGCCTTTGATCCGGCCACGTTTGACTTGGCCTATGACGTTACTGTGGCAGCGGATTCACCCGGCCAGCGCGTTACAGATCTCATCGGAGTACTCGAGACAGGCTTTGTTGTGACCTATGAAGACCCGGCTGGACCGGGCACAGACTTTGCGTCGGAACGATATATGTATACCAAGATCACTGGCAGAAAAGGACGAGTAGTATTCAATCCCATGGTACGCGCGCCGGCATTGGCCTGGATGGTTATAGAAGATGAAGACTATAGGACGTTCGTGACCCGGCCCTTCGGACGGGATCCGGTCATTCGGCTTGGTCCTAACGAGCACATATACTCGGGATCTACGGAATCCATTGACATCGCCATCACCGCGGCCGACGGTACGCCTCGGAAACCCGTTAGACACCCGCTTGAGGCCATCCCGGTAACGAAAAGCGAGCTGGACGAGCGCTTGGAGAATCATTCAGTCAACACATCCAGGCGACTTCGCGCACTTGACCTCCCCAAAACTAAGCCGGCCTACTCCACACTTGTGGTAGGCGACAGCGGCAGAATTTGGGTAAGGCTAACGAAGAGTGACCCGAATGCCCCAACCGCTGAATGGCTAGTACTGAACACCGAAAGCCAGGTTGTAGGTGAGATAGACCTGCCTTCAAGCGTATACCTCCAAGTGGTTGCGGCGGGGCGGGCGTACGCAGTTGACTATGCCGATGGGGTTGTCCTTACGGTCTACGAGATAGTCGAATAAAGGGACAGAATGGCAGTTAATGGGCGGATAGAAGGACCGTGTTCGCGGCCTGCGGCCAGACGTCGCGCTCGCTGCCTTCCCGGTCTCGTATCAAGATTCGGAGGCGCGGCGGCAGCACGTTATCGTAGAAACAAAGCCGCTCACCAACGTGCACAGCCCAGTCACTGACTGCAGTGGCCCTTGGCCTTCTCCAGTCTGGCTGCCAAAGCACGACGCAATTGCACGTGCCTATTCCGCTCCATCGTACACGGCGCCGACGACATCCAGTACCTTGCCATCTCTTAGCTCAGCGTCAATGGCAACAATGATGCCCTCTTCGTCTACCAGAATAGGCCTCGGGAAGCCAGTGAGCTCAAACAACTTCCTTACTGAACTGTCTTCTTTACGCGTCACTCGCGTATGAAGCCAAGGCATGGGGTACCTGTCTCTCCAGAAATTCTCGATGTCGGAACGGTCATCCAAGAAGGCAACGCTGAGGATCTCAAACCCGGATTCCTTGTACCGATCGTAAGTCTCTTCCAAAGCCGGTATTTCCTCAATGCAAGGTCCGCACCAGGTGCCCCAAAAGTCGAGCAGGTACGTTTGGCCTCTAAGCTGAACTTTGTCACTTTATTTTTTCCAAGAGCCAGTAAGTACCCTTCAGACAGTCACTTACGAAAACTGTCTTTTTCTATAGCACTACCATTTCAGGGTCGTTTTGTGTGCGCCTTGTAGGTGTAGTTGTGAGGCTTGAGGCCCATAATCATGGCGATCTGGCGCTGGAGCGGACCTTGGTCTGCATCCTTCTTCAACAGGATGCAGGAGCGCCGGTCTGTTGGCAATACGGTCGTGATCCGGTGCCACCGGTTCAGCTCAAACTGCAGCGTGGTCCAGCTGCTGTGGAGGTCATACTGCTTCAGCTTCGTGCGAATGAGTTGCACCGCCTGATAGGCCAGTACCGAGAGGAAGATGTGTGTCCGGATGCGCTCATCCTTGCTGTGGTATAGGGGGCGCATGCCCAACTCGGACTTCAGCGAACGAAACGTGCGCTCGATGTCTGCAAGCTTCCAGTATGTGCGTGCGATTTGCGAGGCAGACCAGTCCGTGTGGCTGGTATGCAGGATGTAGCCGCCCGATGCTTGCGTCTGCTGCTCAAACGCAGACAGGTGCGTAAAGGTGACCGCCTTCGCGTGCGTACTGTCCTTTTTGCGCAAGACATCGATCTTGTACTGGTACGAGACGCGCTTATGCCTTTCGAGCTCGCGACCGAGTCTGCGTTGCACCTTGTCGTATTCCTTGACGCAGCGGGGCTTGGAGAGTCCCTCGTGCAGGGTCTTCAGCGCAGCCTCGAACTTTGCCCGCCTGGTGTTCAGTATGCGATCACCGGTGGCCTTGCGTGCCTCGCTATGCAGGTAGACTTGCAGCGTTCCCTCTTGCTGCTCCAGGCGCCAGGCTTTGATGGAGACCCCGCTTTGTGTATTCCAGCACTCCTCCGGCGGGCGTTCAGGGGGTGGCGGCGCCTGCGTGCGCTGCACACAGATCCAATCCAGTCCCTTCGACCGCAAGTACGCCACATTGGCGCGCGTGGCTATGCCCGCGTCCATGATGACGGTCGCACGAGCGCCATTGAGCCTCTCCATGGCCTGTTGAAGCGTCTTTGGTTCGCTGGCATTGCCAGCAAGGACGGCTGCGCCACGCACAAAGCCGGACGCGTCCAGCATTAAGGCCAACGTCACCAACGGACAATCCGATCGCTTTTCCTTGCTTCGTCCATACGCCAGGAGCGCGCCTTTCTTGCGACCCGTGTAGAATGTGTTGGTCAGATCATACAAGATGAGCGTCTCACCAAAGCCCAACAGCCGCTGCGCATTGCCATAGAGTCCGTCCATAAGCGCTTCGCGCAGCGCATACAGCCGATCGCCTACGCGGTACAGCGTACTTGCGCACGGGGCCTCCAGCTGCACCAGCTCCAAAATGGCGGAGGCCTTCATCATCCACTGGTACGTATGCGCCTCACTTCCGGGCGACAACATGCGCCCAACCACCAGAACCAAGGCCATGCGAATAGCATCTTCTCGCATGCCCAGCGCGCGTAGCAGCGCCGCGAAGCCGAGTTGCTCCAAGGCTTGCAGGCATACGCGCTCGCCGCCGACCGTGCGTGTATCCGGATGATGCACTGCGTCGGTAATGATGGCATCGCGGTCATCGCGTCCGGCGTCCACATCGTAGTCCTTCTCACGCAGCCGGCGCACGATCTCGTCCACGGCGCGTTCGATCTTCTCATCTTCCAGCGGTAGGGCGCGCTGTCCGTGCAGCGCCAGCTCAACCCGCTTGGTTACGGTGGGCCAGTCGGCTTCGGCAATGTCAAAGTCCTGGCCAAGGTTCAGGATGGTTTTTTGATTGGGCTGGCCATTGACACGTCGGCATTCGAGCAGTCCGTATCCGGTGCGTTGCGTTTCGTTTTTAAGCTTGTAGACTCTCCTGCGGATGTACACGGCGTATTCGTATTGGCCTGCGCCCAATATAGCGGATGGGGGCGATGCTTGTGTGAAGTATTGATGAATAACACTAAAATAGCACTACATTGGCCTTAGACACAAATAACGGGCATATATCCTATGAGTAATACCTGTAAATCGGCCAATATGTACCGATTGGGACTATGCCAACACCTCGTCCGTCGGCAAAAGTGACAAACTTACGTAAGGCCACTGTCGGTGATCGTCACGGTGGAATCATCGAATGAGACGAACGAGAACTAAGGCACAGGGTTGCCGGCCTGCAGACTTCTGTCAGGATCAAACCTCCGTCGAACGCTTTCCGCTTGTCTCGTACCAGCATGCGAATCCTGGAGCATGGAATTGTAGAGCCATTTCGTTTCCTCATCCTCCGCACTGATTGCCATGTAGACACCTGCTTCAAGAAACTGGGCGCGGACATCCGGATCAGGATGGTTGTCAATTACCTGCCGCATGTAGACACTAACCGCTTCCTGGTCATTTAGCGAACGAGCAAGCATAAATAGGAGGTTTGATGCGCCGACCGAGCTCCATGCCTCGAATGTCCAGAGTGGCGAATCTGCCGTGACAGATTCGAATGCTTCCCGGCCCAATTGCTTGTCGATACTGTCGGCGCTAAGCTGCAAGTCATCGAAATACCGCAGGATCAGCCACTGGTGCAGCAGTGGGTCATGTTCCTGGCCGATCCGCTCCTTAATCGGAGCTGTCACTTGTTTTACGATATCATAGTTAACCTATAGTACCCATTCTCATCTTCAGTGAAGGCCTGACCCATTTCCCGTTCCATTTGCTCAACATCAAGATAGATGCCAGCAAAGTCGGCAATTAGGGAGGGTACTGAACTAACCAATGGCTCAGTAATATCTCCCGGAAGTGCTGAGGGATCGAACACGATGTCCACGAACTGCTCGTCGTGAACGTCGAATACGCTGAAATAAACACCCTCGCTGTCCCAGAATGGTCCAGATTCATTAAAGGCTAGGCGGTCTTAGCTCGTACTTGCCATCAGGTCATAGCTGCTGAATTCGGACGCCTTCGCACCGCGGCGGACTCCGTACGCGACGGTATCCGCGGATGCCTCCACGCGAGCAGAAAACGTGCCATCCGCTCGGCGCTGCATTTCAATGCCTTCTTCAGAATCTGTCAGCACCACGTAAAACGTATCGATTTCCGAGAAGGCCTCGCTTGCAGCGAGACGAATATGAAGCTCCACCTGCTCTTCGGTTGTCAGGATAAACGGTATGTCCAAGGTCTTGTGATACACGCCGGTCGCATACATCCCATAGCCACCCGGTTCATCCAGCCTGAAGGCATAATTCCCGGAATCATCGACTGGGGCAACAATCGTAGTGTCGGTCGGACCATTCTTTACGATTACGTGGGCCATGGCCATGGGATTTCCGTCTGCTCCCAGCAGGGTTCCGCTGATGTTGGCCTTTCCGCATGCCTGTATCAGCGGCAGTAGCAGGATTAGAACCCACAGGCGAGAATTTGGGCACTGCATTGGAGTTTAGTTTAGTTGTGAAGCCGTTACGTTTGCCTGGCGGGGAATGGCCCCATTGAACGGGGAAACTTATCCGTAGCCTTCGCTGCTATTGCTGAGGTCCTATTCGCGAATCAATTCTTTGCATGCGTAGCAAGTCCGTGACTACACTGAGCGCCAATACTACGCCCCTGATTTGCCACGCCAGTCCAAATCACACGAATGTCTATGCTTCCAACCGCAAATACCGGAAAGGTGGAAGAAGGATACGAAGGCTGCTGTCGAGTCCGCCGGAATCGATACGCAGAATGACTATCCGCGGTACACGATCCGGAGATTAAACGCATTGACAATCTGGAACACGGTTGAGGCTGGCGCAGCGGCCGCCACGTTCCGGCGCAGGACGGTCGCTGTGCGGGATGAGTGATGCACTGTTGCACGGCAGTGAAGAGCGCTGCTCGGACCTGTGTAGGGAGTCTGGCGGCTCCAGGTGCGGCGGTAGGCATAGCAAAGACCTACCATTAAGGGGCCATGGCACTCTTCCTGGGGCGCCCGCCATGGAGCATGCGCACGTGTGGCTCAGGTGCGGAGGCGGAAAAGAGAGGCTGCTCGGTGGGCCAATGCGCAAGCGAGGTAACCCAAACCCACGCCCGTGGGCCCAGTGATCACGATGTCCTGGTGCAATCGAGCTTGCAGTCAACTATCCAGGTAGTGGTGCTATTTCTCAGAGAATGGCGCACGGCCTCTCGCCACACAAATGCTGTGGTGCGCCGAAGCAGACAAACCCGTTGCTGTGGTCTCGTGATACCTAATTGTAGGTGACGCTCCCTTTGGGCAAAACCGCCGTTTAGCCTATCGAGCGCTCAAGTTCGGCCTGCGGATCCACATGCGCCAGCGGGCTGATGCCGCGTAGCAACCGCTGCAAGGATGCATAGCCAAGCATTTGAATAGCCTGATCCCAGGGAGCCCATCTGACGTCCGTTATGCCCTCGCCGGCCTGTGGAGCAAAAGCTGTGGACTGGCTCTGCATGAGGTACCAATACGTCTGCTTAACGTGGTACTGGCCTTTGCGCGGGTAGCCATGAGACGTCGCCCCGACGCACGAATAGGTTAGCAGGTCCCCCACGCCTGTCTCTTCCTCCACTTCTCTGGCAGCACACTCATGAAGTGCTTCGCCGGCCTCGCGCTTGCCCTTAGGCAGATCCCAGCACCCGTGGCGGCGAATCAGCAGCACCTCCGGAGGCCGCACTTCGGTGCGAAGCACCACGCCGCCAGCCGCGAAGACCTCAACAGGTGGCAGGTACGGCACAAGGTTCTGAAAGGCCTCTGGTGGCACCAGTCGTGCGCGCAAAGAAGGGCTGCCGTCATCTGCCATGTCCTTAATGCCTTCGCTCGCCACCACCAGGATGGCGTCACCACCAACCCGCTGGGCGTGGCCAAGCGTGCGCCACAGCAAAACGTCACTGGACCCGTGTTCGCGAAGGCGCGGCAACCGCTTGTGGGGCGTGCAGTAGAACAACAGCATATCGTAGCGATGTTGATGCGCTCCAAAACTACGACGCCCTTGCTTACTGCGACCCATAGACTTGCAGCGCTGCTGGTCCTGGTGTGCAGCCATCCAGCAATGGCCCAGGTCTACTACTTGTACGTGGCCAACGAGTCAGATGACACTGTCTCGCTGGTACGCTTTGACCAAAAAGAAGCGACATCCATCAAAACCATCCCCGTTGGCAACGTCCCCACTGAAATTGAGGGCCCGCACGGTCTCACCGTAAGCCCTGACGGCGAGCACTGGTACGTGTCGTTGGCGCACGGGCAGCCGTACGGGTCGGTCGTCAAGTATCGGACCACCACCGATGAACGCGTCGGCAGCGTCTCGTTGGACCTCTTTCCTGCTACCATGCAGATTTCAGAGGCGACCGGGCTGTTGTACGTGGTGAACTTCAACCTGCACGGCACCATGGAGCCGAGCTCGGTGTCGGTAGTAGACCCCTCTAGGATGATTGAGGTGGGCCGCGTCACCACCGGCGCCATGCCACACGGCTCTCGGCTCTCGCCCGAAGGGACCAGGCACTATTCCGTATCCATGATGGGGGGCATGCTCTATGAAGTCGACGCCCTCAGCCTCGAGGTCTCGCGCTCCCTTCAGGTAGGCCAAAGACCTACCTGGGTAGAGCATCACCCACACACCGATCACGTTTACGTGGCCGACAACGGCGGAGATGAAATCATCGAGGTGGACCTTGAATCATGGGCCGTGACACGGCGCATTGCGTCCCCCGGCGCCCCCTACAACCTCGCCTTAACGCCGGACGGCAGCCGCATCTTTGCTACGCTCAAGAGCGCTGCCGCTGTTGGCGTGTACAATGCCTCAACCGGTGACGAGGTCGTGCGCCTGGAGACCTCCCGCAGAATCCCGCATGGCGTCACCATTGCGCCCGATGGCAAGTATGCCTTTATTACGGCTGAAGGAATCGGGAGCGAACCCGGCTCCGTAGATGTTGTTGACCTGCGTACGCTGACACGTGTGGCCACTGCTGATGTCGGGCGGCAGGCCGGCGGCATCGCCCTATGGAAAACCGTCCCGTCCGAATAAAAACGCCCCTGGCGGTCCCATAGCCTATGCCGCAGGCCGCGACGCGGTTTATTCTTCCCCATGTCCTGGCGCGCCTCTCGGGGCTGGAGCTGTTGGCGCGTGCCGTTGTCGAAGGCTTTATCGCCGGGCTGCACCGAAGCCCGTACAAGGGATTCAGTGTTGACTTCATGCAGTACCGGCCGTACGTGCCGGGCGACGACCTGCGACGCGTCGACTGGAAGGTTTACGCGCGGACCGACCGCTACCTCGTCAAAGAGTTTGAAGGCGAAACAAATACGCGCGTTCACCTTGTGCTGGATGCCAGCCGGTCGATGGGCTACCAGTCGCATAACGTCAGCAAGCTCGAATATGCTTGCTACCTGGTCGCCTCTCTCGCCTACCTCTCCATTCGGCAGCGGGATGCGGCAGGACTCGTGATTTTTGATGAAGATATCCTGCAGAACCTCTCCCCCCGCAGCAGCAAGGGGCATCTGCATACCCTGCTCACTCAGCTTGAAAACGTCTCCGTTGGGGCCGCCACCTCGTTTGACAAGCCACTGCATGCTATTGCGGATCAGCAGCAGAGGCGGGGCTTTATCGTGATTGTGAGCGACCTCCTCTCCAACGCAGACCATCTTATTGATGCGCTGCGGCACTTCCGGTTCTCCGGGCATGAAGTGCTCATATGCCATGTCTTGGATCCTCAAGAGGTGGCCTTTGACTTTGAGGACGTGATGCAGATCAAGGACCTCGAAACTGGCACAAAGCTTCTTGTCGAAGGCAGCAGCGCTCGTGCACTCTACCAGAAGAATTTCCAGCACTTCCAGCATCGCATTCAGCGGGCCTGCGGTCTCCTCGGCATCGACTACACGCTGCTCACCACGGATCGTCCGCTGGATGGTGCTCTGTTTCAGTACCTTTCCGCCCGTAGCCGGCGCCGAACATAGCTGTGTCCTTTCTCACACCGCTCTTTCTTGCTGCTGCCAGCGTCGCGCTGGTCCCCGTGCTCTTGCACTTGGTGCGCAGGATGAAGGCCAGGGAGGTGCCCTTCAGTTCCCTGATGTTCTTGCAGGCCACGCCGATGGAACGCATCCGTCGGCGTAAGCTGCGTGACATCCTGCTTCTTGCGCTGCGCATGGCCATGATCGTACTTCTTGCCACGGCGTTTTCGCGTCCCTACGTCTTGCGAGAAAGCCTCCCCTTCGTCCCTCAGCGTGACGACGAGTCTGTGGTGATCCTGTTTGACCAGTCGCTGAGCATGCAGGCAGGGGACACCTTTGATGAAGCCTTGGCGGCCCTAACGCGCCTGACGGCAGCGTCCTCGAGCGCTGATGAGCTGGCGCTCATCAGCTTCAGCGATGAAGCCGTGCAGCTTTCGCCCTTGACGCGAAGCGCCGATCGCCTCCAAGCTTCCGTCAATGCGCTCAGGCCCACCAGTCGCGCCACGGACTACTACCCAGCATTGCAACTTGCAGAGGACATCCTGAAGGATGCGCGCCACGCCGCGCAGCGCGTAGTGCTGATTTCGGACCTGCAGCAAGGGGGCTTCAGTCCTTCCATGGATGAGTACACCTTGCCGGACGGCGTGACATTTGAATCCATCCATGTAGGGCAGCAGGACTATGCCAACCGCTACTTTGATGGCTTCGAGCTCACCGTCAGGCGCCGCGACGAAAACACGGTCACCCGCTTCGATGCCCGCTACCAAGCGCTGGCACGGGACGACAGCATCAGCCTGGTGTTGGAAGGACAAGTGGTGGAACGCAAGTATGCAACCACAGCAGGGCTGGGCCCGGTGTCGTTTCAGCACATTGCTCCGCGCGCGGGCACATACCAGGGCTATCTGTCACTTGAAAGCGATGACCTGAGTGCGGACAATCGGCACTACTTCACTTATGAGGTTACCGCGCGCCCTTCGCTGCTGGTTGTTGCGGCGGATCGTGATGCCTTTTTCCTTCAGAGCGCCTTTGAGCTCGCCGAGCGGTCTCGCTTTGACTTTACGCGTGGTCAACGCATTACCGGGGCGGCGCTTTTTCGGCACGATGTCGTGTTTGTCGCCAACGCAGAGCGCCTTACGCAACAGCAGAGCACAGCCCTTCGATCCTTTGCTGAGCGCGGCGGCAGCGTCGTGGTATCGTTTGGCGATGCGGTCGCGCCCACCGGATTCGGGCTGGAGCAGCTCGGCATCGGCCAGCTCACTGAGGTCGTGCGCACGGGAGGCTCTGAAACCCGAAACGCCGTCATCGGGCAGATTGAGACACAACACCCCATCTTCTCGGTACTGGCGGGCTCCAGTGTGCTTCTGAGGCCGAAGTTTCGTACGTATGCCCGCGTCCTGCCCGCTGCCGGCACTGCGGTGCTCGGGAGCTATGACAGTGGCGATCCCTTTCTCATGGAAAAACGGATTGGGCAGGGCACGATACTCGTCTATACTTCTAGCTTCGGCACCAGTTGGACCGATCTGGCACTGCATGAGCTTTTTGTGCCGCTCGTCTATCAGATTGCCACGTACGCCACCGCCCTAGGCGAGCGGCTACGACAGTTTTCGATAGGCGATCCTGTGCCGCTGTCCGGGACGCCCGGGTCGACTTGGGATGTAAGCACACCCGGGGGCGCCGTGTACAAAGTCACCATGGATACTACAGGAACGGGGTTCTTTCGCGAAACGGGTGCCCCCGGCCACTACGTGGCAGCACTTGGAGAGGATACGTATCCTTTTTCCGTGAACACAGATGCTCGCGAGTCCGTCCTTGCGGCACGCGGAGAGGCAGAAACCTATGCTGCCATTGCCGGCGGCCGGAGCGACCTGGCCACCACGCCGCAAGAAGCCGGTTTCTCCAGCGAGGAATCTGAACAAGAACTAAAGCTGTGGCGCACCGCTATACTGGCGGTGCTGGGGCTCTTTGCTCTGGAAACACTGCTCTCACACCGTAGCCGAGCGCCCAAGGCGTAAGGAAGCCTTATGGAAAACGCCCAGATACACCTTCAGTCTCTGATTAGGGCGGTGCGGCGCCAGGTGCGGCGCCGCGCCTTGTTGCAGGGCAGTGCGGTAGCACTTGTCGCCTTCTTTGCCTGCATAGTGGCGCTCGTGCTGCTCTATCCCGTACTCCATGGGCAAGCATTCTTGTTCTGGCTTGCCGTAGGCGGCGCGCTCGCCGTCTCGATCGCCGCCTCGCTCTGGTATGCCGTCCGCCCGCTTCGGCGCAAGATCAGTGATCAGCAGATCGCGATGTATATCGAAGAGCAGTCGCCGGGCCTGGAGGACCGTCTGAACAGCGCCATAGAGGCCAAGGCCAAGCGCATTCAAGGAGCGGATGAAATCCTCTCGGGACTCTTGGGCGATGCCGCCCGCATGGCACGAGAGATCGTTCCCAGCGCGCTGGTGCGCAAGGTGCGTGCACGCCTGACTGCCGGCATGAGCACGCTTTTGGTGGCAGCGCTCTTGGTCGTGGGCGGAATGAACCTCGATAGGGTGCGACTGGTCGCCTCAACCAGCGTGGCCGCGGTGCGTCCGTACATGACGATTTCGCCGGGCGATGTGGAAATAGAAAAGGGCGAGTCGCAGCCTGTCGTAGTAGAGTTGCGCGCAAACACCAACAACCAGGTGGACATCGTCTTTCAGGAGTCCGGTGCCGAGTGGACCCGCAAGGCCATGGAAGCCGGCCTGGAAGGCACCTCGTACATGGCTGAGTTCAACAGCATCCAAGGTCCGATAGAATACTACGTGGAAGTGGGCAGTCGCCGATCAAAGCCGTACAGGATTTCGGTTTATGAGTTTCCGGCGGTAAACCAGATTGACCTGACCTATCGCTACCCTGACCATATACCCTTGTCGCCCCGCATTGAGACGGACGCGGGCGACATCCATGGACTCCAAAATTCCAACGTGACGCTCACGGTGCATACCACCGGGCAGCCCCGCACCGCTGAGATGGTGCTAGAAAGCGGCGCTACCATACCTCTGGCCCTGGGCGACGATGGTCGCTTTTCCGGGCAGGTCACGCTGGTGCAGGAGGATCTCTATACGCTGCGGCTAACTGACGAAAACGGAAAGCGCAATCAGTTTCCTGCCCAGTATGCCATCGTACCGGTGCCCGATACTGCGCCCCACATCACGGTGCAGGATCCGGGGCGGGATATGCGTGCCAACGCCGTAGAGGAGGTGCTGGTTGCAGCCGATGTAGACGATGACCATGGGGTGGCCGCCTTTGAGCTGGTCTTCTTTGTCGGTGGCGGCGATGCGCAGTCAATCAGTCTGCTGGACGCCCCCGGCAATCGCCACAGCTCGGGAGAACACCTGCTTTTCCTGGAAGACTACGGCCTTCAGCCCGGTGACGTGATCACGTACTACCTGGAAGCCCATGACGCCACGCAGAATGCCGTGACGGACATGTACTTCATTGAGGTTATCCCATTTGACCAGACCTACACGCAAGTATCGGCAGCCGGTGGCGGACAGGCAGGCGGACAGCAGAGCGGCTTAGTCGTCAGTCAGCAGGAGATCATCGCGGCCACCTGGCGCCTGCTCCGCGAGCGGAACACTCACGATGACTATGCTGGCGCACTGGAGGCTCTGACTGGTGCGCAGGCCAACCTCAAGCGCAGCATAGAAGAGCGCATCCAGTCTACCGCCTTCTCTTTGGAGCTGCGCGGCAACGAGCTGCAGCAACAGACCGTCCGCTACCTGCAGGAAGCCACCGAAAGCATGGGTGAAGCCGTCCAAAAGTTGGAGCGCGATCAGCTGCAGGAGGCGCTGCCGCCGCAGCGCAAGGCGCTTACAGCCCTCCTGCGCGCCGATGCCCAGAACAAAGAAAACCAGGTGGCACAGCAGCAGCAGCGCGGCCAGGGCGGTGGCATGTCAGCCACCGAGGAGCGGATGTCTGAACTCATGGATCTGGAGCTTGACATCTCCAAGGACAAGTACGAGGTACAGCAGCAGCGCGCGCAAGAAACACAAGAGCTGGATGATGCCCTACGCCAGGTGAAAGACCTGGCCCGCCGACAACAGGATTTGGCTAACCTGCAACGCCCCGAAAACCTCCAGGGAGAAGATCGGAAGCGGTTTGTAGACAAGCTGCGCAGGGATCAGGAAGAGGTTCGGGAGCAGCTGGAGCAGGTAGCCCGCGACATGCAGCAGGGACGCCAGCAAGATGCCGAAGGGCGCATGTCCAGCGCCCTGCGTAACATGCGCGAGGCGGACCGGGCACTCAGGAGAGGCAATCTGGACGAGGCGGCGCAGCGCCAGCAGCAGGCACTTCAGGACTTGCAGCAGCTTCAGCCCGGCCTGCAGAGGGCTGCGCAAGGCTCGCGGCGCGAACAATTGGAGGCGCTGACCGAGGACTTGCAAGACGTGGCGGACCGGGAGCAGCAACTCGCTGAAGACCTTGAGGAACTGGTCGCCAAGGGAACGCGGCCCACAGAGGACGACATGCGGCCCTTGGATGAGGGGCGTCTGGCACTCATGGACGCGCTGCACCAAGCCATGGAAGAGGCCGCCCGCATGGAAGCGCAGAGCCAGGACCCGGAGATGACCGCCAACCTGCGCAACCTGCAGCAGCAGATTCAGCGCGACGACCTCGCCGGGGACATGGCAAGCTCCTATCGTGCGCTCCGCAACGGCTGGCTGGATAGCGCCCAGCGCCTGGAAGAAGAGATCCTGGATGACTTGGCCAACCTGGATGAGAGTCGACGCGCCTTGGCCCAGTCGCTACCGGTCACAGAGGAAGAGGCGCTCGCCTCCACGCTCCGCGAGATTCAGGACCTGCAGGATCAGATTCGCAGCCTGGAGTCAGATGCCGGGCGCCTTCGCGGAAGTGATCCGCAGGGTGACAACCGTGGCCTCAAAGCCCGCCTGCAGAGCCAGATTTCCCGGGCCCAGGGGCAGCTGCAAGACCTTATGCAGCGCGGGGGCGACGCCGCTACGCAGCAGGCCCTGTCGGGGGTGCAGAACGCGCTCTCACGCGCAGACCAAACCGGCGTGCTGCTTGACGAGGAGTCCGCGAAAGCCTTCTTTGAGCGCAACGTGTATGACGCGCTGAACCAACTCGAAGAAGAAATCGTGCGCGCGCTTGACTTGGTGCAGATGGAAAACCGCCTGTATGGTAGCCGCCGCCGGGAAGTGCCCCCCGAATACTCCATTATGGTAGAGAAATACTATGAGTCGTTGTCCCGGCAGTAGATGCGTGCATGATTGAGCGCCTGTTTAAGTTTAGTCCACTTCAGTACTCCGAGGGCGTCGTCAGCATCCAGCCTTTTCCAGCCGTCCTGCTGCTGGTGGGGCTCGCTGTTGTGGTGGTATTCTTCCTTTTCCGCAGCGATGCGCCGGCACGCGTACGTGTGGTGTCGTGCTGCCTGCGCCTTGCGGCGCTGGCGCTTCTGGCCCTGCCGCTCTTTGAGCCGGCCCTGGTGACACCCAGCGTCGTACCCAACGAGAATTTCGTGGTCGTACTGGTGGATGATTCCGGCAGCATGTCGGTCACCGATGGACCAGGCGGCCAAACCCGACTGGATCAGGCGCACGAATTGCTCTATGGCGAAGAGGGGGGCATCATCCGCGCGATTGAGGAGGACTTTCAGGTGCGACTGTATACGTTTGACGAGCGGGCGTCCAGGGCCGACACACTTACGGGAGCGGCACGCGGGCCAGCAACCGACATCTCCGCCGCGCTGGACCGGGTCATGAGCGACTTTCGCAGCCTGCCACTGACGGGCATCGTGCTGATGACCGATGGCGCGGACAACAGCGCGCAGCAACCCTTGGCCAAGGCCGAGGAGCTTCGCTCCCTCGGCATCAGCCTGCATGTCGTCGGGCTGGGAGAAGAGTCGTTTGAGGCGGAGCGCGAGCTGATGGATGTCCTGGTAAGCAAAGGCATAGGCAAGCGAACAGGCGCTGAAATTGAGGCCAAGGTCCGAAGCTGGGGCGAGGAACCGGAGCCCGTCACGTTTAACATCTACGCTGGCGATTCAATTGTCTTCAGCGAAGCGCGCACGCTCAAGGGTGACGGCAAGATTGACCAGCTGACTTTCTTTTTTGAGCCACCGGTGGAGGGCGCGTACGCGTACCGCATCGCCATAGACGACGCCCCGGGCGAGCTCAACACCAGTAACAACGCGCTGTCGATGTTGGTCGATGCCCGTACGGACACGCTGCGTATGCTCTACTTTGAAGGGCATCTACGGCAGGACTTCAAGTTCATCAAGCGTGCGCTGGAGGACGATCAGGTAGTGGACTTCACCTCTATCAGCCGAACGGGCACCGGCAAGCTATATCGGCAGGGCATCCGCAACCCCGACGAGCTGGCAGGGGGCTTTCCGAGCGAGGCCGCGAACCTCTTCGAATTCCATGCGCTCATTCTGGGAGATGTGGAAGCTTCGGCGTTTTCGCCTTCGCAGCTGCGCCTGATAGAAACGTTTGTCCGCGTCCGTGGCGGTGGATTCCTTATGATGGGCGGGCGCAAGACGTTCGCCGAGGGCATCTATGTCGCTGGCCCCATTGCGGACATGCTGCCGGTGTACCTTGATGCTTCGCGCGCGCAGGTGCTGCCGGAGCGCTTCACCAATCCACGCGTCGCCAGTGAGGAGCCGGAGGGCTTTGCCTTCGAGCCTACGGCAGCGGGTCTGGAAAGCCTTATCCTGAAACTCTCGCCGGAGCCCGTCACCAACCGCGGACTGTGGAACAGCATGCCGCTACTCACCAGCATCAACTTCCTTGGCGCGCCCAAGGCGGGTGCCCAAGTGTTGGCGCAGAAGCCACAGGACCGGTACGGCGGCGCCGAGCCGCTTCTTATAGTGCAGCGCTATGGCAAGGGACGTACAGCCGCGCTGGCGACCAGTAGCACCTGGCGCTGGCAAATGCTGCTTGAAGCGACTGACTACCGGCATGAGCGCTTTTGGCAGCAGCTCGCTCGGTGGCTGGCCGCGTCTGCGCCCGAAGAAGTGGACGTGGATGTCGGCCAAGGCCATATGGATGTGGGAGAGGAAACGCTTTTGAGCGTGGATGTCTACAACGAGGCCTATGGCGCGATGGAGGGCGCTAAGGTTGAGGGCGTGCTAACGGGGCCCGACGGCAGCGTGGTGCCGCTGCGATTTGACGAAGAGCTCGCCCGCAGCGGCACGTACACCGCGATGGTTGCACCGTCGGCGCAGGGACTATACGAGTTGGATGTAAAGGCCACGCGCGATGGTCAAGTCCTTGGCCAACAGCAACGCAGCGTCCTGGCCCGCCCCAAGCAGGCAGAGTTCTACGACGCTACGCTTAAACGGGCCACGCTGGAACGTCTGGCAGAGTCGGCCGGATATTACTATACGCCGGCGGAAGCCGGCATGGTGCCGGTAAATCTGCGCGAGCGGCGCACCAGCACGTCAGTGTTTCATGCGGAGTACTTATGGGACATGCCGGCCCTCTTTATCCTTGCGATCCTACTGCTTTGCGCGGAATGGCTCTATCGTCGGCGTCAAGGCTTACCGTAGCGCTTTGTGCACTCGCGGCAGCGCTATCGCCGCTACCGTGCGTAGCGCAGGCCCAATACGCCGTGCTTATTGGCGGGCTGGGCGGATCGCCTGAGTACACCAGCGCGATTCGGCAGCACCTCTTCGATGCGCACGCGGCCTTTGTCGGCCCGCTAGGCTTGGAAGACGGCGACGTCACAGTGCTCGCAGAGCCGGCGACCGCCGCAGAATCCATCGTGGACGGCGTTGCGAATGCGGAAAACATTCGCACCGCCTTCACCGCGCTTGCAAACCGCGTCACACTACAAGACCAAGTCTACGTGCTGCTGTTTGGTCATGGTAGCTTTGACGGCACGCATGCCATGCTGAATATCTCACGCCGGGACCTTTCCAGCGCCGACTATGCGCAGATGATCAACTCGCTGCGTGCGGGGCGCATAGTATTTATCAACACCGCCAGCGCGAGTGGGCCATTCGTCGCTGCGCTAAGCGCGCCGGAGCGCATCGTGATCACGGCTACGCGCAGCGGCACCCAGCGCAACCAAACGATCTTTCCGCGCTTTCTGGTAGAAGCGCTCGCCAACCCGTCTGCCGACCTGGATCGTGACGGCAGCCTGTCCGTCTTGGAGGTATACAACTACGCTGCCCTGCAGACGGCGGGTCATTATGAGGAAAACGGCCATCTGGCCACCGAACACGCGCTGATTGACGACACAGGCGATGGTGAAGGCTCCCGTTTGGAGGAGCTCCGCGACAGTCCTGACGGGCACCTGGCCGCCGTGACCTTCCTCCGCCGGCCATCGCTGGAAGGCGCCACGGAGATGCTGACCGCCATGCAGCAAAACAAGGAAGCGATAGAACGCGAGATCGCCGCGCTAAAGTCGCGCAAGGCCACCATGAACGCGGATGCCTACTTCGATGAGCTTGAAGTCCTTTTGCTGCGCCTGGCCAGGCTGAACAACAGCATGGACCAAGAGCGCGGCTCGCGGTGACCGGCTCAGCAGCGACCCAGCGCTGCGAGGACTTCGCTGGTATCGATGAACTTTACCCGTGGCCGGCCGGCCGGCTTGCCGCGAGCGATTTCCAGGTCATTGACGCGCTCCCAGTCTTCCCACGACACGTAGTCGGGCTGACAGGCACGAACCATCTTTTCTGCAGCTTCGGCGCTGGGCGCCTGGGCATCCAGGCAGCAATCATTGAACAGGTCCTCCATCATGGAATTGACGCTTTCCAGGGCATCGGACTTGTTGGTTCCGATGACCCCGGTGGGGCCGCGCTTAATCCAGCCGCCGACGTAGATGCCGATCACGGGGCTGTTAATCTCCGGGTCTATCACGCGTCCCTGTTCACTGTGCACCACGCCCCAAGCGTCATTGAAGGGCAGGCCCGGCAGTGCGACGCCGCGATACCCTACCGATCGGAAGACTATCTCCGCCGGCAGCTCCTCGAATACTCCCGTTGCGCGTGGCCTGAGTCGCCCGCCGCCAGCGGCGTATAGCTCGTTCTTTACCAGGCTCACCCCGCCCACGTGGCCCGTGCCATCGTCGTGCAGCATGACGGGCGAGACCAGGAAGCGGATGGTCAGCAGCTTGTACTTGCCGGTCCGCGTACGCGTCGAGTACTCCTGGATCATGCCGATCTTTTTCGTTGTCGCGCGGTCGAGCTTGTCTCCCAGGGCCGCGACCGTGCATGCGTCGAGCGTTGCTTCTGCCAGCGGCACATGAATGTCCGCACCAGGGAGCAGGCCTAGCTCTTTGGCTTCCGGGTTGGTAAACGCTGCCTGCGCCGGGCCGCGGCGGCCCAGCATGTACACTTCGCGGATTTTGCTTTCGCGGAGAGCTTCCAGTGCGTAGTCAGCGATATCCGTTACGGCGAGTTCCTCCATGGTCCGACAGAGGATGCGACAGACGTCGACAGCCACGTTGCCGACGCCGACAACGGCCACGCTCTCTTTGGAGAGATCGAACTCCAGGTGTCTGTATTCGGGGTGGCCGTTGTACCAGGCAACAAAGTCTGTTGCGGAGTAGCTGCGGCCGAGGTCTTCGCCCGGAATGTTCAGGCGCCGATCGACCTGCGCGCCAGTAGAAAAATAGATCTGGTGATAGTGCGCCTTCAGCTGATCCAGGGAAACGTGGCGCCCGTACTCGACATTGCCGAAAAACCGAAACCCCGGATGCGCTGCGGTCTTGGTATAGACGCGGGTAACGTTCTTGATCTTCTGGTGGTCGGGGGCCACGCCGCAGCGAACCAATCCGAAAGGCGTAGGCAGCTTGTCGTACATGTCCACCTCTACGCAGCAGGACTTCTGCTTAAGGAGGTGCCCGGCCGCGTAGAACCCCGCGGGCCCCGCCCCTACGATAGCTACGCGTAGGGGCGCGGCTTCCGTTCCGATCGTTGGCATCGTGTGCTGAGCGACTTCAATGGCTTTCCGGCACTGAAGGTACCATTGGCGGTGCTAGCAATTCAATGCGGGCAGCCCCGGGCACCGCAATGTCTCGGTAGCGCTGCCTCTGCCCTGACAGAGGACCAAATAACGGACACTGGCAGTGCGCAACGTGTTCGGATTTCTTAACTTTCGCGCACACAATACAGCACGCAAAGCATGCAGGCACGTGACGGCCAAGCTGCGAAACTCAAGCAGCTTCGTGCGAAGTTGGAAGGCTTCTTTTCGTCCCAAGTGGACATCTCGCTGCCACAAATTGACGCGGCGAGTAAGCCGGAGAAAGAAACACGAACACTTCTCATAGATCCATTCTTAGAATTGATTGGCTGGCCCCTTTGGAAGGGTAAGGCCCGGGTTTATGCTGAATTCCCAGTTCCTCCCAATGATAAAGTGGATTATGCCCTTCTGAACAAGAAAGGCGAGCCAATCATCGTAATAGAAGTCAAGCCCACGAGCGCAAGTATCGAGGACGCACTTCCGCCGAGCCAACTAAAGCGGTATGTCCTCGGGCTGGGTTCCACCTGTCGCGTCGGCGCTTGGACAAATGGCATGAAGTGGTATTGGTTTTGCCGGGACTACGAAAATGATGTGAGCAGTGTACCGTTTGTCAAATTTAACGTTGGTGATAAGGACTGGCTAACTCCGCACGTACTGGACTGGCTGGATCTGGTGATGGACCAATTCGATGACCCCAACCCGACGGCTCTGCACGACACAGCGAGGCGCTATGAATACACCGAGCGGCTTCGCTCTTGGTGGAATTCACCGGAGAAGTCACTAACGGCTGCCATGCTTCAGCGGCTATGGAAGGAGTTGGGAATAAAGAAACCGACACCGACGCCTTCCGAACTCGGCATTTTGGAGATGGCGTGGAACGTGCGCCACGCCAAGCCAATAGACTCAACAAGCCCGCAGCCAGGCAATGGCAATACTGGAGCTGGCAATGGCAATGATGGACATAGGCCCAGGCGGATTCGGTGGGATACGCCCGAACTTAAAATGGAGGATGATCATAAACTGGTTTGTAGTAAGCTAAAGCGCGCGTGGCGAGTATGGGACCAGAACGCCCGTAGATGGGGTGACTGGAATGTGGAAAATAGCGCCGCCAAAGTCCAGGCTGCGGTAGTGGAGTGGCTGATCAGCTGGAACGGGGGCCTGAAAGACTTGCCGGAAAGAATCAATGGATTCAGGGAGCGGCCTACCGAAAAGTATCCGAATGACTGGGCGCCGATTCTTGACGGCAGCATCTATGTCAAGACGGGCGTGAACTCCAAATCCAAGGTAACGTGGCTTAAAAAGCTGGCGTCCAAAGTGTTCAACGAGGAATATGGCCGCTCCCCGGGCCTCGGCGAGGACTTTGAGGTATGGCTGCCCCCGTGGAAGTCTCCTTGATATTTTCTGGATTCGCAAGCCGGTCCAGCACAACCACTTCATGCGCAGCAGCTATTCTACCACGGGTGCCGTCGAATTGCTTAACTCGTAGGAGCTTGCGTGCCAATCAGAGTGTTCGAAGTACAATATGCTCTACAGTTCCGTGGCTCCATGGCCCGCTCTCTGAATCACATCTTCAAAGGGCCGCCACTTACCCTATTCCTAGCCCGCATAGTTCACCAGCTGGTTGAAGGCAGGATCTTTTGTCGGTCGTAAGTATTTGATACCTTACGGTATAGGCATCACTATTACGCTTACGGCGGTGCAAGCAGACTGCTTTGATGAGACGCTCGTCTTCGAGAGTGAGGGGTAACGCAAGGTAGTCGGAAAGGTCGACGGCGGTCGCATGTCTTCGGACGGCGGTTCGTTGCTCTTCTGAGAGGTGGAGCAGAAGTTCAACGTCATAGGTCGCCTGGCCGCGTGCTGTGCGGACTATCGGGAGCCCAGCAGAGTGGAGTACTCCGTGCCAGCGATGCTAGCGCAGCGAATCTTCGCGCTATGCATGGGCTACGAAGACCTGAACGATCACAACCGTCTGCGGGACGATTTGGTGCTGGCACTGGCGGCGGGGCGCCAGGACGTAACAGGAGCCGAGCGGGCGCGAACCCGCGACCAAGGTCATCCGCTAGGAGTCATAGAGCACCTGTAGAGCTACGGCAAGGACCGGTTTCGGAGAAGCTTGAATGAGAGCGGCAGCCAGGTCGATGTCCTGACTGCCGGGGCCTTGCTCTGCAATGCACTCTAGAAATCACCGGTTTCAACGGGATGCGTTTGAACTAAAAGCACGCGCTAGATGCCGTAGGCGTTGACAACACACGTAGGCAACTCCTTAAATTCAGGCGACCCGTTGCCCCGTCTTAGCAGGCTCCAGAGCTGTTTGTGAGTCCACAGGAACGCGTAGACCAGAAATCCCACTATTTGACGTGCAACATGGTACCTGTTTCTGAGACCTTCCCATGCTGGGTGCGCGCCACAAACCGATACACATAGGCACCAGCCGGCAGAGCCGAGCCACTGATTGCCAATCTGTGGCCTCGCCCGCCACCGAAGCGTGCAGCACCCGTCTCCAGTATTACTCGGCCTAACATATCCATCACCGTTACCGTTACTTCTGCAGGTTCCTTCAGATCAAATAGGAAGGTCGTGAAACCGGTGAATGGATTCGGGTAGTTGCCGTGCATGGCTAGATCGCTTGGCAACTCGTCCACTTCTTCGCGTGATACCGGCCCCATCACTTCTACCGTAAACTGCAGAGAATCCGACGCCGTTGACGCGTCCGTCACTCTATACGTATACGTTGCGGGAGCTGCAACGCTACTCGGTGTACCGCTCAGCGTGCGAGTACTCGAATCAAACGACAGTCCGGCTGGCAGGGCCGGTGCGAGCGAATACGTATAGGGAGTAGTGCCGCCGGATGCTACGGGAAGGACAAGGTCCGTGATAGCCACGCCCTGCTCGTACACTTGATCGTCAAAAGTTCCGGTAGTAACAAAGACGCCGCTGCAAGTGTCGCCATCCCATAGTGCAAGACCGCTTAGCCACGTCTGAAAGGCAGCGTCTTGCGGTGCGCAGAGTGCCTGGCCGCCAAATCTCAAAACTGCCAGATTGGTCAGCTGCATAAAGCTCCTCGGCAACTTCTCCGTAAAAGAATTATCATTCAGCCGCAGGTGGGTCAGTTCCGAGAGGTTCCCTAATTCTGGAGGAATCCCGCCAGAAAGCGAATTGAAATTCAGCCCCAGCTCCCGTATTTGAGAGAGATTGCCCAGCTCGGGAGGAAGGGTTCCCGTGAGCGAATTATATCCTAGGTTCAGCCTCTCCAGAGAGGAGAGGTTGCCGATCTCAACCGGCAATGGTCCGCGTAGATTATTGATTGGCAGGTTCAGCCCCAGAGGCCAGCCGTCTGCTGAAGTAATGCCATGCCACTGTAGCAACTCTTCTACCGTAGGCACGCCGGTGGTACCCCAATTCGTATTGTCTACCCAGTTGTCGCCGTTGGTAGCCTCGTACAGAGCGCTCAACCCGGCATAGATGGGCGCAAGCGCTCTGTTGATGACAAGATTCAGCCTGTCCGGTGTGTCCGCCAGATTTCCTTCACGAATTCGCGTGAAGAATCGCATCCTCCGATTCTGCAGGGCATCCGAGGTCACTGTGAATCCGAATGTAACCTCAGTAGAGTCGCCGCTGTTCAGCGCGCCAACCAGTACCTCAGGCACCGCCATATCAATGAATGTGTAGGGCTCCTCAGGCATCAAGCCGACCACCAACTGCTGCGCGTCGGCGAGAAGGTTGACGAACATCACCGTCACCGCCACGTGATCGCCTGAAGCAATATGGCCATCGCCGTCACTGTCTGCCCAAGACCAGCGCTTAACACGGACAGCCGGCGGTTCGGTACCTGCACCGCAGCGAAGGCATTCACATACCCGCGTCCCAAAAGACCTGCGAAATTCGGATTCTGGGCATCGATGTTCTCGCTCGCCATCCGCACCTGCTCCCGAAGCTCGTCCGTACTGATATGTGGAAACTTGGTCTTCACCAGCGCAGCCACACCAGCCACCAAAGGGGATGAAAACGACGTTCCATCAGCTTGAGTGTATCCGCCGCTCGTTTCGGTGGCATTGATGGAGACCCCCGGGTGCAAAAACGTCTGCTGTTCGCCCAAAGCTGGAAAACCATGCCTTGATGCGTGAATCCTTCAGAGTTGCTCCTGCAGAAAGCACTCGCGGATGAATGGCCGGAAATAAGGGGGGATTGTCGAAATTCCGAAGAGTGTTCCCGAGAGCCGCTACTACCAGTGCCCCCATTTCCGTAACCAGGTTAAGAATTTGATCAACGTGCTGGGGAATTCCTGCCTCGCCTTCCGGGAAACCCCAGCTTGCGTTAATGATGTCTGCCCCGTTTAAGGCAGCATACAGCACACCCTCATAGCCATAGCAAGGAGCTTCCTCCGTAGGACACGCCGCGTTGATGTGCATAAGCTGGGCATTCCAGGCCGTACCGGCGATGCCGGTAGCATTATCACTTACGGCGCTCGCCACGCCTGCAACGGCTGTGCCATGCCAGGCGCTTAAGGGGGTGGCTGGTAACCCGGTCGGGTCGTTGTCTTGGTCATCACCATTGGCAAAATTCACCCCATGCACATCATCAATGAAGCCGTTGTTATCGTCATCAATGTCGTTATCGAGTCTCTCATCCGCGTTGGTCCAAACGTTGGCTACAAGATCCTCATGCCGCCAATCGCCACCCCCGTCCACAATTGCAATCACGACCGGCGGATTGCCATCCATCCCTTTGACTTCGTCCCAGGCCTCCGGCAGGCGCATGTGCCGCAGATACGTCTGCTCGCTAAATAACGAGTCTTTAGGCTCCGTGGGACATCGGAGGCCTGATTCAAGAAAACGGTAGATGGGGACCGGCTCTGCATAGACCACCCCATCAGCCGCGCTCAGCGTCCTGGCCACTTTCCGAGGGCCGACAATGGCGTGATACCGCACATAATAGGTGCGGCGAAGGGCCTCCAGGTTCCGGGCGGTATTCGGAGTCGGCCGTACATGATCTAAAAATGGAAAGGCGCGCTTGATCTGGTATACCTGGTACTGCGTGGCCCGGCCATCGAAGACCTGAAGCCCCGTTTTGGTAGCCCCCTCGGCAATACGGACGCCCGCTTCAAACTGAACGATTACGACTTGGGGCTGCCAGGCAGGCTCTGCGCTTCCGCCTTCCTGCGCGTGTGCAGTAAAGCTCAGCCCCATAGCCAGCAAGGCGAGAACTGCCAGGAGAGGCAAGCAAGCCAAAGGTGCTCTCCCGTCTCCCTCTTTTATGAGTGCTGCCATTCACGTACCTCCATCAATGGATTTCCCACAATAACAAGTGTGTGCGATTGTAAGCGGGTATCAGTTGATGATTACCCGTCGTTTCACCTTGATTAACCGTGTCATCAGCCGACGATCTTCCAGAAAGGTGCCGCCAAACCGAAAATCGTCACCTTGGGAATCCACCATAGACGTCGGGGGTGAAAATAAGTCGACTTATATGCCAAAGCTACTATGACTGCATATTTCGTGCAGGAAGTCCCGCATGGCATCCGTGTTCATATGACTGTAACACGCACGTTCACATACCGGGTCCTGCGGATTCGCAAGTCCAAGCGGGAGAAGCTGGAAGCAATGTTACGCCCCCTTATCGGGTTGAGGAAGGAGGCTATAGTGGTCTGCCGGCGGGCCTATGAGGGCGGCAAGAAATCGTCGTAATTCTACGCTCTGTACGGGTGGCTGACGGCCCTGCCGGCCGGAAACGACCGGGACGTTAATGCGGAACTGAACATCCGCTCCAAGGCGTTGCGCCTTCTGGGCTGGGCGAGAGGCCCGTTGTGTAGGGCGGAGGCGGCGTAGCCGTCAAGAGCCGTACCGCTGGCCGCTCATTCCGGCCACGGCGCGGAATTGTGCGCTGTCCACTTAAGCGTATAAGTCCCAAAACTCCAGTCCCTGCTCCTTAAAAAGGTGGCTCTACCCCTTTTTTAGTGGGTAAACTCACCTGCGGACGCTGCGGGGTATAGATCCAGGCCTCCGAGGTGAAAGTAAATGGCGTTGGCAAACCGCCGTTTGTTGCGGAAGCCCCTGCTGCGCACTTTGATTGTTTTGATCCTGCTGTTGATGCCCTCCGCAGGGCCATTGCTCACCTTCAGGATGATCGCATTGAGGATACCCCACAGGTGTTTCTTGATGGTTCTGGCGGCTGCCTTGACAGGTTCCAGCCGACACCGCATGGCCCACGACAACCATCGCTCCCAACCCTTGCGCGCCCATGTGCGGTGGACATAATGCCACAACTGCAGGGCCATTTCCTTGATAGCCCACGCGCGGGCCGTCTTCAACGTGCTGGTACGCAACTGCTGGAAGCGCGCCTTCTGCTTAGCAGACATGTTGGCCGGGTGAGTCAACCAATCATACTTGGTTCCCTTGAGGTCTTCCAGGCCTTCCTTCATCAATGCCCGGTGCTCCTGGCGCCGAACCTTGTCCACGGCAGCTCCCAGACATTTCACTACGTGGAATTTGTCAAAGGCCACCTTCCGTTGCGCCTCTGGCACATGCTCCAGCGTGGCGTTGATGTAGGCCGGCCACATGTCCATGCTGACACTCTCGATGCCCTCCAGCTGCTCCAAAGTGAGCCCAGCATACCAACGCGTAAGTGTTTCTTTCTTACGGTCTTCGCCCACATGCAGCACCGTACCCGCCTTCGCATCCGAAACAATGGTGACATACGCATGACGCTTGCGAAAAGAGGTCTCATCCACGCCAATATGGGCAACATCCCGTTCCTTCCTCCGCGCAAGGCCGCGTTGCACCGCGCGCTGCATGATCCCGTCTATCGCATTCCAGCTCACCCCCATCAGACGGGACACCGCCGACACACTCGCCTCCTGCAGCCAATCAATCACCAGCGCCTCAAACCCTGCAGTGAACCGTGACATAGGTTCCGCCCACGGAATCGACACGGTGCGCACTCCATGCTCCGAACATTCCACGCGGGGAAGTTGCGCAACCACCATCGTGCGATACTCGCACAAATCCAGGTGACGCCATTGCCGAGAACGGTGGTCGTAGCCCGGACACGCCAAGCCGCACTCCAGACAAGGCAGCTGATGGCCGTCCTCGCAAACTACATGAATCCGGACTTCTTGCGCCTCATGCGCAAACGTCACCTCGGAAACCTTCCAGGGAGCCTGGATGCCCAAGAGGCAACCTATATCATCAGTCTTTAGTTGTGACATATCGTTGCTGGGGTTAGAGAACGTGTGCGCCATCGTGATGATGGCCTTGAAACAGATAAGAAACGGGTATGAATCCGCATCATCTCATATCGTTTCCCGTTGAATGAAACGCTGTACCCATCTAAAATGGGGAAGAGCCAAAAAGGTTGGGCCGGGCGAACAATTTCGCGCAAAGCAACCATCGCGCGAGTGAATCCGCTCCTCGAGCAGCACGTCACACTGGGCCGGTTTTATGACCGTGTATACTGCGACGAATACCTGGACGCGGTAGCGCGGCCTTGGATGCAATGCCTCCCCCGTCACTCAATCCCCCATAAATATACAAGGACGCTCGAGGCGTCCTTGGGGTTACGATAGTCGGCGCCGGGAATCCCTGTCTGGGTGGCGGTCCGACGGGTTTTGTTGTTGGCAAACATAAGTTACTAACGAGTCAATCTCCAACATTGTTGCAACAACTTTCTACTATCCCCTCGCGCGAGGGGCAATTTAAGCCGCTCCGTCCATGTTTATGTGCGGTGATCTCAGGCGGCGTGCAGAGTGCCCTGCCGGTCATTCAATTCGGTTTGTCGAGGCGTAAAACATTTCCTGTAATGTCAATTATCGACCGTAACTCCCGGGCCTGAAGTTGCCAGTTGACGGCGCACAATTCTGTGCGTTTATGCCCCAATCGGAACCCATAACGAACCCCGTTGCCGCGCCGGCGCGAATCCGAACGGCAACCGCAACCTGCACGCCACGATGTTCTTAATTAAGGCGATTATATATTTAACTGAAACTTGCTTCGGCCTGCGCGGCGGGCTTGGCCTTCGGTGCCTCCCGCTTGCCGCCCTTCAAAAACTGCCGTGTAGCTTCCAGTATCGTTAGCCCGCCGTAGCGCGGATTCGCCGCTGGCGTGTTATCCCACGTGTCCTGCAAGCGCTTACGCTTGCGCTCCTGCCGGTCGTCTTTTGTCATTTCAGTGCCCTGTTTCCGTATTGATTGATCCACTTGGTTGGTGCACTATGCTACGCTGTCAGCGTCTTGTACATGAGCCGTTTGCCCACCATACCGGCCACGACGTGCTGCATTTGCTCCAGCGTATCCATTGTGCGAACGTTGTGCTTGCCCGCAAACTGGTGCACGTAGCGTTGCAAGTGCTTCTTGCTCAAGTGGTGGTACGTACCATGATACGCCCGCTTGAACATGCTCCTCCAGAATGATTCCAGCCCGTTCGTGTGCGCCATGCCGTTGACCCACTCGCCGACCGAGTGCTTGACGGTTTCGTGCTGCATCCCAATCATGCCCTTGTAGGCGTGCGCCTCGTCGGTGTAGATGGTTGTGCCGATCTCGGTGTTATCGTAGACGAACTGCTGTAAGGTCGCTGCGTCCGTGCTCTCCACCACTTCGGCCCGAATCTGCCCGCTTGCACGGTCCTTCAGGCCGGCCACCGCCGTCTTGCCTACCGGCATCCATCGGGATAGGGAGGGGCCTCACGGCCCCCACCCTCCCACACCACCGTGCGTACGGGTCCGTACACGGCGGTTCAATGGACTTGAGCGAACCGGCTTGGGTGCCAAGGCCACCAGGCCGAGCGTGCCGGGAGTTCGGGTTCGGGTTGCGCCGCGCGAACTTCGGTCCCTTCCTCATGGGCTCCACCGGATTCACCGGGGCTGTCCCACGTGAAAGGCAGCGTTAGCTGGATATTCTGCCGCATTGGTCGCATGAGCTTCCCGTCCTACTACCCCTGTCCATTGTTCGGGCCTTCGTCAGCTGTGCCGACTACTTTGCATCGCGGTAGCCCCCGGATTTCCCGGGGGCCCCGCACAGATCCGGACGTGCGCGTTAACGCATCCGGCTCCTCCCTTGGGTCGCGCCGTCGCGCATGACGTTAGCAGGTCGGCAAACCGACCCGCAGCCGTAACCGATCCGTCCCCTGTGACACGCAGTATCCGACGCTGTGTCCGGTACGTGTGAAACTTCACGATTTCCCCTTGGGTGCGACGCTTCGCTCCACTGACTCCGCCACGAGGGCACCCCCGCTTTGTTCGCCGGCTTCATAGCTGTCGGGTCGGAGGAGGCGCCCCGAAGGGCTAACCTCCGTCCGCCGCTCAAACGGCTCGTACGGTTTTCCCGTAAGCCGCTTTCACAAAGGTGTCTCGTGGAGGGTTCAAGGAAGGTTTCAGTGGAATCAATCGTACATGGCCGTACTCCACTGTGGTGTAGACCTTCCTCTCCCCTGTTGGATTGTGCCCAATGCGACAGTCTCCTCAGCCGATGATGTACGGGTCTTTCACTAAAGGAACTGTTCCACCTCATCGACTTTACTCGCTGATCGCAATCTCTCCATTCCAAACCACCTTTGCCGACTGCCTTCCCCGACCCACCCGGCCGCCGCTTGCGCGGTCACCCGACTTTCGACGGGCTTGTGGTACTATGCAGTCGTCCGACGACTCGCCACGCATCCGTTCCCACTTCCCCTTTCGGGTTATAGGGGCTGTTATCCCGGTGCCACCCGGGAACGTGACGAGCCCTCCTGGGGTTACGTCCAGATCTTCCGTACCGTGCCGTTCGCACACACCTTGGTTCGACGGGTGGATAAGAACGCCTTCGCCGAAATACAGCCGGCTCGACCTTGCCCCGTCTTTGGCCGACCGATTCGTCCGTGGGGTCGCCCCCTTGACTACGGCCCGGTACTGCTCCTCAAGCCCTTCAGATTCCACCTCGCGGTGGACACCCTGCCCTCCGGTTGTCTCGCGACAATGTCCCGACTTAGCGCCTGTCTTGGCTGTTTCCGTCGTTTCCAACTCGGTGCCCGTTTAGACCTTTGCTTATCGGTACATCCCGGCCGACGAGGCATTACCCCCGTCTTTGGATATGGCACCCCCTATCCGGGTGCCAGTGGGATTTGAACCCACCTGATCTGGGCGCTGCCCAGCACACTGTATCGTCGCATCTGACTTCTCTCCACCGTACGTCCTCCGATCAGCATTTAGCCTACGCTTTGGCGACCTTCCCCGAAGGGGTAGGTAGTGGAGAGACCTCCCAGGTCCCGACAGGATACTTGCGTGCGTCCATGGGGTCTCGGACACCGTGGGCCTGTCCGCCCTCTCACCATAGCGAGGACGAACATGTTGCCTTCGGCATAGAGGAAAACCTCGGCGACCCAGATAATGTCTCTTTCGGTGCTCAATGTCCCTGGCCACACGTACCGCTACCGACGCTTCGCGCCCACCCTCACGGATGACCACGCACGGCTCGCGGAGATATGTACCTGGTTTAAGCTTCATAACACGGGACTTTCACCCGCTATATCCTGCCAGTTAGCCTGGCGCACCCTCTGCTGACTTCTGCGTTGCGATCACATGCCTTGCGACACGTTCAGTCCGGCTTGGCCGGACACAACGCAGATCTCCCAGGGTAAGACCAACCGCCTTCCCCGCACACCTGCCGAATGTACCACCCCGACGCATAGATGACGCGGACTTTGCGATAACCGGCTCGCTCGTCCGATCGGGTAGGCCTCGTATTCGGTTCTTGTTCATCAGGTCGCGGGTTTGCTACACGCTTCCTTCAGACCCCGCCTCGCGGCGACGCCCTTGCGCTTCGCTAATCCTTCGCCGCCATCTGGCTGGATAGAGGACTTTCACCTCCAAGCTGTTGACCATGCCTGGCACACCGGTAGCCCCCGGGTTTCCCCAGGGGCCCCGGACAGATCCGGACGTGCGCGCTAACGCATCCGGCTCCTCCCTTGGGTCGCGCTGTCGCGCATGACGTTAGCAAGTCGGCAAGCCGACCCGCAGCCGTAACCGATCCACCCCATGGGGCACGCAAAATCCGGCTCAGCGTCCGGTACGTGCAGGGCTTCGCGGTTTCCCCTTGGGTGCGACGCTTTGCTCCACTAGCTCCGCCACGTGGGCACCCACGCTTTGTTCGCCGGCTTCATAGCTGTCGGGTCGGAGGAGGCGCCCCGAAGGGCTAACCTCCGTCCGCCGCTCAAACGGCTCGTACGGTTTTCCCGTAAGCCGCTTTCACAAAGGTGTCTCGTCGAGGGTTCAAGGAAGGTTCCAGTGGAATCAATCGTACATGGCCGTACTCCACTGTGGTGTAGACCTTCCTCTCCCCTGTTGGATTGTGCCCAATGCGACAGTCTCCTCAGCCGATGATGTACGGGTCTTTCACTAAAGGAACTGTTCCACCTCATCGACTTTACTCGCTGATCGCAATCTCTCCATTCCAAACCACCTTTGCCGACCGCCTTCCCCGACCCACCCGGTCGCCGCTTGCGCGGTCACCCGACTTTCGACGGGCTTGTGGTACTATGCAGTCGTCCGACGACTCGCCACGCATCCGTTCCCACTTCCCCTTACGGGTTATAGGGGCTGTTATCCCGGTGCCACCCGGGAACGTGACGAGCCCTCCTGGGGTATCGCGGTAGCCCCCGGATTTCCCCGGGGGCCCCGCACAGATCCGGACGTGCGCGCTAACGCATCCGGCTCCTCCCTTGGGTAGCGCCAGCGCGCATGACGTTAGCAAGTCGGCAAGCCGACCCGCAGCCGTAACCGGTCCACCCCATGGGACACGCAGAATCCGGCTCTGTGTCCGGTACGTGCAGGGCTTCGCGATTTCCCCTTGGGCGCGACGCTTCGCTCCACCAGCTCCGCCACGTGGGCACCCACGCTTTGTTCGCCGGCTTCAAAGCTACTATCATCGCGTCTGATTTCTCTCCACCGTGCATCCTCTGATCAGCATTTAGCCTACGCTTTGGCGGCCCTCCCCGAGGGGTTGGGCAATGGAGAGACCTCCCAGGTCCCGGTGCATTACATACGTGCGTGCCTGGGTTCTTAGACACCGCGGGACCCTCCTGCGCCTCACCGCTAGCGGCGAAGAAGGTATTGCCTTCGACCGATGTGAAAGCCTCGGCATCCCGAACAATGATTCTTTCGGTGCTCATTAGCCCCGCCCACACGCGCCTCTGCCGACGCTTCGTCTGCACCCTCACGGGAACAAACGCACGGCTCGAGGGGATGCGTAGATGGTTAGTCTTTCGCAACGGGGGACTTGCACCCCCTATAAAGCACCAGTTAGCCTGGCGCACCACAACCAGATCTTCCGTACCGTGCCGTTCGCACACACCTTGATTCGACGGGTGGATAAGAACGCCTTCGCCGCAATAAGGCCGGCTCGACCTTGCCCCGTCTTTGGCCGACCGATTCGTCCATGGGGTCGCCCCCTTGACTACGGCCCGGTACTGCTCCTCAAGCCCTTCAGATTCCACCTCGCGGTGGACACCCTGCCCTCCGGTTGTCTCGCGACAATGTCCCGACTTAGCGCCTGTCTTGGCTGTTTCCGTCGTTTCCAACTCGGTGCCCGTTTAGACCTTTGCTTATCGGTACATCCCGGCCGACGAGGCATTACCCCCGTCTTTGGATATGGCACCCCCTATCCGGGCGCCAGTGGGATTTGAACCCACCTGATCTGGGCGCTGCCCAGCACACCTTATCATCGCATCTGACTTCTCCCTGCCGTGCATCCTCCGCTCGGCTTTCGCCTTGACTTTGGCGGCCCCGCCCGAAGCGCTGGGCAGCAAGGAGACCTCTCAGGTCCCGACACAGTACGTACGTGCGTCCCTGGGTTCTCGGACACCGCGGGACTCCGCTCCTCCTCACCATAGCGGTGGAGCAGATGTTGCCTTCGACCATACGGAAAGTCTCGGCATCCCGGACAATAGCTTTTTCGGTGCTCATTAGCCCTGGCCACACGTGCCGCTACCGACGCTTCGCTGTCACCCTCACGAGGGACAACGCACGGCTCGCGGAGACATGCAGTTGGTTAAACTTTCATGACACGGGACTTTCACCCGCTGTACTGCGTCAGTTAGCCTGACGCACCCGCGTCCGGCTTTCTGCTTCCTGTGCTCGTGCTTGTTTTTCTCCAAGCCTCCCACGTACGTTTCGTCGGCCTCCACCGGTCCCTCGAACGCAGCAGCCAGCAGTGGCGCAAAGGCGGCCCGTACGCGCTGCAACATGAACCAGGCCGTAGTCTGCGTCACATCCAGGTCGCGGTGGAGCTTCATGCTGGAGACGCCCTTCAGGGAAGTCATTTCAAGATAAATGGCCCATACCCACTTCTTCAACGGCAGCCTGCTACTGGCCAATGCGGTACCTGTGCGCACCGAGAAGAACCGCTTGCACCGACGGCAACGGTACGACATTTGCCTGTGTGTGCCAGCATACGTGTCTGTGCCCTTGCAGCGCGGGCACACACGACCGTCCGGCCAAATCACAGCCTCGAACCACAGGACGGCCGCCTCCTCATTCGGAAACATTTCGGCCAGTTTGACCATGCTGATTCCCTTGCGATAACTGCGCCCAGGCCCCGATTTAACAGCCATGATTTCCCCGATCTGGTTTACCCCCTCATACGGCCGATCAGGAAGAAGGTTTCAGTTAACTATATAATCACCTTAATTAAGGATGGTCCGTAGCGGGACCGGGTGCCCGGCTGAGCACGAAAAGACCGATGGGGGTCCCACAGACACCCTTAACCCAGGCAGTGCTCTATATTAAGTTCGTCGGAATTCTGTCCAACGATTGGAGTACACTTCAAGGCACTGCTCAGACTGTATGCGGGCCATTTACGCACTCGGCGCGAGAATCGGCGAAGATTACGCGTTGCCGCGTAATTACACGATCCAGGGCGATCCTGGCGCACTACTTTTGTCCGCTCCCCATTTTATCCGGCTTTCCTGCCTATTGGGTGCCTTGACAGGCTCCCGGACCCTAGGCCGGCACGTGCAAAACCCGCGATCGCGGGGTGAGTTCAGCATTAATGAAACATAGAGCGCTATCGTTGCTGGCTACAGCGTGATCTGGTAAAGAGACCGAAGAGGTGAAGCATGGTTGTGGATTCGACGTCACAAGCCATGCCCGTATACCGGTGAGCGCTGCCAGCGCTAGCAAGAATGGCAGTGCAAACCACAAGGAGGTTCGAAACCAGCTACTCATCGGCATTCGTGGGTGGAATGAATCTGTACCGCACGATAACAGGGTTGCCTACCTCGCCATCAGGCAACGATTCGTTGTCTCCCACGCTATAGAAATAGCCGTAGCCTGCTGCTTTTGGGGTAACAGGAGACAGCGTGCTGCGAGCAGGAAACCGACTGACATTACTCACAACACCGAGGCCTACGAATCTCTGTGTGTCTGAATGCCATTTGTCTCTCAAGCCGCCATAAACTACCATACGCGTTAGGCTATCAATCCCAAAAACCGCATCGTTCGTGGTATATGCCCGGACCTCTGCTTGTGCCTCCAGTGGAGTGAGGTTTCGGCGGATGTCCTGCGGCCTTTTCACAAAAAAGGGGGGATGCACCTGTGCTATTTCAGCATTTGTGCGTACGGGTCTGGCGTCCTCACTTCCCAGATACGTGTAGTATGGCCCGTCATCAAAGCACTCAAAGGCGCGCCCCGGATAACCAAGCCGCCCGAGGTTAAGTTGGCGGAATTCAGGCTTCTCCACACGTGTTTCGCCAAGCCGATCCAATGTAGTAGAGTACGCTACAGCGACAGGCCCCTGGGGGGGGCCGACCATGGTCAGCACGTGGATAGAATCATCTTTTGCACAAAAGGCAGCGGAGCGGTCCGGCAAGCTTCTGCTGGCGGCAACGCAGTTGCCAGCAGCGTCAAACACTACAACCGGTCCACCCATGGTCATAGTCATGATTCGATCCCCATCGATGAAGCGCGAGCTCCAGGGGACGACTCCCTCTTCATCAGGCAGACATTTAGGCACCGAGTAGGTCCTCATATACTCCCCAGAGGCCGAAAATCGGTATACGTCCTTTGTGACCATATCGGACACCAGGAGGTGCCCATCCTGATTGAAATCCAGGAACATGATCATGCCAATCACGATAGACGGATCCAATCGGACGGTATCCTCCAAGGCAAATAGTTCATCAAAAGGAACTAACGGTGAATCAATAATGTGTCTGCGTGGTGCATCGGAAGAAGTGCACCCGACCGCTAGAACAGCTAGCAGCAGCACCAACAACCTCGCACGCGACCAAGAGGATAGATCCGTCAATGGGCGAAGCACCGGCCAGACCGGGGCGATACCCGGCGACCAGGTGTCTTCTGGGAAGTGGAGAGCCCTGCCAACCCGGCACCCAGGTACCGGTTGCAAGATCAGCGCAGATGCAAGCTTGTTAGGAAGTGCTATTTGTACATGCACGGTAGCCACCTACGATTATCAAACGTAACGCCCGAACTTGAAGTTGCCGAAATCCTGCGTATTGCTACGCCAATCGGGACCCCTGACGAACCCCGTTGCCATGAACGAACGGAAGACATTGCCGCAAACGTACAGGTGGCCGAACGGCCCGGAGATTACCCGGCAACCCCAACCCCGGAGGCGCGCCGGCGCAAAGCTGAGCGGTAGCCGCAAGCCGGCAGACCACGCGTTACGGAGTGACTGATTTCGGCATTAGGTGAAGTCCGGGCAGAGGCCTGGTGATCGTGTAGCGGGTTTGCCAGGGTAGCGCGCTTATCGATCCACGGCATATACCACAACCGTCGTATCCTCTGCTTGCCAGATGCGCTCGCGTGTGGGATCATAGGATGGGTAGGAGCCGCGCGGTACCTCAGACAAGGAAATGGAAGACTTATAGTCCCCTGTTGCTGCATCGTAGAAGTCAAACGCCCTGGACGAATCCGTAGATAAGACGTATACAACAAGCTCGTCACCGTATACTTCGCTACGCCCATTGACCGTGCGGCCGCTCACGCTTAGCGCAAAAATCCTCCGCCCGTTGGTATTCTTTCCAGCTGTGGCGCACTTATCCGTCCCAAGTCCGGTGTGCCCCGCGCATAGATCACTGACCCTGTGGAGTCATACTGGATAATTATCGGATAACGGCAGAGTACGTATATCATGTGCTCCCGGTTACGACATCCATTTCAACGTACGCAGCAGCTCGTCTTTTGAGGCCCATCTCCCTCTCACACCACTGTCCAGTCGCGGTGCACTATCTAAGGCTATTACGTCATACATCTTCCAAACACATCCACGCCGGCCTTTGGGCAACCGCACGCGCTGGCGAATTGTCCGAAGTGTAACAGCGGGGGGACTCTCGCAGCATAGTTGAATGGGTAAAATGGGCTAACACAACCTCGGCTCTATGACCTGGTCACTGAATCATATCTTCAAGATGCTGCCCCACGCATTGTTTCTTGGGGCGGCAGGCCTCATCCTCTTGCCTGCCCTTGCCACTGCCAGCGGCATTGGTGGCGTTGAAATCGCTACCGGCACGGTGAAGAAGATTGTCGCGCTCCTAACTGGCGACCTGGCTACAGCCGCGTTTCTTCTCATCATCGTGCTCGGTGGCATCGCGTGGTGGATCACTCGTGCCAGTCGTGCTGGTGAAGTCCTCGGCCGCACAGTCGTCGGGGCAGTCATCATCTTTGGTGCCGCGCAGATTTCGGAGTTCTTTGCGTTTCAAGGGGCGCTGCTCTGATGCAGGTTCCGGCCGAGCGCCTGTCGCGTGCACCCGTGTATGACTCGCTTCAGCGCCGGCCACAGCTCTTGGGCCTGCCGCAGGACGCGTTCCTGCTCCTGGCTCTCATCATGGTGTGCATGGGCATCGCCTCGCGCCTTGACCCGCTGGTGCTCGGTGCCTGCGCATTCGTATACCTCGTGCTGCTACCCATCCTGCGCCGCCTCTTCGAAAAAGAACCCTACCTCATGGACATTCTTCCGCGCGCGATGCGGTATAGCGCGTACTACCCGCGCCAGGGCAGAGAGCTAGCAGCCCCATGGGTGGACCGCGTCGGGAGACACGCCACTTAACCCGCTCCGTCGTTCCTTGACCGAAGGTCGAGTCCGGTCATACAACGCGTCGCGGCGATGCAACAATCTCTGCAGTCCTTGGCCTGAATCCGGTGCGTCGGTGATGGAATCGTCCGCTGCCACGCCGGCCGGGGCTGCAATCCTCACGCATGAAATATCCATAGCCCTTACGGGGCGATGGGCACTAAGTGCACCCAAGACAGCCTGAGGCGTTGGCATCAGGAGTGCCTGACTGGCTGGCAAATGGTTGCATGTCAACGGCCGACATTCTCACCAGTCCGGGACCGAGGTAGATTCCTTTTCGGCTCAACCTCGGGGCTCGGACCCACCCGAATACTGGATGAGGTCGAGAAGACTGTGCGGAACACTCTCGTAGCCGCGCATAAGCGTACCGGCTTACAACTATGGAATTGGGCGCCAACGCATACCTGAAGCCGGTCTGAGCCAAGGCTGGCAGGCCGCAGGCCACGCATGCGCTTGATCACGCGTGTAAATGGCAGAGTGGGGCCACTCAAGCTAGAGTTACACTACTGCCGATCGGGACTCTGATCCAGACCGTGCTGCCCTGCTCGCGAGCAGATGCCCTGACACCTCGCTTACGCTATTCTGGCACGAGCGTCACTTGAACGTAGCGCTCCGTGAGCCATGTGCGTGCGGCTTGCTGAAGGGATTCGGCGGTCAGTGCATCTACCAGCTCGTCATAGCGAAGGATGTCCAGCGGCTTCTCCAAGCCGTCGCGGTAGTAAGCATCGCGGAGCGCATTGGCCCAAAAGTCATTACTCTCCAAGCTAATGGCGCGGCTCTGTCGCTGCTGCTCCTGTACGCGCCCAACGTAGTCTTCGGGCACGCCGTCGCGCTTGATCACTTCAATCTTGTCAAACACGGCACGTGTCAGCTCGTCTGCGCGCTCCGGGTCGCAGCCAAAACTGATCGAGAATTCGTACCGCTCACGAGGTCTTCTTAGAGGGGTGGCACTCACCGACGCGCCATAGACACCACCAAGTGCCTCACGCAACTCTTCGAATAGCATAATGTCGAGCACCATTTCCAAGGACTGCATGTGGTGGCGCGCTTGGCGCGAATCCTCATAGGGCCCATTGAAGGTGATGTTGACCTCGCTCTGCGGCTCCTCGCCCTTTTTCACTGTCTTAACGACAGTGCCTTCTGGCGTGTTTGGACTTACGTCCCGCCATGTTTCCTCACGATCCGTAGCGGGGAGCGTGCCCAGGTACGTCCGGGCCAGCGCAGTAAGCGTGTCCGTATCAAAGGCGCCAACAAAGATGAAAATGAAATCATCCATGTCTGCAAATCGCTCCTTGTATATGGCCATGGCGCGCTGCATGCCTATCCCATCGAGGTCTGCTACCGTGCGTGGCCGGCTACGTGGGTGATTCATATAGAGCGTCGTTCGGAGCGTATCCCTAAAAGCTGCGTAAGGCGAGTTCTGCCGACTTGCAAGCATCGTGCGGTTGAGGCTTAGATGAGACACGAAGCCAGACGAGTCGGCGCGTGGCTGCGTAGCGTAAAGGTGAATGAGTTGGAACAGGGTTTCCAGATCTTGAGGAGAAGCCCGCCCCCTTAGCTCCTCAAATAAATCACTGATTGATGCCGACGCCGACGCACGCTTGCCGGTGAGCTTTTTGCGAAGTGCTGACTTGCCGAATGCTCCAACGCCGCTTGCCCAGACAATTCCGTCCGCAAATGCCGCCGTATGGTACTCATCATCGCTATAGAGAGAACTTCCGCCTTCGCTGAATGCGGTAAATCGAACCTCGTCAGCCTTGAAGTTGGTCGACTTCATCACAACTCGAATTCCGTTGTCCAGGGTGATCTCGGTGACGCCGAGTTCCGGGATACTGCCTTCGCTGACGATGGCGGCAGGCGTGAGAGCTGCGTCTAGAAGCGGCGCATCTAGTGTTTCGTCAATGTACGGATCTACGTCCATGCCGGTGTAGCGCGCTACCGTCTCTGCCAAGACATCCTCGGTAATCCACGCTAGTGAAGGCTTGTCTGGGATGTTGGCCGTAACGACACGGTCCGTGCTGCTTAGCGTCTCACGCAGGGAAGCGTTAACCTCATCGAGCGTAATGGTGGGCACGAATGCTTGCACAAGGTCGAGTTCATGCACCGGGCCGGGAATAGGACGTTTATTCAGGAAGTGATTGACGTACGTCGACGCAAAAGTTGCCGACGGCGTGTTTTCGCGCTCATTGAAGGCACGTTCGTGTTTCCGAATGACTGACACAGTCACGCGCGACAGTTCCCCGGCTGTAAAACCATGCAGCTTGGCCCGCTCTGCCTCGGTAAGGATGGTCCGAAGTGCCGCGACCACGCTGTCTTCGGGTGTGTAAGCACTGAACAGGAATACTGGCACGTCCCGAACGAGCTCTGAATGAAAAACGTTTGCAAACAAGAATGGCGATCGAGTTCCGTCCTGGCCAATCTCGCCCAAGCGGCTCGATATCATTCTTCTGGCCAGTTCGCCGACGAGACGCTGGCGATAGTCGCCCACAGTCTCCAAGGCAAAGGGCGGCTGCCGGTAGTTGATACTCAGCTCAGGCCCGAAGGCATATTCGGAGTCACGAGCAACCTTATACCGCGTCTCCGCTTGGTGCGGCACGCCAAAGGAAGGCCGTGGAACAGGGTCCAATGCCGGTGCGATGGCACCAAAGTGCTCATTCACCAGTTGCTCCATCATTTCTACTGGTAGGTCCCCAACAACTGTGACCGCCATCAGGTCTGGGCGGTACCACGTGTGGTAGTAGCGCCGCACTGACTCGAAGGAGCTGTGCTTAAGGACCAGCGTATCCCCGATGGGCAGGCGCTCTGCATAGCGTGAATCCCCCAAGATCACCGGCAGTACCTGATCCCTCATGCGGCCCGCTGCACCACGTCCGCTCCGCCATTCCTCGATGACGACGCCACGCTCGTTGTCGATTTCCTCGCCGCTGAGCGTTGCGTAGGCCGCCCAATCCTCCAGAACCTGAAAGGCGCTACGCACCACGGCCATGCTGTCCGTAGGCACCTGCAACAGATAGACGGTTTCGTCAAAGGAGGTGTAGGCGTTGATGTCCGGGCCGATATCCATGCCGATGCGTTGCAGAAACGCAATCAGCGATTGCTTCGGAAAGCGGCGCGTACCGTTGAATAGCATGTGTTCGACAAAGTGGGCAAGACCCCGCTGGTCCTCGTCCTCAAGCACACTGCCAGCGTTGACCGCGAGGCGCAACTCTAGACGCCCGGCAGGCTCGTTGTTTTCTCGGAGATAATACGTGAGCCCATTATCGAGTTGGCCGATTGTGACCGCGCTATCGACCGGAATAGGTGAGTCCAGGGAAACCTGTGCCCGGGCCGTAATGGCAAAGAATATCATCGCAGGTGCGATCAGGCGCACAACCTTCGTTAGCTTCAAAGTGTTCAAGAGTGTTTGCATGGCATTTGGGTGTAGGTAAGAGAAAACAGGCGTTGTGGATTGCTTTGGGTATCCTGCTTTCCCACAGCAATCAGCGCTAAGTACATGACCAGCCAACCAGGCGAGCTACATTACGTCAACCAACTCGCTGAACTAATGCGCTGAGCGCCTTCGCACAAACGGGCGACTTGCCGACAACTCAAACTTGCTAGACCGCCCGTTAGTTCACGAGCCTACACGCTAGAAGGCGTGTGACGCTATCGTAATGGGTTCCGGCATGACCGGCGCGCGGGCAATGACGATGCACTGCGAGCAGGAACGCACGAGTCTGGTACTGGAGCGGGACCGCACGGAAGAGCACGCGGTGGACTGCCTTACCGGGCGCATGCGTACGCGGGAGCTGCCCCGAAAGGGGTTGACCACCCGACTAGTGAGTGATCTCGTAAGTGCCCTTTAGCTTGAGTTGGCGGCAAGAATTTGGCACATGAGCACTGCCGACCGTGACCATGTGGAGTCGGCTTGGGCAGTGCCGCTCGGTGGTCAGCCTAGCGGACCGCCCTCACCGGAAGGCATCGAGGACCCGCTAAACCCCACCCCCTTTGTTGAATCCGCAGCCGATCCAACTCCGCAAAAACGCGCCCAAGCAAGTTAGAGTAGATTAACTTCGGGTAAAGGACAGGAATAGAGGCTCGACAAAGCGAACTCAGGCCCGAAGCACTGCGTCCAAAAGCGCGCTACGCTCGAAGGGAACGAGCAGAATGACGATGTAGAAACTGGTACGCAGGCTGGCGCTTCGCACCATCAGCTGATACTGCAACTCACTAAGTCCGACTTCAAAGTGTCCAAGGAAATATATGCACACGGGGGAGGCCGTAAACACTTTTTGGGCATCAATGAGCACCGGTTGGCTGTTGGTTCTCCTATATTGGGATTAGGCATATGGGAGTCTGGTGATGCGTCCTATCACTGGACATACAATGCAGAACAAACCGCGGCTTGATAGGAGCTTTGTGGTAGCTATGAGAATCAACGCCAAGCATGTAGGGGCCGTAGCCATCGCGCTTTGCCTCATGCTCTTCACCTCTTCCTGCAAGTCAGGACTTGCAGGGTTGAATGCCACAAAGACGAACGTCATCCTCATCATGGCTGATGACATCGGCTACGAGGCCTACCAGGCATACGGGGGTACTTCCTACCAGACGCCCGTCCTGAACAACATGGCGGCCCAAGGCATGCGATTCAACCATGCTTACTCCAATCCTGTCTGTACGCCCAGCCGCGTAAAGATCATGACCGGACTGCGCAATGTCCGGAATTACGTCTCGTTCTCCATATTGAAACAGACCGAGCGGACGTTCGGACATATGCTGCAGGACGCTGGCTATCGCACTGCCATCGCCGGCAAGTGGCAGCTGTACGGGGCCGAACAGTACGGGGACATGATCCGCGCCAAGGGATCGCTTCCGCAAGACATGGGCTTCGAACGCCATGCTCTCTGGCAAGTCGACCGAATGGGCAGCAGGTACTGGGGTCCCACCATCACCATCGACGGCGCCTTAAGACAGTTTGGCGAGGACGTGTATGGACCGGACATCTACACTCAGTTTCTGCTTGATCGAATGGATGAATACCAAGGCGAATCCTTTTTTCTCTATTACCCCATGGCGCTGGTGCACTCTCCGTTTGAGCCCACGCCGGATAGTGCCGACCGGAGCAGTACCGACAAACAACAGAACTTTGCGGACATGGTGTCCTACATGGACAAACTCATCGGTCGCATCGTGGAGAAGGCCGAGGAGCTGGGCATCGCCGACAACACGCTCATTCTCGTAACCGGCGACAACGGCACCGCCAGATCCATTACCTCAAGATTCGGCGACCAGATTATTGCAGGCGGCAAAGCCCTGCCCACCGACGCTGGAACCCGCGTGGGCCTGTTCGCCTACCAACCCGGCACGGTCCCGGCGGGCCACGTGTCAGATGACCTCGTCGAGTTCTCCGACTTCGTCCCCACGATTGCCGATGCCACGGGGGTCGAGCCCTTGATTCCAACGGATGGTCAGAGTTTCCTGCCCCAACTGCACGGGAAGCGCGGCAGCCCGCGAGACATCATTTACGTCTATCACTGGCCGCGCCCAGAAAGGGGACTCCCCCGGGTGTTTGTACGCACACAACGGTGGAAACTGTACCGCAGCGGCGAACTGTTCGACATGCAGAATGACGTGTTGGAGGAGACGCCCGTAACGGATCCGACGACCACAGCCATTCGAGCCCGGCTGCAGGAAGCGATGGATCGCATGCCTGCCGAAGGCCAGGCAATCTTGAAATTCGATAGTTGAGCATGCCCGGGGTGGCCGGACTCTTGAATCGCCATCACCGCTGAGGCCTACAGTGGGTGAGAGCCCTCACTCGGAAGACGGGCTCCTCGCCAGTTGTACGAGTCTTGGGCGGCGTGCTGAAGTCAATGCTCCTTTCCGTATCACAAGCGGCAGGTGGGGGAATCGGCCCGGCTGCATGCTTGGCGCTACTCCGTAGTCTGAATTTCCATGCACTATTGTGGTCCAAAGTGATATGATATTTCGTCGGGGTTGGCATGTTTCTGGGATGTGGAGCTCTGCATAGCGACATCTATAAAAAGAGGCTTAAGTACTTAACTGAAACTTCACCGTGGTTGGCCGTAGAAAAAGGGGCTCTTCCCCTAATTAGATGGGTGCAGTGTTGTATTCAACGGGAAACGATATGAGATGAAGCGGATTCATACCCGTTTCAAGGCCATCATCACGATGGCGCACACGTTCTCTAACCCCAGCAACGATATGTCACAACTAAAGACTGATATCGGTTGCCTCTTGGGCATCCAGACTCCCTGGAAGGTTTCCGAGGTGACGTTTGCGCATGAGGCGCAAGAAGTCCGGATTCATGTGGCTTGCGAGGACGGCCATCAGCTGCCTTGTCCGGAGTGCGGCTTGGCGTGTCCGGGCTACGACCACCGTTCTCGGCAATGGCGTCACCTGGACTTGTGCGAGTATCGCACGATGGTGGTTGCGCAACTTCCCCGCGTGGAATGTCCTGAGCATGGAGTGCGCACCGTGTCGGTTCCGTGGGCGGAACCTATGTCACGGTTCACTGCAGGGTTTGAGGCGCTGGTGATTGATTGGCTGCAGGAGGCGAGTGTATCGGCGGTGTCCCGTCTGATGGGGGTGAGCTGGAATGCGATAGACGGGATCATGCAGCGCGCGGTGCAACGCGGCCTTGCGCGGAGGAAGGAACGGGATGTTGCCCATATTGGCGTGGATGAGACCTCTTTTCGCAAGCGCCACGCGTATGTCACCATTGTTTCGGATGCGAAGGCGGGTACGGTGCTGCATGTGGGCGAAGACCGTAAGAAAGAAACACTTACGCGTTGGTATGCTGGGCTCACTTTGGAGCAGCTGGAGGGCATCGAGAGTGTCAGCATGGACATGTGGCCGGCCTACATCAACGCCACGCTGGAGCATGTGCCACAGGCGCAACGGAAGGTGGCCTTTGACAAATTCCACGTAGTGAAATGTCTGGGAGCTGCCGTGGACAAGGTTCGGCGCCAAGAGCACCGGGCGTTGATGAAGGAAGGCTTGGAAGACCTCAAGGGAACCAAGTATGATTGGTTGACTCACCCGGCCAACATGTCTGCTAAGCAGAAGGCGCGCTTCCAGCAGTTGCGTACCAGCACGTTGAAGACGGCCCGCGCGTGGGCTATCAAGGAAATGGCCCTGCAGTTGTGGCACTATGTCCACCGCACATGGGCGCGCAAGGGTTGGGAGCGATGGTTGTCGTGGGCCATGCGGTGTCGGCTGGAACCGGTGAAAGCAGCCGCCAGAACCATCAAAACACACCTGTGGGGTATCCTCAATGCGATCATCCTGAAGGTGAGCAATGGCCCTGCGGAAGGCATCAACAGCCGGATCAAAACAATCAAAGTGCGCAGCAGGGGCTTCCGCAACAAACGGCGGTTTGCTAACGCCATTTACTTTCACCTCGGAGGCCTAGATCTATACCCCGAATGCGTCCGCAGGTGAGCTTACCCACTAAAAGAGGGGCAGAGCCGAAAAAGGTAACCCGGATCGGGGACCGGGACCCAGTGCACGCACCGGTATCAGTACAATCCAGTTGGCCGACATGATTCCAGGCAAAACCGTGGCTCCACGCTGGTTCGAGTCGATTGTCTGGCCGGAGCGGGCGCAGGTGCCCACACTGCAACAGCGACAACACCTGCGAAGGCACGCACAAGAAAATGCCGAACTGCTGCCGTGCGTGCGGCAGGACGGTCAATGTGCGTATGCACACCGCGGTCGCAAGCAGCCGATTGACCTTTGAAAGAGCAGCTTTATAGCGCCTTTGAGGAAGGAACGTTCGCTGAAGCGCTCAGGGCCTTGCGCACGATCCATGCGGAGCTGAAAACGTCCTGTCCGAAGGTTTGGAGGATACGCTCACGCTGCATCGGCTGGGCGTCTGCAAAGCGTGCCGTAACAGCCTGAAGACGACCAACATCATTGACAATATCAACAGCAACTTAACGCACCGTACGCGCAACGTGAAGCGGTCGTGCTCATGCGACCAGCGTCACCGCTGATTCGCCGCCATCTGCATGAGCTGCGAGTCCGAGCGAAGCCCGTTGAAGCTGCGTTCATGAAAGACTCGGCCAAAGCCCTGGAATGCGAAACCGATTCCCCTAAACCACTTGCCACAAACGCTCCAGCCAACGCTCCACCCCAATTAGAACGGGGCAATGCCGGTCCAGCCATGCCCGTCATACAAACCTTCGACCTGACCAAACACTACGGAAGGCGCACCGCGAAGTCCGTTCTGGCGGTGGACCAGGTTTCCTTCTCCGTGGACAAGGGCCAGGTCTTCGGATTCCTGGGCCCCAACGGTAGCGGCAAGACCACGACCATCGGGATGCTGGTCGGCATCATCAACCCGACCGGCGGCAGCTTCCAACTCTTTGGTGCCTCTGACCCGAAGAGCCTTCTGGCGGCCCGCTCGCGGGTCGGCGCCACACTCGAAACCCCCAACTTCTACCCGTACATGAGCGGCCGCGACAACCTGCGCATCGCTGCCGCGATCAAGGGGGTGGACCGTCCGCGGATCGAGGAATGTCTGGAGTTGGTCGGTCTGGCCGATCGCGCGAAACACCGATTCCGCACGTATTCGCTCGGCATGAAGCAGCGGCTTGCGCTCGCCGCTACCATGCTCAGCGACCCCGAACTAGTCATCCTCGACGAGCCGGCCAACGGCCTCGACCCGCAGGGCATGCGCGAAATCCGCGAGATTCTCCGCATCCTTGCCAGCCGCGGCAAGACGATCTTTCTGTCGAGCCACCTGCTGTGGGAAGTGGAGCGCACTTGCTCCCACGTCGCGATCGTGCGCAAGGGACGGATCGTGGCGCAGGGTGCCATCGCGGATGTGGTGAGTGAGGAAAAATCGGCCTTGCTGCGCGCCGGCAACGAGGCAACGCTATTGGCTGCGCTGGAGAGCTGTCCAGAGGTGACTAGGGTGCGCCGCTCAGAGGAGGGGGTCATCGTCGGTCTGAGCAGTGGCGACCTCGCCAGCGTGACCCGACACTTGGCCGCGCAGGGAATCTATCTGTCGCATCTGGCGCCGCACCGGCAGAGCCTGGAGGAGGTGTTCATGGACCTCACCAAGGGTGACTTCGATTCAATGACGGAGATCGCATCATGAAAACCCCAAGCATGCTGCTCCGGATCGAGGTGCAGAAGGCAGTGAAACGGCGCGCCTTTTGGGTTACAATCGGGGTTTTTGCTGCATTCATCGTGCTCGATGCCGTGATTGCTGTAAGGGTCGCGACTGAGCGTACCAACATGCCCTTTGCGCTCCCGCAGTCCTGGTCGAAAATCCTCGAAATGCCGGCCCACCTCGGGCCCTTCATCCTTGGGATGCTCTTGATCCTGCTCGTGGCACCGGAGTTCTCTTGGCGGACCGGACGCCAGAATGTGATCGACGGGCTCAGCAAGGAGCGTTTCTACGGGGGCAAGCTCCTCTTGTCTGGCGTGCTCGTCCCCCTCTTCCTGGTGCTCCCTTTGGTGATTGGAGGTGCCGTCACGGTCGTCGGCCCTAGCGAAAGTGGATCGCCACTTGTGCGACCAACGGACTTTAGCTATATGATCGGCTACGGAGTGCTCCTGCTGATGTTGGGAAGCGCAGCGCTCATGCTGGCTTGCCAGGTGAGGTCCACGGGGCCAGCTATGGGAGCTCTCCTAGGTTACGCGCTGATCGAGATGTTCATCGGAGAGCTGCTGGTAAACAGTAGTGGAGTACTGGAGAGGGTTGCCGAGTACTTCCCGTTCGCGGTGTTTCGTGCCCTTGCAGCCCCCTTGGTTTACTACCCCAACATGCTCGCCAGCACAAACGCAGGGCACACCGAATGGGGCCAGGAACCCTTGGAGTTCCTGGACTTAGAGGTCTTGATCATTGCAGCTCTGGTCTACGCAGTCATTTTCCTGGCGACTGGATTCTTGAGCATGCGCAACCGCGACTTGTAGCCGCGCGGCCCAAAGCTGGAAGCCCGGGCCGCGGCTGAGGGCGGGTCGCCATCGGCATCCACTAGATTCGCATGGCGATCTAGGTTACAAGACCTTGACAGCTCCGAGTACCCGCCGTCACGGTAGGGGCGCCTTCCATGGCTGCCACCAGCAAGATCAACCAACATGCACCAGCCACCCAAGCATCACTGAGCTGGACCGCGCTGACGACGCTGGTACCCATTTGCCCTACCCTTGAATTCCAATCCAGGGACACTCCAATGCACCATATGCGCGAGCATCGCGTCACGCTCTGTCGTCTCGCTTGGTGGATCCTTGAGGAGGCGCGGGCATTTCGGCACGGCGGCAGCCCGATCGTATTCCCGAGTGTACGCGGCGGAAAGCAACTCGGCATCACGGCTATGTCGGACCTGCTCAGGGCGCTGAATATCGCGCCGTACCGCACGGGTTCCGGTCTAGCTTTCTCGACTGTGCGGCCGAGGCTGCGCTGGCACACGAGGTCCGCAACCAAGTAACGGAAGAGGCCAACGCCTACAAGGGCATGATCGGGCTTGAACATGAGACGGTCAAGCACAGCGAAAGCGAGTAGGTGTACGGCATGGCGCACACTATCGGGCTGGAGTCGTTCTGGGCCATGCACAAGCGGGCGTATCACGGCACGTATCACAAAATGCGCAAAAAGCACTTGTAGCGATAAGTGAACTAGTTCGCGAGCAAACACAACGTGCGGGAAATGCACACGCCTAACCAAATGCAGCACGTGGTGGCCGGCACGGTCGGTAAGCGGCAAATGTACAAGGACTTGACAGCGTAAATAGTGGCCACGCTTCACAAGAAAGGGCGGGTACGGCAAATGAGACAGAGGAAAGACCAACTACAGCCGGAGTTCGGCCGCATAAACCGTACGCCGAGTCCGAGCCCGAACCATGGCAGGCTAACGGTACTGGAGGCGGCGCGGATGATTGTGAAAAGCGGAACGCGGGGTTAGTGCAAGGCCCCGGCCCGCACATTGGGCATGGCAGATTTCAGTTACATACCTAGGCCCTAATAGACGAGGATGGACTCCGCGCGCGCCGACGCGCTTCGCTTGCTGACCGACGCGATAGGCGGTGACGCGGACGGATCGGGCGACGCCGCAAAGGTCCGCATACTGGCCGACTCAGTCCGTGCGCTCGCGGACGCGGGTCTCCGTCGCGTTCGAGTTGTGGGCCAAAGGAACGTTGCGCACCGCAGAACCGTCATACGAGCACGCCTGGAAGTAAGAGGTCCGACCATGTCAATGACCATCGCCAACATTCACTGGCTTCTTGATCCATTCGATGAGCTCGGCATCACAGTCTGGGTTGATGGGGGGGGTGACGCCTGCTCGGTGATTGTACCCGTTGCCACGAATATCTCGACATCATGATTCCATGGGCAGACTCACGAGTTCTGACTGGGGCGCTGCTTGAGCGCGGCTTCGTTCACGTCTATGACGATGACCGCAAGGATCGCAACTTCGTGATGACTCATCGATCCCACGGAAGGATCGACTTTCATGTTTTCGACCTTGTGCAGGGAGGAGCAGCCGTCTATGGCCCCGGGGAGATCGATTGGGTAATATCTGAATCTGAGTTGAGTGCCGAGGGATCGATCGGAGGGCGGAAGGTGCGTTGCCTGTCTGCCAATTACCAAGTCCGCGCACATTCTGGATACATGTTGCAGGACACCGACTTCGCCGACATGAGCGCATTGCACCGGCGATTTGGGGGATCGCACAAATTCAAGTTGGGAATTGGAGAGTTGCTGTGGAGGTGGACCCTGGTCTCCACCATTCCTTTCCCATCATATGAACCCCTCCCAGCCTGTTTTGGGGAGCACTGAGGCGCCTTTAGACGCCCAGATCAATCCCTCCGGTGACTCGCGGCGGCTTCTGATGAAGCTCTGCACGCACATACTGCAACAATTGACCACCGACTGGCCCATTCCGGCAGCGCATCAGCAGCCGGTGCCACCGCCCGTAGTGATCAAGGCCTCTGCTGCGGCCCAGGACACAAAGCCGGACTCGGCGCAGTTGAATGAAGCGTGGCAGCTGTTGCATTCGCGCAGTCTGCAAGACGACCCGATCGTTGCGATTTGGCTGCGCGGGCTGTGCCCACGCGGCGTTAACATCGTTCTTGGAGCGGGTCTGACCATCACGGGCTATCGCCGCATACTTGGCCTGGTAGCGTGCTACCCTGAGAACGTCTCTGCTCTTGCGTCCTTTGTGCAGTCGCTGTCCGATCGTGGTCTTTCGGCCGCCGACGGGCTGCTCTGTGTGCTGCCCAGCAGTACGGGACTGCAATCGGCGGTGCGCCAGGTGTTCGGCCCCAGGGTCGCCATACAGCGCTGTCTCAATACGCTGTTGGATCAAGTCACCTGTGGTCTTCCGGAAGACCTTGTTCCTGTGTATCGCAATCGCCTCCGCCAGGCATGGAACGGGTTCGATGCCCGGGAAGCTGAACGCGCACTCACCCGTATTCACCAGGACTTGACGCGCGTCAATCGGTCCGCAGCGAAGGTTCTATGGGAGGGCCTGGAGCAATCTCTGACGATTCAACGCACGGGCATGCTGCTCAAGCTCGACCGGGGGCTGCGCGTGATGCGCTTCATGAATGCCATCAGTCGCAGGTTGCAGGCCCCGGCCAGCGCCGTTTTCCAGCAACGCGAACAGATGGCACTGGCGCTGTTGGAACACGAGGCTCAGCTGCGCCGTGTGGCCCATGCGGCCCATCTGCCACAACTTCGTGAGACTCTCATCAACCTCAACGCCGTATGATGACCCATACCCCTATGCTGGATCAATCACTCATCGAGGACCTTCACGGGCTTGCGCAGAGGAATTTCATCGGCCTGGCCAGCTGCCTTGGATATCTCGATGATCTTCTTACCAAGATGGCCACATGGGTCATGGAAGCCGAAGCCCGCTTCATTTGCGGCGCCCGTGGGAAGCACCGTAAGACCGGCTTTCAGCGCTGGGGGACGAATCCGGGTTCCATCCGCGTCGGTTTGGAGCGCATTGCGGTCCGCGTTCCGCGCGTACGGAATGTACGAACCCGAAAGGAGCGTCCTCTGCAAACGTACCGCCTCTTGCGCAAGCGTGGGCTTATGGACCGGGAAAGCGTGACCAGGGGGTTGCTGTGTGGACTCTCGCGGCGCAATTACAGGCAGGCGGCCCAGGTCTTCACCGATAGTATGGGGTTGAGTGCCAGCAGCATTGGCAACGTCTTCGTTACGCAGACGGCAGCGCTACTGAAGGAATTCGAGACGCGCCGATTCGATCAGCACACCTTTGCGGTGCTCCTGCTTGATGGCAAGTATTTGGCTGGTGTGCAGATGATCGTAGCGATGGGCATCACGACCGAGGGCGAGAAGGTCGTGCTGGGCTTTGCGGAAAGTCGTACCGAGAACAGTGCGCAGGTGCAGTCGCTGTTGCAGGATTTGTTGCGTCGGGGCTTCACCCATACCGACAAGCTGTTGGTACAGGTGGACGGCAGCCGCGGGCTTCGCAAGGGGATCAGTGCGGTGTTTGGGGATGCGGTCGTATTCCAGCGCTGCCAATGGCACAAGCGTACCAATGTGACGCGTCACATCAAGAGCGAGCCAGCGGCCACGCATATGAAGCGTCGGCTTCAGGCGGCATGGGAACTGCCCACGTACAAGGAGGCACGGGCGGCGCTTGTGTCGCTGCATGAAACGCTGCAGCGATCGTGTCCGAAGGCCGCGCGCAGTCTGGAGGAGGGTTTGGAGGATACGCTGACGCTTCACCGGTTGGGGGTGCGGAACCAGGCTGTCAGAGACAGTCTGAAGACGACGAACATCATCGAGAACCTCAACAGCATTATAGCGAACCGATCACGGAACGTGAAGCGCTGGGGATCATCGGAGATGCGTCAGCGCTGGTGCGGGGCGATATTCATGCAGTACGAGTCGAATCTGAAGCCGATACGCCGGGAGGACATGAAGGAGCTGACCCAGGCGTTGACCACCTCCGGGGGTCGAGGGGTTAGTGGGGATTCGGTCTGCCGGCCCCAAAGGACTGCAAAGGCAACACCTGGCGCTCAATGCCCGCGCGCAGTAGTGCGCTGCTGACGCTGGCATAAGCAAAACCCGCAGCTGTCCGGACGCTCTGAGGCGCTGCACCCTGCCAAGATCGCCGCTTACGCGTGCAATCAGAGGATACCTGCGGGATTTCGTGCCCGAGAAGTCACTCCACGAGCCTGCCTGCGCCCGAAAATCCGCGTGTGAGCACGCATTTGGGCCCATATAAGCTTGCACCGTCCCATTTGCACCCACACACTCGGCCCGTAGCGCCATCTATTGCCAAAAGAGGCTCTACCCCTTTTTTAGTGGGTAAACTCACCTGCGGACGCTGCGGGGTATAGATCCAGGCCTCCGAGGTGAAAGTAAATGGCGTTGGCAAACCGCCGTTTGTTGCGGAAGCCCCTGCTGCGCACTTTGATTGTTTTGATCCTGCTGTTGATGCCTTCCGCAGGGCCATTGCTCACCTTCAGGATGATCGCATTGAGGATACCCCACAGGTGTGTCTTGATGGTTCTGGCGGCTGCCTTGACAGGTTCCAGCCGACACCGCATGGCCCACGACAACCATCGCTCCCAACCCTTGCGCGCCCATGTGCGGTGGACATAATGCCACAACTGCAGGGCCATTTCCTTGATAGCCCACGCGCGGGCCGTCTTCAACGTGCTGGTACGCAACTGCTGGAAGCGCGCCTTCTGCTTAGCAGACATGTTGGCCGGGTGAGTCAACCAATCATACTTGGTTCCCTTGAGGTCTTCCAGGCCTTCCTTCATCAATGCCCGGTGCTCCTGGCGCCGAACCTTGTCCACGGCAGCTCCCAGACATTTCACTACGTGGAATTTGTCAAAGGCCACCTTCCGTTGCGCCTCTGGCACATGCTCCAGCGTGGCGTTGATGTAGGCCGGCCACATGTCCATGCTGACACTCTCGATGCCCTCCAGCTGCTCCAAAGTGAGCCCAGCATACCAACGCGTAAGTGTTTCTTTCTTACGGTCTTCGCCCACATGCAGCACCGTACCCGCCTTCGCATCCGAAACAATGGTGACATACGCATGACGCTTGCGAAAAGAGGTCTCATCCACGCCAATATGGGCAACATCCCGTTCCTTCCTCCGCGCAAGGCCGCGTTGCACCGCGCGCTGCATGATCCCGTCTATCGCATTCCAGCTCACCCCCATCAGGCGGGACACCGCCGACACACTCGCCTCCTGCAGCCAATCAATCACCAGCGCCTCAAACCCTGCAGTGAACCGTGACATAGGTTCCGCCCACGGAATCGACACGGTGCGCACTCCATGCTCCGGACATTCCACGCGGGGAAGTTGCGCAACCACCATCGTGCGATACTCGCACAAATCCAGGTGACGCCATTGCCGAGAACGGTGGTCGTAGCCCGGACACGCCAAGCCGCACTCCGGACAAGGCAGCTGATGGCCGTCCTCGCAAACTACATGAATCCGGACTTCTTGCGCCTCATGCGCAAACGTCACCTCGGAAACCTTCCAGGGAGCCTGGATGCCCAAGAGGCAACCTATATCATCAGTCTTTAGTTGTGACATATCGTTGCTGGGGTTAGAGAACGTGTGCGCCATCGTGATGATGGCCTTGAAACAGATAAGAAACGGGTATGAATCCGCATCATCTCATATCGTTTCCCGTTGAATGAAACGCTGTACCCATCTAAAATGGGGAAGAGCCCCAAAAGATATCTACTTTGAGGGCCCATCTCGGCAGAAGCCGCCGAAACCCAACTAAAAAATGTGCAATCCCCGATTTGGGGTTGAACTACTCGATGAGCAGATCAAAGGAGGCGGATGACGTGCTTCTGCCGGCGAATTAGTAGCGGCGGTGTAGGGGACCCGCATGACGGTGCGGATCGGTGGTGCCCGGTGGCTCCTCCGGCCAATGCGTGCAACACCCAGGATGCGCTAGTTCTCCGACTCCAGTGCCTTGCACCGCATTAGAAGAACCCACGCAGTCACCGGTCCCCGAATACCCAGATAACTTCCAATCAACGAGTCGCGTCATCATGACACTGCGAACACTTCGCAGCATCGCTGTAGCGGCGATACTCGTGGGGCTCAGCTAAGCGCTGGTAATGGGGACAGCGGCGACCCAGTCCGATACAAACACGATCGAGGCCATAACCATCCACCCGCCCGTCGCTTCCCGTTTCCAGTGCTCCGAATACGCGCTCGGCGGAGAGGACCACGTGCCCGACGCGCTCGCTGCCGACTGTGTCGTTGTGCGGCGGAGCGGCGGGCGGAAATCGACCGTGGCCAAGTGCTGCGCACCTATGCAGATCGGCCAGAAAGCCCGCGGCGAATCAAGCTATCCAAGCGATGGTGCAGCATCATGAGCGCTGGCACCAAAATCATCAGGATAGCCGTGGCAAACAGCACGCCAACACCGAGGCTTACCGCCATAGGAATGAGGAACTGTGCCTGCGTACTCCGCTCAAGAATAAGGGGGAGCACACCTAGGAACGTGGTTAGAGACGTAAGCAGGATTGGGCGAAAACGAGCCTTTCCGCCTTCCCAGATGGCTTCTTCCATAGATGCCCCCGCCCGCCTCCTCTCGTTGATGAAATCAATAAGTACCAGCGAATCATTAATTACAATTCCGCTAAGCGCCACAATGCCAAACAGGCTGAGCATGCTCAGGCTCAGGCCCATGACGATATGTCCAACCAGTGCGCCAATAAAGCCAAACGGGATCGCGGCCAAAATTATGAAGGGCTGGATATACGAACGAAAAGGAATGGCCAGGAGTGCGTACATCACAAGCAGGGCGATGGCGAAGCCTCTTGCGAGTGCGTCCACAGCATCAGCCTGCTGTCGCTGCTCTCCTTCGAAGCTTACGCGGAAACCTGGAATACCAACCTGCATAGCCGGGATGATTCCCGCTTCCAGGCGGCCGATGACCGCATTCAGTGTGTTCTGCTCTTCATTGACGTCCGCTGTGACCGTAACCACGCGGCGGCGGTCACGTCGGTTTATGGTGGATGGTCCGGCACCAAAGCGTGCCTCAGCAACTTCGCTCAGCGGAACCTCGGCTCCGGCGGGCGTCCGTATACGGAGCCGCTGCAGGTCCGCCGGAGTATTGCGTTCATCCCTGGGCAGGCGGACCATCACCCTAACGTCGTCTCTTCCCCGCTGAATGCGCACGGCTTCGGCACCAAAGAAGGCGCTACGCACCTGCTGTGCCATGTCTTCAAAAGTCAGCCCAAGGGAGCGGGATTCCGGGAGCAATTCCAACTGAACTTCCCGTTTACCCCCGTCGCGATCATCATCAATGTTGGAAACACCCGCAATCCTCGTGAGCTCGTCCCGAAAGCGCGTCGCTGCTTCATCCAGTGCCTGTGCAGAGGGCGCAGTCAGTTCTGCCCGAATGCTGCTTCCTAGAGCGAGCAGTGCAGCCTGGAAAACGAGGGAGTTTACGCCAGGGACCTCGCCAACCTTTTCACGCCACCTCTCCTCAAATCTGAGTGAAGGGAGCTTGCGTATTTCGGCGCTAACCAGCTCAAAGTTGACCTCGCCCAGGTGCGACTGGACAATGAGATGCTGGTCGGCCGACATCGGTCCGAACATGAGGGAGGGATGGTCACCGACTATAGACATCGTATTCGTCACGAGAGGCGGATGACTCTCTGGAAGGCCGGCTTGTAGTTCGGCGGCTGCTTCATGGCCCTTTGCTTCCACGAATTCGGTTATCTGCCGCGTCCTTTCGGCGGTTGTACCCAACGGCATTTCGATGCGCGCAGACACTACTTCGCCTTCGATTTCAGGGACAAAAATGAACTGTATCAATCCACCACCCACGAATGCGAGTGACAAAGCGATCAGGACCACCGAGCTGGCCAGCACAAGAACGTAGCGCCGCGTGGTGAAGCGCAACACGAGGTCCAGTGGACCATGTATGAAGCGCTGCAGAGCCCGGGTCGTAGCAGACTGAATGTATTCCAGCCGCCGCATCACCACACCAGGATTTGCATTCCTCTTCATGTGCGACAGATGGGCCGGCAGGATGAAGAGCGCTTCTATCAGGGAAAACACCAGAACTGTGATGGCAACCGTCGGGATGGACCGCATTAACTTGCCCATTGATCCCGGCACAAAAAGCATCGGCGAAAACGCCGCAATGGTCGTAAAGACAGCAAAGGACACGGGGACGCACAGGCGCGTGGCTCCTTTAACTGCGGCACGCAAGGGCGGTACACCACGCTCCTGCTCCCTGTATATGTTTTCACCTATTACTATTGCGTCGTCGACCACAATTCCAATGGCGACAACGAAGGCAAACAGGGAGGTCATGTCTATGGAAACTCCCAATAGCGCCATTACCGTAAACGAGCCTACAAAAGACAGTATGAGGCCCAAGGCAGTCCAGAGTGCCAACTGAAGGTTCATGAACAGGATCAAGGCCAGGGTAACAAGTATGAATCCTGCTATTCCATTGTTGATCAGAAGATTGAGGCGGCTTCTCAGGTAGTAGTGCTCGTTGCGCCACGTATCCACGGAAATCCCCTCCGGTACCCGCGTACGAAAGCCTGCCAGATACTCTTCAGCGGCTTCAGCGATATCAAGTACGCGTTCGTCACCCGTGCGGGAAACGGAAACCAGGACCGCCGGTTGCCCTCCAAATCGCGCAATAAGGTCCTCATCCTTAAATCCATCCGTGACAGTGGCGAGATCGGCGAGGCGAACGGTGGCACCTGCTGGGCTCGCCAGAACGATAATGTCCTCAAAATCTCTTGCCGTATAGTTCTGGCCCTTGGATCGAACCAGAATCTCTTCACTGCGTGTCTCCAGAGTTCCGCCAGGTAGGTCCAAGCTTCCACGACGCACGGCAGTCGCCACGTCGGAAAGACGCAATCCATAGGCGGCCAGCGTGCTCTCCGAGACCTCAATCGATATCTCGTAGTCCCGCACGCCCGTCATACGCACGAAAGAGATTTCGTCAAGCGCCGTCAGGTCATCCTTGACCTGCTGCGCCAGTGCCTTGAGGGTGTGCTCGCTGGCATCCCCGTAAATGGCAATCTGGAGCACATTCCTGCGGTTGGTCAGCTCCCGCACTACCGGACGCTCCGCTTCGGCGGGAAACGTATTGATTCGATCCACACCGCTCTTGATGTCATTGAGTGCCTTGTCAACGTCAGCGCCCAGCTTCAGACGCACCGTCACGACGCCGACATTTTCTGCGGCAACGGAAGAGATCTGATCAATGCCGTCCACACCCTCAATGGATTCCTCTATGCGCCGCACGACCCCGTCTTCCACTTCTTCGGGGGAAGCACCACGGTAGTCCGTGCGGATTTCGACGGCATCAAGGCTGGCCTCCTGAAAGACCTCCTGCGGGATTCTCGATACGTTGAGGATTCCGAGGAACAGAATCAGCAGCATCAGCAGGTTTGCCGCGACGCTGTTCTGCGCCATGTAGGCAATGGCTTTCCTCATGTCGGCAAGCTCCTTGCTTCTGGCTAGTCCGCCCCAGTCCGTACGCGCATGCCGTCGATTACGACATTCAGCATACTTGTTACCACCGAGTCCTCTGCCGTGACTCCACTCAGAACATAAAGGGTATCCTCCACTTCCTGAATGATCTCCACTGGTCGTGCATACAGGCGGCCTTGGTGGACAACCCAGACCACGCCGCCGTCCCTCAGGGCTTCACGCGGCAACGTGTAGTATCGATCAAAGTGCCTGCCCTCCAGGTATGCGGTAACGAACGTACCCACCAAAAGCGGCGGGCGCCCATCTCTACTTTCATAAGGCCTCTGAACACGGACTACCGCACTGAGGGTTCGAGTTGACTCAGCTAGAATCCCTTCCGTGCGATGCACGACACCCTCCCATTCATGCTCCCCACCGGCATAGCGGACAACAAGTCTGGCACGTGTAGACTCCGTCCCACGAGCCAGCAAGTCACCAAGCAGCGTTACGTCGCGACCTGCAACGGACACGTTAATCTCGACTTCGTCCGTCCCGTAATAGGAGGCTATCACGTGCCCAAGCCCAACAAATTGCGCAAGACCTGCACCCTTGGTCCGCAAGCGCCCGTTGTAAGGGGCGGTGATCCGTGTCCTTCTGAGACGCGCCTCGGCATCGTGCAGGCGCGCCTGTGCGCTTTGAAGCTGCGCGACTGCAGCATTCCACTGCGGCTCCTTGAAGACAAGACTGCCGAGCTCAGTGCTGTCGAGCTGCCGGTGGACGCCAGTCCGGCTTTCCAGAAGCGCCCATTCCTCCTTTGAAACGGCCATCTCCTCTTCGGCTCTCAGCAAATCGAACTGCCGCTGTACTACCTCGGCCCGCGCTACAGTGACCGCGTTGGCGTAATCGGTCGAATCAATTCTGAGAATTTCTTCACCCTGCCGGAACGCACCGCCAGTGACAAATTCTTCTGCAACCCAGGTGATCCTTCCCGCAACTTCGGCTACAAGGGTCACTTCCCGCAGCGGTCGAACAGTCCCATTGCCGAGTATCACGACACGCCCTTCGTGCGCCGAAGGTGTAACCGTCGTGACGGCGGGAAAGACCTGCTCCGACTTTGCTTCCTGATCGCTGGAGCGCGGCTCCGATAGCATTCTCGGCAAGACTATGGCGCCTGCAATAACGGCGATGGCACCTACAATAAGTACGAGTCCTCCTCGCTTCATGACGGCTACATGTGCTCAGACAAAGGCATCGGCGGTAATCTACGGTGCTCCAGGCTCGAATTGCGCCAGTTCGTGAATCCAAGCCCCGCCAAGGGACCTGTGTACCGCCAAGCGAGCTTCGGCCAGAGCACGGCGGGATTCCGTTAGTGCCATTTCCGACAGAGCAAGGTTGCGCTGGGCCTCCAGCAACCCCAGGTAGTCGCCCGTACCGCGAATATAGCGACGCTCCTGACCACGGGCCCTTTCCCGAGCCGCGTCTTGGGAGGCTGTAAGGAAAGCATGCCGCTCCTTCAGCTTGCCGTAGTTAACGAGCGCCGACTCCACGTCCCTGAAGGCCATGAGCACGGTCTTTTCATATTGGGCTGCCAGCTGCTCGTACTGGGCCCAGGCTACCCTGATATTGGCCTGGATTTTACCGGCACTGAATATGGGGGCCGTAAGACTAGTGCCAAAAAGCCAAAACTTCTGACTGGTCTGCACGATATCGGACAGCACGCTGCTTTGCGTGCCGGCCGCCCCGGTCAGCGAAAAACTGGGGAACCGGGCGGCGCGTGCTACGCCAATGCGCTCACGGGCGGCTTCCAAGCGCTGAAATGCGGCAACCACATCCGGCCGCTCCTGCAGTAAATCGGAAGGCAGGCCACTCGGTATTTCATCCAAGGCATACGTGTAGGCACTCTCAGGTACGAGCATGGTGTCCGCCGGCACCCGGTAGCGCCCAAGAAGCAGAGACAGTCGTCCTCGGGCTGCCTCCAGTTGGCTTTCGAGCACGGGCAGCTCCGCTTTGGTAGCATTGAGCTCCTGCTGAACGGCGTAGAACTCCAAGGAGGATATCAGACCCCGTTCGTACCGATCGGACGTGATCTTGGCCCGCTCCGCGAGGAGACTCACGCTTTCGCGCGTCAGCGCAAGAGTGCGCTGACGCGCGGCGATCTCGAAATACGTAGCAACCGCTTCACCGATTACGCCCAAGAGTACCGTACGTACGTCGGACTGCGTGGCAAACAGCTCCCGCAGCGCTGCCCGCTTCGTCCCCCGCACTCGTCCCCAAAAGTCAATTTCGTACGAAAACCCAAGCGAGGCGCTATAGGTAGTGAATTCGAACCGGTCGGGAAACGCAGGTCCGCCCGGGACACTGATACGATCTCCTAACTGTCCTCCTATGCCCGTGTTGGAAGGTGTATCCTGCTGCTCGCGCCGTGCAGCCAGTTCCGCTGCTGGAAACTGCCCAGCCCGCGCAATGCGAAATCGGCTTTGTAGTTCCGCCACGCGAGCCACAGCTACACGCAGGTCCAGATTGCGCGCAATGACAGAATCCACCAACTGATTCAAGTGCGGATCTCCAAAGCCGCGCCACCAGTAGTGCTGTGCACCCCTGGCAGCAAGTGCAGCAGCTTCGAATTGTTCGGGAAGGGCCTGTACGGGATCCTCCAGGCGCGGCGCCATTGAACACCCGGCAAAAGCCGCGGTGGCAAGCAAGCCTATCACAAAAAAGGGGCGCATGCGCCAAGGCCTACGCGCTCTGCCACGACATGCAACCTCCGTTCGCGAAGGGGGTAAAGCAACCGGATTGGTCATGTGCCTTAGTGCCGTCTCCTACCACTAATGTTGCAGCAGCGCGAGCATCTGAAACAGTCTAGCTGTTATAGGGATCTGATAAGAACTAACTGTTATGGGAATTGGTGTCAACAAGATAATCTGTAGATGCTGAGTGTGCAAACTAGCATGCCCTCTGTGCGTATATTATCTGGGATAATTTGCGATCGGAGTTAGTGAACCGCGATGACCGCTGATGGCGTCGAGATCCAGACTAGAGCCCAGCTCCCAGCCATGAATAACGACACGACGACTCTCACGTGCGGGATGCCTGAAGCGTCAGCCACGGAGGTGATTCCTCGCGCTCGCCGCCGCCGATTCCCGGTCACGTACAAGCTGCGGATTCTCAGAGAAGCGGATGAGTGCACTGGCAGCACGGCTGTTGGTGCACTGTTGCGTGAGGAGGGACTCTATTCGCCACACCTCTTCCAGCGGCGTAAGCAGCACAGCGAGGGCAGGCTGATGTACGTCAAGAGGGACGCCGGCCGATTGTTGACTTCCTGTGTCGATCGGCGTGGCCTGCGCCCGGCAAATCTAACATGAACTATAGCTCTTTGAAATCCGGGCTAAGTCCAGGTAAACCCGTTATGTCAGAACCTGATAGTGTCAGCCCGGCGGAAATCACTAATGGCCAATCCAGCCATAGCACCCTGTTTATCCCAACTAGCTATCGAGCGGGCCATGCAAAGGCGCGACCCAAGGACCGGGCCTTGGCAGACGCCTACGTTCGCAATACGACCATAGGCGATCCTGAATTGGACCCGGTGATCGAAGAATGCTCGTCGTTGTTGCGCCCAAGTGATGTCTTCCGGTTCGTGCGAGCCGGTATTGAGCAGGACGCCGAAGTTTTGAGTAGGGCGCCCAGCAGTTTGCGCGAATTCTTCCATGAAGTAGATAACACCAGACCACCCTGGCTGGACTACGAATTGTTTCGGCCTGCGAGCCGCGCCGTCTACAAGAACGCCAATCTGGTGCTTGGAGGTTTCGTCTCCGGCGCCCTTGTGGAAGGGTTTTCAACCTTGATAGCCAAATCTTTCCGGATCACGGGTCGTGTTGGGTCAGACAACACCAAGCGTCGCTTAGGCCATAATACTCGGCATCTGCTCGAGATCTTTTATCCTGACGGCATGCTGCGGCAGAACGACGGGTGGAAAATGACACTCCGTATCCGCGTTATCCACGCCAAGGTACGCTACCTGCTAAATCATTCCGATGACTGGGATGCGGAAGCTTGGGGCTGTCCTTTGAGCGCAGCCCATATAGGATTCGCCAATGCGGTGTTTTCCATGCGCGTCTTGCATTTCGCCAAGCTGCTTGGTGCAAGATTCAGCCGGGAAGAGCAAGATAGCGTCATGGATGTGTACCGTTACGTAGGGTATTTGTTTGGCATCCCCGACGCCTTGCTGTTCGAGACGATGAAAGACGCCAAGCGGATCTTCAAAATCGGTTTGTTATGCGAGCCACCGCCCGACGAGGATTCAGCGGCTTTAGCCAATGCGCTAGTTCATGCCGTACCACGGGTCACCAGTGCTCAAAGTGAGGAGGAAGCAGAAGAACTGCTCAGGTTAGCATACTCACTTTCGCGAATTCTTGTTGGTCGGAAGCTGGCAAATACCTTTCAGTTTCCCAATTACAACGGCCTCTTCGCCCTCCTCTCGTTCCGAGGCGGCATATTTCTCGACAACATTCTCAAGGGCATACAAGTCAGAAGGAGTAAGAACTTTACGGACCTGCTAGGGATTTCCTCGTACGACGAAACGGGGATCAGTTACAAATTGCCGACACACGTCAAGGATGCCCTGTCGCAGAATTGGTAATGCCGGAATAAATTCGGCAGTCGTGTCAATGTGTGCGAGAATTGTTGCTACCGGGCTCCGGTAGGTGTCAACAGCAAGTAGGACAATTTCGCCTGGCATTTAGTTGTGCGCACGTGGCCCATACGGACTGCAACGGGTCGCTATTGGAGCTGAACTTGTGAATTCGCCAGCCCTGGTCCTCGCGTGGGTTCCGGTGGCCTGAGTGCCGCCGGCTGGTTGATCCAAATCTATGCTCCGCCGGTATTTTCACCGGCTCTGCTAACCGCGTCAGGTGTGCGGTCGTGATCACCCGCACAACCGCTTTGGGCGTCTTGCCGCATCTAGTACCACGCCGCAAGCAAGTCCGAAATAGTGCACACAGTGCGGTTATGCTCTACTGCATGGAACGCCCCGCTAACCATGCGGTCAACGGCTCCCCAAGCCGGCTCCAACTGCCCCCGGCAGAATGGCCCCGATATGGAAGTCGAATGTTGGGCGTATTGCCTCGCGAAAGAGGAGCTTTCACGTTCTGGCGGCCACTGCATAGCAATCAGGCAATAGCAATACGCGCGCGGCGACCTCATAACCGACAACGTAATGTAGCGCCTGAACCCTCCTCAATGCTCCATCCTGCCTCTGAACGCAGGCGTTTCCTTGTTTTGGGATGATCTTGCCCACTGCGGCCAAATCAATGCTGTTGCGCTGACCTGTTGCGGCGCGGCGGGCATGAAAAGCTGGTACGGCCCGCCCCTCAAGTGCCAGTACTAGTGAGTCCACGGTACTGGCGTCTGCGAACAGGCTAAGCAGGCCATATGACCGCGTCGCTTCTGCGCTGTCAATTTTGCTACAGCTAGCCGACACCCGGTGCCATGAGTATGGCCGGGACCAGGTCGCGGGCGATCTCAGACCCTATAGGGGATGGCATGATCGTTTGCACTACGGCGCAACAAACTGGTAGACATCAACATAAGGATTGGGCAACTCGCCCTGACTGTCCATGCCTGGGTGAACCACGTGATAGACCAAACCGTTTTCTCCGTGAATGAATAACGGCTGGAGTCCTAGTTCTTCAGCAACCAGTTTGCCGTCTTTGGTGAAGACTTGGTACCCGCCCCCACGCTGACTTCCGTTAACGTACTGAACCATGAATGTCTGGTCAGTAAGCTCAAAAATGCTCCACGTGGCCGTGGCCGTAGCACCCCATTCCCTCACAACTTTGAAAGCCTGCCAGGAAATACCACTCGGCAGATCAGACGGCAGATCCCGGCGGGGCGATCGAAACCACGAGCTGCGTTTCGAAATCCTGTCCACAAGAGTACCGTCCAAGGCGATCTTCAGTATGTCGGGTCCTAGCGCCGAAGCGTAGAAGAGGTGCGCCCCATCGGCAATGAGACCGCCGGAGCTGAACTGCAAATCAGCATTGGGATACTTGGACAGAGGCAGCGGAAACTCCATAAGGGTCTGTCCAGTGGCACTCATGTACCGCATTACTCGGTCCGGCCAAACATAAGCACCATAGAGCGCGCCCGTTGGATCAATGTCGAGGAATGTTGAGACTGGCATAACGAATTCACGGTCAGCGCTACCCAGGCATGCTCCCTCTGTCGTGAAGCGATATCCCCACTGCCCCGCATTTGTATTGAGTACAAGAATGAACTCGTTGCTCCCGAACTTAGCACCCATTGGCCTAAAGGTGAATCCCGGGTGACAGGTTCGTGGATCCAGTGAAGCCAGTAGCGTGCCAGTCGCGTCAAACAGCAAGACTTGTGCGCCCTGTCGGTCTACTATAAGCCACCGGCCAGCCGGATCTATATCAATCCGGTCGATGGTCCCTATCAGCAGCGTATCCGGTTCATCAAACCGGACAGTTCTGACCTTCTCGAAGTACTTCAATTCGTCAATCGGTGTATGCTGTGCACGCACGCCTGGCGCCATGAATGCCGTCAATAGGATCGCACCAACTAGCAAGAGACCGCGGTGCATCTGAAGGTGTTTTAGGCCGTCCGCGAGGTGGGGCTGCATTGCGCTAGGCCAGGTATGTGCCAACGTTCGTGTGACAGTTGCTGCCATGATATTAGGGAGCATTTTCGGCTTCGCAGGTCCCAATTCGATCCAGCGGCTCAATGCGTCCGTTGCCCACTTCATGTGTGCTAGTTGGCTGCCGGGTACCATACGGGTCCGGTGGTTTGTTGATCCATACCTGCTTTGGCGGCATGGTCACCTTCGGCATGCCTCGTACGATGCGCTCCGGATGCTGTGCACAGGCCTCTTCCAGCGCCTGCTGTCTAAAGGCTTCCCCCAGTCCAGCGTGCGCCACGTCGGGCACCAAATTCGCGACTCCCCTGCGGTAGTGGCAATGGTTGCACCAGTATAAGAAGTGCCCGGCACAGGCTTTGGCATCTTCCTGCAAGCAGGAGCGGCCTGCGTATGCCGGACGGTAGTTCGTCGTATTGAATTGCGATTCCAAGTAGCGGTTATCATTGGAGTTACAAGGCCGCGAGTGCGATTCTTCGACGGCCAAGCACTCCGGCAAACGATGCGGCGGATGCATGCGCTGATTGCGCCCTTCGCGGATCTGGTCATATTCAGCCAGAATACGGTATACGGTCCGCCAGTTTCACACGTAGCGGTATTCGTCAACGAGCGTAGCATAAGTCTGACGGGGAGACATTGCGCAGTACCGTTCGCTGTTGAGCACGGCGCGGACCTGCATGCGCTCCGCTTCGCCGAGGTAGCGTCCCCTGCGGCGCTTCTTGCGCTGACGCGGCTGCGCCTTCTGCGCCATCGTACGGTACTACCACGTGCGGGACACTCCCATCAACCGACAAGCTTGCGCCTACTCCAGGGCGAGGAACCGCATAGTACGCTCCTTTATCATAGCTACACGCCCAGTGCGGTCTCGTCGGTCTCAAGTAGCACGCAGAAATTTTTGAACCTCAATGACCGTCACCGCCTTCGTTAGCTTTCGCTACAACGCATGCTTCTACGCGGCCGTTTGCCGCCTTCGTTTGGGGCGAGGTTCGACCTCAATAGGTGGAAGGTCAGCATGACTGTTATGGAACGTACATGGAGGATTTTCCGCTGGGCAAACGGCTAATCAGGAAAAGTGAATCGCCTAAATCGGCTGCCGGTGGCAGATCCGACGTTGCTCCCCATTTTCTCAAGTAGCAGTGCAACCTACATTATAGGCACACACGGCATTTAGGCCTGCGGGCTCCGGTGGTCACAACCGACTCTTAGCCAGCCTCAGGGATATCACCGATGGCCCAATGCATTAGACACGTCTTGTCCGCGCCATGCTGCGGAACAGACTACCCCGTGGCTTGACTGCATGGCCGAATCAGCTCATCTTGCCGGGATCGTATTGTAAAGGGCGTCACGTTCGGCGCGTTTCGTGCATAAAATGCGCGACGTGTAAAAGCCGCAAACGAGACGCCCCTGATGGATCCATTCAGCTTTTTGGGCGGCACCCTGCTTGGCGCCAGCGCCTGGCAGGCGGCCCGGCGCTTGGGCATCCCGCGCGAACCTCGCGAAGGCCTGGGCGACCTGCTTGGATGGGCCTTTCTTATCGTCGATGGCGTGGTGCTCATGAAGGACGGCTCCTTCCTGGCTGGCATGACGCTGCGCGGAAGAGACCTGGAAAGTGCGTCCGCCGAAGAAGTCAATCGGGCCGCGCAAGCTGCCCACGAAGCATTAGCGCTCCTTGGGGAAGGCTACGCCCTAGAAGTGAACGTGCACCGCCGCGAACGGCGGGAATTCCCGCTGGTAGCGCAGAGCCACTTTCCTACACTGGCGCTGCGCCAGGTCGAAATGGAACGCCGCGACCAGTTCCTGAAACCCGGCGAGCACTACGAATCACAAAACACCATCCTCCTTTCCTATACGCCGCCCAAAGACAACCTGCGCCGATGGGAGCGGCTGGTCGTGAGTGGAAGCCAGTCGCGACTCGACTACACGCAGATCCTGGAGCGCTTCAAGACCATGCTGCAGGAGGTGCGGTCGCACCTGGGGGCGACCTTTTTTGTTGACGCGCTTGGCAGTCGGGACCTCTTGACTGAGTGTCACCGGTGCCTGACCGGCGTGCATGACCCGGTCGCGGCGCAAAGCAGCTACCTCAGCCAGGCGCTCGCTTCCAGCGACTTCACTACCGGCTACGTGCCATTCCTTGCGAATCAACATGTATTCATCCTGGCCATTACGTCACTTGGTGCCTTCACCCAGGTGGCCAAAGGGGATTTTTTCAACGGCCTGCGCGAAGAGGCACGCTGGCATATGCGCTTTGTTTCGCTCAGCCGCGCCGAGGCGCAGCGCCGCATACGGAAGCTGCAGAACCGGTGGTTTCACCAGCGCGGGGGCCTGCGAGCTCTGGCCGCCTATGAGGTTAAGAGCTCTATCGAAGACCAGGATGCCGTCGAGATGCAACGCGAAACCGCCAGCGCCCTCGCCGAGGCCACTAGCGGCAAAGCCCGTTTCGGGTATTTCACAGGTGCAATAGTACTGCGTGATAAGAGCGCTCACCGCGGCAGGGCGCGTGCCCAGGCAATGCTCCAAACGCTGCGCGATCAGGGATTTACGTGTACGCAGGAGTCTATCAACGCGACCGACGCCCTCATTGGCAGCCTGCCCGGGCATGGCTATGCCAACTTGCGGCGGCCTCTGGTCTCCAGCCACAACGTGGCGCACCTCTTTCCTACCACGACGCCGTGGCCTGGCGAACGGACCTGTCCGAGCACGCTCTTCCCACCCGGCAGCCCTCCGCTCTTCTACGCGCGTGCGTGCGGCGCTACACCGTTCTGCGTGAACCTCTACCACGGCGATGTGGGGCATACACTCGTGGTAGGGGCAACGGGGGCGGGCAAAAGTGTCCTGGTTGGCTTTTTCACGCTGAGCTTTTTACGGTACGCTAAAAGCCGCGCCTTCGTCTTCGACATCGGCCGCTCACACCAGGTGCTCACGCGCGCTGCGCTGGGCATGCACCATGATCTGGGGAGCGACGCTGCACCGGCCCTCCAGCCGCTCAGGCACCTGGATAGCGACGAGGATCGAATGTGGTCACTGTCCTGGCTGGAAACCATCTTCGACCTCTCCGGCACGGCACTGTCGCCCAAAGATCGACTCGGCATAGGCAATGCGCTGGACCTTCTGGCGCAAAGCCCAGCCAACCAGCGCACGCTGACAGCCCTCTACGTGTGCCTGCCACGTCACCTCCAAGACTCCATTGAGCCATATACGGTCAAGGGCACATACGGCCGGTTGCTGGATGGCATGGGAAAGGAGGCTGAAGCGACGCGACTCACATCGTTTGAGCTCGCAGGCATCCTGCCGCTTGGAGACACCGTCGTGGTACCGGTGCTACTCGCTCTCTTCCGGCAGATCGAAAGGTCCTTGGACGGCACTCCTACCCTGATTGTGATTGAAGAGGCGTGGGCCGCACTGATGCGGTCGACCTTCAGTGCGCGGATACGCCAGTGGCTCCTCACCCTGCGCAAGCGCAATGCCGCAGTCGTCATCGTGGCACACTCGGCGGGGCAGCTGCGCGCCCTCCCCAATGCCTCCAACGTCACCGAGTCTTGTCCTACCAGGATCCTGCTGCCCAACCCGGAGGCTCGTGTGCCCGAGCATGCCGAAGTCTACCGATTCCTGGACCTCGGAACCCGCGAAATCGACATCATAGCCACGGCGCAGCGCCGCCGCGAATACTACTACAAGAGCCCCAGCGGGAGCCGCCTCTTCGAGCTCAACCTTGGGCCCAAGGCCCAGGCGCTGCTGATGCCGCTGCCGGGGCGAAGTACCCAAGAGTCCGCCAAAGCGCTTATCGCGCTCATGGACCGCCACGGAGAGTCTTTCCTTGACCACCTTGATACCTGACCCGATGAGAATCACACTGACCCTTGCTTGCCTATTCCTGGTCACATCCGCCCGTGCTCAGCTCCCTGTCTTCGATGCTGCAGTCGTGGCGAAAGCCGTGGCCACGATTGCGGAACTCAAGCAGCAGGTGCGCCTGCTGACTGAAGACCTTGCAGTGACCAAAGAGATCCGCACCACTACCACGGACCACTTTATGCGCTTTCAGCGCACGCTTACAAAACGCGGCGTGGTGGAATCGCTGCCCCTGGGCCGCATCGCCGAAGAAGTGGAAGCCGCGCTTTCTGGCGCGCTGAGCTACATGGAACCCCAAGAGTTGGACGACATCTTCGTGCTGTATGCAATGCCGAGAGACCCACTGGCGTACGACCGCGAGGTCACCACTCGCTCCATGAATACGGTCGCGCACACTATGCAGGCCCTGACGGTTCATGGGGAGAATCTGAGACGCACACATCAGGAGCTTGAGCGGTTCAAGCGCGAAATCGCTCAAAGCCCGGAGCCGCAGCAGATGATGGATGTCCAAGCCAGCCTGCAGGTGCTCGCGGCGCGCGAAGCGCTGCTCACGAGGCAAGCGCTCATGACCCTGACGAACATGGAAGCCATTCGCGCCGCGCATGAGCTCAACGAAAAGGCCCAGCGTAGGGCCATCTACAACACCTTCGTGGGGCAGACGAACTGGCTCGGCGATCCGAGCCAGTACGATGCCAGGTCGTTCTTGCGCATGCCTGGAGAGTAGCCCATGTTGTTACTTTTTTACTCGCTTGTGCCAATCCAGACGGCGCCGCAGAGCGCCATGCAAAACTGCGCTCCGACACAGCTCTTCGACTGTGCCCAAGAGGTTTTCCGTCTGACCACGGAAGGGTGGATCGACCGTGCTTTGGGCACGGCACAAACGCTCTTTGTAAGCCTGGCCATTCTCGAAATCGTCGTCACAGGGTACATATACTGGACGCGGCGACCGCAGGAGAACGACCTCATCGGGCAGTTTGCGCTGAAGCTTGGCATCCTGGCGTTCGTGCTTGGCCTCCTGTCTACATACCACCACTGGCTTCCACTGGTGCCCAAAGCATTCGGCGAAGGCGCGATGCATATCGGCGGCGACGTCGTAACTCAGCTCTCACCGACGCACTTGGTAAACGTCGGTCTGAACATCTTTCTGAGCACGCTGAAGGCCCTAGGGCTGACGTCGGACATCATAGTCGTCCTGACGTTTGTGCCGGCCCTCATAATCCTGCTGTGCTTTGTGATCCTGGCTGCGCTGCTTTTGGTCACCCTCGTCGAAAGCTACATCGTGGTCACGGGCGGCCTCTTCTTTGTGGGGTTTATGGCCTTTCGGGGAACCGCTCCCTTGGGTGAGGGCTACCTGCAATACATCGTGTATGTCGGCGTCAAGCTCTTCTTTCTGATCCTCGTTGCCAGCGTTTCCGCTAGTATCGGCGATGACATGGTGACTCTCTTGTCGCGGTATGATAACCTCTGGCTGGAAGTCATCGAGAATCTCTTTCAGCTTAATCCGCGCGGCGCGGCCCAGGCGGTGACTTCCCGTCTGGGATTCCTGTGGTCTATCACGGCCGTGTCCATCCTTCTGGCCGTCCTTGGCATCACGCTCCCCGAGCGTATCGCCGAAAAGATCAGCCGAAACATGTCCTTTAACCTCAAGGGCGTGCTTCAGCGCCTATGAAATGGGTTGCGGCAGCCTGGAAGCGGCTGGTGCGTGCACGGCACCCAAACGCGGCGCCGCCAGCTGAAGGTCACCCGTACCTGCAGGGCCGGTACGCCTTTGAACGCCTCTTTGGAGACCTCGCCCGCAGCCGCCGCAACTGGCAGGCCGTAGCTATCACCGCGCTGGCCGCCAACGTAGCACTAACCATTGGCTTTATAGTTCTGGCCCGCGCACACACAATCGTGCCGTATGTGGTGGAGGTGGATGCGCTCGGCGAGGTCCGGGTGTCCGCAAAGCTTGCGCAGGCCAAGCCGCCAGAGCGCACAACGCAGGTTGCACTGCGCCGATTCGTGCACAACCTGCGCACCGTGCCCAGCGATTTGCGGCTGCTGAATGTGCAGCTCGGACGGGCGCAAGCTTTCGTGGCCGGGCATGCACTGACCACCTTCACCCGCGAGGTGCGTGGCAACAGTGAGGAGCTGGAACATATGCTGCGGCGCGGCGAGACGCGCTACGTGGACGAAATTTCCAGCATCCTCAAGGTCCCGGGCGAAGCCGGCGTGTACCGCGTTGCCTGGCGCGAGACTGACAACATCCACCATGAACAAGCTACGCGCGGATACGAAGGACACTTTAAGGTGCGTATCATCGCACCGGATTCGCCCGAAATCCTTCTCGACAATCCGCTCGGCATCTTTGTGACCGACTACACTTGGTCGGAAACCAGCAGCCTCCCGTGAGGTGCCTACATGAACATGCCGCCTGCTATTTCCATTGCACAAGGTTCTTCCACTCGCCAAGTTCGGACGACTCCACTGGGGGGCACCGCATGCGCCTGACATCATCAATCGAATTTCCCGCTCAACGGTTGGATACTTGCTAGAAATAGACATGGACACGTACACCTCGGCACCCACAAACCCCCTTACCCAGCCTGCGGACACCCGTCACTCGGTGACCCACACGTGTAACCCCGACAACCCGCGACAACAACTTATGAGCTTGAATAAATGGCGAGCAATCCTCTTCTGAGCCGGCCCGATGACGGCCCGACTGGAGGTATCGAACAGCTTCCCGTCAAGGATGTCCTGAACCGCCAGAAACTGCATCCGGGTATTCCTCCTCGATTCGTGGCGCCCGCACCGAACGAGTTCGCACGTCCGTCGTCTCTCAGAAATCACTAGTCGATCTGCCTCCCAAAACGCAGACCCCAGGCACACTTCTCATACCGTGTACCCCATGCGAATCCTCCCGGCGATCCACACGGCAGCCGTGCTCGTGGCCTGCAGCCTCGCGACCCTCATGTTTGGAGCGCGGGGCACCACGGGCGACGCATCTATGATCGCCGACGCTGAGCAGGGCAGCGTCGAAGCGCAGCACAATTGCGAGGTCGCGGATGCCAACAGCGAGGACATGCCGCACCACCAACGCCCAGGCGACCGAGCGGTAGGGATACGACACCAAGATCTCACTGAGGTCCGAAATCGAGTACCTCCCATTGACGGAGGATCCGCGCAAGCCGTTTACTGCGCTGATTCCCGGCTGCGCGTCACCGCGTACTCGAGGCCTACCGTCCCAGTCTTCTCGTACACCGTGTGGGAGAGAAGCTTCAGCGTCGCCCGGTCGGCGGGTGACGGCAACAGCGGTATGCCACCACCGAGCACGATTGGGATGATTGCCACCTCAACGCGGTCGATGAGACCGGCAGCCAAGAGACTGCGGAACAGCTCTCCGCCGCCGAAGAGGCAGATGTCCTTCCCCGGCTCTTCGCGCAGCTTCTTCACCACGCAGACGGCGTCGGTCTCCAGCGTGATCTTAGGGTGATCCGCCTGGCCCAGCGTGCGCGAGAAGACGATCTCTCGTACCCCCGACCGAGCAGGCGGCGCGCCCCCCATCCGCTGCATCACCTCGAAGGACTTGCGGCCGACGAGATAGGTGTCAAACCGCGCCGCGTATTCGGAGAAGTCAATGTCAGGGTCCATCAGGATCCAGTCGAACTCTCCGTTCGGGCCCGCGATGTAGCCGTCCAAGCTCATCGCCACGCTATAGTGCACCAGTCGCATGGATGGATCTCTAGGAAGACTCATCGCGACCGCAAGTTAGACTTGTAGTCACGCGAAAACCTGCCTTGTCGCACCCAAAAGTACACTTTCGACAAATCAATCCTCATCAGTAGACCCACGGCCGCAAACGCCGACAAAGATGTTGCCGGAACATGCACACCCCCTACACCCTCCCTTTCGCGGGGACCATGAGGACGGTGACCGCAGGTGCAGAACTGTGGCATGGCAACCGAAAGACATGCCTCAACATAACTCCTTTTGGCGGGGCGTGTTGCCGTGAGTTTTTTCCAACGACAAATGAGCCCGAACGCAAGTCCAATTTGGCAGCCGACCTACGTTCCCGAAGTTTGCGGCGAAGAGATCACTGGAATGACACTTCGCACCGAACGGGTCTAGCCTCCCTTACCAGACCCGCGCCTTCCTCGAACAACCAGTGGCTCTTCATAGAACCCATATAACGTTTGGGGTGCAACGAGTCATAGCGCCGCTTCGCCGGCAAGGAGAAGCGGTGCGCCTCGGTCGTGCCGAAGCTCGCTGGGCTACGAAGGGACGAGGCCTGCAATGGGTTGGCGCCCTCTGCCGAATGCGCGCAGAGAATCTCCCTTGCCGAATTCGAGATCCGCGCCAACGACAAGGGGGGCAAATCCCGCGACATCCCGCTCCTTCGCAGCCCCGCCAGCGAACTGAGGCTCCGCCTCAGTGAATGAGAATACGACTTCTCCTTCTACTCTCCGCGCGGAGTGCAATACTCCGGGCTCAGCATGCAGAAAGTCGGCAATGCAGACAAGGTCTACCCGCACCTCCTTCGCCACACTATCAAGCAGCACCTAGCCGATCAGGACATACTGGAGACCCTGTCAAGAAATTCCTCGGCCTTGAGAATTCGCTATCCACGCAAGCCTGTACCACCTTTTTGTGGCACATAAGGGCGTGCGTTCAGGTGAAGGAAGCCTTCCGGGAGGCTATGGAATAGGCAGTTCCTGGAGATCGTGTGCGGCCTCTTTCGGCATCAACTCGGATTCGACGACCAGCCCCACGGTTGGCGCTGCCTGCCATGACAATTAGTGAGGCTCTTCAATCCTTTCGTTAGTAGATCCGTGCTCTGTGGCAGCATTGCTTTCAGATATTTCAGTATACCTCACGCGATCACGGACACGCACGGAACTTGGGGACTACCCTACGCCGAATGTATCTCAGGGCATTATGCAAGCCAAGAGCGCGCGATTTCATGTTTTTCCATTTTGCTTGGTTGATGCGTCAGAGTTCCCCGGCTACTACGAGCACAACTTCATTTCGGCCAGCCTCCAGTTTGACCCTTGCTGCGCCGACCCGGAGGGACAGCGACCACCACGGAGCGCCCTTGGGGAGCCGCCATCGGCAAAGGTCACCAACTGCTCATCCGGTGGGATTCAAGTGGGGACGCGCTTTAGGCTCGTGGGGCGCAACTCCTGCTGCGAATAGGAGACACGGATGCCACGCCCATCCCCCGTGTCATACGTCTTGAAGGCCTGTTTCAGTGGGCACCTGCCTGCGCTTTTGCAACGCGCACCGCCCATTTGGCATCTCCATAGTGTAGAAGGAGTCGCATGCGACACGAGCACGCACCCAACATTGGCCACCTGCGCCACGACACCAAACACATGATTCGATCCGAATTCTCCAGGCGCGTCGGCAGCTGGGCTGTCGCCCTGCTTACGGTGTATCTCGCCTACTCTGCAACCCACTTCTGGGGACGGCCGGATCCGGTCGCGGGTTTCCTTGCGATGCTGGCCACGAATCTGCCTGGCCTCGTAGCGCTCGTCCTCCCGCCCGCGGTGTTTGCCGGTGCTCTGAGCGGATGCGGCCTTTTAGGCGGGGATCGTACCGAACCGCTGCGGCGCTACTGGATCCTCCTCGTGATGCTGTCTCTGGCGGCATACACTCTGGGGGCACTTGTGGAGCCTATGCTCGCCAAGTGGACCGCCTCGGACTGGGCGTTCCCTTCCTCGCTGCTCCGCTCCGCGAGGTCCGCGCGCTCTGCAGCAGAGGCCGCCACGGGCAGCGAGGCCGCTAGGCATTTGCGTGGAGCGACCCGCCATCTCGTGCGGCTATACGTGCCGATTGCTAATGCGGCATTCGTCGTTGTGGCGGCGGTACTGGGTGATCTGACGGGCCGACTGACCCGTGAAATGACCACATGGCCCCGCTATGCGACCCGCTGGCTCGCGGGGGGGCTACTAGTCGCCGCATTCTGGATTCCGGCACAACTGGCCGACGAGTTGGTCGCGTACTACGCAGCATGGGGGAACCTGCTTCTGCTGCTCCCACTGTGCCTGCCACTTGTCTCGGCTGGAATCCTATTCGCCGTTATCCGTCCAGATCGCGGATCCGTCCGATGAAGCCCCACGACGCCAATGCCGCCTTCGACCGGGAGCGCTTTCGTGCAGGGGACCACGCGCTGTTTCGGCATCTGGTGCGTGAGATGTCGCCGCGCATGCTTCGAGTGATCCGCGGCTACGCGCGGGATGACGACCATGCAGCCGACCTGCTGCAATCCTGCTGGATTCACATCTATCGGAAGCGTGCCCGCTTCTCTGGAACTGGATCCTTCCTCGGGTGGGCACTGACCGTTTGCAGGAACCTCTGCAGGATGGAAGCTCGCAAGCGGCAGCACATCGCCCTGGTCCGTCTCGACGACCACCGTGACCTACCTGATCCCGGTCCCGGGCCGGCTGAGCAGCGAACGCGTCAGCAGCGGGCGGCAGCCCTCTACGCCGCGCTTGAGAGGCTCACCGTGCGGGAGCGTGATGCAATCCTGCTTCGGATTCTCGAAGGCCGGAGCACAGCAGAAGTGGCGCGCATCCTGGCGGCAAAGGAGGCATCGGTGCGTTCGCTAATCCACCGTGGCCTTAAGAAGCTGCGCCAAATGGACGGCCTCGCTGAGAAGATTAACTAGCCAAGGAGAACCCTGATGATACGTAAGATGCGAATGCTGCTGGGACGGCCGCGCGGCGGGCGGGCCCAGATGGACGCAGAGACGACCGACCGACTGGTCTCGGTTGTTCTTGAGCGCGAGTCCGCGCACATACCCGATCAGGCGAACGAAAGCGTCGACGCGGATGCGCTCGAGGTCCTGCGCATGATCACTGCGATCCATCAGGTCGGCGCCTCCGATTCGCCGCTTCCAAAATCCCGATTGGACACAATCATGGTGGGTCTGCAACATGAGGTGGAAGGCGAATCCTGGTCAGGTGTTTGGCGGACACGTCTGGGCATGGGTATGGGCTTCCTAGTGTGCACGGTGACGCTGGGATCGGGCCTGCTCCTGCTGGGTGGAATCCCCGTTCTCCAGCCTCCGGCGACCGGTTCGGCCGCGACGCCGGCTCTGGCCCTGGCAGTCGCCTCCGTGGCGGCCGTGGTAAGCCTGCTCCTCCACAGGGGCTCGAGGTTGCGCTCTCCGGCCCTCCCGCTGCTCGCAATCGGAGCACTCACGGCGGGATCATGTTCTCCGGGGTCGCCCGACCTTTCGCAGGTGGAAATCCCCTCCACGGCGCTCACTACCTTCCACCAGGGCGAGGAATTGTGGGGAGTGCGCGACATCATCGAGTCTGGCGAAGTGATCTGGGTGCTCACCGAATCCCCGCCCTTTCTGCGGGCGTACCACAGGAGTGGCCACATGCTCGCCGACTTTGGCACGTCCGGGCGCGGGCCCGGGGAACTCCGCAACCCCTGGACCCTCTCCGCGGCGACTCCCGCAGGGAACGTGATCGTCTGGGACTACGGCGCCCGCACCCGTTTCGTGTTCGATGCGGCGGGAAACTTTGCAGCATCAACGCCCGCCCCTATCACCCCGAAGGGGATTCGCAACGACATCAGGAGCGTCACCTTCGGAGATCCATTCCGAGTCGCCGCGGACGACAACGGACTCTGGGTGGCCAGCTATCCAGGTGGGATTGCTCGGGCTGACGACTTCTGGAACGGCAGAGTTCTGCTTATCACGAACGGCGAGGCGGAGCCCCGTGTGCTCGTGGATTTCGCCGCCGACCTTCCTGGCGCTGCAAGCCGCATTCCCTCCATGGGTCTGGACCCGGTGCCCGTATGGGACCGTTGTCCTGACGGAAGCGTCGCCGTCCTCGATCCGGTGGACCGGAGTCTTCATCTCTACGCTCCAGGCGGCTCTGAAGGACAGCGTCGGATTCCGCTGCCTTGGACCGGGCAGCCATTCTCGCATGAGGAGCGTCTGGCCTATCTCCGGGCAACGATCCGCGTGGAGACGAAGGGTTCCAACATCAGCGACGCCGAGATCCACCGTGCCGCCGATGATGTGCTGGCTCGCGCCGGCGATCAGATGTCGACGGAAGCCCCGATCGGCGTCGACGTGCGCTGCTCCGCTGACCGGGTATGGATTCAAGAGTTCGACGGTTCGTCTCACCCACTCGGTTACGGCAGGGTCTGGCGAACCTTCTCTTTGGGCGAGGAGACCCCGCATTTCCAAAGAGTTGTCTTTCCAGAAGGGTTCGCAGCGTATCGCTTGAGCGATTCGTTGGCGGTCGGGGTCGTGACGGACTCAACCGACCTGCAGCGAGTTGCGGTCGTACGTCTGGCCGGCGTGCTCCCCTAGCATCCGGAGGGTGCCGTTTTCGGTGGCAACCCGCGACTTTGAAGCCGTCTAGATCGTCAAACCTCGGTCCAAGACAGGTCGTACGTTGGGGAAAAGACGATCTTCTCCAAGGCCCCATCTGGCGAAACTGCCAAATTGACCAGCTATTCTACCGGGAATAGGCCATTAACGAAGACTCTCAGGATCCCCGTGGCTACCGCGCTCATGTTCTTCGCCGCATCGACCACTTCCGCCCAGGTTACCCACTGCCCTGACGGAGTTTCAAGCGTAAATCTGCGATTCTATACGATAGGTAGATCCTGTGAGGGTTACGCTTACAGCCCCCGTATGTCCGCAAGATCGCGGGGAATCCCATACTCACCGTAGAGGGTGACGTTGTCCCAGCCCACTAGGCTCATGTACTTAAGCAGATCAGACTGAACTTCGCAAGCCACCAGAGCCAGAATGGTCAGCAGCGGAAGGACCAGACTTGGCGTCAGTCCGGAGCTAGTGATTGATCCATGCTGTCCAGGCCTCGAGATCCGTTCCGAAATCCTCGCCACTTACGGCTTTCAGGAAGGCTATGGCTGGCTCCCGTGTACGCTCATGCTTGGCGCCTGCATACGCAAGTAGCAGGTCGGGGCTTTCGCGAGCCAACTGCTGCCCAAGCTCCGGGTCAACGCCGGTCGCTACCAGAACTTCCAGAGTCTGTTCGAACGCGAAAGGATTCGTGCCGCCGAAGAGCGCTAATAAAGGGCCGTGCGCCTCAGACCAGTCGACGGAGTTCCTCTCTTGCCTGATCAGTCCCTCGAGCATGCTCGAGGCGACTATTCTAACTCGAGTTTCGGCATCAACAAGAGAACCTACCAGACCGTGCCAGGCCGTGTCGTCGTCAATGAAGTTGCCGAGCAAGAGCGTCGCGACCGCCCGTGTCGACCAGGATGAGTCCGCGGTGAGCACCTCGTGGGCGAGGCGGAGATCCTCGTCGCCGTCTGTGCGCTCAATCAGTTCCCATACCTTGTTCAGCGTCTCGGGATTGCTCCCCATGGATTCAGCGATCTGGTGCGCGAATGCCCGCAAGTGGAACATGCGTGCGGCTACAGTCAGCGTATTCGCCTCTTCCCCGACGGCTGTCTGCAGGTTCTGCCAGGTTTGTGGCAAAACGACCGATTCATTTCCTGCCGGACGGTACTGCACCTGGGTACTGTCTTCCACGCCCACCACAACCGTGTACCGGCTGCTGGATTGATCAATAGAAGTCAAATGATCAGCAAAATAGAGGAACGCAGCTGCATCGGCGAATCCGAGTTCCAGCTTCATGATGGCCGCACATGCGTGGAAGGGACGGTCAGGCTCCAGCTCTTGAATGGCATCGAATAGCTCTTGAGCATTCCAACTCTGCAACCCAATGAATTCGACGGGGCCGTTAGGCCCGGTAAGGACTTGACCGTGGCCCTCTGATGCCGTCATCGCCAGTAGCACAACCATGCAAGCCACTGCACGCAGGATCTTCGTGGGACTCGCACCCTTATAGCTAGCCATTTTCTTTGTTGTATTCAATCTCCCATCGCCCGGGACACACTTTCGGAGCCGGATCGAAATCCAAGATACTACATTGGTGTCGTGCCGTGCACAACTAGCCGTTGCGAGGCCGTTATCTCGGAAGAACTCCGCTCGTTGACTACGGCTCGTTCTCGCAGTCGCGTGCTACTCTCATGCCGCAAACATAAGGTCTGCCGCAGATGGGTACCAGGCATAACCGCGTAGTTCTATTTTGTGCCTCTCTACGTGTCGGTTGTAACCCAATGACGCGTAACGCGCTGCCAGCGTTGATCTGTATGCGTTCAGTGGTGTACACTCCCGGCCCGCCGAGAGTACCTCGTAGGCCGGGCGGGACGTGGAGCTTAGGCTTGCCCTTTTTGTCGCAGTTGAGGCACCGCTGGGGAGTGCGCCATCTGACGGGCCATACTCCAGCCGCATTCTGCCTGTTCGATAGGAGTGGGTACCGACTGCATCGCGGAGCCGCACGAGCCAGGCGGTCGCTTAGGCTTCCATCTAGTACCGTGTACCTCTTGGTCGCCGGTCGCGATCCCAGGTATGCGGTCTCCCGGCGTGGTACGCTATACGATGAAAACGCTTTCGTTGATCTGAGGCGGCTTCTCATCGTGCCGATGCGAAAAACTCTGCTAAATTTCCGCCGATGGAAATTAACGGAAATATAGAAAGGCGGAATATGGGGGCGTTCTAGAGCGCTACAAAACGATTTTGCAGCGGAAATCCGCTGAGCAAGTCGTATAGATCAAACACGCGGACTGTTAAGGCCAAGGAAGAAGCCCGTCGAGGCGGCCGCCATGCTCACGGCGCTATACGGATCGCTGCGCGAACTGCACTAGCCATCGGCGGCCCTGAATCTGAATCGTATATCACCGCAGGATTGCCTACACCTCCGTCATCCGTCTGCAAATGGTTACACACGAAGCACAGGTAGCAGCGCAGGGTTCCTAGTCTTACCTGATTTCGTAAACAATCGCAATCGGCGCTCCGCTTTCCTCGGAGGACGTGGCATAAGCCTTGCCAGATTTAATCACTCTCAGACTCACGTTCCGGGGCAGCATAGCTTCTCCCACTACTGATCCGGTTTGGTCTACAATCAACCAGGGAGCGAGAGTGTCGTCTTCTGTGGTACGGCCCTTCACCCATATATGTCCCTGGTCATCCACCGTAAAGGTGCTGTAGGCTCGCTTGGTGTCAGGTATGCCGAAATCTCGGATTTGTCCTCGCCTACTCGCGGATTTTACGGCCAAACGCTCCTGGATTTCCGCCCGGGTAACAGACTCTAGTTGAAGCTGCAGCCGGATTGACCCTTCCAGTTCACCACTAGCGTTTGTAATTGAAATATTCAGGGAGTCATTCCTTCCCGCATAGATTCGCTCGTTGGGGCCGAAACGAACATGTGCGCTCCGAGCAAACGGTAAGGGCGAGATTCCCGGCATGCGATCGGCGTCAAAGAAGACAACCAGATCGTCGTCTGGCATACTTAGCAACAGCTGTGCCGCGTGCCCATCCCGTCCCACGCGGTAAACTTTCAGCATTCTTTTATCCACATTCCAATTTCTTTCGGGGTCAAAGCCGATACTTTCCGCGTATCTATAGATATACCCATTGGCGGCAACTCCAAGCAGCATGGATGGAGTGTACGGCTCGTCCTCATCATACTCAATATTCAAGCTGTAGGCATAATGGCGTTCTTTAGGTTCGAACACCGTAAGTCGATAGCGCCCAAATTCATGTACATAAATGGAGTCCTCCTGGCCTATGTACAAGCTGTTGATCTTCGCAAACTCACCGGGCCCTTCTCCCTTGCCGCCAAAGCGATCGACCAGGCGGCCCGTTTCAGAAATAACGAAAACCGCCTGCTCTCCTCGATCTGCAATAAAGAGCTCGCCAGCCGAATTGACGGCAATACCCTGTATTCTGTCAAGAATGATGTTATCGGGGCTATTCTCGTCACCCACCCGGAACAGCTCAACCAGCTCCACGCGCGGGTTGTTCTCGTCCCCGAATCCCGCTTGTCCGTTTGAGGAGTTGACAAGGCAGATGCTGAACAGGCTGATACACGCTGCGCCAAGAACACGAGCCATCTTGAGATCTGTTTTTCTTGTGAGGATTTCCTTCGGGATTGTGCCTGCGATGTTATCGCAACGAGAGCAAGGAATCGGAATACGTCAACCAAAACTGCTGCGAAATCATAGCCTTCTCGCTCTTCACTGCCCGTATGGTACAAGGTCGGCTTTCGAGCTTAGCACGAAACCGCTTCCGGTCAATTCCACCGGCGGCAGTCGTAGCGCAACGGCGGCGACCGACCAGTCGCTTGCACGCATGCTGGGTCATGTGGCGCACAATGGCCGCAAACAATTGTTGTTACGAGGCTTGGTAGCCTCCGGTTCAAGCTGCGCCGCCTACGGCGATTAACGGAAGGTTAGAAAGCCGTGGAATGGGAGCTCTTCCTGACCCTGGATGTGAACAGCGCTGGCGAAGCCTTTGCTACTAGCATCCAAGCCGGAAGCGTGTCCATATGGTCCGAATCGGGACCACTCCTCGGCGGTCAGAGCCACGTCTTGTGTGCCCATGTGCTCGAAATAGTCCTCTTCATCGAGCGGTTGGCTTCCCGTGCCATACTCATTGAGCGGCATAACACTTCTCTAGATCCCTAGAATGGCAGGTTCCTACCCCCACGGCATACAGGTGGGCAAGCCGCCTAGTACGGAAACTCATAGCGCAGTATGTACGGATGGCGACGGGACGATACGTACAGGTGGCGGTCATGGACCATTGCCCTGGTGGATCTCATGAGGATGTTGTCGTTGTCCGATGCCATGGTTGTGCTCAGAAGAACCGTGCCCACTTGCTTGTAGCGGTCGTCACCACTGATCCGGATGAAGTACCACCGTCCGCTGTTAGGGCTGACCGGCACAGCTATGTACTCGTTATTCAGCACATGAAAAACCGGAATTAAATGGCGTAACCCCACCCCAGGGATGCCAGGCTGCTCCATTTTGTAATTTCCTGCATGCTCCTTCACCGAAGTACCAGTGAATATTATAGAATGAACATGCTGATGATTGTCGTCGAATACAAAGACGTAGGGTAAGCCTACGTAGGCTGCAAATACAAATTGATCCTCTGGCGTAGCCCCAACCGCAACGAGATCCATCGGCGGTTGTGTGATGCCCAGTGAAGGTAGAAATGGCTTGGTTTCTTCATAGGGCGCCTCTGTTTCTCGTGGGCAAACCAGAGCCTCATGCCCCATTGGACACGGAGCATATAAGTACGTGGCACTTGCTGACAGGCCCTCGCCAAACGCGGCGGAAACCGAAAAACGGGATGGCGCTGTGGCCACATACTCAAGACGCGTGGATAAGACCTGCAGGCGAGATGTTTCGCTTGCAAAAAAGTGCGGAGCAGCAAAAGCCAGGCTGGACAGTCCATCGAATTCGAGAGGACCGGATCCCTCTCGGCCTACTCTCCTGCGCAGCAAGCCATCCAGTCCACTCACAAAAATGGCGTTTGCCTGAGCGTCAGCAACGTAAAGGCTGTCCTGCACGATGGTAAACCTAAAGAAGTTGCCTAGAATCAGGGAGTCCCGCATATGCCCTAACTCCAGATTGGGACGCCACACCTGTTCGGGTAAGGCATCCACATCTAGCACCGTTTGGGGTGCAGCAGCCAGCAGAGAATCGATGATCTCCGACTCTATGACTCGCACGAATTCGGGAGATTGACGACAGCCCGCCGCCGAAGCGAGGAGCATCGCCAACAGCATTACTCTTGTGCCGAACAGCTTGCCCATCGTGTGAAGCTACGTAACTTGCTGCTCTTGGGTAAGTGCCACGACTTTTCGAGCGCTGCCGATAACCCTACTTGTACGAATCTGCCCAACCCCTATGCCTACGCCCCCCATTCGTCCCCCTTTTTTTCGTGCCATCCACGAAAAGGTTTGCGACGCACGCGCTGCCGCTTATTGTGGGCCTTGGTCTTTTGGCAACCATCCTGGGGTTCTATGGCGGAGCTCAAGCTGGACCTCTGACACTCTTCGATTACGCCAGTAACCATTCTCTCTTACTGCTGGCATGCCTGCTCGGCGGCGGGGGTTGCTGGGCTCTTCACCGCTACTGGAAGAAGGAGCACGCAAGATAAGAGGCTGCTAGGTCCGACAAAGCCCCACCGTAGCAGCAGCAGGGCTGCCGCCGGTGGGCGAAGAGCCAATGAGGCGAACGAATGCCCTGCGGAGGTAGACACCCCGGCGTAGGGCGTCCCAAAGGATCGAAGAGCCGCAATGGCGCGGGCGCTAAGATCAATGACCAATTCGAGCTGGCGCAGGCTGCCCGGGAGTATGGCAGGGCCGCGCTGGAAATGATGCTGCGGACCATGGAAAGCCCCAGGGCTGCCCCTGCCGCCTGCCTGAAGGCTGCGAATTCAATCCTTGCCTGGGGCTGGGGTAAGCCCTCAACGTCGGTAGCGCCGGAGGTTAACGAGCCTGCGCTGCAAGTGGCTGTTAACAGACGTAACTGCCATGAAGGCAATGATGACCCCCGCGGCCGGTGGCGTTTAGCGGCCGCCAGGTCGCGAGAATCGCCGCAAGTCGGGTTAAATGCACGATCAGACGTGATATGTGGCGATTCTGACGCACGCGGTGCCCTAAAACCGGCGCCATTCGTGCCCGTGAGGACGGTATGTAAGGCGACTCTCTGCGCTTTGGCTGAAAACAGGTGTAGCGCAGGAGGCCCATAGCGGCCGTCTACGTGGAGCGGCGGAAACCCCATCTGCTCGCCTTCGGCCGGGATACCGGAGGCCGATGATGCTACGTCGCCCGAGCCGACTCCACATAGGCTGCCGGACAGGTCAAATCATAGTCCGAACGTATCGACAACCGCGCCAAGTCGAGCCCCTGCATTACTCTCACATTCTCTGTGCCTTACGTCATCTCGAGCTGGAAGACGATTGGTCGCTTTCGACCAGCCGATACGCAGCCACGGTCGGCGCATCCAGTTCGCCGCGCTGGCGCAGGAGCACCCAGTCCAGACCCGCGTCGAGAAGGACCGCACCCGCGGGAATGGTGAGACGGCGAATCCAAGTGCCATCCGCGTCCAGGAGGTGCACTTCCCGTTTCGGTGCCCGCCAGCCGAAGGTCGTGACCCACACGCTACCGTCCGGCAGCGGCACGAGAGCATCGTAGGCGGGAAAGCGCTCCGGCAACCCATCCCGAATGTCCGGCCAGCGTTCACTCAAGAATCGCTGGCGTTCCTCGGGGACGTTGTATCGGGCCAGCCTGACGTCCCGGTATTTGCGCAGGTGCTCACGAGTGACCCTCAAGTCCGGTCCGCTCCAGCGGGCAATTCGTGTGACGCGACCGGTCCAGTCCACAAGCTCGAGTTCGTAGTCGTCGGCCGAACCGTACCACACGCCGGTGGGCGTAACGGCGAACACCATGCTCCGACTCCATGTGCTGGGACCGTCCCCCCTGCCGGAGGATGTTCGGTCAACTCCTGGGATCGCCGAGTGCAGGGTGACGGTGCTGTCACCCCGCACCCAATTCAGCGACATCCTCCAGCGGTAGCTCTCGCCCTCGGCCATATTCAAGAGCTCCCGCGCAGTGATGTCCGGCCACGGAGCAAAGACCAGATCAGCGGCGGACGTGCAGGCGGGGTCCCCGTACGGACTCACTCCGATCATGCTGAGCGACCGTGTGCCGGCCACGTTGCCTTCCAGGTCAAGTTCGGTGATCCGGTCGAGTTGCCAGTCGAACACCGTGATCGCCGCTCCTGGGCAGCCCCGCAGCAGCCGAAGCCCACCGAAATCGCCCGGTCCCTCGCCCGCTTGCCCACTCGTCCACACGTGCCCCCCGCTGGCGTCGTACATCCGGACTTCGTGGCTCTGCTCGTCCGCTATGACTACGCTCCCGTCCTCCAACCGAATCGCGCCAGTCACGTTGCCGAAAAGGTACTCCGGCGGGCCATCTAGCATGCCTATACGCACCAGCGGCTCGTCTGCCAGGACTAGGTCAGGGTCGCGGGGGGCTTCGCTCTCGACGACTATCTGAACAGCGAGCGTAGTGGCAGGCATGGTGAGGAGTGCGGCCAGGACCAACATGGACTGAGCACTTCGGCCTCGAAGAATGCGGGTGATTGTAGCGTGCGTAATCATAGGTGATTATATAGTTAACTGAAACCTTCTTCCCGATCGGCCGTATGAGGGGGTAAACCAGATCGGGGAAATCATGGCTGTTAAATTGGGGCCTGGGCGCAGTTATCGCAAGGGAATCAGCATGGTCAAACTGGCCGAAATGTTTCCGAATGAGGAGGCGGCCGTCCTGTGGTTCGAGGCTGTGATTTGGCCGGACGGTCGTGTGTGCCCGCGCTGCAAGGGCACAGACACGTATGCGGGCACACACAGGCAAATGCCGTACCGCTGCCGTGCGTGCAAGCGGTTCTTCTCGGTGCGCACAGGTACCGCATTGGCCAGTAGCAGGCTGCCGTTGAAGAAGTGGGTATGGGCCATTTATCTTGAAATGACTTCTCTGAACGGAAGTTCCCCCCAGTGTGATGTAGCTTGATAAGGCTACGGCGTCAAGGGACATTACTATAATAGGTTGTATGCTCGATCTACCTATATCACTTAGGCAGAACAGTTGTGGAACTTAATAAACGTCGTATCCGCCGTAAGGGCACAACTGGGAACGGGCCCTACTTGACTTTGATGCCCAGCAGTTGGAAGGCACGATTTTGGTTCTCTGACTTGCTTCCAAGGAGCGTAAAGGATTGCTGTACCTTGCCCACGCGCGGGGTGACCTCGTGCTTGCACAACGTGCCCAGGTGCGCCATAAGCGACTCAAAGCTCATGGCTCGGCCGCCCGCTTCAGTCCGCTTGGAACGGGCCTTTTTCTCGGCCGCGGGGGAGCGCTCGGCAGCGTGGACCACCTGCTGGTTTGCGGCCCGCCTGCCTTCGGGGTCCTCTTCTGCAAAGAGCATCGGGGCCAGGCGCCGCTTCATGTGCCACTGTACGTAGTAGGCCAGCATGCACAGGAAAATATGGCTGATGACCCGCGGGGTCTTGTAATGACGAATGGGACGGATCTGCAGGTTTACGGACTTAAGACTGCGGAAGGCGGACTCTACAGCAGAGAGTCGCTTGTAATCCTTGACCAGGGTCCCAGCGGTGGGCTCTTGCAGGCTGGAGCGAATGGCGTACACGCCGTCCAAGGCTGCTTCGCGCGCGATTGCCAGCTCGTCGCGCTCGTAGTGGAAGTGGCCTTCATGGATGGTCAGCTTGAAGTGCTTTTCCATCTTCCACCGTCCGACGACCTTGCCGACGCGGAAGGCAATATCTTTTTCTTTTCGTAGCGGGCGACACTCGCGACGCGTGGCCTGAGCAATCTTTTCCAAGGCCTTCTCCGTCGCCTGGAGCAACGCTTCACGCTTGTGGGCCGATTCCTCGGCCTTGATGGGATTGCGGCAAAGGACGATACGCTCCCCGGGGTAGAGTTCGGTGGTCACCTCAACGAGGTCCTGTTCGTCGAAGAGCGACATCTGCACCGGACCCTGTTCCACGATCTTACGGATCCCGCTCTTGCGCAGCGCGGATATCCAGTCAAAGCCGGCAGGTTGGACCTCTTGGCGGATCCGGGCTTCGGTCAGCAGGCCGCGATCCCCCACCAGAACCACCCGCTTCAACCCGAACTGTTGCTGGATCTTATTGATCTGCGTAGTGAGTGTGTCAGGATCCCCCGTGTTTCCGGCAAAGACCTCAATGCCCACGGGGCAGCCCTCCACATCGCAGAGCAAGCCCAGCACAATCTGCTTCTTACCCTTTTTTCTGTCGCGGGAGTAGCCAAACTTCGCCAGGTCCAAGGCTTTGCCCTCAACGTAGGTGCTGGTGACGTCACAGAGCAACAGCGAACCCTCGCTCAGATGCCGCCGGGCCAGGCGCTGCTCAATGGCGGGCTTGCGTGCAAGCAGCCATTCCATGGCATCGTAGAGATCGTCTTCATCACTCTTCTCGACACCGAGCTCGGCTCCCAGTGTGTCGGTGCAGGACGAATGATGCAGCGCGGCACTGGTCGCCAGCTTGCTTTTGGGGCTGATGATGCGGGCAGCAATCATCGCTAGCACCAGGCGGCGGCGCCGGGAGTCCTTCGCGTCAATGAGGCCGGGCAGGCGCAAGGAGCGCATGGTACCCAGCACCGCGGCGACATGGCCGTGCGGGGTGCTCTGGTTGAAGTAAAGGGACTTCTTGAGAGCAAACTCGGGATCGTCCACGGCCACGCCGCCGCGAAAGAGGATGCGCATGTCCTCGATCACGTGTTCCGGCAGCACGGTGATATTCAGGAGTGTGGTCTTAATGACCTTCTTGCCGACGCGGCGGCCTTCACGGATGAGGTAGGTAGGGGGTGAGTTTCTGTTGGGTATGCGGGAGACGTACATGGGAACAGACATGAAAAGCTTTACGGGCATTTTAGGGATTTCAACGCTGTCAAACAATCGTTTTATCCCTTAATTGGTCTAAAAAACACTTAATATACGTGGAGAATTAATGAAGATCAAATCCAGATACATGGGAACACTTGAACGTACACAAAATTTGTCCCTGACGCCATGTGCGCGTCCGAAAGGTGGGAAAAAGACCCGCAACGCCCCCCAAAACAGCACAAAATGGACCTATTTCGGGGCCAGGGATGCCCTCAGGCACTCCTTGCCCACCCCGCAATTAGGGCATTTGGGGGGAACTTCCGTCTGAAGGGCGTCTCCAGCATGAAGCTCCACCGCGACCTCGATGTGACGCAGACTACGGCCTGGTTCATGTTGCAGCGCGTACGGGCCGCCTTTGCGCCCCTGCTGGCCGCTGCGTTCGAGGGACCGGTGGAGGCCGACGAAACGTACGTGGGTGGCTTGGAGAAAAACAAGCACGAGCACAGGAAGCAGAAAGCCGGACGCGGGCCGGTAGGCAAGACTGCGGTGGCCGGCCTGAAGGACCGTGCAAGCGGACAGATTCGGGCCGAAGTGGTGGAGAGCACGGACGCAGCGACCTTACAGCAGTTCGTCTACGATAACACCGAGATCGGCACAACGGTCTACACTGACGAGGCGCACGCCTACAAGGGCATGATTGGGATGCAGCACGAAACCGTCAAGCACTCGGTCGGCGAGTGGGTCAACGGCATGGCGCACACGAACGGGCTGGAATCATTCTGGAGCATGTTCAAGCGGGCGTATCATGGTACGTACCACCACTTGAGCAAGAAGCACTTGCAACGCTACGTGCACCAGTTTGCGGGCAAGCACAACGTTCGCACAATGGATACGCTGGAGCAAATGCAGCATGTCGTGGCCGGTATGGTGGGCAAACGGCTCATGTACAAGACGCTGACAGCGTAGCATAGCGCACCAACCAAGCGGATCAATCAATACGGGAAACAAGGCACTGAAATGACAAAAGACGACCGGCAGGAGCGCAAGCGTAAGCGCTTGCAGGACAAGTGGGACAACACACCAGCTGCGAATCCGCGCTACGGCGGGTTAACGATACTGGAAGCTACGCGGCAGTTTTTGAAGGGCGGCAAGCGGGAGGCACCGAAGCCCAAGCCCGCCGCGCAGGCCGAAGCAAGTTTCAGTTAAATATATAATCGCCAAATAAAAGAGGTGGGAATGCATGCGCACGGCTTCGATCTGCGTATGGAAGAGGCACTTGTGGACGCAGAGCGGATTGCCGACGCAAGGCCTAGTCAGGTTTTTGCAGAATTACTTTCGGATCCGCAATGACCACGAAAGAACAAGTCTGCCAGGACCGCGCGCCACCCCAATCCGAGGCGCCGCGGGCTTACACCCAAAGAGGCGAAGGACAAAGCCAGGTCCGGAGTAGGCGGCTTAGAACTTACCCATAGGAATCCGTCGAGCTATGAATGCAGAATTAGTAGAAATAGAAAACGATTTGAGCAAGGTCAGCCCACTGAAGCTGGAGGGGTTTCTCAGGACAGTGTTTTCCACGCTTTTCAAGCCAGCCCTAGAGCAACTTGGGATGAGTCTGGGCGATTATGCCAAGTCCTTCCGAATAAGAAACCTGATTCGGATCAGTGAGAAATTGGACAAAGTGCTCAGCAAACGGGGGCTCAACATCAACAATTTGAAGAGTATATCGCTTTCGGTAGGGCTCCCGCTTCTAGAAAAAGCCTCATATCAAGACGACACAACGCTTCAATGGCGCTGGGCCCACTTGTTGGCCTCTTCGATGGCGGGTGAAGGGGACGAAGATGATGGGTTCAGTTTGGATATCACCTACATCGAGATACTCCATCAGTTCTCTCGCCTTGACTGCGAGCTTCTCGAATACGTGTCCGAAAACGGCGTGTCCGCAAGAAATAGAGAAACGAATAGTCTGATAGTGAAAGCGCTAGATCCCAACGCAATCAGGCAAGCCTTTCCAGGACGTCTAGCACATATATCACTTGAAAAGCTGGTCAACCTTGGTTGCGCATACCGCATACTCAGGGCGCCTTTGTTGTTCGGAGAAGGCGACGGATACGGACCACTGGCCCAAGACATAATGGTCACGTCGATTGGGCTGAACTTATACACAGCGGCGACCGGGAAGACGCCTAGATGGGACAACATATACATCGACCCAGAAGAGTCGGAGCCAAATAAATAAGTGATGATCCTTGCCGCTTTAACGTGCTCTGCGCGCCCGCGGTGCGCCGCCCAATGAACGAACACGCAGCTAGCCCGCATCGCTCACCAAGCTCTTGAATCGCCATAATTCGGGGCGTCTGTAGGCAGTGGGTCACGGTTTGCGAACGCGAATGCTGATTCCCGCCTTCCAGAGCGAATAGTCGGCGGGATCGCACAAATTCAAGTTGGGAATTGGAAAGTTGCTGTGGAGGTGGACCCTAGTCTCCACCATTCCTTTCCAACCATATGAACCCCTCACAGCCTGTTTTGGGGAGCACTGAGGCGCCTGCAGACGCCCAGATCAATCCCTCCGGTGACTCGCGGCGGCTTCTGATGAAGCTCTGCACGCACATACTGCAACAATTGACCACCGACTGGCCCATTCCGGCAGCGCATCAGCAGCCGGTGCCACCGCCCGTAGTGATCAAGCCTTCTGCTGCGGCCCAGGACACAAAGCCGGACTCGGCGCAGTTGAATGAAGCGTGGCAGCTGTTGCATTCGCGCAGTCTGCAAGACGACCCGATCGTTGCGATCTGGCTGCGCGGGCTGTGCCCACGCGGCGTTAACATCGTTCTTGGAGCGGGTCTGACCATCACGGGCTATCGCCGCATACTTGGCCTTATAGCGTGCTACCCTGAAAACGTCTCTGCTCTTACGTCCTTTGTGCAGTCGCTGTCCGATCGTGGTCTTTCGGCCGCCGACGGGCTGCTCTGTGTGCTGCCCAGCAGTACTGGACTTCAATCGGCGGTGCGCCAGGTGTTCGGCCCCAGGGTCGCCATACAGCGCTGTCTCAATACGCTGTTGGATCAAGTCACCTGTGGTCTTCCGGAAGACCTTGTTCCTGTGTATCGCAATCGCCTCCGCCAGGCATGGAACGGGTTCGATGCCCGGGAAGCTGAACGCGCACTCACCCGTATTCACCAGGACTTGACGCGCGTCAATCGGTCCGCAGCGAAGGTTCTATGGGAGGGCCTGGAGCAATCTCTGACGATTCAACGCACGGGCATGCTGCTCAAGCTCGACAGGGGGCTGCGCGTGATGCGCTTCATGAATGCCATCGGTCGCAGGTTGCAGGCCCCGGCCAGCGCCGTTTTCCAGCGACGCGAACAGATGGCACTGGCACTGTTGGAACACGAGGCTCAGCTGCGCCGTGTGGCCCATGCGGCCCATCTGCCACAACTTCGTGAGACTCTCATCAACCTCAACGTCGTATGATGACCCATACCCCTATGCTGGATCAATCACTCATCGAGGACCTTCGGGGGCTTGCGCAAAGGAATTTCATCGGCCTGGCCAGCTGCCTTGGATATCTCGATGATCTTCTTACCAAGATGGCCACATGGGTCATGGAAGCCGAGGCCCACTTCATATGCGGCGCACGTGGGAAGCACCATAAGACAGGCTTTCAGCGCTGGGGGACGAATCCGGGTTCCATCCGCGTCGGTTTGGAGCGCATTGCGGTCCGCGTTCCGCGCGTGCGGAATGTACGAACCCGAAGGGAGCGTCCTCTGCAAACGTACCGCCTCTTGCGCGAGCGTGGGCTTATGGACCGGGAAAGCGTGACCAGGGGGTTGCTGTGTGGACTCTCGCGGCGCAATTACAGGCAGGCGGCCCAAGTCTTCACCGATAGTATGGGGTTGAGTGCCAGCAGCATAGGCAACGCCTTCATTACGCAGACGGCAGCGCTACTGAAGGCATTTGAGACGCGCCGCTTCGATCAGCACACCTTTGCGGTGCTCCTGCTTGATGGCAAGTATCTGGCCGATATGCAGATGATAGTAGCGATGGGCATCACGACCGAGGGCGAGAAGGTCGTCCTGGGCTTTGCGGAAAGCCGTACCGAGAACAGTGCGCAGGTGGAATCGCTGTTGCAGGATCTGTTGCATCGGGGCTTCACCCATACCGACAAGCTGTTGGTACAGGTGGACGGCAGCCGCGGGCTTCGCAAGGGGATCGGCGCGGTGTTTGGGGATGCGGTCGTATTCCAGCGGTGCCAATGGCACAAGCGTACCAATGTGACGCGTCACATCAAAAGCGAGCCAGCGGCCACGCATATGAAGCGTCGGCTTCAGGCGGCATGGGAGCTACCCACGTACAAGGAGGCACGGGCGGCGCTTGTGTCGCTGCATGGAGCGCTGCAGCGATCGTATCCGAAAGCCGCACGCAGTCTGGAGGAAGGATTGGAGGATACGCTGACACTTCACCGGTTGGGGGTGCGGAACCAGGCTGTCAGAGACAGTCTGAAGACGACGAACATCATCGAGAACCTCAACAGCATTATTGCGAACCGATCACGGAACGTGAAGCGCTGGGGATCATCGGGGATGCGTCAGCGCTGGTGCGGGGCGATATTCATGCAGTACGAGTCGAATCTGAAGCCGATACGCCGGGAGGACATGAAGGAGCTGACCCAGGCGTTGACCTCCTCCGGGGGTCGAGGGGTTAGTGGGGATTCGGTCTGCCGGCCCCAAAGGACTGCAAAGGCAACACCTGGCGCTCAATGCCCGCGCGCAGTAGTGCGCTGCTGACGCTGGCATAAGCAAAACCCGCAGCTGTCCGGACGCTCTGAGGCGCTGCACCCTGCCAAGATCGCCGCTTACGCGTGCAATCAGAGGATTCCTGCGGGATTTCGTGCCCGAGAAGTCACTCCACGAGCCTGCCTGCGCCCGAAAATCCGCGTGTGAGCACGCATTTGGGCCCATATAAGCTTGTACCGTCCCATTTGCACCCACACACTCGGCCCGTAGCGCCATCTATTGCCAAAAGATATCTACTTTGAGGGCCCATCTCGGCAGAATCCGCCGAAACCCAACTTAAAAATGTGCAATCCCGTCGGCGGCAGCAAGCGCTGTTTCGGGCATGTTTCGAGCGCGAATCAAGGCTTTTGTTCGCGCACCGGTGCTTCTTGGATACACGTATCCTGCAACCACCATGTGGCGTCTATCAATCTGTGGGGTAAGTTGGATCCGGAACGGCCTATGAAGGTGAGGCGCGCGCGCCGACCGTGGTGGTGTGCACAGCGCCGCGCAGGTTGCTTAGCACGCGCGCGAACAGTTGCTGCCAGGGATAGGCCTCGGGCAAGAGCAGGCGGACTCGGCGTACGCTTACCACCACCAGTGCTGCGATCTTCAGTAGCCGCACACGGATAGTAGCGCACTGCGCCTGCGCCATCGCGGTGCCCTGCAAGCCAAAGGTCTTGATGATGGTCATCAGGGTGTTGGCGACCGTAGAGAAGTACAGGCGCAACTGGTTGCTCTCCATCATGGACGTAGAGGTGCGGTCAGCGAACAGGGTAAGCTGCTGCTCCTTGAGCCGGTTCTCCATGTCTCCACGCGCGCAATACAAATCCTCGTATAGCGTGCGCGCGTCGTACGCGTCTTCGCTGAAATTGGTGACCACGAATCGCGCGTTATAGCCGCGCGGTCCAGGCAGCCATTCCGCCTTGGCTATCACGCGCCGAGCACAGCTCCAGCTGTCCTTCGTCTGGTACTCGAAGCTGCGGAAGCGCCGCGAAGGCTGCCCGCTGGCCTCGCAGGTGGCCTGACTCTGCTCCATAGCCTCCTCAACGATGCGTTTCAGCCGCGCATTGAGCGGCATACCAATGATATAGTGCAGGCCCTGTGCTTCGCACCATGCCATGATATCATCGCGGCAGAATCCTGCATCTGCACGAATCCAGATGGGCACCTGCGGCCACCGCGCACGGATACGCGCTATCACTGGCGCCAACTCCTCTATCGTGCCCGCTGATGCGTCAATGTTGGAGGGGCGCAGACGAGCGGCCAGCACATGCTTGCCGCTAACGATGTACAGCGGTAAGTAGCAGTAGTGGCCATAGTAACCATGAAAGAAGCGCCCCTCCTGCTGGCCGTGAATCGCGTCATCGGTAGCATCGAGATCCAACACGATATTCTCTGGCTCCTCGCCCGTTACATCCATGAACAAGTCCGCGAGCATGGTGTCGATCTTTTCAGGGTCCGCTACGATGCGCTTGTACCTATGCGATGCGGCCCCTCCTTTGGAGCCGAGCTCCAATCGGTTCAGTGTGCTCGAACCCGCCAGCGGATGTCCCTGGTCGCGTTCCCGTGCCCGGTGCGCACCTGTTACATCTTCGCAGCCCACGCCCATGGCCAACACGGGATCGTCCCGCAGACGGTCATGGTCGTTCACGTCTTCGTAGCCCAAGCATATCGCGTAGACACGTTGCCTGAGCATCGCCTCCACGGTATGCTCGACCCTGTTGGGATCACGGTGGTCGGTGAAGCAGGCGGCAAAACGGCCTATGACGTCGAACATCCGGTCGGCCTCCCGTAACAGCAGCGCACCTGCGTCCGAGGACATAGGGCCGCCGTCGAACTTTCCGACCACTTTACGCCGTCCCAAGTCCTCGAAGCGAAGCTCTTCAGTATGACAGTCTGTTTTGCTCATTTGCAGTGCAAAGGATGGTTATAACTGATTGCACATCATACACTTACGTGGCGCTATGGTTCCCATTGTCGATACCCTGGTGATTTATCCGGGCTAGGGTCTACCTTGAGTTGTGCAGGGAGAGCGCCCTAGATCAAGGTCGCGTCAACAGGGTATACTCCACCAAGGCCAGCGGCATAATCACATTCGGGGCGGCGCTGTTTGGGCTTGGAGAACCATAGCGCCATCTGGCAGGAGGCGGGGTTGTAGAATGGGTCCTTTTTGTGGCATTGGGCCTCTGCGTGACCTTGATAGCAATCCCAGCTTTGAGCCTCATCATCAGGCCTAGAGAGTGGGCGCTGCACAACTTGAAGTCTGCGGAGCTGGATGCGTGCAACACAGCCAGTGGGCAGGAGGTCGGACAGACTCTAATGAACGGCGCTAAGCATTACAGGGCAGTGATCACTTTCAATGGCAGGGCCCTCCTAGTGAAGGAGAAGTGCCTGACGTTCATTACCTGGGCCGCCGTAGCAGAATTGGTCTGCTTTATTGTGCTTACAGCCTTCCGGTGAAGCCCTTTGCGAGGGCCTCCTTCCAACTGACGTCGGACCGCTTGGTGATCGTTAGGTACCGCCCCTCGTCGCCTTTATCGGCCGGTTTGGGAGAGACTATATCGGGGCGGGGGTGACCCGCACGTGCGGCGGCGACTTTCGGTGTGTGATTACTCTTGGGTTTGTCCATAGCGCCTTAGTGGTTGCTGTACCCAATGTACAGCATGTACCACAGGTACCAGGATAAGTTCAGGACGCCCCGCGACGCTGCACCCCCACATCCCCGGATTTTACCTTGACCCGCGTCAGAACGGCTCTATGCGGCTCATACGGGCCGTATGGCGCCGTTTTCAGCTCTCTATGCGTCAGAATCGCCGCAAATGGCGCTTGATCGGGGGCTGTATTCGTATATTGGGCCAAGCAGCCATGAATCAGGAATGTCAAGCGCACGCAGAATGTCCACCAAGCAATTGCGTGAATTGAGGGCGGCACGCGTTTCGGGAGAGGCTGGTGGAGAAGGCGTCGAGCTGGGTATGGAAGAGCTGACTCGACGCGAGGATCGCCAGATGGCGATATGGGCCGCACTTCCGGCTTCGCTTAAGTACATAAGCGCCTTTGTTGGCTTGATAATCGAGCTTATCCGTAGAAGGTCTCCGTAATCTCCCCTGACCGTACCTGAATGCGATCGGGCACGATTTGCGGCGATTCTGACGTGCTCCATACCCTTGTTTGCGCGCGGTGAATTCGGGCGGCGTGCAGGGCACCCGGCCGCTCGTTCATTGCCGGTTTTTGAGGTATAAATTCTTTCCGATAATAACACGTCGGGGGAAAGAATTGAGCGCCGTCAGCCCCGCGTCATGCCCTCATCCCCGGCTGATGAATGTCATTTCCAGCCTATTCTGACCATCAAGTCGTAACCAGCTCCCCACCCTGCAGGCTCGCCATTCAGAGCGGGCTGACCATACAGAAAAATCCCAAACCCCAGAAATTGCAACGGCATGACGAACACCCCGGCTTGCCCTTGAACACCGACCCTCCAACCGTCAGTGGCCTGGCCATCATTGGTGGTGGAAAAGCCTGGGATAGAAATGTCCGGACCGGCCGAAATGCCAACGAAGTGATATCTACCTGAACTGGCTATTCCGAAGCTATAGCCTGTATACGGCCAAATCGACGCGCGATGAAAATACCCCAGATGAAGCCCCCGTTTGGAGACAGGGTTTAGTATGATAAGCTGCGGAGTGATAGCTAGTTTGCCGCAAATAATGGTAAGTTGACGGCAGTGCGAAGGTACGATAACAGCATAACCAACACTCGGCATATATATCCGCTTCTGCCCGTGCGCAGCGAGCGGCACCAGCAGGCAGATCAGGAATACCCAGCGTATTAGAATGTGCATCTGGACACCACGCTATTTCACCAGCAGCATGGTACGGGTTGCGATGTGATCCTTCGTCCGTATGGAGTAGTAGTATACACCGCTGGCCAGCGACGAGCCGTCAAAGGCGACGCTCTGCGAGCCTGCTTCAAAGAACCGATCGGCCAGCGTGGCCACCTCGCGCCCGGCCATGTCGTAGACCTTCAGCGTTACTGCGCCGGCCGCCGGCAGCGAGAAGCGAATCACCGTTGACGGATTGAACGGGTTCGGATAGTTGTCCTCCAGGATTGGGGCACTGTCTTCTCCCAGTCCATCATCACGACGGGCCAATCCCCCTTTGCCTTTCCCGCCGCCACCATAGTAGCCGCCGCCATATCCCTCCTCAGCGAATACAAATGCAGTGTCCACAACAGCGGTCAAAAATCGCGCGTAACGGTCCGTAACCGTTACCCTGATCATGTGCGGATTCCACCTCGTCGACAAGGAGTCCACTTCGTAGTAGTCGTCGCCCGCACCTGCAGATTGCCATTCATTACAACGCACGCTCCTTGTGCCCCTTGCGCCTCCTCCTGGAGGACACGTATACCAATGCTCCCATCTGTACCTATAGAAGCCGGATCCTCCCCCTACATTGTAGACGTTCCACTTTCCCCGTGTGCCTTCATTCAGAAAGTAGTCACCACCTATCGACACATTATGTAACGGAAACGTCTTGAGGTCTAGCCAGTGAAGGATCGGCTCGGCGAGCTCGTCAGGAAATTCGTTATGATAACGATTGTAGTTTGCTGAGAGCTCTACGTCAAAACTGCCCCCATCCATAGCACTGGTATGCGGGACAAAGGTGGGATTATCTCTGCGATACAAATAATCGTTAATGGTGAACGAGATCGGCAAATAGCTGCCGCCTTGTGCTATGACCTCGCCTGAAGAAATGTAGAAATGCTCGTGATCAATCCTCAACAGTCCAGGGCTACAGGGTAAACAAATGGAAAGCCATTTGTCCGCGTAGGATGTGAGCCTGCCAAGACCAGTGGAGAAGGCCACCCCTATGTTCGTGGGAGCCGGGCTGCCAGCGCTGCTGAGCGCACTCATAAGGGCATCATGCTCGCCCCCATCTAATTCATTCAGACATTGGTGCCGTGGTGCTTTGGGGTCAGAGTTATTATCTGTTGGGCAGAGAATACGCAGACTATCATGTGTTTCACAGTCCACTTGGCTCGATTCAGCGGTCTGGATTGAATAAGTTGATCCGAGGCTACTGGGTGAACGCGCGCATGGTGCTTCGGCGGAGCCTTTTGACGCCCTTTTTCGCCTGAGTCGGACAGTCGGAGGCCAGGTTCTGGTGCGCTTCAAAGGTGCGCTGCAGCGAAGCCGGTGCACCATCGCTTACGGGGTGTACCTGCGTCTACGGTACCGGTAGTTGGATCGGCAGTCTGCTGCGGTAATGCTGCGTATCACCAGGCGCGAACGATAAGCCTGTGCACTGCAGGCATGCGCAGCGCTCACGCAGCGCCGTGGGGCGGTCAGGCTTCGGCATTACCGGAGCCTATGGGCCTGAAGAGCGTTTCACCACCATCGCTAAACTAATATCCGGTATGGCTTTTAAGCGGACTGTATCCTTTAACGGATCGGTGAGAATCGAGGGCTCCAACAAGGAGTCGCTCTCCTCTGACGGCGGTGCCCTCATCGGGCGCGAGCTACTAGACGCCACCCACCTGGGGGAGCGCCTCGCGGAGGAGCTGACCGATTATCGCGACCAGCGACGCTGCACCCATAGCCTGGCGAAGCTGCTGGTGCAGTGGCTGATCTTGCTCGTGCAAGGCTGGGGGCACCAGCGCGATAGCCAGGATATGCGGCACGATCCGACCGTGCGTGTGACCACTTCGTTGAAGCGGAGCACGGCCGCGTACACCGCGGAACACGGCGTGGCTTCGCAGCCCACCCTCTCCCGGCTGCTGGGGATGCTGAGTCTCCAATGCAATCTGGCCGCCGTGGGCCGGATGGTAACCAAGCTTGGCTTGGAGCACTTGCTGGTGCGCAACGGTGGCAGGCGCTACCATACGCTGGTGATCGATGTGGATGGGATGCCTATCGATACCCACGGTCGTCAGCAGGGCAGCGCGTACAACGGGCACTACCGACGCACCATCTATCAGGCGCTGATCGCCGTTTGCGGGGAAACGGGCGACATTTTGGGCGGAATGTTGCACCCGGGCAACCGGCATATTGTACGGGGTTGCCACGACTTCATCCTTAAGATTGCCAGGCGGGCCCGCAAGCATGTGGCCGATCGCGTAATCGTACGGCTTGACGCGGGCTTTAATGACGGGAAGCTCTGCACGAAGCTGGAGCGGGCCGACATCGGCTATGTGATGCGCCTGAAAAAGAACAACGTGTTGCGGAACCTGGCGGCACCGCACGTGAAAGCGGGATGGTGCTTGACGTACCAGTACTTCGAGTTGGCGTATCAGGCGCAGTCATGGCACTGCGAACGTCGCGTGGTCTTGGTGATCCCACCGCATACCAGCACCCTTTATCCGGACTATTACTTCTTGATCACCAACCTGAGTCTGGCGGACTACCCCTCGGCGCAGCTTTCGCGATGCTACCGCAAGAGAGGCAAGGCCGAAAAGCACTTGGGCGAGCTGAAGGCAGCTTGCCCGCTGGCGCTGTCTTCTTCGCCCCGCAGGCGTGCACAGGCGGGTGGCGGTGCGGATATAGCGGTGCCCGCAGCGGAGGAAGGGGACGTGTCCGCACGCAACGCAGCCCTGTTCCTGCTGAACCTGTTGGCGTACGGGCTGCTGCATGTGGCGCGCAGCACTTTGCATGTGCCCCAGCGTCCGTACATGAGCTTGACAACCTTTCGGAAAAAGTATCTCAAAGTGGGCGTTCGGCTCGTTCGGCACGCCCGCTACTTGACGTTCCTGGTAGCAGACTGCGCGGCACGGAGATGGGCCCGGTATTGGGAGCGCTTCGACGAAATGCAATGGGTGATTATTCCCGAGCGCTGTTAGCGGCGGGGTCAGCAGCGCCTCCACTTCCGTTCGCGCGCAGAAGCGCATCCAAAACGGACACTACATAGTGCACGTGCAGGCAGGGTAGGTCCTCTCCACACCAAACGGCCTCAAAAGCAGGGGATTCCACGCACTAATGGCCCCTGATGGAGAACCGCGAGGGGCCAGCGGCGCATTGACTGCCCGAACATCGCCCGCAATGGTCCTCCGTGTGGCTTGCAACGGGCTGGGGATCGCTCAACTCAGCCCCCCAATGGCCTTGATGAAATAAAATCGGATCATGAGTTTCTCAGAACGAGCTCCCATTGGCGGCAGCTTCAGGGAGACTGGCACCGTAGCAGGATAACGCACTGGGCAGCGGAAAACGGCCCGAAGCCGGGGGCGAATGCGGTGCGCCAACCGTACCTACTTACTAAAGCCCTAGCCACCTTCGGCACAGTGGCCTCCAAGGGCCGTTGCAGGGTATATAATGAATTAGTTGGGTGGCTATCACGCGCCGAGCACAGCTCCAGCTGTCCTTCGTCTGGTACTCGAAGCTGCGGAAGCGCCGCGAAGGCTGCCCGCTGGCCTCGCAGGTGGCCTGACTCTGCTCCATAGCCTCCTCAACGATGCGTTTCAGCCGCGCATTGCGAGCCATACCAAAGATATAGTGCAGGCCCTGTGCTTCGCACCATGCCATGATATCATCGCGGCAGAATCCTGCATCTGCACGAATCCAGATGGGCACCTGCGGCCACCGCGCACGGATACGCGCTACCACCGGCGCTAACTCCTCTATGGCACCCTTTGATGCGTCAATGTTGGAGGGGCGCAAACGAGAGGTCAACACATGCTTTCCGCTAACGATATACAGCGGTAAGTAACAATAGTGACCATAATATCCATGAAAGAAGCGCCCCTCCTGCTTGCCATGAACCGCGTCATCGGTAGCATCGAGATCCAACACGATATGCTCTGGCTCCTCGCCCGTTACATCCATGAACAAGTCCGCGAGCATGGCGTCGATCTTTTCAGGGTCCGCTACGATGCGCTTGTACCTATGCGATGCGGCCCCTCCTTTGGAGCCGAGCTCCAGTCGGTTCAGTGTGCTGGAACTCGCCAGCGGATGTCCCTGGTCGCGTTCCCGTACCCGGTGCGCACCTGTTACATCTTCGCAGCCCACGCCCATGGCCAACACGGGATCGTCCCGCAGACGGTCATGGTCGTTCACGTCTTCGTAGCCCAAGCATATCGCGTAGACACGTTGCCTGAGCATCGCCTCCACGGTATGCTCGACCCTGTTGGGACTGCGGTGATCCGTGAAGCAGGCGGCAAAGCGGCCAATGACGTCGAACACCCGGTCGGCCTCCCGTAACAGCAGCGCACTTGCGTCCGAGGACATAGGGCCGCCGTCGAACTTTCCGACCACTTTACGCCGTCCCAAGTCCTCGAAACGAAGCTCTTCACTATGACAGTCTGTGTTGTTCACGCGCAGTGCAATGGATGGTTATAACTGATTGCACATCATACACTTACGTGGCGCTATGGTTCCAATTGTCGATACCCTGGTGATTTATCCGGGTTAAGGGCGCAAGCCAGGCTGGATGCCTTTGTGCAACTAGGGGCAAGGCCCGCCCCGAGTTACAGCACATCGCTCTGCTGGAGCCGCTGGCCGGGCAGGGGGATCCCACTGCACAAGTTCATATGTGGGGGTGGCGAATCAGTGTGGGCGCGGCCCGCCGCAGGACTATGCTAAGGCAGAGGAGTGGTATCGTGAAGCTGCAGCGAGCGGCGACCCTGACGCCAAGCTTGAGACTGGTTAGTTCTTTGGTCTAGGTGAATTCGAGTAGCCGGCGCTCCACCTGTATGCGGCCCTTTCTAGGCTGGTCTGCTACAGACTCCCTTGCGCCCCGTACCAGATGACCTTCCCGCTCAGGTGCCCGCCTTTCGGGTATCCCAGGTAGGCAGCCCTTCCAGCGAGCGAGCGAGCTCCCTAATAGCATCTTGAATGGCTTGTTGTGCGCGTGCCACCGCCTGGTCCAACGGTACGATCTCGACGCTCTTGGTGCGTCGCCGCCCGAATTCAACGCCCCCCCGCTTGATGGACCGCTCCGAAATCGTCATCCGGAAAGGCATTCCGCGCAGGTCCGCATCGGCGAATTTAACACCGGGGCTTACGCTGCGATCATCGTAGACAACCTCTACGCCCGCGTCGAGAAGCGACTGGTAGAGCGCCTCGGCTTTGTCTTTAGTGGCGCCCTTTCGTGCCAGCGACACTAGGACCACATGCCATGGAGCGATGGAAACCGGCAGGTCCAAGCCATAGTCATCACTGTGTTCCTGTGCGACGCAGGCCAGCATCCGGCCTACGCCAATCCCATAAGACCCCATGATGATGGGATGCTCATTGCCGTTAACGTCCGTGTACGTGGCGCCCAGTGATCCGCTATATCGTGTACCCAATTGAAAGATGTTGCCAACCTCAACGCCGCGCGTTATACTGATTGGCGCGCCGGCGATGGGATCGGGCGCGCCTTCATAGGCGGCTGCGATAGGGGCCACGATGTCGCCATCAAAGTCCCGTCCGTAGTTGGCACCGGTGTAATGGTAGTCCGCTTCGTTTGCGCCTACGACCAGGTTGGTGGAAGCGGCCACGAGGTCATCGGTCACAATAACCGCCTTGGATCGGTCGAGGGCTCGCGGGGACGCGTAGCCCGGGACGGCGCCCACGTCAGCGATCTCCTCCGGCTCTGCCGGGCGCAGCCCGCGGGCGCCTGCACTATGGCGGAGCTTCACTTCACTGATATCCATGTCGCCACGGACAAGTCCCACCACAAGTTTTTCGGATTCATTGGGGCCGAAGTCACCCACGAAGAACACCATCTTGCCGGTCTGGCGCTTAGAAATGCCTAGGAATGCTGCCAACTCTTCAATTGTAGCCGTGCCCGGCGTGTGGACCTTTTCAAGCGGTTGCGGCGGTCCGTTGTCGCCGGGATCCTTGCGGAACTCGGCAATCTCCAGGTTGGAGGCGTAGCCTGTCTTTTCGCAGATTGCCAGCGCATCCTCTCCAATTGGGCTCACGTACATAAACTCGTGTGCCATCTTGCCGCCCATCATGCCAGGATCGCTCTGCACGGCCACCAACGGCAAACCGCAGCGCGCGCCGATACGATAATAGGCGTCGAAATGCCGCTCGTATTGGGTTTGCAGGCCGGCATAGTCAAGGTCTAGCGTGTACGAGTCCTTCATGACAAACTCTCGCACGCGTATCAGTCCCCCCCGCGCACGCGGCTCATCACGGAATTTCGTCTGCATGTGGTAGACCATCTGCGGGAGTTGCCGGTACGAGCGGATTTCGGTTTTGCAGAGGCTGGCAACTACTTCCTCATGAGTCATCGCCAGGACCAGATCTCTCCCACGCCGGTCTTTGAAGCGAGCCATGGGGTCGCCAATCTCATACCAGCGCCCGCTTTCCTGCCAGAGCTCCGCAGGGTGCACTACGGGCATGCACATCTCCTGCCCGCCGATGGCATCCATCTCCTCACGGAGGATTTGTTCAATCTTGCGCATTGAGCGCCATGCAGCGGGGAGGTACGAAAACAGCCCGGCCGCCAATTGGCGGATGTAGCCCGCTCGCAGAAGCATCTCGTACGAGGTCGTATCCGCCTCGGTTGGTATTTCACGCAGCGTCTGGCCGAAAAAAGATGATAAGCGCACAATTGGTCCGACTGGGTGGAGGAGCGAAGTTAGCCGCAGCGGGCACCGATACGGGCACATCCCGGGCGCAATTCCACGGCAATTCATACCGGCAGTGCCTTTTTATGTCGCCGCGCGGCAAATTGCCCCGCGAAAGCACTATTTTTATTCAATCTAAATAGATATAATTAGCCGCGATGGACACGCGCTGCCGATACTGCAACCCGGACCTTGCCCTGTCAGCCTGCAGGGACGGGGAGTGCTTTCTGGTCCAAGCCGTTCAGGGGGAGGCAGCGGGTCGACTTCGCGACGTCGGCGTCCGCGAAGGGGTGCTGGTAAATATGCTCAGAAACAAGGGCGACGTGATTGTTCGTGTCGCCGGGGCCCGTGTCTGCTTGCGCGAGGAGATGGCGCGTAGAATTCTCGGCACGTCTATCGCGGAATGACGCTGAACGATCTCAAGCCGGGAGAGCGCGGGACGATCACCGGCATAGTGGAGGGGAATACACCGTCACGCCTGTTGGAGATGGGCCTTTTGCCGGGGACGATGGTCGAAGTGCTGCGTCTGGCTCCATTGGGGGATCCCTTAGACCTCAGGGTCCGTGGCTACCGCCTCTCCATTCGAAGAGCCGAAGCTGCACTGATAACCATTGAACAGTCCAGGTCGTAGCTCGTGGCGCAGCCCACCACGAATCGGACACATTCGCCGCGCCGAGTGGCGCTCGCTGGTAACCCGAACGTAGGGAAGACTACCGTCTTCAACCTGCTGACAGGCCTCAAGCAGCGCATAGCGAATTATCCGGGCGTCACAGTTGAGCGCAAAAGCGGACAGCTCGTGGATGCGCCGCACGTGGAAGTAATCGACCTGCCGGGCACGTATAGCTTGGCGCCGAAGTCGGTTGATGAGCAGATCGCCTTTGACATGCTTGTCGGCAGGCTGGAGCGTGCGCCCGATGTTGTAGTGTGCATCGTGGACGCGTCCAACCTTGAGCGCAACCTTTTTCTGGTGACTCAAGTGGCTGACTTGGGACTGCCGGTTGTGGTTGCACTCAACATGGTTGATGCGGCAGCGCAAGCGGGCAAGACCATTGACGTGGAGTCGCTAAGTACAGCGCTGGGCGTTCCGGTGGTTCCGATGGTGGCGCGGCGCGGCGAAGGGCTGCAGGAGCTCAGAGCGCACATCATGAACCCACCCGGTGTGCCTGAAGCATGGCGTTGGCCGCTGATGCCGGTAGTGGAGGCTGCTTTGCCGGCGCTCTCAGCGGCGCTGGAAGAGGAGGCAGGCACACTAACGGAATCGCACCGGCGAATGGAGTCGCTACGTGCACTCTGCGAGGACGCGGCACTTGAGCGGTGGAGCGACAGTGCCCCGAATTTTGTTGTGGCTGTCAGGGAGGCGAGGCGCTTCTTACAAGGTCGCAGCGTGGCGTTCCGGCATGCTGAGGTGGCCGGGCGCTACCAATGGATTGGGCCAATTGTGCATCAGGTAACGCGTGTGGAGCGTGCAGCGGGCGCAGCGTCTTTGACCGACAGAGTCGACGGGGTTCTGACGCACCGCGTGTTCGGTCCCGTCATCTTTGTGGCACTATTGGGGCTGATGTTCCAGGCAGTGTTTTCCTGGGCGGTTCCTGCGATGGACCTTATTGAGGCGGGCATCGGCGGGTTGGGCGGGCTCGTGCGCACGCAGCTGCCGGCCGGATGGGCGACGGATCTTGCAGTTGATGGCGTGATCGCGGGTGTCGGTAACGTCGTCGTATTCCTGCCCCAGATTCTGCTGCTTTTTTTCTTCTTGGGCTTGATGGAGGACACCGGCTACATGGCTCGTACCGCCTTCATCATGGACAAGGTAATGAAACGCGTGGGGCTGAGCGGCGGGTCGGTGCTGCCCTTGCTCAGCTCATTCGCGTGTGCCATTCCTGGGATCATGGCTGCGCGCACGCTCGACAATGAGCGTGATCGGCTTTTAACTATCATGGTGGCACCGCTCATGAGCTGCTCTGCAAGGCTGCCGGTCTACACTCTGTTTATTGCAGCATTCATTCCGGCCGGTCAGCTCTTTGGCTTTGTGGGCTACCAGGGGCTGGCGATGTTTTCGATGTACCTGATGGGAACGGTGATGGCCCTAGTAGCGGCCTGGGTACTCAAACGATTCGTGTTCAAGGGGTCCCAAGGCTACTTCGTGATGGAGCTTCCACCGTATCGACGGCCCCGGATGCGCCAGGTGCTGCGGCGCATGGTACAGCGATCGCAGGTGTTTGCAGTACGCGCCGGCAAAATCATCTTTGCCTGCAGCGTAGTGCTGTGGTTTTTGGCGAGCTTTCCGAAGGCACAAACTTCGGACGAGCGCGCGCCCCAGTTTGCAGAAGGGGTGGTCGCCGATTCGGCCAATGCGGCACAAGCCATGAGGATACGCGGCAGCTTCATCGGTATGATGGGGCGGGCTCTGGAGCCAGTTATGGCGCCGCTTGGCTTTGACTGGAAGATAAGCGCCGGCCTCGTCACCGCCTTTGCGGCGCGGGAGGTGATCATTAGCACGTTTGGCATTATCTACAGCGTCGGTGAGGAATCGGATAAGGCGAGCCCTGCCCTGCGTGATCAGCTCAAAGCAGATACGTATCCGGACGGGCGGCCGGTATTCACGCCCCTGGTGGCCGTCAGCCTACTCGTGTTTTTTGTATTCGCGCTCCAATGCATGAGTACGTTGGCGATCGCGCGCCGCGAAACAGGCACTTGGCTCTGGCCAGCGGTGATGTGGTGCTACATGACCGGGCTGGCCTACCTGGCCTCCCTTTTGGTGTACCAAGGCGGGCGGCTGCTGGGTTTCTCGTAGCGTAGAGCCCATGTAACGGTCCACCGTGACGCAAGAAATAGGCAAGTCGCCAGTTGAGTAAAGGACGGCATAACGGCAGCTGAAGGCTACTCATTCGCAGAGCGAATTGGTTCGGCTACAGGCAATTATGAGATCTCCCCCGGAACGCTCTTCAGGATGCCTTCACGTTGCCAGTCGTAATTGTCTGGGTCAATGGCTTCCAGACGTTCGTAAGTCAGGGTCCTGAATTCCTTAGTCCAGCCCGTGGGTCAGGTCGGCGGCTTCGTAGTCATTGAATAAGCCGGTATACTTTCGCCCGAATTCTGCGAGGGGTCTGGACAGGCGCTTGCGCACAAGCGCCTGCAAGTGCGCCATTTCGCTTTCGCCTATCCGGTTCTTCCGCAGACGCAGCCTGCATCCCCTCAAAGCACTTGTCCAGATTACGTCATTCTCAGCGCATGAGATAGCTGGTGCTGCCAAGATGGGGCCAGAAACCTGTAAGGCGTCAATTGGTCCCCACACGTAGCCGGTGGCTTGCAGCAGCACCGGGATGGTCTCCTCGTCCTTGGGTGCGATCACCGCGGTCGTGTAGTCCCCGGCCCAGCCGTCTAGAGTGCTGCGTGCACAGGCTGCATCATGAGGCTTGCCAACCGCCCATGCGCCGTACTGGTCAGTGTCATAAGCCTGCTCACAAACCGAACAGAAGCGTCCTCTACGAATCCGGGCGCGAGCCGTCGTGGACTAAGCCCCGCATCTTTGTACTTCAGCTGGACAGTATCGAATGCGTTCGGGATCTGGCGGATATTGCGACTTTGGAAGTACGTTGTAGCCGCGCGGGCTTGGACAACGCCTTGGCCGGCTCCAGTGCCAAGACAGGAATAGTCAGCAACCGGCAGAGCGTCTGCGCCCAGATGGAACTCTTCATTGGGTTGGTCTTGTTCATCATCCGGCCAGATGAATGTGTGTTCCGCAGCCGCTGCATTTTGGCAAAACTCGGCCTGCGCGCTTCGTCCAAGTACTGGTATCGACCGTGAACCTACCGGCCATTATTGCCCGTTGTAGAATCCGGTGAAGTTTATGGCAGTGCCATATTTGTGCCGGCTATTTGGCACTTCCTTAGCCCTGCAACCACCTGTTGGACAGCGCCAGGTAGCGTTGATGGTACCCATCCCCTCGGGCATGATGGCGCGTAACGTACAGCAAGCCCCATCGCTGCTCCCGATGCTGCAACGCGCATCCACCCCGGCGGTAGTCGTGGGTGGCGCTTCGCTTGGTTCGCGGCAGGAATTGCACGGTTCAACAGCTCGTAAACATGCCGCTTTTATCAGCTGGATGGCCGACAGGTTAGCATCGAACGCCTTTTAAGAAAGGGATGTGATTCGTTCGTAATATCCTCTAGGAGGCGGCTCGCGCTGTTCGTGGGCCCAGAGGGACTTGAACCCCCGACCGACGGATTATGAGTCCGCTGCTCTAACCGACTGAGCTATGGGCCCGGTACAGCGCGGTAAACGCCCTCAGCCGAAGGCGGGTCCAATTCCAAATGCTGCCCCACCAATCTTAATTCAGGAGCTATGAAATACGCAGTGCTAGTGATTGTGTGTGCTCTGGCGATAGCAGCGTGCGTTGAGAAAGAGGAGGAGATCACCACCGCTGGCGCCTTCTCGTGGCCGCAGGGCACGATCATCGATCTTACATACAGCTTTGACGAGACCACCATCTATTGGCCAACGGCTGACGGCTTCGTCCTAACCGAAGGGACCAAAGGTTGGCAGGAAGCCGGGTACTACTATGAGGCCAATGCCTTTCAGGCTGCAGAACATGGCGGTACGCATCTTGATGCGCCCATACACTTCTCGGAAGGACAGTGGAGCACGGACGAAATCCCACTTGAACGCCTTATGGGCCCCGCAGTAGTGGTCGATGTCTCCGAAAGTGCGCTGGCGGATCGGGACTATCTCGTTACCGTGCAGGACTTTATGGACTGGGAGGCCCAGCATGGACCACTGCCAGAAAAGGTGATCGTGCTCCTGAAGACAGGCTATGGTCAATTCTGGCCGGATCGTACCCAGTACATGGGGACTGATCGGCGCGGCCCGAAAGCCATTGCGGAGCTGCATTTTCCGGGGTTGAACCCCGCGGCGGCTCACTGGCTGGTAGCTGAGCGCTCCATTAGTGCGATTGGCATCGATACTCCCAGCATAGACTATGGCCAGTCCACGTCGTTTGAAGCCCATCAAACACTATTTGCAGGCAACATACCCGTATTCGAGAATGTAGCCAACCTCGATAGCCTCTCGGCCGAGGGTTTCGTGGTCATCGCACTGCCCATGAAAATCAAGGGCGGCAGCGGTGGTCCATTGCGCGTGGTTGCACTAGTGAATTGATGCAAGGAACTGGACCCCTGTACAGCGTACGACCTCCTGGGGATGGGTGCTGGCACAGGCGTTCCGGTCAGAGGCTACCAGTTCGTGATCAGCACTTAGAGCAACAGGCTTCCTGTTGGCCTCCTTGGCGCCCACATGCTACTAATGCGGCTGCAGTGCATAGAGCCAGTTCATTCCCCGAACTATGGAGTTGGATCTGTGCTGCTTGCTGCGCCCCACTGACATCGTGAAGTGCGCTTCGGATATGGTGACCACTGAATAGACCGAGCTCCTGCTCCTCGGCCCAGTAGCCGTAGGTATTCGAATTACCTTCTAGCTGACGGTGCATCGCAACTTTAGAAGCCGACTAGTCCAGCCTCGCCGAGATTTTCCAAGGCTCGCAGGAGCACAGTCTGAGAGGCGGCTATTCACCTGAAGCGGCCTACCTGTTTTACAGTCTACGCCAGGTAAGCTGGGCGGATTGCTGCGCTTGGTGGCCGAACGGCAGAATGCATGCGTTCCACCGATTCACGCGTATCAGGCCATTTATGAAGAACCAGCTGAGGAATTGTAGATCCGGTGGTAGGAACTGGATGTCTTTCCAGCCATCCCGTCCATGACAACCGACCCAAAAAGGCCTAGTGGAATGCCTGCCACACACTCAGGCCATTCAGGAATACGCTTGCATGTTGTGTCGTGAACAGCGCTGCTGGGCTGAAGCAATTTACTCTGCGTCCTAGGTTGCGGTGCAAAAACGGTCGCATACAGGGGCATGGCGTGCTATTTCTACGGTTCGGGATCCGGTGACCTTGTGAGAATGTTCCAAAGACTCAACGAATTTGAACGGGAGTGCTTCCATGAAGCGCATCGACCACATTAATGCTACCATCCTGCGGTTGCTGCAGGAGAAGGGGCGGATGAAGTGCAACGCGATAGCGGAGCTCGTGGGGCTTTCTGTTCCGAGCGTAAGCGACCGCGTGCGCAAGCTGGAAGAGCGTGGCATCATAACGGGCTACCACGCAGTCCTGGACGCTAGAAAGCTGCACTATGACATCACAGCCTTCATCCGGGTATCGGTAGACGCGCCAAGCCGGCATGAGTCGACGCTTACGCAACTCTGCGCCTGCGACGAGATCCTGGAAATCCACTCCATTACGGGTGAGGGATCCCACATTCTCAAGGTGCGCACCCGCAATACAGAGTCCCTGAAGGAACTCCTCTCGCGGATTCAAGCCTGGCCAGGCGTCACCAATACTCACACCAGCATCGTGCTGAATTCGTACAAAGAGTCGCAGTGCATTACCGTGGTGCCGGAGCCAGAACCCGCCAGGCGTTTTCGAATCGGTAGCATCGCTGAATCATAAATGACGACCGCTCCACTAGGACCGCTGCATGCCAAACCCCGTGGCGCCTTCTCATTCCGCTTCAAGTGAGCAGGACCGCGCCCTGGTTGCAGGAGCCCTTGCGGGAGACCAGACCGCCTACGCGGCGCTCATGCAGAAATACTCGAACGCGCTGCGTCACCACATCGCGCGCACCGTTCACAAGCCGGGCGACGTAGACGACCTGGTCCAGGAGAGCTTCATCAAGGCATTCAACGCCCTGGGGTCGTACTCCAGCGGATTCGCGTTCTCGACATGGCTGTACAAGATCGCGACGAACCACGCAATAGATTTTCTTCGCAAGAAAAGGCTGCCCACGGTTTCGCTGGACAAGCCAGTGCAGTCGGGTGAAGGGCCAGCACAAATTGAATTGCGGGATGAGCAATACCGACCCGACAAGCACATCGTCAGGGATCAGCGCCGCGAGTTGATTCAGATTGCAATCGACCGACTCCCGCCGAAGTATCATCGCGTAATCGTGCTGCGCCACCAGGAAGAGAAGACGTATGAAGAAATTGCACAGGAGCTTGACCTTCCACTTGGCACGGTTAAGGCACATATTTTTCGGGCCCGCAAGTTGCTCTACAAGTACCTTCGCGGTAAGCGCGAAATCCTGTAACGGACCGTCCCAATAATGTAGCCATCCGATACCGTCGTGATAGACCGTTACACGCGTCCCGAAATGAAGTCCCTCTGGAGTGAGCAGGCGCAGTTCGAAGCCTGGCTCGAGGTGGAATTGGCGGCTTGTGCAGCGTGGGCCAAAATCGGAGTCATGCCCCACGAAGACGTAGCCAAACTTCGCGCGGCTGCCACCTTTGACCTTAACCGGATTCGCGAAATAGAGGAGACAACACGTCACGATGTAGTTGCCTTCACGCGCGCGGTAAGCGAATCACTGGGACCGGAAAAAAAGTGGGTTCATTACGGGCTTACTTCATCCGATGTTGTGGATACCGCTTGGGGTGCTCGGCTGAAGAAGGCCAGTACGCTGATTCTCGGTGGCATCGATGCCCTCATGGCAGTGCTGCGGGCAAAAGCGCTGGAGCACAAGCGAACCCTTATGATGGGCCGTACGCATGGCGTGCACGCAGAGCCGACTACGTTCGGACTCAAAATGGCGCTGTTCTATGCTGAGATGCAACGCAACAAGGAGCGGTTCGTCGCCGCGGCCCATGCCGTTGCGGTCGGAAAGCTATCCGGCGCGGTAGGGACATTCGCACACATTCCGCCGGAAGTGGAGCAATTCGTGTGTGAAGAGTTAGGGCTTACGCCGGCTCCTATTTCTACGCAGGTACTCCAGCGGGATCGGCACGCATGCTACGTAGCTACGCTTGCCCTTGTGGGTGCTACACTGGAAAGGGTTGCTGTTGAGATCCGTCATCTGCAGCGCAGCGAGGTACGTGAAGCGGAAGAGGCGTTCAGGCCCGGGCAAAAGGGATCGTCGGCCATGCCCCACAAGCGCAACCCGATAGGCTCAGAGAACATTACCGGCTGCGCCCGCCTTCTGCGTGGGTACATGGTGGCGGCCTATGAAAACGTCGCCTTGTGGCACGAGCGCGACATTTCCCACTCAAGTGCAGAGCGCGTGCTCCTGCCGGACGCCACCACCATCGTTCACTATGCCTTGCACCGCATGTGCCGCATTGTGCGCGACCTGGTAGTGTTTCCGGAAAACATGCGCCGCAACATGGCACGCACCTACGGCCTGTATAACAGCCAGCGCCTGCTGCTAAAGCTAGTTGAGCAGGGTCTTAGCCGCGAAACGGCATACGACCTGGTGCAGCCCCGTGCGATGCAGGCATGGAAAGAAGAAAAGTCATTCAAAGCGCTGGTGCTTGGTGATCCCGCCATCAAGTCGCATCTGTCGCCCGAAGAGATTCACGATGCCTTTGATGATGAGTACCACCTGCGGCGCGTTGATGCCATCTATAGGCGGGCAGGTTTAGCGTAGCGTATACCCCGTGCAATTCGTATCTTTGTTGGGCCAGAATAGCCAATTTCCTCATTACGGAGAACTGTCATGAGATTTGCCCTGTCAATCACAACCCTCTTGCTGTTTGCCGCGCCGCTTTGGGCGCAAACAGGTACCGTTTCTGGCACGGTGACCGATGCCGGCACCGGCGAGCTGCTACCAGGTGCCAACGTAATCATCGAAGGCACCGCCTTCGGGGGGGCCACCGATGCCGATGGCAAATTCACGATTGCCGGGCTGGTACCTGGGGAGCACGTGTTGCTGATCACCTACACCGGATATCAGAACGTTGAGCTTACGGTTACCGTCGTTGCAGGGGAAACCACGCAGAAGGACGTTGCACTCAAGCCAGGTTTTGAGCTGGATCCAGTCCAGGTGACGGCAGGCCGACGGCAGGAAAAAGTTCTGGAAGCACCCGCATCCGTCAGCGTTGTCAGTGGTCGCGAGATCGAGCTTGAGGCGCCCCAGACGGCGATCAGAGCACTGCGTAACATTGCCGGGCTGGACATTGTCCAGACGGGCATTGACCGTCATGAGATCGCACTTCGAGGCTTCAACAACACATTCAGCGGGGCTACACACATTCTGACCGACTACAGGCAGGCGGGCCAGGCCGTTATTGGTATCAATGTTCATAACATTATGCCGAGCTTGCCCATTGACATTGATCGCGTCGAAGTGGTGCGCGGCACAGGTGCAGCTCTCTATGGCCCGGGCGTGGATTCAGGTGTGATCCACTACATCACCAAGGATGCCTTTTCTCATCCGGATGTCACGGTTGCGGTCGGAGGGGGTCAGCGGTCTCTGCTGAATTTTCAAGGCCGCGTCGCGGGCGTAGTTGGCCAAAAGCTTGGCCTGAAGGTCGCGGGCAGTCTTGGGCGGGCCAACGACTTCGAGCTCGAAGACTGCTCCGCTGACCTTGTGAAAGAGCAGCGGTTTGTGGAGTGCCCGGATGCACTGGACGCGCAGCAACTGTTCATAGATGGACCCCGTGACAACAAGTTCAGAAAGGCGCAGATCTCGGGATCTGCGGAATACCGTTTTAGGGAGAAAGCCTCGCTCATATTGAATGCAGGCATCGGCGCGGTGCACAACACGGTGCTAAGCGGCATCGGCACCATCCAGAGTGTCGGTTATCAGGGCAAGTATGGGCAGATTCGCTTCAACAGCGGCCCGTTCTTTGCGCAGGCGTATCTGAATAAGAACGACTCGGGTGATACTTATGTCTACAACGGTGGCGACGTAATCGAGTACTCCAGCCAGACCAACATTCAGGCCCAGTATGATTTGCGTATTGGTGGAGACCGGGAGGAGTTGATCATGGGCATTGACCTCGAATTCCTCTCTCCCAACTCCAACGGAACGGTCTATGGTCGCAACGAAGATAGCGATGACATTCAGGAGCTGGGCGCGTATGTACAGTCAAAGACCCATATCAACCCCAAGCTGGATCTGGTCGTCGCCTTGCGTGGTGATTACCATAGCGTGTTTGAAAAGGTTAGGCTGTCACCACGCGCAGCGATTGTGTTTAAGCCGTCTACGGCCAACAGCTTTCGGTTGACTTTCAACAGCACCGTGGTCAATCCGTCTGCGACTTCGATGTTTCTGGACATCATCGCGGCGCAGCTCCCTGTTGGTGGCGGCGCCTTCTTGGGTGTTCGCGGGCGTGGTGCAGTCAGTGGGTACACTTGGAATCGCAATGCTGCCTATCTGCAGATTGGCGCGCCCACCGATCTCGTAGCGTCCAGTCTTCTTCCGGGAATGGAAGGGGCGGACGCGCCGGTGGGCCTACCGACTGGCTTGGTCTACGGCCTCATGTACCAAGGCCTTAGTGATATTCCCAACGATGATTTAGCGGATCTACTCATCGATGCCCTGGGGCTTGACCCTGCGCTGCGGGCACTGTTGTCTTCGCAAATGGGAACCGTCAAGCAGCTCTTGCATCCGAGCGAGACGCAGGTGCAGGGATTCAGTGCAGGTCAGCTGGGGCTGCTTAACCTGTCCTCGCAGAAGGTCGACCCAATTCCCAACGACTTGTCGCCACTTCCGAGCATTAAGCCCAAGGAGTCCATGACGATCGAGGCTGGCTACAAGGGTATTATCAACGACAGAGTTCTGTTGGCTATTGACGCATACTACACCGAAAAAAAGAACTTTGTCGGCTCCCTGCAGATGAAGACGCCATTCGTGCTGGTGCCCACGCTTTCGCGGGATCTCACAAGAGATCTGGCGGCTGGCATTGCTGGAAACTCGGACCTGGTTGCGATTTTGAACCTCCTGGGAGCGCTGTCGGGCTTGGACATGTCACCGGAAGCCGCGGCAGCGATACTGGTCGGCATTGCCGGAAGCGGTCTGCCCAGCGCGTCCACGCCGATCGGCGTGGTACAGCCAAACGAGAATCATGCGGGCGTCGGAAACCTTCCTGAGCTTCTGGTGACGTATCCAAACTTTGGCCACATCAGCTACTACGGAGCGGATGTGTCGGTTCAGGTACTTGCTTCAGACCAGCTCTCGCTATTTGCGAACATGTCTTGGGTCAGCGATGACTTCTTTGACAACACCGAGACAGGAGAGGACTTAGCGACCGCCACCCTGGCACTGAATGCCCCTGCGCTAAAGTACAAGCTGGGCGGCTCCTACAGGCTGGACAACGGCCTCTCTGTCATCGCATCCGGCCGCTATGTGGATGGCTTCAGGATGGTGAGCGGGCAGTACATCGGAGATGTGGATCCGTACTTCCTGGTGGACCTTGGGGTAGGGTATGACGTTGGTCGCGGCCTGAGAGCGGATCTGAATGTGGCGAACGTTACCGACAACGTGCATCGCGAGTTCATAGGCGCACCCAAGATCGGGCGCGTTGCAACCCTGCGCCTGCTCTATACCACCGGGTGGTAAGTGCGTCATCCAATTGTGTAACGGTCTATGCCAGCGGATTTCGTTCCACTCCTCCTTGCGTTGACGCTGGCCACCGGCCTGGCGCTGACGCTGCTATTGGCAGCCAAGTACTTGGGTCCCCGACGCGTAAATCCCGTCAAGGTGGGCGCGTACGAAAGCGGCATGGACCCCATCGGAACCGCTCGCCAGCGGTACTCGGTGAAGTTTTACCTCGTGGCGATGATCTTTATCATCTTCGATGTGGAGGTGGTGTTCCTGTACCCGTGGGCTGTGAGCTTTCGGGATTTTTTGGCGGCCGGCGTGGGCGTAGGGGTCCTGATCGTGGTTGCGATCTTTATCTTGGTACTCGCGGTGGGGCTGCTGTACGATATCAAGAAGGGCGGCTTGGAGTTCGACTAGGGAAACAGCCTGTGCGCTACCTCATTAAAGGCGGCCAGCTCGCCTTGCCATATGGATCCAAATAGCGGTTACCTCACGACGACCGTTGATGCGGTAGTCAACTGGGCCCGGTCAAACTCGCTCATGCCCTTGCCCATGGGCTTGGCTTGTTGCGCCATAGAGATGATGGCGTTTGCCGGCCCAAAGTACGACGTGGCGCGGTTCGGCAGCGAGGCGATGCGGTTTTCGCCGCGGCAAGCCGACCTGATGATAGTAGCCGGCTGGTGCAGCTACAAGATGGCGCACGCTATCCGACGCGTTTGGGACCAGATGGCAGACCCCAAATGGTGTATAGCCATGGGTGCGTGCGCCTCGTCCGGCGGCATGCACCGTTGCTATGGCGTGGTACAGGGCATTGACAATTTCCTGCCCGTGGACGTGTACATCCCGGGCTGTCCGCCGCGACCGGATGCAGTCATCCATGCGCTCATGGACATCCAGGAGAAGATCCGCAACGAGTATTCCATCACACAGGACTATGAATTCGGCCGGCGGCGCATGGCTGCAGCGGACGCAGCGCCAATAATGATGACTCCGAGTGGCACCTCGGGGCCCCGGCCGGACGTTTTGGCCAACAACTCCCTGTAGCGGCCATAGGATGGCACTGAAGTTCCACTTTACGCCGGCCGAAACTCCCTGTGGTGGCGAGGCGAATCCACACGCCAAAGCTTCTACTGATGTAGGGGACACGGTGGCGGAGCTGCGAGAGGCATTTGGCAGCGCCGTGCAAGAAGAAGTAGTTTACGCTGGTGAGCACACGGTCTTTGTCGAGACCGGGCGCATTGTGGAGGTATGCCGATACCTTAAGGATACCTTGGGCTTCACGTACCTGGTTGATCTGGGAGGCGTAGATCGCTTTACCGAAGAGGGTCGCTTCGAAGTGTATTACAACCTGGTCAACGTCGAGCGTCAGCGCCGCATTCGCCTGAAGGTGCGTGTCGAAGAAGAGGCGGCCACGGTGCCGTCGGTCACTGGCGTATATAAGGCGGCCGACTGGAATGAGCGTGAATGCTATGACATGCTCGGTATCACCTTCTCGGGCCACGAGGACCTGCGCCGGATGTATATGCCGGAAGACTTTGCGTATCATCCGCAGCGGAAGGAGTTTCCTCTTCTGGGCATCCCGGGCTCCTTGCCGCTTCCGCCCCAGACACCGGATGGCCCGCTGACGATGGACCCGTACGCTGCGGCCCATGGGAGTAAACCCGTCCCGTGCTACGAGGAACCCCGCCTAAGCGAATAGGATGCCTACGCTTTCCGACTCAGGTAAAGAACAGGACGCTTTCTCCTTTTGGCCACGCCACAATGCGGCAGTGGCCAAGAGGCTGGAAAGCAAAGACGCCTGGCTTGAGCGTTGCCGCGGCTTTGCACCGAAGGCAGATTCGGGCGATGCCCTTGAGCACCAGATGACGCTGAACATCGGGCCGCAGCACCCGGCTACGCACGGCGTCTTAAGGTGCCTGGTCAAGCTGGACGGAGAGCGCATCGATAAAGCCGTCCTCGACATAGGCTACCTGCATCGCGGCGTTGAGAAACTGGCCGAAAGCAAGACATACCAGGAGTTCATGCCTTATACCGACCGCATGGACTACCTGGCGCCTTATGCCAACAACGTTGCCTGGTGCATGGCGGTAGAAAAACTCGCTGCCATTGAAGTGCCCGAGCGGGCCCAGTGGATTCGCATGATCATGTGCGAACTCGCGCGGCTCTCCAGCCACATGCTGTGGCTCGGTGTAGGCTTGATGGATGCAGGTGCCGTGTCGGTGTTCCTGTGGACCTTTCAGGGGCGAGAAGACCTTTACAATATTTTTGATGAAGTCTCCGGCGCACGGTTTACCGTATCACACAGTCGCATAGGGGGTTTGGCCACGGACCTGAGTCCGCGAGCCGAAGAGATGATCAGAAGCTTCAGTGCCCGCTACAAGGATATCATCCAGGGATGGCGGAAACTGCTCAACAGGAATCGGATCTGGATAGAGCGTATCCGCAACGTCGGCATCGCTTCCAGGGAAGAGGCGCTGGAATTGGGGTTGACCGGTCCCAACCTTCGTGCCAGTGGCGTACCCTATGACATCCGGGTATTTGAACCGTATCTAAAATACGATGAGGTGGATTTTGTCGTTCCGCTGCGCGATGAGGGGGACTGCCTCGCACGATACCATGTCAGGATGGAAGAGATGGTCGAAAGCCTCAAGATCATCGACCAGTGCCTTGACCGACTACCGCAAGGGCCCATCCGGTCCGGTGATGCCAAGGCAGCGTACCCCTCCAAAAGCGAGGTATATTACGCTATGGAAGGCATGATTCATGATTTCATGTATACGGAGACAGGGGTGGTGCCTCCAAAGGGTGCTGCTGCCTACCATGCGATCGAGTCCCCCAAGGGAGAGTTGGGATTCTACCTGGAGAGCGACGGCACGGGAATTCCCTGGCGCGCGCGCATCAACGCCCCTTCGTTTACCAACCTGCAGGGGCTGGAAGCGATGATGGAGGGGCACCCCGTTGCCGACATCGTCGTGCTGATCGGCTCCATGGACCCGGTTATGGGCGAAGCGGATAAGTAGCGGTATGGTGGACTTTATAAAGAACCCGGTGGTAGCGCTGCCGGATCGTGACCCGGCGCCTCACTTCACGGCAGAAGAGTTGGTCTTTACCGAGGAGGAAAAGGCCAGGATTGCCCGGTGGGTTGCCCAGTACCCGACGCCGGACGGTGCGGTGATGTGGGCGCTGTGGCTGGCTCAGGAGAAGTTCGGCTTTCTGCCACCGGAGGTGATACGCCTGGTGGCAACGGAGGTAGGCATTCCATACGCACAGGTCTACGGCGTAGCTACCTTCTATACGCAGTACTTCAAGAAGAAGAAGGGGGCCTTCGTGCTCGACGTCTGCACATGCTTTTCATGCCAGTTTACCGGAGGCTATGACATCCTGCACTACCTGGAAGACAAGCTGGGCATTCACGTCGGCGAAACTACCCCCGACGGATGCTTTACCATTCAGGAGGCCGAGTGTCTTGGAGCCTGCGGCTCAGCCCCCATGCTGCAGGTCTCCAACGGGCCGTATGTCTATTGCCTGACGCACGCAAGAGTTGATGCACTGCTAGATGCGCTGAAAGCGGGCATACTGCCTGACTTTACCAGCGTTACCTTGCCCCAGGATGAGGATGAGATGGGCGGCAACCGGCGTACGGATGTCGAGCGCACCATTCCATATGCGACCCTACCCGTAGCGCAGCAGACTCGCTAGGCATGGCCACCAAAGCAGGCAACTGGCAATCTTACCAGCGGGTGCTTCTACCACCTGTACGTGACCTGCACAAGCTGTCGGTCTACGGGGACTACAAAGCCCTGCGCAAGGCGCTGACGCATCACACCCCAAGAGAGGTTACCGACGTCGTAAAGAAGAGCGGCCTTAAAGGACGGGGTGGGGCGGGTTTCCCCACGGGCCTCAAGTGGAGCTTCATGCCGCCAGTGGACTCGGCGGTGCCGCGATTCCTGTGCTGCAACGGAGACGAGAGCGAGCCGGGCACCTACAAGGACCGGCAGCTGATGGAATTCAACCCGCACCAGATCCTGGAAGGGATCCTTATTGCGAACTACGCCATCTCGGCCAAGGCGTGTTACCTCTATATCCGCGGCGAGTTTGCGGACTGGATCACACTGATTGAAGAGGAACTGGCCAAGGCCTACGCCGCAAACCTGGTTGGCGAAAACATCATGGGGCAAGGATTCTCGTCAGATATTATCGTGCACAAGGGGGCGGGCGCCTACATCTGTGGCGAAGAGACCAGTCTCATGGAATCTTTGGAGGGCAAGCGTGCTTACCCGCGCATCAAGCCACCCTTTCCGGCACAGAGCGGGATCTGGGGTTATCCCACGACCATCAACAACGCGGACACGCTGGCGTGCGTGCCACTGATCATTGATCGCGGCGCAGAGTGGTTTGCCGGTATTGGTGCACCAAGCCATCCCGGGCCTATCCTGTACGGGATCTCGGGCCATGTCAACCGTCCCGGTGTCTACGAATATCCATCGGGCATGCTCATCACGGACCTCCTTGAGGCTGCGGGCGGGATGCGCGGGGGCAAGAAGCTTAAGGCGGTGGTCCCCGGTGGGGCTTCGGTCCCCGTCTTGCGAGCGGACATGATCGACGGGGTTACCATGGATGCGGACAGCCTTCGCCAGGCGGGTTCCATGCTGGGCACAGCAGGGATGCTGTTCCTGGACGAGGACACCGACATGGTGTCTTTCCTGCGGCGTGTTACGCGATTCTACCACCATGAGAGTTGCGGACAGTGCACGCCGTGCCGGGAAGGCACGGGTTGGATGGAAAACTTGGTGACACGCATTGACGAGGGCCAGGGCAATACGCGCGACCTTGACCTGCTGCTGGAGCTCTGTGACCAGATGGAAGGGCGCACCGTGTGCGCGCTGGCCGACGCTGCTGCCTGGCCCGTTCGAAACACCATCAAGCGGTTCCGAATGGACTTTGAGGCAAAGTGCCGCCAGTCTATGTGGGCCGAAAACACTGTACTTGCATGAGATACACATTACTCCTTTTACTGCTTATCCCTGTGGCGTGTACGGAAACAGCGCCCCAGAGCTACGATGTCTACGGCGAGCCCGCCATGGTTCCCGCGGCTGTAGCGGTAGAGGCTGTCGTTGCCGATAGTGCGCTTTACACGGGCGAATTGGTCAGCCTGGCCGGAACTGTGCATGCCGTGTGCCAGATGAAAGGCTGTTGGCTGACGCTGCAGGGCCTGGGGGGCGAGAGCATCCGTGTTGATGTGGCACGTACCGAAAGTGGTGACTACGCCTTTACCGTTCCGACGGATATCAGCGGCCGGCATGCCATCGCAAGAGGGATCCTGCAACAAGACAACAGTGATGCAGCATCGCAGCATCACTATCGCGAAGATGCCGGCATGGCGATGGGCCAGTCCAGCCTTTCGATGGTCGCAACCGGTGTCATGATAGCTCCTCAGTAAACCGAAACCCGCGCATGCCGAGCGTCACGATCGACGGCCGGAAATACGAATTTGAGGGGCGCCCGCGGCTGCTCCAGTTTTGTTTGGACCACGGCATCGAAGTGCCGCACTTCTGCTATCACCCCAGCATGTCCGTGCCGGCGAACTGTCGGCAGTGCCTGGTGGATGTCGGGGCTCCCGTCCGTAATCGCGCCACTGGCGAAATCGAGCGGGCAGAGAGCGGCGGGCCGGTGATCCGGTATTTCCCGAAACTGCAAACCAGCTGCAGCCATACGCTGGCCGACGGCCAGGTCATCCATACCAAACGGACGAGCAAAAAGGTTGCGCGTGCGCAGCAGGACACGCTCGAATTCCTGCTGATCAACCACCCGCTGGACTGCCCGATCTGTGACCAGGCCGGTATGTGCCCGCTCCAGATTCAGGCATTCAAGTACGGGCCGGAGGGGTCGCGCTTTGAGTTTCGGAAGACGCACAAGCCAAAGAAAGTCAAGCTCGGTCCGCGTGTAGTACTAGATGCCGAGCGTTGTATCAACTGCACGCGCTGTACACGTTTCACGGACGAGATTTCTAAGAGCTTCCAGCTCACGATCATTGAGCGTGGCGTCAAGAATTATCCGATGACGCCTCCAGGCGTAGCCTTTGACGAGCCGTACTCCATGAACGTCATCGACCTATGTCCGGTGGGTGCCCTGACGTCCGCAGATTTCAGGTTTCAGGCGCGCATCTGGGAAATGAGCTCGGCGCCGTCCATCACGACGGGCAACGCCAAAGGGTCCAACTGCTACTATTGGGTTCGGGACAACCTCGTCCTCCGTGTCACCCCGCGCGAAAACCCCGACGTAAACGAGTTTTGGCTGCCGGACGAAGATCGCCTGGCCTATCGGCGCTTCAACGAAGATAGGCCGGCCGGCCCGGAGGTCCGCGAGGATGACATGCTTCAGGGAACGACCTGGGAAGCGGCATATGCCCGCGCGGCGGACATACTTCTGGATGCCGGACCCCGGGCGGCCTTTCTGGCTTCCTCGCATGCAACCGTTGAGGACAACTACCTTCTGATGAAGCTGGCGTCCATGGTGGGTGGCTCAGTCGTGGGATACCTTTCGCATATTCAGCCGGGACACGGCGATGGCTGGCTGCGAACCGATGACAGGGCACCCAATGGCGAAGGGTGCCGGCGCCTCGGGCTCAAGCCTGTGGACATGGGCGCGCTGGCTGCCAAGGTTGAAGCCGGCGAGGTGGCCGCCCTTTATGTGCTGGAAGATGATCCAGTGGCAGCGGGGCTGGCGGCGGGTGACGCGATGCATAGCGTGCCCCTGATTCTGCACTACTACAATACGACTAACGCATCCCTGCCGGCAGCAGAAGTGGCGCTGCCTGCTGCCACCGTTGCGGAAACCATTGGCACCTACGTCAACCATGACGGCCACGCGCAGCGTGTCGTGCCTGCCAAGGCCATTCGGGGAGCGCATCGCACACTCATGATGCAGATGGGGCTTAGCCGCGCCGACCGGCATGCCACCCCCTTTGATCGCTGGCACAACGAGTCTCATCTCATCAACTGCAAGCCGAGTTGGGAGCTTCTGCCTGCAGTGGCACGCGCAGCGGGGCATACGTTGGACTACCGTGGCCCGCGGGAGGTGATGGCGGAAGTGTCCAGTACGGTGCCAGCCCTTAGCGGCGCAACCTACAAGCCCATGGGTCTCACTGGCGTACGTTTACCTCAATTGTAGCGCGGCATGGACGTTCCTCTGTGGCTTCTGGCGATTATTTCCTTTGGCATTATCAACTTCATGTTGGTGTCCGCCTCTGTACTTGTGTACGCGGAGCGCAAGGTGTCGGCCTATATGCAGAACCGGCCCGGTCCCAATCGCGTGGGTCCTGCGGGGTTCCTGCAGCCCTTTGCGGATGTGTTCAAGCTGATGTTCAAGGAGGATATTGCGCCGAAGGGGGCCTCGTCTTTTGTGCACTCGCTGGCGCCGGTAGTCATGGTGGTGATCGCGATGACTGTGCCGGCCATGATTCCGTTTGCCCGGGGCGTTGTTATCGTGGACAACAGCGTAACGGTGCTCATCATCTTGGCGCTGACTTCGGTCTCAGTGTACGGGGTTACCATGGCGGGGTGGAGCAGCAACAGCAAGTTCTCACTCCTGGGTGGGCTTCGCTCCTCTGCGCAGATGATCTCGTATGAGCTTTCGATGGGGCTGGCAGTGGTGTCCGTTGTGCTTCTGGCAGGTTCGCTCAGCGTAGTAGAGATAGTCGAAAACCAGGCCGGAGGCGGCGCCATCTTCGGCTGGAACGTCTTTCGCAACCCGCTTGGGGCACTGATTTTCATCATCACGGCCTTTGCAGAAACCAATCGGGCGCCCTTTGATCTGCCGGAGGCGGAGCAGGAGCTCGTCGGCGGTTACCACACGGAGTACAGCGGCATGAAGTTCGGCATGTTCTTCCTGGCCGAATACGTGAACTGGTTCGTGGCTTCATTTGTCATTGCCACGCTGTTTTTCGGGGGATATTTGCTGCCGTTTGAGCCGCAGATTCTGGCCGCTTTTCCGGGACTTGAGGCGTCTTTTGCCCTTGGTCTGCTCCAGGTGCTGAGCCTGCTGCTGAAGGTCAGCTTCTTCGTGTTTCTGTTCTTGTGGGTCCGATGGACTCTGCCGCGATTCAAATACAATCAGCTCATGGAGATTGGTTGGAAGTTCATGCTGCCGGTTGCGCTGGTTAACGTACTGCTGATTGCTGTAGTGGTTGTGCTGTTTGTAGGCTAGTGTAAGCCAATGATTCTTTCCCCGTCCATCCTTTCTGCGGACTTTGCGCACTTGGAGGCGCAGGCGGCGGCGGCGCTTGCGGCGGGGGCCGAGTGGCTGCACGTGGATGTTATGGATGGCCACTTTGTTCCCAACATCACCATGGGGCCACTGGTGGTACGTGCGCTGCAGCCGCTTCGCCGGCGCACCGGCGCCCTTATTGATGTGCACCTGATGGTTGCATGTCCTGACGACTATGTAGCGGCCTTCGCTCAGGCGGGCAGCGACATCATCACAGTCCATGTAGAGACGTGTCCCGATCCCGTGGCGACCGTCCAGCGCATTCGGCAGCATGGGGCGCGCCCCGGCATCACCCTCAACCCCGACACGCCCTTGGATCGGCTGGACCCCGTGTTGCCGCATGTGGATGTGGCTATGATCATGTCGGTTTTTCCTGGATTCGCGGGGCAGGTGTATCTTCCTGGGTCAAACGACCGTATTCGCGCGCTTCGGCGCAGGCTTGACGAGGTACAGCCGCGCGCTCGGCTAGAAGTAGACGGAGGCGTAAAGCCGCACAACGCGGCCGGCGCCGCGGAGGCAGGCGCGACGGTACTGGTTGCAGGCAGCGCGGTGTTTCGCGGAGACATTGCCGCAAACGTTACAAGGCTGCTCGCGGAGATTGCCCCTGTAGCTCAACCGGATAGAGCGACGGCCTCCTAAGCCGTAAATCCAGGTTCGAGTCCTGGCGGGGGTACCACCATGGAAGGCGTGCTTGCCTACATCGCGCTAGGCACGAATCTGGGCGAACGCGCCCGGCACCTGCATGCGGCACTGTTTGGCCTGGAAAAAGCCCCCGGCATGACCATTCTTAGGTGCTCGCCAATATACGAGACCGCGGCGCGCACGCTGGATCCACTGGAAAGGCAGCCATGCTACCTCAACGCGGTAATTGAGGTCAACTCCATCCTGGCACCGGCGGATGCGCTGGCTGTATGTCGTAACCTGGAGCGGATCGCGGGGCGGACTCGGCACCGGCCGTGGGCTCCACGCACGCTGGATTTGGACCTCTTGACGCTGGGATCCTATCAGTGCAGCGTACCTGGGCTCAACCTTCCGCATCCCCGCTTGGCGACGCGCCGGTTCGTGTTACAGCCGTGGGCCGACCTTTCTCCTAATCACTATATTGGTAATCCGTTATTCGCGACCGTCTCCGACTTGCTGAAACGCTGTACCGATACAGGGGCGATTCGGCTGACAGCGCTTGGTTGGCAGGAGACGTACCCTTGAAGTCTTGACTACTGAGGACGCTGCACAAGAACAGGCAATGCCTGCCTTTACCCCGCTTCCGGAATCGCTGCGATACGTGGCGGTAGAGGGCGCGATGGGGCTGGGCAAAACCGCTTTGGCGCGCTTGTTGGCCAAGCGGTTCAATGCACGGCTCATCCTGGAGAGCTTCGACGAGAATCCGTTCTTGGAGCGTTTTTACCGAGATCCACCCAAGTGGGCCTTCCAGGCGCAAATTGTATTCCTGACGAGCCGGTATCGGCAGCAGCGAACAATGCGATCGCTTGACCTATTCCATCAAGGGATGGTTGCCGACTACGCATTCGACAAGGACCGTGTCTTTGCCGAGCTAAACCTGGAAGGGTATGACCTAGATCTCTACGAGATGCTTTATGCTCAGATGGAACCTGGCACGCCGCGCCCTGACCTGGTTGTGTTCCTTCAAGGAAGCGTCGAGCGCTCCTTGGAGGTGATTAGAAGGCGCGGACGCAGCTACGAAGCTAGCGTTGACTATGGCTTTCTTGCTGCGCTCCACCATGCGTATACGGATTACTTCTTCCGTTACACCAAGAGCCCGCTATTGATCGTCAACACGGACGATATTGATTGCGTAGGCAACTCGGACGACTTTGAGGAACTTGTACTCCACGTGACAAAGCCCAAGCACTTCGGTATCACGTACCTCCGCCCGATTCAGCGCGACCTCTTTTCGTAGGTCAGGCGCCGACGCCTATACGCCGAACTTTATCGACAGCACGTGCTGGCTGTTTACGGCTTCACCCTGCTTGCGTGCCGGCCGAAACATCCAGCGATAGGCGGCGCTCAAGGCGGCTTCCTCTAGTCCAAACCCCAACTCCTCCACGGGCTGCCGCGACTGGCCTTCTTCGCTCAGCAGGTAACGGCCAACGATTTCATGCGAGGTGACACGCCCCCGCCGGTCAATCTCGACCCGGAGGGTAACCTCGGCTCGAATGTTGCGACGTCGTGCGGCCCTGGGATACTCTGGCTCTGCGAGTATTATCGGCTTTGGCCCAGCGTCTGCGTGGAGTGCATTCGTCGGTGCGGCATCAGCTGGAGTGTTCAAGGCAGGCAGCCCCGCTTCTTCTATGGCAAGAAAGTCGGTGTCAAGGTCCAGGGGATCTTCCAAAAGACGGTCCTCCGGCATCACTACCGGGGGCAGCGGCGCCGGGGGTGGTGGAGGCTTTCGCTGCTGCATCGTGGGCTGGATCTCCTCCATGGCAATGACTTCGCGCGACGGGGCGCGGTACAACAGGTGTACTGGGTCGTGGCCTGTTGTCGCAGGCCAAAAGTGTACCAGAAGCACCAGCAGCAGCAGGCTTGCTGCCGTGGTGGCCATCACGCGTGTCGCGTGAGAGGCGCGATAGCGTTGCTGCGAATTCAAATGCATGTGTCGTTGAAACGCAAACGCATCGAGGATGTTACGCTGGTGGCTGCGTGCGCGCTTTTTGAAGGCTGTATAAAACGTGCCTGCTTTATTGAGAATGCGCGGGCGGTGGCGTACCTTCTGTCCTTCAGAAGGTAACCGCAAGTTGATGGCAATACCCATAGCCCTTCTGAATTTGGCCTTCTTACGCATTGGGAAGGTCTTTTTTGTGCAAAATGGTTTTCGGTAACTGAGCTTGGATACTGACACGACTTGCAAGCTTGCACTGGCTGACGGGACGGTGGTGACCGGACACGCTATTGGTACCAAGGGAGAAGCCTGCGGTGAGTTGTGCTTCAACACCAGCATGACAGGTTACCAGGAGATTATGACCGATCCTTCCTATCACGGTCAGATCATGATGATGACGTACCCGCACATCGGCAACTACGGCGCCGCTGATGCAGACACCGAAGCATCCCGCCCCATGGTGGCGGCCTTGGCGGTGCGCGCGTTTTCGCGCCAATATTCCAACTACCGTGCTGAGGAGTCCCTTCAGACTTATATGCAGCGTCACGGCCTGGTTGGCATCACGGGCGTGGATACGCGGCGCCTGGTCCTGCACATTCGGCACAGAGGAGTCATGAATGCCATCGTTTCTTCTGTGGACCTGGATGAAGACAGCCTGGTGGCTAAGGCCAAGGCGTGGCCCGCTATGGAAGGCCTGGAGCTGGCTTCATGTGTAAGCACGGAAAAGGCATACGACTATGCCGAAGGACGTGGGCCCCGCATCGCTGTGTACGACTTTGGGTGCAAGATGAATATTCTGCGGATGTTTGCGCGCTACAATTCTCATGTTCGCGTGTTTCCGCACGATGCACCGGTGGCCGAGGTACTGGCGTGGGAGCCGGATGGGTTTTTCTTTTCCAACGGACCTGGCGACCCTCGTGCCATGCCCGGGGCCATCGAAGCGGCGTGTGCGGCCATCAAGTCTGGACGTCCCGTGTTCGGGATCTGCCTGGGGCATCATCTGATGGCACTCGCAGAGGGCTTTAGAGTCTTTAAGATGCTTGTCGGGCATCGGGGGGCCAACCAGCCGGTAAAGAACCTCAACACCGGCCGGGTCGAGGTGACGACCCAGAATCACGGGTTCGCGGTGGAGCCAGCCAGCGTGGACACGGGCCGTGCTGCGATCACGCACGTCAACCTCAACGACGAAACAGTAGAAGGGCTGGGTTTCCACGCCTTTGCCGGGCTCAGCGTCCAGTACCATCCGGAATCTTCTCCAGGGCCGCACGACAGCCGATACCTCTTTGAAGCCTTTATGAGTCTTATTGACGTGAAATAGCCGGGCATGCCGAAACGAACCGACATCAACAAGATTCTACTGATCGGCTCTGGCCCCATTGTCATCGGGCAGGCATGTGAATTTGACTATTCCGGGACGCAGGCGTGCCGCTCGCTGCGCGCGGAAGGGTACCAGGTGGTGCTGGTGAACTCGAATCCAGCGACCATCATGACGGACCCAATGACGGCGGACAAGGTCTACTTGGAGCCTTTGGAGCCGGAGTCCATCATGCGCATCGTAGAACGGGAGCGGCCCGATGCGGTGTTGCCAACCATGGGAGGGCAGACTGGCCTTAACCTCGCTGACAGCCTGCAACGGCAAGGATACTGGGAGGCACAGGGGGTCGAAGTCATCGGCGTCGACATCGATGCGATACACATTACCGAGGACCGGCAGCAGTTTCGCGACCTGATGGAGTCGATCGGCGTTGACCAGGCCCGCAGCAAGGCTGCGCGCAGCCTGTTGGAAGCCAAAGAGATCACCCAGGCGCTGGGCGGCCTCCCCGTGGTCATTCGCCCTTCCTTTACGCTGGGGGGCGCGGGCGGCGGCATCGTGTGGGACGCTTCAGAGCTCAAGCGCAAGGTTCGGCGCGGACTGGAGATGTCGCCGGTACACGAAGTGCTGATAGAAGAATGCGTCTTTGGTTGGAAGGAGTTTGAGCTTGAGCTCTTACGTGATGCGAATGACAACGTCATCATCATCTGTGCGATTGAAAACGTGGACCCGATGGGCGTGCACACCGGAGACTCGGTAACGGTGGCGCCCGCACAGACACTGACCGACAAGCAATACCAGCACATGCGCAACACGGCCATCACCATGATGCGCTCCATCGGCACTTTTGCAGGAGGGTGCAACGTCCAGTTTGGAGTAGACCCCCGCACAGGCCGAATGATCGCCGTGGAAATAAACCCGCGCGTGTCGCGTTCGTCTGCTCTGGCCTCCAAGGCAACCGGGTACCCCATTGCCAAAGTAGCGGCGCGCCTTGCAGTAGGCTATACGCTGGACGAGTTGCCCAACGACGTTACAGGCACCACCAGTGCGTGCTTTGAGCCAGCTATTGACTACGTCGTGACAAAGGTCCCACGCTGGAACTTCGAGAAATTCGAGGGGGTCGACGAGGAACTCACCACGCAGATGAAAGCCGTGGGTGAGGTTATGGCTATTGGTCGAACGTTTGCTGAAAGCCTTCAGAAGGCTTGGCAAAGCCTGGAAATTGGTTATGCAGGGCTGGGTGCAGATCGGGAGCATGCTTCCCGCCCAGAGGTGCGGCAGCGGCTGCGGAAGCCCTATTGGGACCAGACGCTCCAGATCCGTAACGCCTTTAAGCACGGTGCTTCCATACCGGAGGTGCATGATGTCACGAAGGTGGATCCCTGGTTTCTGATGCAGATTCAGGGGATCGTCCAGGTAGAGGCGTGGCTACAGACCAAATATTTGAGAGGGCTGGATCATGCGCTTATGACCGAAGCCAAGCGGTGTGGGCTTTCCGATGTCCAGATTGCTTACCTGCTGGCGCAGGACGTGACCGAAGACGACGTGCGGGCGCACCGTAAGGCACTTGGTATCAGCCCGGCGTTCCTGCTGGTTGACACGTGCGCGGGCGAATTTGCGGCACGCACACCGTACTACTACTCATCATACGAACAGGTGAACGAGAGTACAGTCAGCGACAGGCCCAAAGTCATCATCCTCGGCAGCGGACCCAACCGCATTGGACAAGGGATTGAATTTGACTACTCGTGCGTGCATGGCGTGCAAGCCGCGCGTGAGATGGGCTACGAAGCAATCATGGTCAACTGCAACCCGGAGACAGTTTCTACCGACTTTGATATTGCAGATAAGCTGTACTTCGAACCCGTTTTCTGGGAGCGCGTGCTAGACATCATTGAGCACGAAAAGCCCGAAGGCGTCATCGTTCAGCTGGGTGGGCAGACGGCGCTAAAGCTCGCGCGCAAACTGGTAGAGCACGGTGTTCGCATATTCGGCACATCCCAGGAGATGATGGACCTGGCCGAGAACCGAGGGAAGTTTTCCGAGGTCCTGAAGGTGTTGGATATCCCATTTCCACCCTATGGCATGGCCACCAGCGTCTATGATGCGGTGCGCGTAGCCGAACGTATCGGCTACCCCATCCTGGTACGCCCAAGCTACGTGCTTGGGGGGCAGGGCATGCGTATTGCCATCAACAAAGACGAGGTGGAGCAGTGTGTTACTAACATCTACCGTCTGCTCCCGGGCAACGAGATCCTTTTGGACCTCTTTCTGAACAACGGCACGGAGATTGACGTGGACGCGGTGCGCGATGGCAGGGAGGTGTGGATTAGCGGCATAATGCAGCAAATAGAGCCGGCCGGCGTTCACTCGGGGGACTCAACAGCCGTGCTCCCACCGTACTCATTGTCCGAAGATACCATCGACACCATCAGTCGATATGTCACGGCTATTGCGCACCACCTGGACGTCATCGGGCTGATCAATGTCCAACTTGTGGTCCAGAACGACAAGGTGTATGTCATTGAAGCCAACCCGCGCGCTTCGCGTACAGTCCCGTTTGTCGCCAAGGCGACGGGTGCCTCCGTGGCAAGTATCGCTACGAAGGTGATGCTTGGCAAAACACTGAAGGAGTTGCGTGCACTCGGGGCACTGGAGTCTACGCTGACGAAGTTTGCCATCAAGGAACCGGTGTTTTCGTGGGACAAGTTCCCAGAGGTGCGCCAGGAGTTGGGCCCGGAAATGAAGTCCACCGGAGAGGCAATCGCCTTCGTTGACACCCTTTCCGACAGCCACTTCCAACGCCCATACGAGCTGCGCAACCTCTACCTCTCAAGGTGAAATGGCCGGACACAACAAGTGGTCAAAGATCAAGCGTCAGAAGGCGGCTACCGATAGCAAGCGGTCCAAGACTTGGGCCATCACTTCTCGTGAAATCACCGTAGCGGCCAAAGATGGGGGTGCCGACCCAACTATGAATGCCAAATTGGCATTGGCGGTCCAGAAGGCGAAGCGCGAGAATATGCCAAAGGGCAACATTGAGCGTGCCATTCGCCGTGGTACCGGCGAAATCGAAGGCCAGAACTACGAAGAACATACCTATGAAGGCTATGCGCCCCAAGGGGTCGCGGTCTTCGTAGAGGCGCTCACGGACAACACCAACCGTACCGTTGCAGATCTGCGCAGCATGTTTTCGAAGGCGGGCGGCAGCCTTGGAAAGACGGGTTCGGTGGCGTATATCTTTGACCGAAAGGGCCTTTTCCAGGTTGAAGAAACGGGCAACGTGGACATCTTGGACCTGGCCATCGAAGCGGGAGCCGAGGATGTGGAGGAGGACGAAGGCACACTGATGGTCATTACGGCACCGCATGAGTTTGAGTTCGTGCATGCGGCCTTTGCGTCCGCGGGTGTAGAGGTTTCAGACGCACGCCTGGTGCGACTGCCAAACTCCACGGTGGCGCTGGATTCCTCCGACGCGGAACGGGTCATGAGATTGCTTGAACGGCTGGAAGAGCACCAGGATGTCCAGGCTGTGTACTCAAACTTGCACACGCCATGACTATTCTGGGCGTCGATCCCGGGTCGGTGCGTACAGGCTTCGGCGTTATACTGTGCGAAGATGACGGGCACGTGACGCGCGGATATGGAGCGATTGATCCCAAGGGGGCACACATCGAGCGGCTCAGGGAGATCTACGACGGTTTAACGCTCGTCATAAAGGAGTATGCCCCGAGTATGTGCGCGGTGGAGATGCCGGTTTATGCGAAGAATCCCCAAGCCATGCTAAAGCTTGGACGTGCCCAGGCGGCGGCGATGTTGGCAGCCATTCACCAGGGGCTTACGGTAGCGCAATACACGCCCAAGGAGGTGAAACAATCTGTGACCGGTAATGGTGCTGCCAGCAAAGAGCAGGTGGCATACATGGTGCGCAGTCTGCTAGGAGTACGTGAGAGTCCAATGTCTCTTGATGAGAGTGACGCGCTTGCGGTGGCGCTGTGCCACTGGCATCGGCAGGTGAGCGGAGCTGAGCGGCAGGTGCATACGGACTGGGAATCCTTTGTGCGAAAGAACCCGCACCGTGCTCGCTAACCGTCCTTGAAATACCCGCGCTCCTCGTCACGTACGCGGACGACTTCGGCTATCTCGCCAGAGTCAAGCATGTGTGGGGCCATTCGCTGCACCAGATGCGCGATCTGTCGGTCCTTTTGGGACGTCTGGTTCCACTCAGGGTGTGCCTGCTCAATAATGCTGACCAGTATGCGGAGAAAGGCATAGCGATCTTCGGCCCGAGGGTATTCTGCGATCGCATGGGCAAACAACTCGGCGTTGCGGCCAACCTGTCGATCAACGATTTTCCGAGCGTAGGACATGCGGGCTCTGTGAGGAGGTGCGTTTATTATAGTGACCGGCCACGTACTATACCAATACGGGCGCGAACCCAATTGAGCAATATGCGTACACACCGCCCGCAAAGGTTATAGCAGGCCATGTCCCAGTCATCCCGCTTCCAGCCTCCATTTCGGCTGGATCGTCTTCCAATCGTACAGGCCTTCCACTGGCGTTCGCGATCCAAGCCGCCGCTCCGTGCCGGTGAGCTGGTATACTATGGGCCCATGCCGACCCAGTATGGCATTGGTGAAGTCCAGTATGTGGCGGGCAAGCGCGTGGCCGTAGACTTTCGCGGGACGGGCACATGCAACGTGCACGAAGATGTCATTGATGCGCGATACCTGATTCCTATTCCTGGGCCTGCACTCGCGCTGCTGTAATCCGCCGAATTGATGTCCGTACTGTCGATCCAGGGGGCTACGAAGAAGTACGGCCGAGTCACGGCGGTGAACGATGTCTCGTTCGAAGCCAGGCCGGGACGCATCCTGGGGTTCTTGGGGCCCAACGGTGCCGGCAAGACATCGACGATCCGCATGATCGCCAACATCATCGCACCTGACAAGGGCAAAGTGCTCTTTGACGGGCGTCCGGTGGGGCCGTGGAGCCAGAAGGTCATGGGTTACCTGCCGGAGGAGCGTGGGCTTTACAAGAAGCTCAAGGTCGGAGACCAGCTCCTGTATCTGGCTGTTCTTAAGGGAGTGCCACGCGCCAAAGCCAAGGAAAGGGTCCAGTACTGGGCGCAGCGTTTTGGCCTGCGGGACTGGCTAAGCCGCAAGACGCAGGAGCTCTCAAAGGGTATGCAGCAGAAGATGCAGTTCATCGCAGCTGTTTTGCCTGAGCCGCGTCTGTTAATCTTGGACGAGCCCTTCAGTGGTTTGGATCCGCTCAACAGCGAGCTGCTGCGCGAAATCATATTCAATCTCAAGGGTGAGGGACGTACAATTCTGTTTGCCAGCCATCGGATGGAACAGGTGGAGCAACTGTGCGACGACATTTGCCTTATTGCTGGAGGCAAAGTCCTGATGCACGGAGCACTGCGCGAGGTAAAAAAAAGCTATGGGCGCAACACGCTCTACCTTGATTTTGAGGGTGACGGTGCGTTCTTGAGGGCCTTCAAGGAGGCGCGACGCATCCAAGTCAAGAGACGCGACGCGCGTGGGGCAGAGTTGAAGCTTCGCGATGAACACGTACCCCGCGAGATTCTGGATGCCATGATCAGCCAAGGAGTGGAGTTCTACCGCTTTGAGTTGGCGGAGCCAACGCTTACGGAAATCTTCATCAGTGAGGTGGAAAGATCATGAGCGCCATATGGATCATTGCCCGGAGCGAATTGGTGCGGCGCGTCACTTCCAAGAGCTTCATCTTGACGACGTTTTTGGCGCCCCTGCTTCTGATTGGGATGTTTGCGATAATCTTCGCGATTTCCTTCAGCGCGATCGATAGCGGCGAGAGCAGCTCGCGCAGAGTTGCGGTGGTCGATGAGACGGGATTTGTGCTTGACCGCCTGCTGACGCAGGAAGATGAAGAGCACACGCTGGTGCCGGCCGACAGCGCTACGATTAGGGAAGAGGTGCTTGCCGGCCGGTACGACGGCTACGTGGCAATACCGAGGGGTGTGCTCACGGGCGAGGAGCCCGCGAGTTACTTCGCCGTGGAGGGGGGTGGCTTAGGTGTGTCGGCCGACCTGCGGAATCGAATTCGACGAGCTATCCGAGACCAGAGAATGGAAGATGCCAACATCTCGCCGGAGGTATTGGACATCCTAAACACCAGTGTGGCCGTGCGGTCGATGAAGCTGAGTACGGACGGTGAGGAGGCAGGCAGTTCCGTCATGTACGGCGGATTGGGGAGCATCATGGGCTTTATAATGTACTTTGCCCTGCTGTTCTATGGCCAGGCGATCTTCCAGGGCGTCATGGAAGAGAAGCGGACCCGCGTCGTCGAAGTCCTGATTTCCTCAGTGCGTCCCTTCAGCCTGCTTATGGGCAAAGTCCTCGGAATTGGTGCCATGGGCCTGGTTCAACTTGCCTTCTGGGCGCTGACAGTCCTTGCACTGACGACATTTGGAGGCACGGTAATCGGGATGTTTCTTGACCCGGCTACGTTGGGGCTAGGTGCGGCCGCATCTGCCGATGAGGTGCTCACCGCCTCGGGCATAACGTTGCCGTCACTGCACTTCAGCGTGTTTGTCTGGTTCGTGCTGTACTTTCTCGGCGGCTTTGTGCTTTACGCAGGGCTCTTTGCAGCTATGGGCTCTATGGTAGAACAGCCTCAAGACGCGCAGTCCCTCATGCTGCCTGTGGCAATCCCGCTCATCCTCCCCATATTTTTCCTTACCACCTTTCTAGAGAGCCCCAACTCTACCTTAGCGGTGGTCCTGTCGATGATCCCCTACACGGCACCCGTACCGATGGTGATACGGCTGGCCGTCACGGATCTCCCCTTTTGGGAGGTGCTACTGTCTTTTGCATCGCTGATTGCCGGCATTCTGGTAACGACTTGGGTCACGAGCCGCATCTATCGCGTCGGAATTCTGATGTACGGCAAGAAGGCTTCGCTGAAGGACGCTATCCGCTGGTTTAGGTACGCCTAGTGCCACTCCCCCCCGCAACCGGGCAAGGCGCGTGCACGGCTGATCTTTTTTTTTCGCCGGGCGTTGCAGCGCTCTTCACATCTGTAGCGGTTCGTTATGCACGCCGAATTCCGGAAGGTTGATTGCAGTTACCATGTTCTGGAAATCACTGCCACCAGTGATGACCTTGAAGACGACGTCAAAAGAGCCGTCCGCAAGCTCAAAGGCACCGTGCAGATGAAGGGTTTTCGGCCTGGCCATGTGCCAGCCAATCTCCTAAAGCGCGTATACCGGCCAGAGCTCAGCGAAAGCGTAGGAGACACGTTTGTTGAAGAGGTGTTCACTGATCTGGTCAAGGAATCGGACGCATACGAAGTGCTCGGCAATTACTCAGTTGATCAGTTGGAATATGAGCTGGACCACGACCTGAGGGCCGAGCTTACGTTCAACGTGCTTCCGGAGATCGACTTCGAGGCGCTGAAGGAAGTGGAAGTGCAGCTGTACACTTACACCGTGGCCCCCGAAGAAGTCAAACAGTACAAGCAGGAGCGTTTAAGTGAATACGGAGTCCACCGACCTTTGGAAGAAGGAGAGGAGATTGGCGCTGACGATACGGTCGATTGTACTCTTCTGGAACTCGACAAAGCTACCCGCACGGTAATCATCGGTGGGCTTTCCGAAGAGGTTGAAGTGGACTTCACAGACGAGTTGATTGAGCCGTACTTCTCCTTAAGAGAAGCCGTCATTGGTAGCCGCGCCGGTGACACCGTGTACTTCGATGCTGTGGAGTGGGAAGATACCGTAGTGATTGAAACGCTGCCGCGTCGAAAGTTTTATTCCGTATTGATATTGGAAGCGCATCGATTGGTGATTCCCGTCCTTGACGAGGAGATTATCCAGACGGAGACTGATGGCAAATGCAGCACTGAAGAAGAATTCGAGGCCCACATTGCCAACGTGCTCGACGAAGCAAGGAAAGGTATTATTGCGCAGCTCAATTCCGAAGTCATCATGAACAAGATGCGTAGCCTATATCCCTTCGATGTACCTGCTGGCCTTGCGGACGTTGTTTCACGCGAAAGCGGGATTTCCAGCGACGGTGCTAAGAAGTGGATGCGCTGGTTCATCATTCGTGAAGTCGTAGACAGGCACGTACTGCGCGATGCCGAAGGCGGAGATGTAGCTGCTGAGGCGACCGGAATGTCTGCAGAGCCGCCCCCGAAAGACGATACCGGACCAGAAGAAATCCTCATTCAGGAAGAAAGGGTCGTAGGCTTCCTGACAAGAACGTTTGCAGTTAACACGGTGCCATTTGGCGGCGTTGAGGAAGTGCCGACACATTAGCCAGTCCTAATTTCCCTAGCGATGGTTGAAGACTTTACCAGGTTTGCAAAGAGCATTCGGCTGCCGAGTAGCATTTACGGTCGCGGAATGGGGGACCAGCCCATAAGCCAACTGGTCCCGATCGTAGTGGAGCAGACCGCACGTGGCGAGCGCGCGTATGACATTTTCAGCCGGTTGCTGAAAGAGCGCATAATTCTATTGGGAACACCCATCAATGATGTCGTGGCGAACTTGGCTGTGGCGCAGCTGCTGTATCTGACGAGCGAGGACCCGAAGCGAGATATAAACATCTGGATCAACTCTCCAGGCGGCATGGTCTACAGCGGTCTTGGCATCTACGACACTATGCAGCTGATTTCGTGTCCGGTGGCCACAATTTGCGTCGGACTTGCCGCGTCGCTGGGATCGGTATTGTTGACTGCAGGCACCAAAGGGCAGCGGTCTGCCCTCCCGAATTCGCGAATCATGCTGCACCAACCCGTGGGTGGTGCCTCCGGGCAGGCTTCAGACATTGAAATTCAGGCGCGCGAGATCCTGTCGCTCAAACAGCGTCTGTACGAGATTCTCGCGCTCCACACTGGTCAGACCTTAGAGACCATTTCGAGTGATGCAGATCGGGACTACTGGCTAAGCGCAGAGCAAGCCAAGGCCTATGGTCTTATTGACAAAGTGCTGCTGCCTGAAGAGGTTTCAACACCCGATAGTTGAAAGGGTACCGCGTACGGGATTTGAACCCGTGTTACCGGCGTGAGAGGCCGGCGTCCTGGACCCCTAGACGAACGCGGCAAGAGCCATGTTAAACCAAGACGCCTACGTTGGAGTTTCAGGGCGAGCCATAGGCACTACCGTATCACTGACCGATGGTCCCGAGCCGGGGGTCTTGCGGTCACTATCGCAATGAGCTGGAGTGGGACCTGCCGTTTATCTTGACTACAACGCAACGACGCCGGTTGATCCGCGCGTCTTGGAAAAGATGCTCCCATTTTTTACTGAGCACTTCGGCAATCCTTCGAGCGCGGGGCACTCTTACGGGTGGGCTGCCGCCGCTGCGGTCGATACCGCGCGCGTGCAGATAGCGGAGGCGCTGGGGGCGCAGCCTTCGAACATCACGTTTACTAGCGGGGCCTCCGAGGGTATTAGCACAGTCGTCAAGGGGGTGGCACGTGCATATTCTGGCAAGGGCCGTCACATCGTGACCGTCCAGACCGAGCACGCGGCCACCGTCAAAAGCTGCAAGGCAGTGGAGCGGCAGGGCTACCAAGTTACGTACCTGCCGGTGGACCGCGACGGGTTGATTGATCTGGATGAGCTGGAAGCGGCCTTGACCGACGAGACCATACTGGTGAGCGTCATGTGGGCCAACAACGAGACCGGTGTCCTCCAGCCGATTCGCGAAGTCGCGGCACGCGTACGGGGTCGTGGCATCCTGCTCATGACCGATGCAACGCAGGCCGTAGGAAAGCTTCCTGTGACCGTGGAAGATATTGACATAATGGTCTGTTCAGGACACAAGCTTTACGGCCCCAAAGGTGTTGGGATGTTGTACTTAAGGGACCGTGTCCGCGTCCCTGCGCTGGTCGATGGCGGTGGCCAGGAACACGGCTTGAGGGGCGGTACGCTCAACGTGCCGGGCATTTTGGGGCTGGGTGAAGCCATCCATTTGGCGTGTGAAAACGTTGCACATGAGTTTGAACGCCTGAGCCGGCTTCGTGATGGACTGGAGCTGGCGCTCAGCGAAGCCTTGCCCGACATCCGTTTCAACGGCAAGCAGGCGGCGCGCTTGCCTAACACGTCGAGCGTGACGTTTCCGGGGGACGCGTGCGAGTATCTCCTTTTCGGGTCTCTCGGCGAGGTGGCCGTGAGCCCGGGCAGCGCTTGCACATCAGGATCTTCGGGAATGAGCCATGTTCTGCGCGCGATGGGGATCAAGCCGAACGAAGCCAGGCGCACCGCTCGAGTCAGCCTGGGCCGTCCAACGACGTCAGACGAGGTGGCCCGCGCGGCAGAGATCCTCATAGGCGCGGTGCGATCACTAACCTGAATGTAGCTGGTATGGAGGTCGTCAACAAGGTCCAGAAGAGCGGCATTGTCGTGTACAACTTGGAATCGCTGTGGGACCAGGCTCCCGTGGCGGAGCTTGATCTTTCACCTTTCTTGGCAGATGGTTTGGTGCTGCGGGAAACGAACTTCCGTCGCTGTATCGCCCAGCACAACTGGGCCTCGTATGCTGGCAAGCATGTCGCGGTATACTGCGCGACCGATGCCATCGTGCCAACCTGGGCGTATCTCCTAATTGCCTCCAGGCTGGGTGCGGCACGCTCGGTGGTTCAGGGGCGCAAGCTCGACGCCGTGCGTGCCCATTTTGCTGCAGCCCTGGAAGCCGAGGACTGGTCTCGCTATGAGGACCGAATTGTAGTTATCAAGGGATGCGGCTCGGAAATCGTTCCACTGGGCGCGTATGTTACTGCCATGCGCAAGCTCATGCCGGTGGCGCGCAAGGTGATGTATGGTGAACCATGTTCAAGTGTACCGCTTTGGCGCCGCAAGAAATGATGCAAATAGATCTTTCCGGAAGAGTAGTCCTGGTCACTGGTGCCAGCCGCGGCATCGGGCGCGCCCTTGCAGCGGGGCTGGGACGTGCCGGAGCCACAGTAGCCGCCCACTACAATCAGAATATTGAGGCGGCTGCCACGCTTGCGGCTACTTTGGGCCATGAGGCCCGAACGTTTCAGGCGGACCTGGCAAGGGTCGAGGAGTGCGACCGCCTGTTCGACGAAGTTGTCGACCACTACGGGCGGCTGGATGTGCTCGTAAACAACGCCGGCATTGGTGTTATGGCACCGATAGCAGCTTCAACCGAGATATGGAATATGGCTTGGCAGCGCACGATGCATGTGAATCTTCGGGCTACCGAGCTTCTTTGTCGGCGGGCGCTGCGCCACTTCACCCAAAGGGGCGGCGGCCGCATTATCAGCGTAGCGTCGCGGGCAGCCTTCCGCGGCGATACGGCTGACTATATGGCTTATGCAGCGTCTAAGGGCGGCGTTGTTGCACTGACGCGTTCCATAGCACGTGCATTCGGCAAGCAGAACATCTGCGCATTCGTGATCGCGCCCGGATTTGTCCGCACCGACATGGCGCAGGATTCTATCAACGCGTATGGAGAAGACTTCGTAGTGGGTGACCTCGCGCTGAGTCGACTAACCGAGCCCGAGGACTTGGCCCCAACAGTTGTGCTGCTGGCAAGTGGCCTTGCGGATCACGCCACGGGTGCGACGATCGACATCAATGCAGGCAGCTACGTACATTAGCATTTGGATTCATGAGGTGCCGTGAGAATGGGCTTTTGCGTAGCCTGTGAGAGGTCTACCAACAAGTCTCGTTCCGGCTGGCAGTTGGACCCTGTAGAATGAGAGGCGGCCGGCCCGCCACCTTTCCCGTGCGTGCTGACTAAATTTCACTGCGTGCTTGGTTGAACAGTCGCCCCAGCGGGGGTTGGCCGCCGAATGGCATGGCGCGCGGCGCAGGTTGCAGTCCAGGCTACCCAACTCTCCTAAACTTCCAGCAGATTACTTCTTGAATTCGTCGAGCAGCACGGCATTGGCCACATACAGCTGGCTAAGGCTCCCGAATTGGCCACTTCGCGCTGCACCTAGCGAATGCCGCTGCCAGACCGCCGCGATTTGCACCCATGTGGCCTTACCTTTAGGCCTGAATGCACAGGCAGGCGGCTCATTCATCCGGCAACGGCGTAGCAAATCCTGCAAGGACTTGTTGGGATCTGGCATGCCATCGGCTTTGAACTCGATTACGGGGAACCGCGTGTTACCTTTTTCTGTGGCGGAAAGGCTGCCTATGCATTGATCTGCAAGCCATCTTCAGCCCCCCCCCCTTCACCTTTAGCGTATACGAGGCTCAGCGTCGTTTGACTCTCAGCGACATCTTGTTTGGCGACACCACCTCATGACATTTCAGTCATCTCCGGCACCCCGCGGCCGTCAGTCCAGTTCCCGGAGTCGCATAGGCTCGGCAATCCAGCATAAACCACTTCGTTTGATGGATGTACCACTGACGGCGAGGCGATTGCAGACGGGCCAGAACCGGGATGCGGAATGGTAAAGGATTTTCGGCGTCAAACTCTACAGCGCGGGTGTGCAGTGCATACGTCGATCGGCTGCGCTTCAATTGCAACAGCACCTCGAATCATAAAGGCAAAGTGAGCAATGAACGAAGACGATAGGCCAGTCGGAAGAATTCTGAGCCGGCGGGAAGCCGTACACCTTCTATCGGCGGCTGGGTGCGCCATATTTGCGCCAGTCAGGACTGGCGAAGCCTACTCCGGAGTATCCTGGATTCCAGGTTGCGTCGTGCGCCCCGAGCTTACAGAAGGACCCTTCTTCGCCGATGTCCAGCTCGACCGGTCGGACATTCGCACCGAGCCCACGACCGGTGCTCTCGTCCACGGCAGAGTGCTGAACCTGACCTTTAACATGTCGCGTATTGATGGAAGCGCGTGCGCGCCGCTTTCCGGCGCCATCGTAAACATCTGGCAATGCGACGCCAGTGGCCGTTATTCAGCATTCCGTGACCGACGGTCAGGTGGAGACGTTGAGGCGCAGCAATTCCTGCGCGGGTACCAGATTACGAGTGATGACGGTGTGGCCAGATTTACGACGATTTATCCTGGATGGTATCGTGGTCGTGCAGTGCATATCCACTTCAAGATTCGCGCGGAGGCCGCACCGGACAAGGCGTATGAATTCACGTCACAACTTTTCTTCGAGGAGGCACTGACTGATCGCGTGCATGCTCGGCCACCGTATGCGGCAAGGGGCCAGCGGGACACGCGCAATACTGACGATGGCATTTTTCGCCGGTCCGGGGACCAGCTTACCCTTGCCCTCAGTCCCGAAGGTGGCGGGTTTGCATCAGCGTTCGACATTGGCCTCGACCTCTCCGATGATCGGGTTGGTAGGCCACACGGTTCACGGGGTTCCCGACGGGGTGTTCGAAACCTGCCGTGATCCATAGCGCGGACTCAGCGGCGCGGGCCAGTCAGTGACACCGGAGGATAGTGATTGGGCGCACCCCTAACATACACAATGTCAAGACTGGCAATACGCTGACGTTTTCCAGACGGATGCAGCCAGATTCTAATAGTCTTCACCGTAGAGCTCCGAAGTGCGGCAAAATAAGCCCGCAAAGAGCGAATAGTCCGCTGGGAGCGCCCGTTTTCGCCCCTTTGGGCAGCGGTGGGTTCCCAAGATGACGCTTTGCGTCAAGACTTCTGTGGCGCAAGCCTCTGTATTCCCGAGGGTCTCAGACCCTGCCGAAGCGGCGTTGCCTGCTGCGAAATTCGTAAAGTGCTTCATCCAGCGCCGCACCGTCGAAGTCGGGCCACCGGCAGGGTGTGAAATACATCTCGGCGTAAGCACACTCCCAGAGCAGGAAGTCACTCAGGCGCTGCTCCCCGCCGGTGCGAATTAGGAGGTCAACATCCGGCACAAGTGTGTCCGCATGGTATGCGCGGGCCAGCGCGTGCTGGATGGCGCTCACATCGTTTGCGCTGTCGGCACCGTTGAGGTGCCGCGCCGCGCAGGCAAGGGCCCCCCGCGAAGAATAGTCCAAGGCCAGTCGCAAATGAAGTTTGGTTCCGTGGCGGGTAAGGGTCTCTGCGGCTTGAATAGCATGTAGGACTGCGTTGGATAGTCGATCTCGACGCCCAATGACGCTCAGGCGGATGTCTTCACGCGCGAGCTTTTTGGACTCCACGGGCAGGCGTCTGACGAGGAGTTGCATGATGGCTGACACCTCGGTGCGCGGGCGGTGCCAGTTGTCAGAGGAGAATGCATAAAGTGTGAGTGTAGTAATATTGCGCCGTGCTGCTGTCTCTGTGACGGCGCGCACTGCATTTACACCGGCTACATGGCCGGCCGTGCGTGGCAGCCCACGCCCACTGGCCCAGCGGCCGTTGCCATCCATAATAATGGCAACGTGGATTCCCGTCCGGAGTGCTGGTTTAGGCAAGGGTCGCATCTCGGTAGCCATGAAGGTAGAGCAGTGTACCAGTGCCCTGTGCCACCAGAATCAGGCAGGCCATTATGGCCCAGGCTTCCAAATCGCCTGTGATCTCCGCCATGAAATAGCTGTGCACGGCAGCAGCGGCGCCAAGGGCCACCAGGGCCACTGATCCAAGGAGCACAAGCACATCTGCCCGGGTTGCGGGCCCAAAGACTCGCGAGAGGATTGCGCCGTTCACCGCGAGGATGAATAGCGAAGCTGTGATGCGGGGCCAGATCCATGTCTGATCCTGATTCGTAACAATGAAGACGAGCACCAGCACCGACACCATGGCAGTGAGCACACAGGCCGCTATGATGGCGAGTCGGAGGAGAACTTGCATTCGCATGTCGGTCTAGTTTACTTGGCGGGCAAGCGCCAGCATTTGCTCCATCTGGTCGAGGTATTGAATCAGGGCCATGCGGCCCTCGCGCGTGAGTCGATACTCGGTCTTCGGCAAGCGGCCGGCAAACGACTTTAAGGTTTCGATATAGCCTGCCGCCTCGAGCTTCCGCGCATGCACGCTGAGGTTGCCGTCCGTGGTGCCCAGGAGATTCTTCAGATCGCTAAAGCTCAGTCGTTCACCTGCTGCCAGCGCACTCACAATCCCCAGTCGGATCCGGCCATGGATCAGCGGATCCGGCCGAAAACTGAGGACCTTGGCAGCCCGATTCATGGGTTGGGTAGCTTTATCCGCCATACTTTCGGGCTATCACAAGGCCAAATCCCATATGCAGCCCGCCAAACCCGGCGGCAAGCACCCAATGGGTAAGCGGTATTAGCAATGCCAAGGCACCGAATGCCATGAACGTGACTCCCAGAATCGGGATGAGGCCCACCGAGTTGCCTCCGCCTGTGATGGTGCCTGCCCCGTACAAGAGCAGCCATACTGCAGCAAGCAGCGCTGCGTCGCCGTGCTGCCACAGGGCCACTGTTAGTACAAGTCCGGCCACAAGTGGCGGTGTCATGTTCATTAAGTACTTGCGGCCAGGCCCGGAGCGGAGCGATACGCCAATGCGGTGCGCCTTTCGCCTAAGCCCCACGATTCCAATGCTTAGCGCTACAAGGAGCTCAATGAGCCATATCAATAGAAACCCATCCGCAGTCGGCTGCCGGGCGGCAAGAAACGCGGCAGGCAAGGCGGAAAGGCCAACGGCGAACATGCTCCAGCCTGGTACGGCCGTAAAGGAGCCGGTCCGCTCCATCACCTCGCGTATGAAACGCAGGTGCTCGGTGGCTTGGTCTTCGCGCGTGCCGCGCGGAATTGGGGCGTGATCCTGTTGCATGCTTCGTTCTACCGATGCAAAGTACTTTATGTTTCAAAGTAAGACACGGAAATGCAAGAGGCAAGCCTGAAGAATCCATGAAGGCCAAAAGCCGTTGCAGGGACCATGCCAACCATTGATGAACTGGCCACGCCCTGCCTGCTCATTGAGCGGCGGCGCTTGGAGGCAAACGTGACCGGGATGCAAGCGCGCGCAGACCGTACGCGCGTAGCACTGCGCCCGCACACGAAGACCCACAAGATGGTGGCGCTTGCGGCGCTTCAGCGTTCTCAAGGCGCGCAGGGCATCACCGTGGCCAAAGTTGGCGAAGCCGAGGTTTTTGCTCAGGCAGGTTTTGGAGACATCCGTATTGCCTACACGGTCGTGGGGCGTGACAAGCTTGAGCGAATCGCGGCACTGGGGCCGGGCCTATCGTTTTGCGTTGACTCGCTCAAGGCGGCGCGCCAGGCATCAGAGGTCTTTGCCAGCTGCGACAAGCGCGCGAAGGTGCTGTTGGAGATTGACGCCGGGTACGGGCGGTGCGGCAGGCGCTGGGACGATCCTTCTTTGGTGGCATTTGCACAGCGCGTAGTGGAGCTTCGAGGCCTTGAGTTCACCGGCATACTCACGCACGAGGGAAATGCCTACAAGCCGGGCCAGGCCGAGCCTGTCATGGCCGAGGCGCGGGATCGGATGCTCGCGGTAGCGTCGCGGCTCGGCGAAGTCGGCTTGGCGGTACCGGGACGCTTTGATGTAAGCGTGGGCTCAACGCCGTCTGCGTACCACTTTGCAAACGCGACCCAAAGCGGCTTCGCTATCACGGAAATTCGCCCCGGCAACTACGTATTTAATGATTTCACCCAGGTCAACTTGGGTGTCTGTACGCTAAAGGACTGTGCCCTGACCGTGCTTACGACGGTGATCAGCCGTCACAGAGATCCTGATGGCACCGAACGTTTTTTTGTGGATGCGGGCCGCAAAGTGCTGACCTCGGACCGGGCACCACTGTCGGATGAATACGGAAGGCTATTGTATCATCCCAGGAACATGGTTCCGCATCCGCATACACGCCTGATCAATCTGAGTGAGGAGCATGGTTGGGGCGCAGTTCGAGGCGGAAGTACGCTGGCCGTTGGAGACCGTGTGCGCGTGGTACCCAACCACGCCTGCGTAGTCGTCAACACGCAGGAAGAGGCGTACGTAGTGGACGGCGACGAAGTAGTGGCAACGTGGCGCGTGGATGCGCGCGGGTGCGTGCAATAGTTATGGGTATTCGATGAAAGCAGTAATGAAGGTGGCGCCCGGCGTCGGGCAGATTGCATTACGGGAGATTGCGGTGCCTGAGGCGGGCCCCGGCGAGGTGAAGCTTAAGGTGCACGCAGCGGGCCTGTGCGGCACCGATATTCATATCTATCTGGACGAGTTCAAGTCGCGCCCCCCGGTAGTGCTGGGGCACGAGGTATCCGGAGAGGTCGTTAGCCTAGGAGCGGGCGTCCAGGGTGTGCCGCTGGGCAGCCGGGTCACTACCGAAACGTACTTCTACACCTGCAGCCGATGTCGCTTTTGTCGCGCAGGGCAGAGCAACCTGTGTCACAACAGATGCTCCATCGGCTCCGCTGTCAATGGTGGGTTTGCCGAATACCTCGTAGTACCGGCAGGCAACCTTCATCGGCTGCCGGAGAACATTTCTTATCGGGAAGGGGCCCTGACGGAGCCGCTAGCCTGCGCAGTACAGGGGGTCCAGCTATGTGGCCCGCCCGTGCGCGCAGGCGAAGTCGCAGTGATTGCGGGGCCCGGTGCCATCGGGTTGCTCACGCTGCAACTCGTCAAGGCAGCGGGTGCACTAGCCATCGTTTTGGGTACTGACGTAGATTCGCGCCGCCTAGCCGTTGCAGAGGCGCTTGGCGCAGATTACACGTTCAACGTAAGCCGGCACGACCCGCGGCCACTCATAGAGGATTTGACGCATGGCGGCCTCGGCGCCGATGTGGTGTACGAATGCTCGGGTGCCACTCAGTCAGCAGGCCAGCTACTTGAACTCGTGCGGCGCCGTGGGCGCTATGTCCAAGTGGGGCTGTTTGGCAGGCCCGTATCTTGGGACCTGGACCAGGTATGCTACAAGGAGCTGGTAGTCACCGGTAGCAATGCGAGCACGCCTGAGTCTTGGCTTAGGGCGGTGCGGTTGCTTTCCAGCGGTACGGTGGATATGAAGCCGCTCATCACACATGCTTTCCCGCTGGCGGAGTGGGAAGCGGCCTTTGAGACTTTCCGCACCAAGCGTGGCATCAAGACGCTGTTTCGTCCGCAGTTGTAATGCAGTATGGTGCTACGCACCTTGCCAGGAAGTCGTGTCTCGAGCGTTAGCGCCTACTCTGTCTCCTGTTGGCAGCCTGAAGCCCAGCTGCGTGGGTGCATCATACGAATCCTGTGAAGAAATGCGTAACTTGTTCATTTTACGAGTGCACTTCTTTTCTTTGCTGTCCGCAAACGCTTGTCGGGAATAATATGCTAGCGCGAATTGGCTGCTTGGGCTTAAGTCACCATGACGCACCCGTGGCTGTGCGCGAGGCGCTGTGCTTGTCGCCGGCGGCTCAAGACAGCCTCTATGAGCGCGCAGCCGACCTGCGGGGCTTCGCGCTGCTTTCTACCTGCAACCGGCTGGAATTCTATATCGAACGCGAAGTGGGTGATTCCCGATCGCTCCAGACAGCGATCAACGGCCTCCTCCCGCCAAACCACGGCAGCTATCTGGCGGCCGCTCGGTCCTACGTATACGAGTACACGGGCTTGGACGCCGCTCGGCACCTGGCTTGCGTCGCCGCCGGACTGGATTCGATGGTGCTGGGCGAGCCGCAGATTCAAGGTCAGGTGCAGGAATGCTTCAGGCAGTCCACGTCGCGTGGTCATGCGAGCCCGTTGCTTTCGGCGTTGTTCCAGACAGCGCTCAAGGCCGGGGGGCGCGTAAGGCAGGAATCGGCGCTAGCGCGCAACCCCGTTAGCGTGGCATCCGTGGCCGTTGAATTAGTCCGCCGCCTGATAGGACCGCTAGTGGTACCGCGTATTGCCATCATTGGGGCTGGCATGATGGGCCGCCTGGTAGCAAAGATCCTGTGCAGTGCGGGAGTAACCCGGCTGGTGGTGGTGAATCGTACCGAAGCAAGCGCCGCCAAGCTCGCTGAAAGTATGGGCGCACAGGCGCGCCCCATGGCGGAGCTCGACGAGGTGCTCTGCGAAGTTGATGTGGTCTTTTGCACGGCGCGCGGTCAGGGTGTGCTCTTGGGCCACCGTCATCTCCAAGGTCGCCAGATTCCCCTGCTTATTGTTGATCTGGCAGTACCTCGCAACGTTGATACAAGCGTACAGCGCATAGCGGGGGTTCGGCTATTTGACATTGACAGCTTGCGCGAAGAGGCTGACACTTCACTGGCGCTGCGCCGTGCCGAAGTTCCCCAAGCCGAAGCCATCGTTGACGAAGAAGTAGAAGCGCTCGAAGGGCGTGTGCGTGCGCTGGCCGTAGAACCAGTCATACGCAATCTTCGACTCAAAGCCGATACCATCCGGCAGGAAGAGCTTGCGCGTGCGCTAAAGGGCATGAACGGCTTGGGCGCGGATGACGTGGCACGGCTTAGACATTTTTCTCAAGCACTGGTCAACAAGCTCTTACACGAGCCGACGACACGGCTGCGCGAACTCGCCAGCACTAGCGATGCTGGTCCAGAGACGGACTTGATCCGGGCACTTTTTGCCCTGTAGCATGCGTGGCGTAACCATGGGGACGCGCCGGTCACGCCTGGCGCTGGTCCAGACGAAATATGTTTGCGCAGCACTTCAGTCGGCGTGGCCGGGCCTGGACGTCAGGGTTGTGGAGATCACGAGTGAGGGCGACAGGCTCGCGGGCGCACTGGGTGGTGGTAAGGGGTTGTTTACCTCCGCGCTGGAGGCGGCAATTGTTGACGGCCGCATCGACCTCGCGGTGCATTCATTTAAGGATCTGCCTACAGAGTATAGTCCAGACGTTGCCGTGGGTGCCATCCTTGGCCGCGAAACCGCCCGGGATGTACTCATGACCAAGGGGGGCTTCACATTGGACACGCTGCCTGCCGGCGCTTCCGTAGGCACCTCAAGCCGAAGGCGGCGGGCACAGCTTAAGGCATACCGGCCGGACTTGGCCGTGCGCCCGGTACGCGGAAACGTAGACACGCGCCTAAGGAAGATGCACGCGGGTGAATTCGATGCCCTGGTGCTCGCTCAGGCGGGCCTTCATCGGCTGAATATCGAGCACGACGCAGACGCAGTGCTGCCACTGGCAGTAATGCTGCCCGCACCTGGTCAGGGGGCGCTTGCAGTGCAGTGCAGCGCCGACTGTGTTGAAGTAGCCACGCTTCTGGGAGCGGCGGATTGCCCTAACGCTCGGGCGACCACTACGGCGGAGCGTGCATTCCTGTCTGCCCTGGGAGGTGGATGCGCTGCACCCATTGCCGCCTATGCGCGGCTAGCGAAAGCAGGCCTCGTCACCATGCAGGGCATGGTGGCCTCTGCTGAGGGCGAACGAGTCATTCGTGTGACGGGCGAGGGAGAAGAACCCCGATCTCTCGGAATCAGGCTCGCACAGGAAGCGCTGCGCCTCGGCGCTGCGGAGGTGCTCAGTGGCCCTTAGCGCGCTGGCAGATAGGCGCATGGTGGTGACGCGCCCAGCGGCCCAAGCGGAGCTCCTTTGCCAAATGCTCGGATGTGCCGGCGCTATCCCTATACGATTTCCAACCATCCGACTGGTTCGGGCGCCGGAGTGGCGGCCCGTGCAAGCCGCCTTGTCCCGCCTGGAGGAATACGACTGGGTCGTGTTTACCAGTGTCAATGGCGTACGGTACGCCCTGGAATTTATGGACGGCCCCTGGCAAGCCGTTACGAAGGTTGCCGCAATCGGACCAGCCACAAGAAAGGCGCTTGAATCCCGTGATGTGAGCGTTCAATACATGCCGGAGGAGTACCGTGCAGAGGCCGTTGCGGACGGCATTGACGGGAAGCGCGTATTGCTGCTGCATGCACGCGGCGCAAGGCCAGCGCTCAGAACACTCCTGCAGGCACGCGGCGTGCGCGTCGAAGAAGTTGCGGTTTACTACGCAGAGACCAACAGACCATCGCCAGCTGCCTTTGACGCCGTGCAGGCGGGAGTGGACGCAGTAACCTTTACGAGCGCATCAACGGCAAGAAGTTACGCGGAACTGCAAGGAACCGATACCCAGGGTGCTGTGGTGGCTTGCATTGGCCCAGTTACGGCAAACGCCGCATCGGCGCTGGGATTTAATGTTCGCGCGGTAGCCACAGAATACACCACCCAAGGCCTGGTTGATGCGTTGAAGGAATACTATGCCCATGAGTGATGCCCACCTGAGTTGGAGACCGCGCCGGTTGCGGCGGACGGCGGAATTGCGCCGTTTGGTACGCGAAACCACGCTGGCACCCGCAGACTTCATCTATCCGCTTTTTGTTACCCATCACGACGCCGGGCCGGTCCCGTTTATGCCCGGCATAGAGCGTCTGAATGTGACAGGATGCGTGCGTGCGGCGCGTGAAGCAGCTGCGCTCGGCGTTGCAGGGGTGCTACTTTTTGGCATCCCTGAACAAAAGGACGCAATAGGCAGTGCAGCGAAGGACCCAATGGGACCCGTGACGCAGGCTGTCCGTGCGCTGAAAGCCGAGATTCCTGAACTGGTGGTAATCACCGATGTGTGCTTGTGCTCGTACACGGATCATGGCCATTGTGGCGTACTCTCTGGCAGCGGGATCAGTAACGATGCAACCCTGCCCATACTGGCGGACATGGCATGTGTACATGCAGAGGCCGGAGCGGATATAGTGGCCCCCAGCGGCATGATGGACCATATGGTCGCTGCTATCCGTAGTGGGCTGGATGCGAAAGGCTACGCAGATGTTGCCATCCTTTCCTATAGCGCCAAGTACGCATCCGCCTTCTACGGGCCCTTTCGGCATGCGGCTGGCGGGGCGCCGCAGTTTGGGGATCGCAAGACGCACCAACTGGATCCGTCCAATGTGCGCGAGGCACTACGCGAGGTGGCCCATGATGTCCGCGAAGGTGCAGACATGATCATGGTAAAGCCTGCGCTGTCATACCTTGATGTGATCAGCCGGGTGCGCGCGCGTATACCTGATGTGCCTCTGGTGGCGTACAACGTCAGCGGAGAGTATGCTATGGTGAAGGCAGCGGTTAACCTGGGTTTAGCAGAAGAACAGAGTGCCACGCTTGAGGTGCTCACCAGCATCAAGCGAGCCGGTGCGGACAGCATTATTACGTACCACGCACTGGAGGCTGCGGCCTGGCTGCAATCATAGCGCTATATGGCCCTAGATATACAGGAGAAGCGACCCAAGGGTGTTGACCTCAGGGAGCGCGGACGCGATAAGGCGGGCCGGGCGCTATACCTCGATGCGCGGCTTTACATGCAACTCCAGGTATTTGGGGGTTGCCAGAATGTTGAGCCAATCAGGAGGATATGCGAGCGTCACGGGTTGCGCGGCGCGCTATATGCCAATGTGTTAGACCCCTATGGATTCGGGCTTCTCGCGATGAGTGAGGACGAGGAGTACTTCGTCACAGAGCTTCGTGCCTTACTATCAATGGCGCCGTTTGCGGCCCTTACGTTCAAGCCGGCGCATGCGCTGTTTGGCCGAACCTACACAATTGGTTACGAAAGCGACCTTGAGGAGGTCTTGCTCAAGCGGCCGCAGCGCTACGTAACCAACCCAGACTGGCCGTGGGCCCTTTGGTACCCTTTGCGGCGTACCGGCTCCTTCGAGGAACTGACGAGCCAGGAGCGGCGCACCGTCCTGATGGAGCATGGCGGCGTCGGACATGCATATGGCAAGGCGGATCATGCACACGACATCCGTTTGGCATGCCACGGCCTGGACACGAACGACAATGACTTTGTCGTGGGCCTATTGGGCAAGAAGCTGTTTCCACTTTCTGCCATTGTGCAGCGGATGCGCCAGACGCATCAGACTGCACGCTACCTAAGCCAGATGGGTCCATTCTTCGTGGGTAGAGCGTTGTGGCAGTCAGATTGTGGGGCATGAACGATACGCTCCTCAGGGCATGTCGCGGCGAGGCCGTGCCCTATACCCCGGTCTGGATAATGCGTCAGGCGGGGCGGTATCTCCCCGCGTATCGCACGTTACGCAAGGGTCGCACCATGCTCGAGGCATTGCGCGACCCGGACCTAGCCGCCGAAATCACACTCCTTCCCTGTGAGACGTTTGATCTGGACGCGGCTATTGTGTTTTCGGACATTCTGCCACCCCTCATCGGGATGGGGTTGGACTTGGAATTCTTGCCGGGGGTGGGACCACGTATAAAGGCGCCGCTAACGACCAACAAGCAGATCGACCGACTCCGCGTGCCGCCGGCAGCAGAGGCGATGCCTGAAGCGCTTGAGGTCATCCGGCGCGTTAAGCGGGCAATTCGCGTGCCGCTAATCGGGTTTGCGGGCGCACCCTTTACGCTGGCGAGCTACGCCATCGAGGGCGGCTCCTCTCGCACGTTTCTCCGAACTAAGACGCTTATGTACACCGAGCCCGCTGCGTGGGATCGCCTCCTGACAAAACTGGTGGCGGTGGTAGCGGACCTGCTTAAGGAGCAGGTAAAGGCAGGAGCGGACTGCTTGCAGGTCTTTGACTCGTGGGCCGGAGCGCTCGGGCCATCGGACTACAACCGTTTCGTTCAGCCTTATACCCGGATGCTGTTTGTGCGGTTGGCTACGTTGGAGGTGCCGACGATTCACTTCAGCACAGGCACGGCCGGCACTCTGGCTTCCATCGCTGATGCAGGAGGCGATGTCATCGGTGTGGACTGGCGCATTGCGCTTGATGCCGCGCGAAAAGTCGTGCAGCGTCCGGTGATGGGGAATCTGGACCCGGCAGCTCTGTTTGCGCCGTGGCGTGAACTGAAGGCCCACATAGACGACGTGCTTTGTCGGGCGGGCGCGACAGGACACATATTCAACTTGGGCCACGGAATCTTGCCCGGCACGCCGGTCGACAACGTTCGTCGCCTCATCGATTACGTCCACCAAGCGACTTCCACAGGCTCGTGACCAAGCCAATCGGTGTGCTGTTTATGGCCTACGGAGGACCGGACAATCTGTACGACATTCCGGGTTATTTGGCAGACATACGGGTGGGCCGCACCACCTCCAATGCCCTGCTTGATGAAATCACGCGCAACTACCGGCTAATCGGTGGTGCCAGCCCACTCTTGCCGCTAACCAGAGACGCCATCAGGGAAACGATGAAGGTGCTAAGGACCCGCGTGCCACAGGGCACTTTTGCGGACTACCTCGGCATGAGGCACTGGGCGCCGTGGATCGAAGAGACCGTAGGGACCATGATTGACGACGGGATCAAGCGTGCGGTGAGCCTCGTGCTGGCTCCGCAATTCAGCACGATGAGCATTGCCAAGTATCAGGCAAAGATCGCAACAGGGCTTGGTCTTTATCGCGGTGAGATTGCCTTTGAGCATATCAGTGCCTACCACGACGCTCCCGGTCTAATTGCGGCGCTAGCCAAGCGTGTGCACATAGGGCTGGAGCGCTGGCCTAAAGAGGAGCGAAACACCGTCCACGTAGTCTTTAGCGCACACAGTCTGCCGACTCGGATCCTCAAAAGCGGCGATCCCTACGACGATCAGATGCAGGAAACAGCGCAGCTGGTTGCCGTTAAGGCGGGTCTTGCTCCGACACAGTGGTCTTGGAGCTACCAGTCCGAGGGCCGTAGCCCCGAGCCATGGCTGGGCCCGCAGTTAGAAGACCATATCTCGTATTTGGCCAAGAAGGGAATAAGGAATATCGTGAGCGTGCCAGTAGGATTTGTTTCGGATCACGTAGAGATCCTCTATGACATTGACATTGAGGCCCAGGAGGTTGCTCGGGCGTGCGGCGTGCGTTTGGAGCGTCCTCCCTCGCTAAACAGCGATCCGCATTTCATCGGTACACTTGCGGCTGTCATCTTCAGCGCCGCCCGTCGCGCCGGGTGGCTTGCGGCATGACGCGCCCGTACCGGGTGGTCATCGTTGGCGGCGGCATCACGGGGCTTGCAGCAGCATTCCACCTGCAGGTCAGCGGCGCACCGCTAGAGGTCACGCTTCTGGAAAAGGCCGATCGCCTTGGCGGTTGCATCTTCACCGAGCGCAGCAGTGACTTTGTTATGGAGCACGGGGCAGACGTGTTCCTCGCTTGCAAGCCGCATGCCGCCGCACTTTGTGAGGCGCTCGGCCTCCAGGTCCAAGTGCCCCTGCAACGTCGTGCCTACATTCGACGCGCTGATGGGCTGTATCCCCTGCCAGAGGGTTTTAGCGGACTGGTGCCCGCCCGCTTGGGGCCGGTTCTTTCGACGCGCCTCTTGTCGCTGAGCGGTAAGGTGCGCCTGCTGTTGGAATCCATGGTGCCGCCGCGCAGCAGCGCAGAAGAGGAGTCGGTTCAGGCATTCTTTACGCGTAGATATGGACGCGAAGCCTATACTCGGATCGTCGCGCCCCTCTTGGGGGGGCTTTCGGGCGGGGACCCGGTGACGCTGAGCGTTGACGCGCTACTGCCGCACCTTAGGGCGATGGAACAGGCGCATGGCAGCCTGCTTCGTGCTACGGCGCGCGGGCCGCAGCCGCGCGTCAGCGCCCTGCGCAGCCTGGTGGGAGGTTTGGGCACGCTCATCGAATCGCTCCGGTTGCGCCTGGGCGCCACCGCAATCCGAACCAGGGTGGCCGTTCGCACAATCAGTAGACAAGGAGCGCGGTACGCGGTCCATGCGGATGGCGGAGTGACCTGGGATGCTGAAGTGGTGCTCATCGCGGCGCCGGCCAATGCAGCGGCGGAGATGCTTGCGCCTCTCAATCCCGGTTTGTCAGAAGTGCTAGGCACAATTCGCTATGGCGCAACGATAGTGGTGCAACTCGCGTTTCGTGCATCGCAGGTGCCTCGCCCTCTTGATGCATCCGGATACCTCTCGGCGCTTGGAGCGGACCGCATGGCAGTAGCTTCAACGTGGAGCAGTGCGAAGCTGGCGGGGCGTGCGCCTGATGACCATGTCCTGCTGCGCGTCGTGCTGGGCCGGAAGAGCGGCGATGCGGTGTTTACCTTGGACGATGCGAGACTGCTAGCCCTGGCCCAGGCGGAGGTGAAGGAAGTCCTTGGCGTGGGGGCGTCGCCTATCTTGCAGCGGGTGCACCGCTGGCACCAATCGCTGCCTCAATACGACATGGGGCACCGAAAGCGCTGCTCCCGCATTGATGCTATGAGCAAACAGCATAGCGGACTGCACCTGGCAGGCGCAGCGTATCATGGCGCAGGTATCCCGGATTGCATAAGAGATGCACAGCGCGCAGCAGAAGCGATTTTGTCGGACTTGGAGTAAGTGATGCATCAGCGATCAAAGAAGCTGTTTGAGGAGTCCTGCGAGGTGCTGCCTGGTGGGGTAAGTTCGCCCGTGCGGGCCTTCAGAGCGGTCGGAGGTACGCCGGTGTTCATTGAGCGTGGCGAGGGTCCGTACCTGTTCGACGTGGACGGCAATCGGTACATAGACTACGTGCTTTCTTACGGTCCACTCATACTGGGTCACACGTCGGAGGCCGTCATCAGTGCGATTCAGGAGGCGTCCCGTTGCGGTACCAGCTTTGGAGCGCCGTCAGAAAAGGAAACGACCCTCGCCCGCCTCGTGATGCGGCACATGCCCCGCATCGAGATGATTCGCTTTGTCAACTCAGGTACCGAGGCCTGCATGAGTGCTCTCCGCTTGGCGCGCGCATACACCCGCCGCAACAAAATCATCAAGTGTGAAGGGAATTACCATGGCCACGCGGATGCACTCTTGAAGCAAGCTGGGTCGGGCCTGGCTACGCTAGGCCTTCAGGACTCGCCGGGGATTCCCGTACGTTCAACCCAGGACACGGTCGTCGTGCCCTTTAACGATCTGGATGCGATGGACCGGGCGCTTCGGAATCATCAGGATAGCGTTGCAGCCATCATACTAGAACCCGTAGCCGGCAACATGGGTGTCATTCCACCGGCGCCGGGCTACCTTCAGGCCTTGCGGGCGCTTACCCGCGCGCATGGGGCGCTCCTAATTTTCGACGAGGTGATGACTGGGTTCCGTGTGCACCCAGGCGGAGCGCAGGCGCTATACAACGTGCATCCGGACCTGACGACGTTGGGTAAGGTCATAGGTGGAGGGCTGCCCGTCGGAGCCTATGGCGGGCGAAGTGACATCATGGAGATGGTGGCACCTCAGGGACCGATGTACCAGGCCGGTACGCTGTCTGGCAACCCCTTGGCCATGTCCGCCGGCATTGCGACGCTGCAGTCACTCACTGAGGCGTGGCCCGTGGCCAGTGAGGCGGCCATGCAGATAGCCGAGGGAATTCAGGCTGCGGCAGCCCGGCAACAAATTCCCGTGCAGGTCCATCAGGTCGGGGCCATGTTCAGCTGCTTCTTCACCAGAACACCGGTGACTGATTACCAGGCGGCGAATGCGTGTGACACGGAGCGCTTTGCGCGGGTATTCTGGGCACTGCTGAGGCGTGGCATATACGTGCCGCCGTCGCAGTTTGAGGCATGCTTTACTTCGTCGGCCCATGGCCCGGACCAGATTAAGCACACGATACAAGCCTTTGAAGCGGCGCTGTCAGCCTAGTGGTACCAGTGCCTTTTTCCACGAGACCTGAAGCCCACAGGCTTGGTGCTGTACCGCAACATCCGCCATGCTGTCTATGAGGGCATGCGCATGTGCCAGAGCCTGCGATGTATTGGTCGTTAAGACGCCGATGACGTAGGAACCCGCAGCGCGCGCCGCGGCCACTCCCGCGGGTGCGTCTTCAACAACCACGCAGTGGTCTGCGCAAACGCCAAGGGCTTGTGCCGCGCGTAAGTACGGCATGGGATGTGGTTTGCCTAAGGTGACATCATCGCCTGTGATGAACACGCGGGGTATCGGAAGGCCGACTTGGTTGATCAGGCGACGCGCGAAGCCCGCCGGCGCGCTGGTGGCAATGGCCCACGCGTCAGGCGGGATGCAATCCAGCAGGTCCAGCACTCCGGCAAAGATCTTTATACCATCAAAGGATTGTGTCTCGTCCAGGCCGGCCCTGTACGCCAGCGCTTGCTCATGTGCGTCTAGGTGTGGAGCGACCTGGCGGATGGTTGAGCTTACAGGCCGACCATGGTGTACTGCCACGATGTCCGAAAAAGGGACGCCATTGCGCTCGGCCCACACCTCCCAATGCCGTTCATAGAGGGCATTGGAGTCAATAAGTACTCCATCAAGGTCGAAAATTAGCGCACTGCACGACAATGAGGGCATGAGGCAATCTGTGCTTTATCGTGGTGGGATTATACGAACCACCCCGCCGTCCATGCCATCTGGTAGGCGAATCAAAACACGCGCATAACGGAGGCCGTGTCGCATGTGGCACCTTCCTACGAATGCAGCTGCGCTTCGCGAACGTTCTAACCCGATGGGCCTCAGGCACAAAACTAAACCGTACCTCGAATAAGGGGCTTCGTAAAGCGCCGAGGCGCGCAGTAAGGCCTCTGTGGCCGCGCTTCGGGCACTGTAATTCTGTATCGCCTGCTGAAATTCGCAGTTGCGAAGCAGGAGTTGCTGGTGCGGCCTTCAAAGAATGTCCTCTGGCTGGGCCTGCCGCGCAGAGGCTTGTGGGAAGTACAGACGAGCTAACGCAACGCCAGACTGCTCGCAGGCAAGGTGTTGTGCCGATTGTAGGGCCGCTATTGACTCTAAACCACCTTCCTAGTGCGGCAAAATGGTGCTGCGTTGGTTGGCCAGGTCGCTACACGCTAGAGAGCAAATAGGTGGATGCTTGCTGAGGGCCGAACGGTGCACAGCCCAGGCGTACAAAGAGGATTATGGATCGCTTGACCTCCGGTCGATAACCGTGCCGGTAGGCACTGTTCCAGCTGCATTTGAAGCAGAGCAACATGTGATAGCGGGAATGCAACGCGGGCAGTAGACACACTACCGTGGCCCTAGTACGATGAGTCGTCCGTTCACGGCGGCACAAAGGCGAACACTCACTTACTAGGGGGGAAGACCGGGCGGTTAGAAGCCGACGAATGGCCGCCGGTGCCCTGCTCGAAAGCCAAAGGTCCTGGGCGCACCGGTTAGGCGTAGCCCTATCAACCGTATGGCAACGCCCACGATCAAGTAGCATGCGTGGCCGCGTACAGAGTCGGGTGAGTACGCGCAAACATCAGCACGTGATGGCTCTTCGTTCGCCAGCCACAGAAGCGTAGCTGGCAGACTACAACAGCGGTATCGTTCGCGGTATCTTACAGCATGGGCAGTTGTGACTCACGTACGTGCCAATTACTGCGAATCCAATGACCATACCACGAGGGGCCGCGCGTCTTGCAGGCGTGCAAGCACCGGTGATGGGGCTGGTAGCGGACCTCATTCACCAGCATCCGGGGACGATTTCGCTAGGGCAGGGAGTCGCGCACTTCGGGCCGCCCGAAGCAGTCCTGCGGCATGTGCAGGATTACATTCGCACCCCGCCCGCCCACGGTTACGGATACGGCACCGGGCGAATGAAGCTGCGCGCCGCGATTGCGGAAAAGCTCCGGGTGGAGAACCAACTTGACAGCGAGTTCGAGGTGGTTGTGACGGCGGGCAGCAACATGGCATACTTTGAAGCGATGTTGGCCATCACCGACCCGGGCGACGAGGCCATCCTGCTTGCACCTTACTACTTCAATCACGAGATGGCCGTGGGCATCGCGGACTGCCGGCCGGTTATTGTCCAACTCGGACCGAGCTTTGTGCCGGATGTTGACACCATTAAAGCCCACCTGTCGCCTCGTACGCGGGCCATCGTAACGGTCTCTCCAAATAATCCGACAGGGGTAGTCTATCCGGCGTCCCTGCTCCAGGAAATCAACAGACTATGCGGGGAGAACGGAATTTACCATATCAGCGACGAGGCGTACGAGTACTTCACGTTTGACGGGACGAAGCACTTTTCGCCCGGTGCCACGCCCGGTGCGGTCGGACACACTATCTCGCTGTATTCTTTCAGCAAGTCGTACGGCATGGCGGGGTGGCGGCTGGGATATATGGCCCTGCCTGCCCACCTCTTGCCGGCAGTCAAGAAGATCCAAGACACCAATGTGATCTGCGCCGCTTTGGCGAGTCAGCACGCGGCGCTGGCAGCCTTAGAAGCCGGCCCCGGCTACTGCCGCCAATATCTGGCCGGTTTTGATGAGGTGCGCAAATTGGTGCTGGACAGCCTCGCGAGCTTGGGGCCACGCCTGCAGGTGGCGAGTGCCAAGGGTGCCTTTTACGTGTTCATGAACCTGAATACGACGTTGACATCCTATGCAGTGTGCGAAAGGCTTATCAAAGAGTATCGCGTGGCCGTGATCCCCGGAAGTACTTTTGGGCATGTGATGCCGTCCATACGGATTGCCTTCGGCAATCTGAAAAAGGATGCGATCATGGAAGGTATGGACCGCCTGTGCATTGGCTTACACGCGCTACTCCAGTAGGTAGGCGCGGGCGTTACGCAGAATCTGTTTATACGAGGCGAGTTCGTGCGCCCTGTCGTCATGGCCTAGCGTGTTGACCAGGATTGTCGCGTCCCCGTGACGGCGTAGCCAAACTACCGGATACACAGCTCCCGTTTCCTGGGAGCGCCCGATTGCCAGTACGACCGCCTCGGACTCCGGCAGAAGCTCAGCCCGGTAAAGCTCGTCCACAATTTCAAAGGCAGTCGGCACACCCTGCATGACCGGATGAAGCGGCTGCAGCACTTCGACCGTAAAGGACTGCAGTGGCTCATGGCTGCGCGCGCCGCCACCGACTATGTACTCATTCCACTCAGGCCAGTCTTCCCAGTTGTACCACGACGCGGGATGCGTCACCATGATCGGCTTTCCTGCAGCGACATGCGCAAAGATGGCCGCGCGGCTTGCGCTGTCGGTAACCGGCTTGTTGTTTGCCATAGCCAACAGGTCCGCGCCGCTGAGTGCCGCACGAAAAGACGCATCGGCAGCCTCCGTGTAGACATATGCCCGCTCGCCCGCGCCGTAAAGGACCTGGCCATCGGCAAAGCCGAATACGCGCGCATGGTGGTGTGACTGTTGTCCGCGGCTGGCGCTGCCTGCAAGAAACACGATGGTGCCCTCTTCGCCAGGCCATGTCCAGCCGGCATCGTTACGAGGCAAGCCCGGTGCTGCCGATACCGTGAGTACCCCCTGCATGACGGCCCAGTGGCCAGGTACACTACATACAAAGGGGTATTCTCCTGCCGGCAGTGCGCCGAGTGGAATCTCCCGATTCTGGCCCATTTCCAGCACGCCGGTGGATCCAACTACCCTTGGCTGCTGTGAGGGCGGGATGTACTCGTTTGCGATTGCGTCCGGGTCTGCCATGTAGCCATCGAGTGCCTGGCCGAATGCCTGCAGGTCACCCGGCTGCAAGAACACAGCGTTGTGCAGATCGGGATGCAGGTTCTCAAATGCAACCGTGATACGTTGCCCAGCGAAGGCATGCAGGTGCGCCTGGCCAAAGCGCATGGTGCCCTCCGGTGCGTCCAGGACAAGCTGTGCACTCGGGAGCAGAGACACGTCTTGCGGACTGCGCTCTTGCGCCTGCTCGGGCCTTTTGACAATTCCAATGTACTCGGGAAAGACATCTAGTGCTGCCTCAATCCAGCGATCGCCGCCGTTTTGGGCTTCACGGCTGGCGTAGAAGGCCTTGGCTCCTATGCCGTGGCCCAGCTCAGCCACCAGCAGTACGGCCGCGAGACGCGTGTTCAGATCGGGGTCGGTGAACACACCGGCGCTGGTGAGCACCTCTCCAACGTCGGCGCTGTAGGGGATTGTTTGAATTGCTGCCTTGCGTACGGCGGCGGCGGGATGCCTAAGTGCTTGTGTAGCCGCGGTGCGGAGCGCTTCGGTCGCGTCCAGGCCGTGGAGGGTCCACAGCGCATGCAGTGCGCCGCCGTCAAAGCCGGTATTGTCGAGGTTTTCGGCAACCGCCATCGCAGCCAGATCCGGCACAAGATCCGTGATCTGATTTTCGACGATGAGGCGCTGCGCGGTAAGGCGCCAGAATTGATTCGAGCTTCTCAGGCCAGCGAGGAGGCCCTCCGGGTCGTCCGCCGAAAGCGATTTTGGTCCGTCATTTTGAGCGCCCGTGTACCGGACGACGTATACCCGACCGTGGTCCTTGTCCCGGAGAGGATTAAGGTGTGCATTGCCGGGCCCCGCGTTGGCATTCCACACTTGGTTTACCATGCCACGACGGTCCGGGTTATGCTGGATCACCGGATTGTACCAATCGGCAACCCAAATATTTTCATCCGGGCCAATGTCTGCGAAGACTGGAGAAACCCAGTCGTCGGAGCTGGCCAGAAGGTTTTCAACGATGTCTTCCTTTTCCCTATATATGGCGCCGTCGCGCTCCAGCGATACAGCGTGCACGACGCGAGCGGTGGGCTCCGTCACCATAAGGGAACCCCAGAAAAAACGTGGGTAGGCCCGCCCGTTGTACGGGAAGGCGCCGGCGGCCGCGGTGTAACCGTCCCTGAAGTCCACCTGCCACAAAGGACGCGTGGCACTGTGCTTAACCAGGTAGTGACTTTGAACGTTGGCGACGTTGAGCTGCGCCTTAAACCGCATCGGTATGCCGACCACGATGGCGTGGTTGTTGTTTGCGGTAGATCCAAAGATGGTATTGTCTTCCCCTATACCCAGCCCCCAAGTGTTGTTGTTGAATTCGCCTACCGGCTCCAGGACTTGGCCATCACGCGAGAACCGAAACACGCCCCGCTCCAAGATCCGCGAATCGTCCTCCGGCGCCTTGCCAGGCTCGTACATGCCGGAGTAGCCGACCGCGCTCCATATGTGGTTGTCGATACCCACCTTGAAGTTGCTCATCACGGCATGCGTATCAAACGTACCGAAGGCGTTCTCCAGGATCCGCGTTTTGCGGTCATAGACATCGTCACCGTCTGTGTCCTCCATGAAAACGATGTGGGGAGCCTGACCGACTATGGCGCCTCCCTTAACGACGGCAATGGCGGTGGTCAGCGGTTGGTCGTGCGCGAAGTGAGTGAACGTGTCCGCCACGTAGTCGCCGTCGGTGTCTTCACAAATCGTTATTCGATCCGTGCCTGACTCCGTGCCCACATGATCATGCGGGTAGTCGGTGGACTCCACAACCCAGAGCCGGCCCCGCTCGTCCCATGCCAGCGCGATAGGATTACGGATGTCCGGCTCTGCGGCGAACACGCTGACCTCAAAGCCCTCGGGCACAACGAGGCGCGTAAGGGTTTCGCCGGGAGTCAATGGGAACTGTACCTCTACCGTGTTGACGTCATTGGAGGTGGTGAAGTACTCCAGTGCCGCCTCCGTAGCACAGCCGGCTACTAGCAGGAGGCTTATCACCAGTGCTGCGAAGTATGTATTCATTGCCATAAAGGCTTATGGGGTGGGCAACGAGCGCCAAGGCTCTTCGCCAGCCATATCTATGGCCAACGGCTCCACCGATTGGGCGTCGGAAAGGACAACAAACAGTACGGCAGGCTCGTCGCCCACGTTAAACGAGGCATGGGCGAGTCCTGCCGGGATGAGAGCACTGTCGCCTGCGTTAAGCACTTGCCGGTCCTGCTCGATCCACTGTGCGATCGTGCCATGGAGGACGTAGATGATTTCTTCCCGCCCGGGGTGGCGATGAAAGTCGTGGCCAGAGCCCGGCACAATGGTGGCACGCGCCGCGAAGAGGCCCGGTATACGTGGATCCGTATCGGGATGGTTGATCCATTCGTTAACTCCTTGTGCTACGGGCTCCGAGTGGTAGTTGCTTTGGCTAAAAAAGAGTCCCATCGTGCTTAACGGTGCTTGGCTGCAGGACATGGGATTGCCTTAAACTCGCGCGTCAGATTCGTGAGCGACTGCTCAACTCCCATGCGTTCCAGGCTCGAAGCCCCAACAAAGCCTACCGCATCAGTGTGATCATTGATGTAGGCGGCGTCTGCTGGTGTACTGATGGGGCCCCCATGAGCAAGAAAAATCAAGTCATCTCGTATGGACTGGCCCGCGTCAATAATCGCTTGCGTGCGCGTGGCAGCTTCTTCAATGGTGCAGGTCGCGCCGGTGACACCAATGGAGCCGCCAATCGTGCAGCCCACATGAGCTATGATTACATCCGCGCCTGCCTCTGCCATCTTGCGCGATTCCTCTGGCGTGGCAACATAGACTATAGAAAACAGGTCGATACCTCCATGCTGGGCCAAAGCCACCATGTCGACCTCGTGCTGTACGCTCATCCCTGTTTCTTCGAGCACCTGACGGAATAGCCCATCAACAATGGCATGCGTGGGAAAATTGTTTATCCCGCTAAAGCCCATGGCTTTGACCTTCAACAGGTGGTGCCAAATGCGCCGACGTGGATCTGACGCATGTACGCCGCAGATCACCGGGATCTCCTCTACGACCGGCAGCACTTCGAATTCGCCTATCTCCATGGCGACGGCATTGGCATCGCCGTACGCCATCAGGCCGGCTGTGGAGCCATGTCCCGACATCCGGAAGCGCCCGGAGTTGTAGATAATGAGCAGGTCCGCGCCGCCACGTTCGATGAATTTTGCGCTAATACCAGTGCCAGCTCCTGCGGCGATGATCGGCTCGCCGCGGTCCAGTGCGTCGTGCAGTCGAGCCAGGACCTCTGCTCGCGAATACGGGTTGCCGACGCCCGTGAATGGATTGGGCATGATTGATCTCGTGAGGTAACGGTCAGAAAGTACGCAGCCAACGGCAGTGTAGGCAACTCTCTGGAACTAAATGCAGCTAAATACACCAGTTCATGCCCGCTCCTGTACAGTCCAGGACTGATGCTTGGTCTGGCGGACGACCAAAACTGTCGGTAGGGCATCAGCCAGGGCTTCCAGCCACACATGGAGGTCGATGCTGCCGGTGGATTCAATGCTGAATAGAGATTGCGCTTCCAACGGTGGACCGGTTAAAACCCCCCTGCATTGATGGTGTTGGGAGCCGCCGAGACATGCGCGGCAGGAATGCCAAGCGATTGGTGCGTACTTGGGTCTCGACAACAACAGCAATCACATGGTCGGCGGCTGCCAGCCAGTGTCTGCGCAGCTACGGCCACCAAGGGGGGCCGATAGAGAGTTACAACGGAAAACCACATTCTCCACGCACTTTGTGGCAACCCTTTCACTCGGTATTTGTGGAGATTTGCAATCACCGGTGCGCTTGCCTGCCAAGAGACCACCGCCGAGTCGAAGGGATGGTTCTTGGGGTCGTGTGGAATCAGCCAGCCAAAGTAAGCCGCTAAGAGCAGCCCGGAACCGGCCACTCCCTGCAGATTGTTGCAAGACACGAGGATATCCTGTGTCCGACGACGCCAGTTGCGGGAATGGCGTCGTGGAGGGCCGGTCGTTGACCGGATGGAAAGGACCGAATAGTCAGCGCCGCCTTTGGCAGCGGACGATGCCGCGTCTAGGATGCGCGGATCCGGCGGAAAAGGCTCGGCCAGCACGCAATGATTTCGAATCGGCCGGTCAGACACGCCACTATGTCTTCCACGCTTGGGTGCGGCTGTTCCGAAGCTATTTAGCTGCTGCACAGCAGCGCTTGTGCTATCGTGCCGGATGCAGTATTGCCCCGTGGCGCCTCTCCGAGCGGCTGCTGAGGACCCGTAGGGGACGACAGTGCCGCCCGCACTATGGCCGCTCTACCTGCACCCACGCATGTGTTCCAGCCATGCTCAAACGTTTCTGGCCATTCCGTATCAATGCGTAGTGTTACGCACGGCACATTCAGCCAGTAGGCTTCCTTCTGCAGTCCGCCGCTATCGGTTAGTATGCAGCGGGCATTGTCGATGAGCGTGAGCATAGCCAGGTAACTCACTGGCACCATTACCTCAACGTTGTCCGGCACGCGGACAGCCCCCATTCTGGCCTTCGTGCGCGGATGCAGGGGCAGCAGGATCGGCCAGGGCAGCTGCCCAAAAGCGTCGAAAATGTCTTCCAGGCATCCTGGCGCATCGGTGTTGGAGGGCCGGTGCACGGTCGATAGGGCGTATGCGCCGGGAGAATGCTCGGTCAGTTTGCTTAGCGGAAACCGCACGCGTGCCCGCGCCGCAAACATGCGCGTAGCATCAAGCATCACATCTCCAACCAGCTCCGTGCCGCTGGAAAGGCCTTCGGCCGCAAGGTTCTTGACAGCGGTCGGGGTGGGAGCGAAAAGCCATCGCGACAAGCAGTCTGTAACGACGCGGTTGACTTCTTCGGGCATAGTCCTGTTAAAGCTTCGGATTCCTGCCTCTACGTGCGCTATCGGAAGGTGAAGCTTGGCCGCCACCAAGGCGCCTGCCACCGTGCTGTTCGTGTCCCCGAAGAGCAGGACGGCGTCGAACTTCGGCGAATTCTGGATAAAGGTCTCCAAGCGCTCCATTATGGCACCGGTCTGCCGCGCGTGTGATCCTGATCCGACCGCAAGGTTTATGTCTGGATTCGGGACGCCCAGCTCGTCAAAGAAGATCTGGCTCAACCCGGCATCGTAGTGTTGGCCGGTATGAACCAGTACCTCCTGGATGCCAGCCGACTTGAGGGCCGGGCTAACTGCTGCAGCCTTAACGAATTGCGGGCGTGCGCCCACGACCGTGCAAATGCGCATTGGTAGAGCGATAGACTATAGACATGGCGAAATAGGGGCTGTTAAATCTGGCTGGGACCGGATTAGTTCACGACAGTAGAGTGAGACTGGCGCCTTGGTCGGTACATATTGATCTTGTGGTAGCACTTTACGAGATCGAAGGCGATACTGTCCTCACCTTGCGCATACCCGTAATCGATCATGGGCTCCCGATTCGTGATAGGGGCCCGCTCACCGATGTTGCGGCCCGATTCAGCCAGCGAATTGCTGAAATGAGAAGTAAGCCGGATAGGTGTCGGTCAATTGGGGGTCACGACTCTACGGCGTGTGGATGAGACCCAACGTACCTGCTGGCGAACGGCGGGGGTATACCTTCACGACAAGCCGGACCTCAGGCCCTTGCCCCCACTGTGAAAAGGCGGGTGGCTTGCGGCGGACACCCCCGGTGCAAAGCGGGGCGCTATGCCGGTCAGATCGCGCTGGTTTGGGGCCTGGCTGTACTCAAGGCTGGTTCGAGCCTCGTACGGAGGAGCCGTATCCGTACTAGTTTAAAGCATCTGTCAGCAGGCCTTGCCGTTGCGCCGTGCCCGGCGTCGGGAGATGCGAACGGTCGGATGCCGTCTGGCGCATGTGCTATACTCGAGTCACACTAGACTGCTCATCAGGGTGACCGTTTCGAAACCCGGAGAAATGACGTACTTTCACGTGCCTCTTCCACCAACGCAAACAGTTAGATGTCCAGTACCACGATAAATCGGCGCGCATTCGTACAGCGCATGGGTCTTATGGCAGGCGCAGCTGCGCTTCCTGCCATCATCCCGGCTTCCGCTCTCGGCCGCGGACGCTATGTAGCACCAAGCGACCGCATCACCATGGGCTTCATCGGCATGGGAAGCATGGGGATGAACAACCTGCGCGGATTCATCGAAAAGCCAGATGTCCAAGTGCTGGCGGTTTGCGATGTCAACACCAGCGGTGACAATTATGCGGGCCGCGGCCTGAAAGGGCGCGAACCTGCGCGCCAGTTCGTAGAGACGACCTACGCAGAACGCAATGGAAACTCTGCCTACAAGGGGTGCGACGACTACATGTTCTTTTGGGAGTTGTTGCAGCGCGACGATATTGATGCTGTATGCCTGGCGCTACCCGACCACTGGCACGCGTACATGGCTGTTCATGCTGCCAAAGCGGGCAAGGATATGTACAGCGAGAAGCCGCTGGCACGTACCATTAAGGAGGGGCGCGCCATGGTGAAGGCTGTACGTAAGTATGACCGCGTATTTCAGACTGGAAGCCAGCAGCGCTCAAGCCAGAACTTCCGGCATGCCAGCGAGCTTGCAGTCAATGGCTACGTCGGTGAGATCCAAAAGGTCTACGCGCAGGTAGGGGGCATCTCGAAGCCATGTGACCTGGGTGGCGTGGAGGTCCCGGAAGGCTTCTTGTACGAAATGTGGCTCGGCAACGCGCCGTCGGCCTCTTACCACCCTGAGCGCGTCAGTGGCAACTATAACACGGACACTGGGGCATGGCGCGCCTGGCGGCCGTATTCCGCAGGACACATTGCAGACTGGGGTGCGCACAACTTTGATATTGCCCACTGGGGCTTGGGTGAGGACGGCCGTGGGCCCACGCAGATTCTTTCACCTGCGGATGGTCAAGAGGGTGAGGTTACGTTGATCTACGAGAGTGGCATTCCGGTGATCAAGAAGAAAGGGCCTCACGAGGGCATGATCCAGTTTGTTGGCGCCGATGGCTGGATCGGCGTCAGTCGCGGCGGCATCTGGGCGTCCGACGAGAATCTGCTTTCGCTGGAGATGAAGCCAAGCGACACGTGCCTCTACAAGAGCGACGATCACAGGCTTGATTTTCTGAATTGCGTTAAGACGCGCATGCGACCTGTTTGTGATGTGGACGTGGGGCACAGTTCCCTGCTAGCCTCAATTCCCACGCGTCATTTTGGGGACTTTGGACATGACAATTGAGGCATAGATCGTCATGCAAGTCGGATGTGCAGTGGCAGGTTGCCCAGCCAGGGAATGGGCTCTGCGGCGTTGTGGTACCCGGCGGCGCGCAGGTACGGGTTATTGGTTCGTCGGGGTAGCTGGACGATGATGCGATCGGCTTCGATGGTGATGTCGGCTCCGGCCCGCACAAACTTGCGGAAGAGGGTACGCGGCTTGGCTGATTCCATGCCGTTGCCAATCCTGGTGGCCTGGAGGCGATAGAGCGTACTGGCCATGAGGGTGAGCTGCAGGTCCACGTCGATGTTCATCGGTACTGCGGAGCTGAGCGCATCCATGTGGAAGAAGTCGATGGCATCGGCCAGCGTGTTTTCTATGACCATGCGCCGGGCATAGCGATCGACCAGTTGAGCAGCCGGGGTCGTCCACTGATTGGTGAGCAGCAAGGTGGGTTTATCGTGGCCGAGGTCCTTGATGGCCATCTGCCGGAGGTGTCCGTTATAGCCGCGCAGGCGGACCTTCTGCTCCAGGATGCGGGGCGTGCGGAAGGTGCGACCGACGTTGGTGAGTCTTATCTGCCGCCACTGCTCTTTCGGTTTGGCGGCCAACTCCTGCAGCATCTTCCGGGAGCGGCGCCGCAGCGTCAGGAAGGCGATCCCCCGTTCCTGCAGCCTTGCCAGGTTGGCATAGGTGGTGAAGGTGCTGTCAAAGACCAGTTCCTGCGGCACGGCCCCGGTGCGCTCGCGCCAGAAGTCGACAAAGCTCAGGATCTGCTCGTTTCGCTTTTTCTTGCGTATCTGGGCATCGACATAGACGAAGTGCCGCGCCTGCGCATCGCGCGCAACCATTGACAGGATGCCCATCTGGCTGCGGCTGCGCTTGGAGATGTAGTGTTTCTCTACGAGGGTGTCCTTGCCGTGGTAGGGGATGGTGTGGAAGTCGAGGTCAAAGGAGGTTCCTCCTCCGAGCGGGATGCCGAGGCCGTGCGTGGCCTCGTGCCACCCCTCCATGAGGCTGCGGCAGTGGTCGGGATGGACGCGGCACGAGTATTCGGTGAGCGTGGAGCGCTTGGGCATTATGTTGAGTCCGGCAAACAGGGCCAGTCCCGGGTCCAGGGCCTCGGCCATGACATGGGCGCTGCGCCGCAGCCCCCACAGCTTCAGTGCCAGCAGGGCGCGCACGGCGCAGCCCGCCGGAATCATGCTGCTGCCGGGCATGCCACTGCGCTCAAGCAGCGTATCGAAGTGGACACGGGCCAGATCGTGCGCGAAGAGGAAGAGGCCGCCAAAGTCGGTATGGAAGCGGCGTGGTGACAGGTCCAGCTGCCGATAATTGGCCACCGCGGCCTGTTCCGGACGCATGTTATCGAGTCGTTCCTGCAGCCCGCGTCGGTGAAGCTTGCCGATACCGGCCGCCCGTAGCACCCGCATGACCGTCACGCCACTTACGGGGACCCCTTGCTGCGAGAGTATCGCAGCGATCTCCGTAATGGACAGGTTTTCCTGTTTGCGCAGCGCGACTATGCGCTGATCGCGCCCTTGGCGGGCCAGGGCCCTGGCCTCTGCGGCGGGCTCGGGTGCTTGCGGCTGTGCCTTCTCTCGGCGCTGCCGAGCACTGAGAAAGAAAGGCTGTTCCGGGTTGCTCTGGAATTCAGCACAGAGGTTACGGACCGTTCCGTAGGAGTATTCGAAGCGCTCTGCGACCTCTGCCAGGGGCAGCTCTTCGACGTATCGCGCTCGGAGGGCTTCGTACTGGCGGTGTACGCTGTTCTTGGGTGCGAGGAAGAAAGCGGCGTGTTTAGTCATGTTCGTAATGACAATGTGTAATATAGTACACCCGTTATTACTGCAATGACTAATGCGTGACGTTCCTGTGTCAAAAAAGATGATATTCCGGCCTGGATGTGCCCGCATGCTGGCAGGAAGGCCCAAATCGAACCTCTTCAGGGAAAAACATGGCTATTGGCAGCCCTCTCCCTTACCCGTATCGCTACACCGAATCTGTTATAGTATAGTGACACTCGTTACACATAACACACGAGGTATGACACGAATGGACGAAAAAGGGCCTTACAGGGCCGTATTGCGCCAGAATTGCACTGCAAACTGTCACCTGCCCGCAGCCCGTGGTAATTCAGGCTAGCGTGCCTGACATCGGAGATCTGTCTGCGCCTTGGGCGTTCGCTCACGTTCGACCTGGCCACTGAGGAATTCATCGGAGACGAGGAAGCTGCGGCGCTCACCACGCGGCCCATGCGCAAGCCTTGGGCCCTGTAACTCAGGGCGTGGCCTGCCGCGCATGCGGCAGGATCCTGTCGGCCCCCTGCGCCGCCGGCCCGATGGCTTCGAGTCGCGTCCCCAGGTAAAGTTGCCGCTCTTTGGCCGTTGCCGGTGCGCAGGGGCCACGCGGCATCGCAAGGAAGGTCAGCGCGCAAAGCAGCATGCCAGCGGCCACAAGTGTGACAGCCTGCAACAATGTGGGTCTGCGCGCCGCGTGCACTGCGGATTCCAATGCGCGAGCGCCGGCACTTACCTCGCGTGCCGAGGCCTGGAGTGCCATAAGCACTGGCGCGGCCTGGCGTTGGATTGCCTTCGCATCGGCTTCGTGCACACGGTCGCGCAGCGCAGTCGTAGCCATGGCTAGCGTCTCCTGTAGGACTTTTGTTCGTTATCCACGCGAGTTCCGGGGGCGCCCGGTGGCGAGGCTGCCTTCTCCATGGGCATTCCATGCTGCGGTGCTAACGATTCCCCGAACCGTGATTCCAGGCGCCGTAGCGAAATGCCGTGCGCAATGCTGCTGCATATGGCGTGTTTCGGCCCATCGGTCACGATGAGGCCAGATTGTCCGGTCTTAAACACAAGGCCATGCCGCGCCAAGCGCACATTCTGGTCATCCCAGTTGGAAGCTTCGGCGAATCCCCGGCCTGTGACGAGCTGGGCGACAGTCTCAATGGGCAACGCCTTGCTGCGGCACTGCGCTTTGCAGGTCCCCTTGCTAAGCGACCGGCTGCGCTGCGGCGGCGACCGTCAGGAAATCTGATACAGATGCCCCGGCACCTGGCGCAACCCGTACTTTGCTTTTGCCTGACGGAGGGTGGCTTCACTGGCGTAGTACAACCGGTAGACGGACTGCACCACCCGCGTATCGGGGTGAATGCGGTTTGCCATGATGCGCAGGTGCTTGTAGGCTTCGTCGGCATTGGCGGCGTATGCCGCTTCGTGATCAGCCATCAGCAGGTCTCGAAGAATGTCGTCTGTCGCGGAGGCCATCTGAGTACGCGTTGGGTCATCCTCTGGCGACCACGACACAGATATATGGTGTATACCGGCCCCTGCACTCGCTCGCTTTCCCGGGCCACCACGGTCCCCTCCCAGTCGACATCCTGCGGGCTGCAGGAGACCAATAGACTTCGGTGCTCGCTCCATGCGACCCGGGACAGGCGTGGCCGGTGAGGGTTGGGGGCTCCAAACACTGCGCCAGTGACTTAAAGCAGGCGCTCTTTCTGGCTTGCGCTGTCATGATCCACAGTGTAGCAGCGCCTTCGTCAATGCGCGCTGGGTTGCCAGCGCCTAGTGTTTGCGGGGGCGTTCTTCCAAGGTTTGGAGCTGGCGGTCCAGCTTGAGCTCCGTGCACTGTAATTCTTTCGTGGCTCGTTTCTGAAAGGGCTGGTTCAATGTGCACTTGCGGACGTTGGACGCCTTGCTCAGGCTGGTCCTGGTGGCACAAGCCGCAATCTGACTGTACTCGTCAACCGAAGCCTTGACGTGAATTCTCCCGTGCGGTCTGCGGCTTTGGGTGTGTTCATGGGCTGCATGCAAGTTCGAAGTACACGATACTACGTGGCCGCGGCTTATATGGCGATAATCGGCATGCAACAGTGTTGACAAAGGCCCTGCAAATCCGCTTTCTTGCAAATGGTTTTGTACATTACAGGTAGATTCCTGCAAGTGGCTGCTTCGCTGCAGAGGTGCCCTTTTCGGTATCTGGCTGGCGGACCACTTTGCAGGGATGTTATAGGTGTTGTATATTGGCGCGATCTGGCGCGTGCTAAGCCATTTCTTCACAAAACGAGAGAATTGCATCATGAGATACGCTACTGCCTTTCTGCTGCAGGCCCTCCTGGTGGCGGTGTTACTGCATCAAGCTGCCTTTGCGCAGGTGGTCGTCACGGGAACGGTCATGGACGTTGACACTCAAGAGCCCGTACCCGGGGCAACCGTGATAATTGAGAATACCACGACAGGTACCATCACGGACGTTGATGGCAATTTCACGCTGGAGATTCCCTCCCGCGCGTCCGTCATTCTCATCAGTTTTGTCGGTTATGCTTCCCAGACATGGGTTGTCCCGGAAGGAGAAACGGTCATCCATGTTCGTCTTCGTGAGAGCGTCCATAGTTTGGAGGACGTGGTGGTCGTAGGGACGCGGCGCGAGCCGCGGCTCGTGAAGGACTCCGCTGTGCCGATTGATGTCCTGGGGCCGCGGACGCTGCACTCGCAGGCCAGCGCGGACTTCGATGACGTGCTTCGAACGCAGGTACCGTCCTTCAACGTGCAGCGTCACGGCATTGACGACGAGGGAACGCTTGTGCGTCCCATTACGCTTCGCGGACTTCCCGCAGACAACGTGGTGGTGCTCGTCAATGGCAAGCGGCGGCACCGCTCGGCATCAATCGCCCTGCTGGGTTCCTCGCTCAACAACGGCGCACAGGGCGCGGACCTTAACATGATCCCTAGCATCGCCATCCACCAGCTCGAAATCCTCCGTGACGGGGCCTCGGCCCAGTACGGAGCGGACGCAGTAGCCGGCGTCATGAATATGCAGCTGCGCGAAGGCACCCGTGGGTTGCTGATCCGGATGCGCGGTGGCCAGTATCTCACGGAAGGTGATGGAGAGTATGGCCAGGTCGCCTTCAACGTGGGGCTACCGCTTGGTTCGAGCGGGTTTGTCAACCTGAGCATGGAGTGGAAGGATTCGGCCCCGACGATTCGCAGTGGCAAGCGTACTGACCAGGCGCTTCTGGAACCCAGAGGATACCCAGTAGCGGATCCAGCTCAGATTTGGGGTAGCCCGGACATCGATAACTCGTACGTAGGCTTCTTGAATATGGGCATCGACCTAAGCTCAAACCTGCACGCGTACGCGTTTGGCGGCTACGGTCAGCGCACCTCAGAGGGTGGGTTCTATTTCCGGTCGCCCGGCACCGGAAGCGCGCGCAGCAGCGTTTTCCGCATTGGGAGCCAGCGTGCGGTCGGTGATCTGGATTTGGACGATGAGGTCGACTGTCAACACCATCCAGACTTGCCGGGTCTGGATTCCAACAAGGCCGAGGTAGACGCTTTCATCAACCTCACCAAGGGGGATTGCTTCATGTTTAATGAGAGGTTCCCAGGTGGGTTTACGCCGCGCTTTGGTGCCGACATCAAGGACCACAGCATATTTGCAGGTCTGAAAGGAGGAAATGCGGATGGCTTCAACTGGGATGCCAGCTTTAGCCTTGCGCGAAGCCGTATTGACTACTTCATCTACAACACGATAAACGCCTCGTTGGGGCTGGACACGCCTACGCGATTTAACCCCCGCTCCTATCAGCAGGACGAGTGGTCTGCCGCGCTGGTGCTCGGATACCCCGTCAACGTTGGCGCCTTTACTTCGCCGCTCAACGTGGCATTTGGTGTGGAGATTCGTGACGAAACGTTTGAAAGTGTTGGTGGAGATAAGCCGTCGTGGGATCCGGGCCCGTACTTTGACCAAGGGTTCAGCGTGGGTTCCAACGGATACCAGGGGCTGAACCCTAAGTTTGCAGGCGAGTGGAGCCGTCCCAACTTTGCGGCTTTCTTGGACCTCGAGGCTGACATAAGCGACAGATGGGTCGTTGGCGCTGCCACCCGCTACGAAAACTACTACGAGAACTTTGGTAGTACACTCACTGGGAAGTTGGCGGCGCTTTTCCGTGCCACGGACAGGATTTCACTCCGGGGAACGGTGAGCACCGGGTTCCGTGCACCTACGCCTGGCCAGACAAATCTGCAGGCGCTGCAAACTGCGTTGTCGGCAGATGGCGATAAGCTCGTGGAGACTGGCCAGCTTCCGTCTACACACCCCATCGCCGCCGGTCTTGGAGGCAAAGAGCTCACGGAAGAGACTGCGCTGAGCCTGTCGCTAGGTACGGTGGTCGAGCTCGCTGAGGATATCACGCTGACGTTTGACTACTTCAATATCAACATCAAGGATCGCATCTCGTTGACCGGCAACATTGCCGTTTCCGACGAGATCCGGATGATCATGGACGAAAGGGACATACTTGGAGGCGTCCAAAACTTGGCGGAAGTCAAGTACTTCTCCAATGATTTTGACACGCGTACTCGTGGAACAGACTTGCTCTTGGCATTCGATCGCCAGCATGACAACGACCATGCGTCGACCATCACGCTGGCGTGGAACTGGACGCAGCATACGCTTGGAAACTTCTCGCGGCCAACGGAGATTCACGAATTCCTTGGTGACCCTCTCAGCGCGCCATTCGGAATCTCCATCCTCACCCCGCGGCGGCAGATAGAGATTGAAACGCTTAACCCGAGCCATCGCATCGTTGCGAGCGGCCGTCATCTCTTGGGCAACCTGTGGGGTGCTGTCCGTCTGAACTACTGGGGCAGCTGGGAGGCGTGCATCAATAACAGCAACGCTTGCGAAAGTGACGCAGGCACGCTGTTGCATGAGTTCCCGAATGCGTTACTGGTGGACTTGGAGGTCGGCTTTATATTCGCCAGAGACTACCGCTTCGCCATTGGCGCAGATAACGTCTTTGGCCACTACGTGAGAGCGGTTGAGCTAGAGACGCTGTCGCAGGGTAATGCGCGTCCGACCACGACGCCTTACGACTATAACGGCACACACTTTTACGCACGCTTTACGGCCGATCTCTTCTAGTGAGATAAACGGTCTTTAAGGGAGGAAGAGACTGCCCTCCGGGTGCGACACTCGGAGGGCAGTCTCGTTTTGTCCGGGATGAGACCACAGCTCGGTGGGGTACCTGAGGCGCCGCCACCCTGCCAGGAGCAGAGTGAATTGAACTAGTGCCTAGACGTCAGCTACGAGGTCTGGATGCCGGACCTGCACCGAGGGCGTGCCAGTAGAGAGGCCGCGTCATAGCCCAGCCTGCGACCGCCGGGCCCCTTTGCCTGCGGTGGTGGCACTGGATCTTGCGGGCGGACGCACCGGCAGGCTACCACGTAACGACAGCCGAGAGCCTGGAAGGGGGGTGGAGCTAAGCGGAGTCGAACCGCTGACCTCCTGAGTGCGATTCAGGCGCTCTACCATCTGAGCTATAGCCCCATGTCTGCGGCACGTAAACGCGTCCGGCAGAAGCAGGGTCCAGCATGGCGAGGTCGGTTCGAACAATACACACCGGAGAAGGTAAATGGGCGTTGCTTGAACCCACTGGTGCCATGACAGAGCAGGATCCATTCGGCGCGCGCGCTACCTTCGAAACCGGGGGTGGTGCGGCCTACCTCTACCGCTTAGACCAGCTTTCCCGGCACGGGTACGACTTAGGGCAGCTTCCGTACTCCATTCGCATCATGCTGGAGGCGCTGCTGCGCCGCTGTGACGGCAACGCTGTGACAAAGGAGGATGTCGATCGCCTGGCGCGCTACGACGCGAAGGCACCGGCTAAGGCGGAAATCCCGTTCACGCCCGCGCGAGTGCTCCTGCAGGACTTTACGGGTGTGCCCGCTGTGGTGGATCTGGCAGCAATGCGCAGTGCCATGGCACGCCAGGGAGGTGATCCGGCCAGCATCAACCCGCGCGTACCGGTTCATCTCATCATTGACCATAGCGTCCAGGTTGACTACTACGGTATACCGGAGGCACTACGGCTAAACTCCGATTTCGAGTTCCGCCGCAACCGCGAGCGGTACGAGTTTTTGAAGTGGGGACAGCAAGCCTTTGACAACTTCTTTGTCGTCCCGCCTGCGAGCGGCATATGTCACCAGGTAAATCTGGAATACGTGGCGCGCTGCGTATGGACTCAGGAACATAATGGGCTCCAGGTTGCCTACCCGGACTCGCTGGTAGGTACGGACTCGCATACCACCATGATCAACGGGCTGGGTGTGATGGGGTGGGGTGTGGGAGGCATTGAGGCCGAGGCCGTGATGCTGGGCCAGCCCATATACATGCTGATGCCAGAGGTGGTGGGCTTTCGCCTGGTAGGGCAGTTGCCCGATGGCGCTACAGCGACAGACCTGGTGCTGACCGTGACACAAACCCTACGCAGCTACGGTGTTGTGGGGCGCTTTGTAGAGTTTTTTGGAGCCGGAGTGCGCAGCTTGAGCGTACCGGACCGTGCCACCATAAGCAACATGTCGCCCGAATACGGGGCGACGATGGGGTTTTTCCCCATTGATGATGAAACGTTGGCGTTCCTCAGACGCACGGGGCGCGACGCTTCCCTTGTGGAATTGGTTGAGCGGTACACCAAGGAGCAGGGACTCTTTTTGGAGGACGCCGAAAAAGACTACATCGATGTGCTGGAGCTTGACCTTGGATCGGTAACGCCCAGCGTCGCAGGCCCCAAGCGGCCCCAGGACCGCATCCAGGTGCCAGCGCTGGGCGAGGCCTTCAAGAAGTCGTTTACAGCCCAAGCAGGCCCGGATGGATTTGGCCGTGGCGTGGATGAGCTCCAGCGCGTAGCTCACTTCAAGAGCGAGAAGGGCGAGGACGAAAAGCTCCGAAATGGAGACGTCGTCATCGCTGCAATCACAAGTTGCACCAACACAAGCAACCCCAGTGTCATGATTGGGGCCGGACTTCTGGCAAAAAAAGCCGTGGAGCGTGGTCTCTCGGTAAAGCGGCACGTGAAGACAAGCCTTGCGCCCGGGTCCCGGGTGGTGACCGAATACCTGCACGACGCCGGTCTTCTCCCATATCTCAATCAACTTGGTTTCAACCTCGTCGGATACGGCTGCACTACGTGTATTGGGAATTCGGGGCCGCTTCCTGAGGCTGTCGCCGGCGCCATCCGCGACCAGGACCTTATCGTGTCGGGTGTGCTTTCCGGCAACAGAAACTTCGAAGGTCGTATTCACGCACTGGTGCAGGCAAATTATCTGGCTTCGCCGCCGCTAGTTGTAGCATATGCGCTGGCTGGCACCGTGGACATAGACCTTACGAAAGATCCGATCAGCCGGGATTCCGTCGGCGATGACGTCTACTTGCATGAAATCTGGCCCAACGAAGATGAGGTTCAGGCGGCGATTGATGCAGTGATCACGCCGGCAATGTTCCTTGAGGAATACGGGGGTATTGAGGAATCCAACCAGACGTGGAATGCCATCGATATTCCGACCGGGGCCCTTTTTGCATGGCAGGATGAGTCTATGTATGTGCGGGAGCCCCCCTTCTTTATGGCGCTTTCGCGCGAGGTGCCCGACCCAGCTCCCATTCAGGGTGCCCGGGTGTTGGTCAAGGCGGGAGACTCCACCACGACCGATCACATTTCTCCTGCCGGTGCGATCGCAGCAGACGGACCAGCCGGCCGATACCTCAAGGCGCAGGGTGTCAAGGTGCGCTCCTTTAATTCCTTTGGCTCTCGCCGCGGCAACCACGAGGTGATGATGCGCGGGACGTTTGCCAACATCAGGATCAAGAATCAACTCGTGCCGGGCTCGGAGGGTGGTATTACCAAGAGCTTTGTTGATGGCAGCGCGGTGATACCGATCTATGACGCGGCCATGCGCTACCAAAAGCAGGGCGTACCGCTTGTTGTTCTCGGCGGCAAAGACTATGGTATGGGGTCCAGTCGCGACTGGGCTGCCAAGGGTACTGTCCTATTGGGCGTAAAGGCAGTAATCGTAGAAAGCTTCGAACGCATCCATCGATCAAACCTCATCGGGATGGGCGTCTTGCCGCTGGAGTACCAGAGAACCGACACGGCGGCCTCGCTTGGGCTGGACGGCACCGAAGCATACGACATCGAAATCAATGCTGCGCTATCGGCACGCCAGGATGTGCCGGTGACCGCTACGAGGACAGACGGCTCGCGTGTGCAATTCACTGCACGGTGCCGCCTAGACACCCCCGTTGAGGTCGACTACTATAAGCACGGCGGTATCCTGCACTACGTGCTGCGCGATTTTCTGGATAAGCAGGATGTGCTGGCTACGGCGTAGAACCCCAGCCCCCGCCGCCTGGCGTCTCAATGCGCAGGCGGTCCCCTGCGCTTAGGTGGCGCGTGAACTTGCCGCTAAGTGTTTCTACCGCGCCATTGGCGTGAATCAGCACGTTGCGGCCCGGCGCACCGGGCTTGCCACCCTGCAGGCCCCAAGGGGCATACCGACGCCGCTCGCTCAGCATCGTTACGGTTGCGGGGCGCAGCAATTCGTATTCGCGAATGATGCCTTCGCCGCCGCAGTATTTGCCTTCGCCCCGTGAGCCGTGTCGCAGGCTGTATTCTCGTATGCGAAACGGAAACTGCAACTCCAGCGCTTCCACCGGCGTGTTCAGTGTGTTGCTCATATGGACATGGACACCGCTTAGGCCGTCAGACTGGGGAGCTGCCCCCATGCCGCCGCCCAGCGTTTCGTAGTAGGCATAGGGGTGGCCGTTTAGGTCGAGTCCTCCAATAGTCACATTGTTCATTGTGCCCTGGCCAGCGGCAGCGACGCGCTCGGGGAGTGCCTGCGCCAATGCCCCAAACGCTACATCGGTGATTCGCTGCGAAGTCTCCACATTGCCGCCGGCTACGGCGGCGGGGGGTGTGGCATGGACCAGGCAGCCCTCGGGCGCGATCACGGTCACCGGCACAAAACACCCTGAGTTAACCGGGATCTCTTCACGCATGAGACAGCGTACCACGTAGTAGCAGGCACTCCGGGTAACTGCGAGGACCGTGTTTAGTGGGCCCTGCATGACCGGGTCCGTGCCGCTGAAATCAAATGTGATTCCACTGCCTGCAACAATAGCTTTTGCACGTATGCATGGCGCGCTGCCATCTGGCAACTCCAGATGGTCTTCAAAGGCGTAGGTCCCGGTGGGCCATGTGGAGATGGCGGCCCGAGTCATCCGCTCGCTGTACTCTTGCAGGTGCGCGGCGTATTCGAGCACCTCTAGTAGGCCAAAACTCCGTATCAGGGTCATCAGTCGCCGCTCTCCCACGGCGTGTGCTGCGCACTGCGCCTCCAAGTCCCCGCGTCGCTCATCCGGCGTGCGCACGTTGCGCAGGATCAGAGCAAGCAGGTCTTTGTTGACTTCTCCGGCGCGGTAAAGCTTCACCGGCGGGATGATCACGCCCTCCTGGTACAGTTCGGTAGAAAGTGGCAAGGAGCCCGGGCTCATGCCGCCAACATCGGCGTGATGCGCGCGTGTGGCGACGAAGAATGTGAGGGTGTCTCCGCTAAAGACCGGCGAAACCATCGTAATATCCGGCAAATGATTGCCGCCCTGGTACGGGTCATTAAGTGCTACGACATCACCGGGTCGCCATGTCCCTACAGCCCGTAGCGCTGCCGCACAGCTGGCAGGCATGGCTCCGAGGTGGACAGGGATGTGTGCTGCTTGTGCTACCATGGCGCCGGAAGCATCGAATACGGCACACGAATAGTCCAGCCGCTCTTTTATGTTGGGCGAGTAAGCCGTGCGCTGCAGTGTGGCACCCATCTCCTCCGCGACCCCGGCGAAGCGGTGTCGGTAAACCTCAAGTAATACAAGATCCGGCTCAGCGCGGGCCATCGGACCAGGATTCATGTTGCAGGATTGCGTTAAGCCGGCGGTCAATATGCACGTGCCAATCCGCAGTCACCAGGATCGTGGAATCATATTGGAAGATGAGCGCAGGTCCCGGGAAGTGATGTCCAGCCCCGAGCAATTGCCGGTCGTAGCAGGGGATCTCGTCCGGGCCTATGCTGCGAAGCCAAACTCTCCTGGAACCTGTTAGGGCCGTGTTGGCTTCAGCGGCTGCTTCAGGCGCGTCGGCCACGGGTGGCTGGGCGCGAGGAAGGCTGGCTTGGACTCGAACGTTGACGCACTCTACAGGCCGATGCGGCGCGTTGTAGCCATAGCGCTGCAGGTGTGCTTCATGAAAGGCCGCTTCGCAGGCTTCCAGATGCCGAACGCTTGCGGGCAGGCCCAGAGGCAATTCCAGCTCGTAGCTTTGTCCATGGTACCGAAGATCCAGCGTGGCGGTAACGTGCGGTGTACCTGCCAAGGCCGCCGTGACCTGTCGACAAAGCGTTCCAATGCATGTCACCAGCGGTGCCGGGTCACGGGTGAGTACCGAAAGCGGCCGCAAAAGGGCACGCGAAGCGTCAAAGGTGATATCGGCCATCAGCAGCCCCATGGCGCTAAGCACGCCCGGGTAACGGGGTACCACTATTTTTCTTATGCCCAAGGCTTCGGCAAGCTCGCAGGCATGCAGTGGCCCTGCGCCTCCGAAGGGCACAAGAGCGTAGCCACGTGGGTCGTAGCCTTGCTCCACAGATACACGTCGCAGCGCACGCTCCATCGTTGCGTTGGCTACGCGGATGACGCCGAGTGCGGCAGTTTCCGGTCCGCGTCCCAAGCGCGTCCCCAGAAGCGCAAGCGCTCTGTGCGCGCTTTGGGCAGCAAGGGTACCGTCGGCTGTGAAGCGTCCGGCGTCCAGCCGGCCGAGGACCAGGTTCGCATCCGTGACGGTGACTTGTGTCCCGCCCTTGCCATAGCACACCGGACCAGGCACAGCGCCCGCACTTTCCGGGCCTACGCGCAATGCACCGCCAGCGTCCACGCGGGCGATACTCCCTCCTCCTGCGCCTACGGTATGGATGCCGGTTGACGGGAGGCGCAGCGGAAGGTCGCCGACAACGCTTTCCGCAGTACGAGGAATCGTTCCGGGGCAAAGCGCTACATCCGTGCTGGTGCCGCCCATATCGAACGTAATGACGTGCGGCGCATCGGTATTCAGTGCCACCCTGGCAACCTTGAAGGCACCTACAACCCCGCCGGCAGGACCGCTCAGGACGAGTCGCGCAGGTTGGCTGGCAGCGCGCGGCACGTCAATGGTACCTCCGTTGGACTGCATGACCCACACCGGGCGCCCGCCGACTTCCTTTATAAGCCGCTCCAGGTAGTGACCCACCAAGGGCTGCACATAGGCGTTGATGACCGTCGTAGCCGTCCGTTCGTATTCGCGGTATTCGGGCAGGATGTCCACGCTCAGCGAGATGCGCAGCGAGGGCAGCAGCGACTGAAGTACCTGCGCGGCCTCGCGCTCATGCGTTTCATTGAGAAACGAAAACAAGAATACCACCGCCAGACTCTCTGCCCCACACTCCTTCAGCGCATTGGCTATGTCGCGAAGCTGCGCCGTCTCCAGGGGCGTAAGTATAGTGCCGTCCGCAGCCAGACGCTCACGGACGGTCAGGCGCCGGCCGTGCGGCACCAGTGCGGACCGTCGCGTCTGGGATAAGCGGTAGAGGTGTGGCCGGTTTTGGCGTCCGATGGCCAGTGCATCGGCAAAGCCTTCCGTAGTCAGCAGTGCGGTCCGCGCACCGCGCCGCTCCAAAAGGGCATTGGTGGCCGTTGTGGTGCCGTGGATAATGGTGGCCAACGGTCCTACGCCCAGCGCCCGAAGTCCATGTCCGATGGCCTCGCTCTGATCCTGAGGAGAGGTAGGCTCCTTGCGCACGATGAGGCGCTGGCCATCCACAAAGACGAAGTCCGTAAACGTGCCTCCAACATCGATTCCGACAAGCTCTGCCATACCAGTACGAAGCGTGTAAAGTGCGCACTGCCTTCCGAGCGTCATCCTCGGCGCCATGCATTCATCAAGTCAGGCCGGGGCTCGCATTTGGCGCAAGACCTTGCGTGCGCGCTCTGGATAGGCCTCCGCCACATGGTATTGCACGTACTGCGCCACCAGACGGCATACCTCATCCGGCGTCGAGGTCGTTAGATCGGCAATCACGTCCAGGCGTGCCCGCGAAAGAATGGCAAACGTGTGTAGGGCCGCGCGTGACGCGCGTAGGGCATACGAACCGGCACCACCATCGTGTACGATGATGCCGCTGTCAAGCAGCAGGATGCCGCCCTCTTTTGGCAGCGTTCGGACCACCTCACGGTCAAAGCCCGGAGCAAAACCGAGTGCAGCGGCGAGCTGCATCTCAAAGTACAGCTGCAGCAGCGTGGCGCTGGTGTGCGGGCCGTGCAGGCGGGCAAGCACTAGTACCAACAAGTCAAAGACCGCCGGCTGCTCATCCTCATCTTGCACCAGAGCGTTTGTTAGCTCCACTATTCGCAGCCCGGCGCCGAGCCGGTCCAGATCATCCAACTTGGACACGAACGTGTGGGCACACTCGGCAAGCGTCTGCAGTGAGCGAGTTGGGCGGTAGTACAGGACGGCCTGCACTACGGAAAGCACCTGCAAGGTCGACCCGAACTTGCTCTTGGGCAGACGTGCGCCTTTGGCAATCACGGAGAGTTTGCCTTTGTCGCGGGTGAAGAGTCTCACGATTCGGCTTGTTTCGCCGTAGGGTGTTGAGCGAAGCACCACCGCTTCGGTACGAATTAGCATGTGTGCGCGCTGGAGTTTCAAGCCTATAGTACGACTTGCGCAGCGTAAACGCGCCGGGTCATCGCGGGTCGCATTACGTATTTTGTCCTTTCTCACACTCACTTAAGTAGCATTCTCCATGCCACGGATTGCCCTAGGCCTCGCGCTCGGCGCGTTGCTGGTGCCGCTGCTCCCAGAGGCTCAGGCACAGACAGTTACCTTTGACACCACGCTGTACAGTGCATTGGAGTATCGCAGCATAGGTCCATACCGGGGCGGGCGCTCCGCCGCCGTGACCGGCGTTCCGGGTCATCCGATGCTCGCGTACTGCGGCGCAACTGGCGGTGGCGTTTGGCGCTCGACTACCGGTGGGGCATCCTGGCAGAACGTTTCCGACGGCTATTTCGGCGGTTCCATTGGAGCGGTAGCGGTAAGTACGTGGGACCCGAACATTATCTATGTCGGTGGTGGCGAAAAAACTGTGCGCGGAAACGTGTCCCATGGCTACGGCATGTTCAAGTCGATGGATGCCGGCCAGAGTTGGGAGTCTATCGGCCTTGAGGACTCGCATCGGATTCCGCGAATCAGGATCCATCCCAAGAATCCCAGCCTCGTGTATGCCGCCGTGATGGGGCACCTTTCAGGGCCCAATGAAGAGCGTGGCATATTCCGGACCAAGGATGGTGGTGTTTCCTGGGAAAAGGTGCTTTACATCAACGACGAGGTGGGATTCGTGGATCTGGCGATGAACCCCTCGAATCCGCGCGTGCTGTATGCGAGTGCATGGCGCGTAATCCGGACACCCTACAGCCTGGAGAGCGGTGGGCCCGGCTCCGGGATCTGGAAGTCGACCGACGGCGGGGACACGTGGAGCGAGGTCACCGGGCAGGATAACGGCCTGCCGAAAGGTACGCTCGGCATCAGCGGCGTATCGATCTCTCCCGTCAACCCGCGCCGCGTCTATGCCATTATTGAAGCCGCGGAAGGCGGTGTTTTTCGGTCGGACGACGGCGGGAATTCCTGGCGACGAATTAATAAGGACCGTAGCCTCCGCCAGCGTGCATGGTACTACACGCGCATCTATGCCGACACGCAGGATGAAGATGTGGTGTACGTGCTCAACGTGCGGTTTTGGCGCTCAAAAGACGGTGGTCGCACCTACGAAAGCATCTCTACACCGCATGGCGATCACCACGATCTGTGGATAGATCCCGATGACAGCAACCACCTGATTATTGCGGATGACGGAGGGGCTCAGGTGACTTTTGATGGAGGCAGGAATTGGAGTACGTACTACAATCAGCCTACCGCGCAATTCTACCGGGTGACGACGGACAATCACTTCCCGTACCGGATTCTGGGCGCACAGCAGGACAACTCAACCGTTCGCATCTTGCACACTTCTGGTGGTATCAATGAGCGGGAGTGGGAGCCTACGGCGGGCGGCGAGAGTGGCTGGCTGGCGCCCAAGCCGGACAACCCCGAGATTGTATTCGGTGGTTCCTATGGTGGGTACCTGACTCGAGTGAACCACGACACGGGTGAGCGTCGTGCGGTGAATGTGTATCCAGACAACCCGATGGGGCACGGCGCGGAGGGGATGAAGTATCGTTTTCAGTGGAACTTCCCGATACTGTTTTCTCAGCAGGACCATGAAGTGCTGTACACGGCTGGCAACCACCTTTTCAGGAGCACTACGGAAGGACAGTCGTGGGAGATCATCAGTCCCGATTTGACGCGGGCCGACTCCTCCAAGCTTAGCCCGAGCGGCGGTCCGATCACAAAAGACAACACAGGCGTCGAGTACTATGCGACGATATTCACGGTGGCCGAGAGTCCGCATGATAAGCAGGTGTTATGGACGGGCTCTGACGACGGGCTGGCACACGTGACGCGTGACGGCGGCGCCACTTGGACTGATGTCACGCCGGACGGGATGCCGGAGTGGATGATGATCAATGACATGGTAGCGCATCCGTTTGAAGAAGGCGGCTTGTATATGGCGGGGACGCGCTACAAGCTGGATGACTTCCAGCCGTATCTCTACAAGACTGTGGACTTCGGAGAGACCTGGACAGAGATCACCGGCGGCATAGACCGCCAGCACTTTACTCGAGCCATTCAGCCGGACCCAGTGCGGCCGGGTCTGCTTTACGCGGGCACGGAAAGTGGTATGTACATTTCGTTTGATGACGGTGCGCATTGGACCTCGTTTCAGCGAAACCTGCCAGCGGTTCCGACTACGGACCTAGCGTGGAAAGACAACGACCTGGTAGTTGCTACGCAGGGCCGCTCGTTTTGGGTTATGGACGACATTTCGCTACTGCATCAGCTGTCGGAAGAGGTTGCATCGAGCGACATGTGGCTATTCAAGTCCAGTCCGCTGGTGCGTGGAGCAGGCAGCAGCGTTGCCCTGCGTTACTACTTCAAAGAGGCGCCCGACTCCACCGGAACGGTTATGCGCATCTTGGAGGAGGAAGGCACGATCATCAAGACCTATGAAAGTGAGAGCTTGGACCTCGCGCCCGGCACCCACACTTTTCGGTGGAATACGCGCTATGAGGACGCCGAGAGCTTTGAGGGGCTCATTATGTGGAGCGGGAGTGTTCAAGGTCCGCGTGCAGCGCCGGGCAAATACCGGGCGCGCCTCGTTGCCAACGCAGACTCCGTTGAGGTGCCGTTCGAAATCAAGATGGATCCACGCTCTTCTTCAACGCAGCAAGATTTGCGGGCGCAATTCGAATTCCTTATAGGGATTCGTGACAAGCTCAGCGAAACACACAAGGCCATCAAGCGAATCAGGAGTGTTCGAAGCCAGATTCAGGGAGTATCGGAGCGGAAGGATGCTACCGAGGAAGTCAAGGCGGCTGCTGACAGCCTTGTGAATCGAATATCCGCGATCGAGGAAGCGCTGTACCAGACCAAGAATCAGAGTCGCCAGGATCCGCTGAATTTTCCCATTCGCCTTAACAACAAGCTGGCTGCCGTAGGCGCCAGCGCATCCATTGGAAAATACAGGCCCACGGATCAGGCGATTGAGGTGCGCGACGACCTCACAAGGCGGATTGACGAACAGCTCGCCATGCTGAAGGCGATCCTGGAGTTGGAGGTGCCTGCGCTGAACGAGATGATCCGTGTGTCCGGCGTCCCGGCGATCTTTGTCGAAGAGGGCTAGCAACAAGTAGACATTCGCGTGGCCCCAGCACATTTTGAGCTGCGTTGCCAGCCACTGCACACCCGGTACCGACCGTGCGCAGGGTTGGCAGTTACAGCAGGCGGGCCTGATTTACGACGCTGACCTGCACTCAATCGGTGAGCAACTGCACCGGCTGTAGCAGGGCCATGAACCTAGCGTGACTGCACTAAATGGCACGCGAAGGGAGTATTCATCTGAAATCCTGACTGCGGGACCTGAGGGCTTGGGCCTTCCGCCGAATGCGATGGCCCAACCCTCGGTCTGGCCGTCAAGTCAAGATATGGTGAGTGAGCACCGCCGAACTACGGTGGATTCCGGTTTGCATCAATCCAGGTGCATTGGAATTCTGAGTAAGCTGTGGCTGAACCTTTCGACAGAATATGCGCGTAGTCGGGAGCAAGCTGCTCCGGGCCACTACACGCGCAGGGCGACGTTGGCCCGCACGCATAGGAGCCATGATCCCGTCGGAATGTTCGGGCCTGCATGGTCTTGGATCTTGACTTCCGCGGTTTAGGTGCAAAATAGTATGAGTTATACTTGACCATCATACAATACTGAACACTACGCGTGCCGATTTTGAGGGAACCCTTGAGGCTCCTCTCGATCGTAGCCGGACTCCTTAGGGGAGCTGGTCGGGAGTGGCCAGCTCGCGGGTCCTGCTGGGGTACTTTAGTCCGGCTACGCTGTAGAGCGTCCGCTGAGCTGCGGTGGCGGGGGAGGCGAGCAGATACTGCTTCAGCGTACTGGTGTCGGTAATGAGGGAGACTTGCGCGCCGCTCAGCTCTGTCAGGATACGAGCCTCGCTGAGTGGCTCCTGGCCCGCATGCATGGTGTTGTGCTGGTAGCGCAGCAGGCGCAGCAAGGCAAAAGCGACGAAGCAAATCGCGATGTGGGCCTTGACGCGGCTGGGAGTCCAGTGATAGATGGGCCGCGTCGCCATGGTGTGCTTGAGCACGCGAAAGCCCTCTTCGATGCGCCACAGCTCCCCGTAGTACGCATAGATGTGTTGTGCTGGATGGCTTTCGCGATCCAGGCTGGTCCACACGCCGTGGAGCCCGTCAAAGCATGCGTCTCGGTCAATGGCATCCTGGTTCAGCTCCACGGCATCGCGGTCCACCTTGAGAAAGCGGCCTCGTTTGCCGCTTCCCTTAATGCCTTGCGTTAGGCGACGCTTGAGCTTCTCTACGATTCTATCACGCTCATGGACATCCTTGGCCGCCCGCTTCTTGCTGTGGCGCAACACCAGACGCTGGCCCTTTAACTGCAATTCTGTTACGCTGATATCTTCGCTGACCGCGACCCAGTCATGGGACTCGAAAAGCTCGGCCTCCATCCTGCGTGGCAAGCTGCGCAGGCGCGCCGCGACCACCCAGTCCCAACCCTGGGAGGCGAGCAGGTCCAGGTTGCCCTGGCTCAGCATCCCGGCGTCCGCAACCAAGACCACCCTGCCTATCTCAAAGCGCTCCCGCAGGGCCTTCAGTGCCGGCTTGAGCGTGCGCATATCGGTCGTGCTACCTGGAAACAACTCATATCCTATCGGCAGCCCCTCCACGCTCTGGAACAAGGCCAGAACGACCTGCACCTTCTGCGGCTTACCGTCTTTGCTGAATCCCTTCTTGCGAAGATCATCGGCCTTGTCGCTGGCAAAGAAAAGCGTGGTTACGTCGAAGAAGAGGACGTCCACATGCTCTTGCAAGAGTCCGCGCACTTCATGCGAGACGATCGACTGCAGCCGCGCAATCCGGTCATCATTGACCGCGTCCATCATGCGGTAGAACTTGTTCGGGTTCACTTCCACGCCATGGTGCCTGGAAAGCTTGTCACAGCACGCGCGCTTGCTGGAGCCCGGCGCGGCCAGTCGCATCAGCACGGCCTGACGAAACAGGCGCGCCGCCATCTTTTTGCGGGCCCCGAAGACCTTCTGAAAGCCCAGCCGATCGTACAGCGCCCCGAAGACCTCGTGAAAGCCCATAGTCAGACGCTTGGTCTCGGCCAGCTTGCGCGCATCGGGTATGGGCAGCGGCTGGTCGCCCTGGCTGCCATGGCGGGCCCCTTGCACGCGCTCGGCCAGATACTCTGGTGTAGAAGGGGCCGGGTCAAGGGGGCGGTGATATGTGTGCGGTAAGTTCACATAATCTTCATGAGCTGGCTATCGGAAAAGGGGCCCTGGCATCTTCGACGGCTTATCAACCTGGTGTCCGCGTGCTAAGCCAGCAGTGCTGGCCGTAACGCCTGATATTGAATTCGTCGGGAGCTACCATAATCTATTTTCGCGAGCTCGCCACAAGGGCTATCGCAGAGTATCGGCATGGACTCTCCATCCGTGCGCAGGGCCCCTTTTCCCATAGCTGTTCTGTTCTCGGAAGCGTTTCGGGCATGTTTAGGCCGCAAGGGCCACCGGTGTTGGCGGCACCGTCTGCATGGCTTCCCAGAGAAAGCCCACGAGTTCGCGCGCAAGGGCCACGATGGCTTTCGTGGGCGCTTTACGCTGAATCAGGCTGCGGTATCGTTTGTGTAGTCTCCGCTGAGCCTTCCAGCTGATGGTAATCACTTCCGCAGCGCAGTGGTGCTGGCGCTGGTGCAGCGCCTGGCTACGCCGGGGGTAGTGGGTATATTTCCAGGCCGCAGAGACCAGAGCCTTGCGGGCATGGGTGTTACCGGCCTTGGTAATCGAGCCGTGCCGGGTGCGGTGGCCGGAGGAATGCTCCGAGGGCACCAATCCCAGATATGCCATCAGTGCTTTCGGGTGTGCAAAACGCCGAATGTCACCGATTTCACAAGTCAGCTGCATCGCTGTAAACAGCCCGATGCCACGGAAGGCTTGCAATACCTGCACCGTGGGCTGATAGCATGCCTTCTGTGCCTCTTCTTCGATATGTTGCTCTATCTCCCGGATCTGGGCTTCGAGCATCTGGCATTGGTTCAACAAGCTTTGCAGCGTACACGCATCAACGGGGTCAAGCGCGAGGCCTTCCAGCCACCGCCAGAATTTCTGCGTCCAGTTCTTGCCCGCCCGGTACACATGCCCGCGGCTTTGCAACAAGAGCACGGAGCGTTGCTTGGTGCGGGTCAAATCTTCGACCAGAGTAACCCGGCGGCGCACCAGCGTTCGGGCGGCAAGCAACGCCTTGTCGGGGATGTGAACCGCCGTCAGTAGGCCCGCCGCGTAGTAGCGGGCCAACTTTTCCGCGTCACGACGGTCCGTCTTGACTCGATCACCGGCACGCCGTGGAATCGACGAAGGTGCAATGACCGCGCAGGCGACTCCGTCGTCACTGAGCGTTCTATAGAGCGTGTAGCCACACGAGGACGCTTCGTAACAACACCGGGGTTCGCCAAAGGAACCACGAATACGGGCCATAAGCTTACGCAGCTTGGCCCTGTCGTCGCTGGGCAGCTCCACTTCAAGACAGACCCTCTTCGAAGCCGGATCGTATACGCACGCCGCGATCATGTCTCTATGTACGTCCAGCCCGACGAAGACCGACTTCTGAGAAGGGATGACACTTATGGTGTGGTTCATGGGGTTGTAAGGTCTATGGAGAAGGATGAAGTCCAGGCGCCTGCGCCTCACAGGCAAAATAGCCTGTGCCCCCTCTCCGGCCCCTTCTATAATATCTATAGGAAACAAGGAGGGCTGTCTCTCTTCCAGGAGCCGCAGCTTCGCCCGGTGCGCCAACCGCACCAGCGCCTCCAGCAGCGGCCCTTCAGGGGCAGAGCCCATATGCTTGACGATCCGCTGCCGCGGTCCCTTGCCGGGTACGCGGGTCGATTCGACAATCTGTACGCTAACGTTCTGGGTGGTCTTGCGTCAGACGGTACGGACGAACATGCTGAGCGCGGGATGGCTGCGAGTATCGCTACACCCTAAGGTACATCAGCATCTTAACAATGTCAAGCACTAAATAGGACTGAACACTACACATCAGCATCGCCCGAATCGACACGGCCCGCGTGATGCCCTGGCACATGTTTTGGGGATCACATCCAACACTGCACACTACCGCCCTTGGTGTCTCAACGCACGCCAGGAGTACCACAATGGATCGATTTGCCCTAAAAAAGCGCAAAAAGGGGCCCAACTCGGACAATGTAGCCACCAATTCGGCTAATCCACACGTAATCTGGACACCTCAGGCCGAAGCGTCCAAAGATCGAATTACCGCTTCATCCTGGCTGGCGGCGGAGCCCCTTCCTCGGCAAAACCGCGGAAGTCAGGAATATGCGCGTAGTCGGGAGCAAGCTGCTCCGGGCCACTACACGCGCAGGGCGACGTTGGCCCGCACGCATAGGAGCCATGATCCCGTCGGAATGTTCGGGCCTGCATGGTCTTGGACGCTTTCAGCTGGCTAACCCTTGTACAGTGCAGGCAGCAGCGCCAACGGCAACTGAACCGGTGACAGGATCCCGCGTCTTGCCTTTTTCGAGTTAGCAAGAACAAGGATCTTTGGGAGCAATCCGTAGGACTTGAGGGGCATATTGGCGGTGGGGTGTATCGGGCTAGTCGCAGTAGTGGTGCAAAATGCAGGCTTCTGTGCTGCTTACACCTTTACTCCTGGCTTCTGCCCGCAAGCCTACGTACCTACCGGCAGAAAGGGTACTTTTCGGGCAATCACCAAATCTGGGTAGCCTTGGTGGAGAGCAGCAGAATTGATAGCCCGCGCAGGCGTATTTTGATCATGGTTCGCGTACAGACTAGCCTTGGATCAATGTATCGCCTTCACGCTCGCATTTTGCTTGCCATCTGCGTTTTTGCGCCTCTTGGCTGCAGCGCCCAGATTCCCGATGCCGATCAACAGGTCGCGGATGCAGTACTTGCGGCGCCTGAAGAGTTGCGCGACGGTGCACGTGTTTACGGCTATGACAACGCAGGCAATCTGCTCCCTCTAAGGGATGGGACCAATGATCTCACCTGCCTCGCCGATCAGCCCGGCGACGAGCGGTTTCATGTGGCGTGCTACCACAATTCTCTTGAACCCTACATGGCGCGCGGCCGTGCGCTCCGCGCCGAGGGCATTCAAGGTCAAGAGTCTCTTGACATCCGGCACAAAGAGGCCAACGCAGGGACACTTGTGATGCCCACAGCACCCGCTGCCGTTTACAACGTGGGCGGAGAATTGGAAACTTTCGATGCAACGCAAGCCAGGGTCAGCTTGTACGCTCTGTATATTCCCTATGCTACGCAGGAGAGCACAGGCCTTCCAGAAAGGCCAGCAGCGCCGGGCGCCCCTTGGATTATGCGTCCAGGCACACCGTCTGCGCACATCATGATTGCGCCACCGGAGGACTAGTTAGGCGCGAAGTGGTTGGCCTATCTTCGTAGCAGGCTAGGCAGTGACAGGCTGGTGTCGACGGGACCGCCGCCGGTCTATGTGGATCGGAAGTCGTTGTATCCGGCGGTTTGGATGTGCTGCATGCCGTTGAGGTCGTTGCGTGGATTGGCCCAAGCCTGATTTCCCAGTGCACCGCGAAAAGGCGCTTTCCTGTGGCGGGTGCGAATCCCACCCAACCGCTCGCGCAGCGGGCACTATATCAAGGGGTAGTCACATTTTTCTTGGGGTGCGGCTCATGGAGGAGAGGCCAGGTGAAAAGACTGGACGCCGTAGGTGAAGAAGTTTTGTTGACGATGCAAAAGGGAGGTGAAGATGAGCGCCGGAGTCGGCGGAGCCTGTTTGCGGTTGCGAGGAAGCAAGGTGGCACGGCGATGCTGGAGTTCATTGCCGGCAGAGGCGAAGGGGGAAATCTTCAGGACCAAGTTGCGCTGCTTGGGACGCACGGTGAAGATGCTCAGCTCAAACGTGAGGTTTCTCTCCACCTACTGCGCCACCTCGCGGCCTCGGTTCGCCATCAGCAGTCTCACGACACGGATTTTGTGATCATCCGCGTCAACCCGCCGAAGCCATCTGGAATTACCTTGGCGTAACGACTCTGAAGGAAACCAAATACGCTGGTACGAGACGTCGGGCCCGCGGATTCGACGGCATGGCGGATTAACTCCAACCTGGCTTTGCGGGCAGGAGCGCACCACGAGAGGGACCCTGCGTCCCGCCGCAGGCCAATCGATCCGATTGGAATTCGGCGGAAATGACGACGCTGGTGAATGAAGAGCTAGACCGCGGCATGCTGGCGCCTATTCCACTTTCCTATGGCGATTTTTCGCACCGGATTACAGCGGATACATCTGCGCTTCGATGCCATGTTACGCTGTGTCCGCCGAACCTGGCTAAGCCTTGTTGCGTGTCCTTCTTCTTAAGACCCAAAAAACAGCAAACGGGAGCCCCGTAGCAACGAAGGCCAGATCAATCAGTGACTCTTGCGGCTCAAACCAGGCGCGCAGGACTACCAGCGCGATGGTGGCAAGGAGATACAGCGCCGGCAGAACAGGGTAGCCGGGCATCTTGAATGCATTCTCTTCCCCAATCTGACGGTGCCTCAATATGAAGAAAGCTACCGCAGTGACACCATAGAATATCAAGATTGCAAAAACCATTCCGGCTATGATGTCCTCAAACGTGCCCCGCGCCAGAAGTATCACCGCGCCCCACGCGCAGTGTGCCAGGATGGCCAGCGACGGCGTCCGGTACTTCGGATGGACGTATTGGAGCCATCCGAAGAAGAGGCGATCCTTTGCCATAGTGTAGTAGACACGTGCGGAGGCCAGCATCGTGCCGTTGATGCTACCTACACAGGAGATGACGACAATGACGGCGATGACGGCCGCTCCAACGGACCCAATGGTAACGGTCATGGTTTCCGTCGCCACCCGTTCAGTTGCACGCAACCCCTCAATGCCCAGCGTGCGGAAGTAGACTAAGTTGGCCATGAGGTAAACCACCGCCACGATCAGGAGTCCGAACAGGATACCACGCGGGAGTGCGCGGCGTGGGTTCTTCATCTCGCCGGCTACGTAGCCTACGCGTTCCCAGCCAATGGTTGTAAACATCACCAGGTAGAGTGCGGCGACCAGATTGGCAATCGTGCCAGTCTCGACAAGGACCGGCGCCGAAGTCATGAGCTTGTCATCCGCGGCACCGACAAGCAGAACGCCCAGTACGATGATGAACAGCAGGCCGCTGACCTTTAGTGCAGAGGTGACATTCTGAAAGACGCTGGCGGGCTTGGTCCCTATGTAGTTGATAAAGCCAATGACCGCAATAATGCCGAGGGCCAACAAGGTCTGTTGCGCCCCCGATAGCGCGACAAAATGCTCTACGTAGTCAACGGCTATGATGGAAAGGCCGGCAGCTGGGCTCGTTCGAATGATGAAAAGCTGTGCCCAGCCGAACATGAAGCCCGCAAACGGGCCAAAGGCCTTCGTGATGTAGACATATTCGCCACCCGTGACCGGCATGCGCGTGCCCAGCTCCGAGTAGAGAAGACCACCGACAATGGCAAACACGGCTACCCCACCCCAAAGCCAGAACACCACAGGAAACGACTCAACCAGTGCAGCGATGCGTTGCGGCGTAGCAAAGATGCCGGACCCAATGGTGATTCCCACCAAGATCCCCATCGCATCGATCCAGGTCAGTACCTTTTTCAATGGGGGCTGGGATGCTGCAGTCGAGTTAGGCATGGTAACGTCGGGTCACGGGTGGCAAAATGCAGGGGGCAGGCGGCTTGCTCAAAAGCCTATCGCGCGGCCGTCATAGCTCCGGGAATCCGCGGCGCCAAAGAGTAAGTCTCCTTCCAATGCGACGCAGTGAGCGCGCCCCTGCGTGCCGCGAAAGCGCACCTGATGCCCCAGCGCTTCGTACAGCCGCTTGGTGTCTGGCGAAATCCCCAGCGACTCGAAACTCGTCACATCAGGTAGCCATTGGTGATGGATGCGGGGCGCCTCAACGGCTTCCCCAACATTCATGCCGTGGTCGATGACATTAAGGATAACTTGTAAGACCGTGTTGATGATCGTGCGCCCACCAGGGGTGCCCACAACAAGTACAGGTTTCCCATCACGTGCCACAATTGAGGGCGTCATGCTGGACAGCATACGCTTCTTCGGAGCCACCACATTGGGCGGCGTACCTATCGTGCCGCGCGAGTCGGTTCGACCAGGAATGGGGTTGAAGTCTCCCATCTCGTTATTGAGCAAAAATCCTGTCCCCGTAGCCACAATGCGGGAGCCGTACCCGTATTCCAGTGTGTACGTTAGGGAGACTGCGTTGCCCTCTCCGTCCATCACGGAGAGGTGCGTGGTTTCCTCGCTTTCGTAGCTCGAGTACAATCCCGCGAAGCGGGAAGAATCGCTTACCGAGGCGCGCGCGAGGTCTATGCTTTCGCGAAGTCGCGCAGCATATGCTTTTGACGTTAGCCGCTCGATGGGCATGTCGGGGTTAAAATGGGGATCGCCCAAGTGCTCTGCACGGTCGGCAAAGGCACGCCGCATCGCTTCTGTAAGCACGTGAAGGTACTGAGCCGAATTGTGCCCCATGTCCTTCAGGTCGTACCCTTCAAGGATGTTCAGCATTTCGACCAACGCAACGCCACCGCTGCTGGGCGGCGCCATAGAGTAAACATCAAAGCCCCGGTACGTCCCTTGCACGGGAGCCTGCTCTTCAGCCCGGTAAAGGGCCAAATCCTCTATCGTAATGAGGCCGCCGTGCTCGGCAGAAAACTTGGCCAGCAGGCGCGCCGTCTCGCCTGTGTAGAAGCCATCGTGGCCCCTGTCCCGAATTCGCTCCAGCGAGGCCGCAAGATCGGGCTGCTTCCATACTTCGCCTGGCTCATAGACCGCCGTGCTGTTCCTCAGAAACGCTGCGCGCGTGGCGCTGTATAGCGGATCGTCCTCGTGGCTAAGAAGCCGCAAGAACCCCTGTATATCTCGCGTGGACGGGAATCCCTCGGCCGCCAAACTAATGGCCGGTTCCACCAAATCGGACCAGGGCGTTCGGCCGAGCCGCTCGTGGGCCAGCACCAAGCCGGCGACCGTACCTGGAACGCCAACAGAAAGTATGCCCTCATGGTTACTGTTGTCGTGCACTTTGCCGTCCTCACCCAGAAACATCGTAGGTGTGGCAGCGAGAGGAGCTTTTTCGCGGAAGTTGAATGAAGTCACATGGCCATTCGCACCATGGTAGACCAGAAAGCCACCTCCCCCGATGTTGCCGGCAGACGGGAGCGTGACCGCGAGGGCAAAGGCCGTGGCTACTGCTGCATCAACAGCGTTGCCCCCTTGTTCCAACACGCGCATGCCGGCCACTGAGGCCAGGTGGTGGCTTGAAACGACCATCCCATGCTCCGCTGCCACAGGTATGCGTCCGCTCTGGGCCTGCACACCGCGCGTGCAAACAAAAACCGACAGGAATACAGCAATGAAATAGCGCATGGCTCGTAAGTTTAGGGTGCGCGCCGGAAGGTATGGGATATGCAGGAGTTGCAGAAGCAGGTTGTTTTGGGCGATGGCCAACACCCGATGAAGTCGATGCAGCGGGGTGCCTGGGTACTGATTTTGCCGCTTTGGGCTTGGCTTTCGACCGGCTGCACTTCGCCAAGCGGACGACAGGATACGGAGCCGATCGCCTTTACCAACTTGGGAGCGGAATATGTGGGAGATCTGGCATGTTTTGACTGCCATGAAGACCAGTGGCGGGGCTTTCAGGAGCATGGCATGGCCCGGTCATTTTATCCGCTTACGCAGGAAAATGCCGTGGAGGACTTCCGGGCGGCGCCCCTGTTTCATGAAGGCAGCGGGTTCTATTACCAGGTCTTCGCGCGCGGCGATAGCTTTTACCAAGTAGAGTACCGTCTTGATGCCAGCGGCGACAGGACGCATGAGCTGGTGCGAAAGATAGACTATGTAGTAGGGAGTGGCAACGCAGCGCGCACGTACTTGACGGAGTCGGCCGGTCGCCTCTACGAGATGCCGCTTACGTGGTACGCCCAGAGTGCCACTTGGGATTTCAGCCCCGGGTATCAGATCTACAATAAGCGATTCAGTCGTCTGGTACCGGACCGGTGCATGGCATGTCACAACAGTTATCCCGGCTCGGTGCCCTTTGTGACAGGGAAGTATGACCACGTGCCTGAGGGTATTGGGTGCGAGCGCTGCCACGGGCCGGGCAGCCTTCACGTGGCCGAGCGCCTCACAAGCCCGGAGGTCCGAGACGCGGCCGATCGAACCATCGTCAATCCTGCACACCTATCCGGCGAGCTGCAGATGGACATCTGTCAGCAGTGCCATCTGCACACTACCGTATCATTGCTGCGCGAGGGGCGCGAGGCGTTTGACTTTCGACCCTCGGAGCGCCTGGAGGATTTCGTGGCACTGTTTTCGGCGCCAAAAGATGAAACAGAGGGGACGATTGACGTGATCTCGCACGCGGAGCGGCTTAAGCAAAGCGCGTGCTTTGTAGCGGCGACCATGACATGCACAACGTGCCACAATCCCCATGAGGGATTCCGCGATAAGGGACCCGAATACTTTGATAGGACGTGCGTTAGCTGCCACGAGGGAGTGACTGTAACCGAGCACGCCGGTGGTGAAAGTTGCATCCAGTGTCATATGCCTAAGGTGCCCGCAGATGGTGCTCTTCATGCGTCCTTTACTGACCACTGGATTCGAGTCGCGGGTGCCGACATGCCGGAATTGCGGCCGGCACACGCGTTGGAGGCAGCCGCTTTGGCGCCGTATTTCGAGCGCGACGCTTCGGGGCCAGAAGCTGAGCGCTATGCGGCGCTCGCTTACCTCGTGCATGGCACGCAGCAGGCAGACAGTGCGTTTTTGGATCGAGGCATCACGCTCGCTGGGCCAATTCATGCGCAGAACTCGTCAGGGGAATTGAGCTTTTTGCTCGGTGTGACGCTAACTAACCTGGGTCGCGCACAAGAGGCCGTAGCACCGCTTCGCTTAGCGATCGAACGTCGAGCGGTACCGGAGCGCCTGAACGGGCTAGCACAGGCACTGGAGCAGGCGGAGCAAGCGTCTGGTGAAGTCAGTGCCCTCTATGATAGCGCACTGGTGCAGCAGCCAGCGCTGGCGGACATCCGCATCAACTATGGCCTCTTCCTGCAGCGGCAGGGTGACCTGCAGCAGGCTACGGCGCAGTTCCGGTTGGCTGCCGCAGAAAAGCCGTGGCTTGCAGTTGCACACACGCACCTGGGTACCGCATACATGCAGGACGGCGCCTTTGACCAGGCAGAAGTCTCGCTGAAACGTGCAATTGCACTGGAGCCAGACAACCCTGACGCATTGGGTAACCTCGGGCTGATGTATGCAACGATGCCTGGCCGGAACGTGGACGCCAGACGGCTCTTTGAGCGTGCAGCTGCTGCAGCACCAGACAATGCCGTAGCTCAGGCGAACCTCGGCACCTGGTATCTCAACAACGGTCACTTGAGAGCGGCAATTGATCGCCTCGCGGCGGCGGTGGCGCTTGCACCCGACTACGTAGGTGGCATGATAAACTTAGCTCTAGCCCACGCGTGGTCGGGTAACTACGAAGAGGCCCGGCGCCTTGCTACCCAGGCGCAGGCACTTGACCCTGGCAACACCGCCGTGCAGCAGATTCTGGACGCGCTCTAGCGCTCGAGGGCTGCACCACAGCGTGTCTTGCCCGACAGTGGTTGCGTTGACGGGCAGTTCGTACTATGTTACTGAGGGCGTACTAGAAAAGCAGCTGCATTACCAGATCAACGCTTGATGAGGCTACCGTTTTTCTTCCTTGTGCTTCTTGCAGCGGGCTGCAGCACGGCAGACCGTAGCCCCCAGTACCGCAACTTGGATGCGGCGTACGTTGGTATCGAGGCGTGCGCTACGTGCCACCCAGACAAGGCGGAGACCTACAAACAGGCGCAGATGGGGCGCTCGTGGGAAGCTGCGACGTTGGCCAACAGTACGGCAGACTTTGACAGCCCGGCTCCTGTCTACGACGACTTCAACAACCTGTACTACCAGGCCCTGGCGCGCGGCGATTCGCTGTACATCATGGAGTACCGCCTGGCCGGCACTGATACCGTGCACCGGCGCACGGAGAAGATCGACTACATAGTAGGGTCAGGGCACCATACAAATTCCCACATCATGGACGTAGGGGGCTACCTCTACCAGATGCCGCTGACCTGGTACGCCCAGGACAGTATTTGGGACTTGCCACCCGGATTCAAGGGGGCCGGCAATATTCGCTTTGATCGCCCTATCGTGGTGAAATGCATCACATGCCATAACGGCATGCCTGCGATCGTTGAGGGCTCTTACAACAAGTACGACGCTGTGCCGCACGGCATCGACTGCGAGAGGTGCCACGGGCCCGGTTCTATCCATATCGAGGCGATGCGCACCGGAGGTGCGGTAGACGTTTCCAAGGAGATCGACTACACCATCGTCAACCCGGCCAAGCTGCCGGTGGAGCTGCAGTTTAACATCTGCCAGGGCTGCCATGTCCAAGGGGCTTCTGTGCCCAAGGAAGGCAAAACGTTTGCGGACTTTCGGCCTGGCATGGACCTGGCCTCGATAGAAAATGTCTTCTGGCCCCGCTTTGCGGACAGCTTGCGTCAGTTCATCATGGCGTCACATCCTGATCGGCTGACCCAAAGCGAGTGCTTCCGCCAATCCCCAGCGGAAAAACCCCTCACGTGCATCACGTGCCACGACCCGCATGTTCCAATAGAGGCCCTCGGACAGGACCACTACAACGCTGCGTGCAAAAGTTGCCATGAACCAGCTGGTGCGGCGCAGCTACACGCCAAGCCAACCACCGAGGATTGCGTCACGTGCCACATGCCAGTGTCTGGGTCAAAGGACATTCCACACGTTCGGATCACCGACCATTTCATTCGTACCCCGGACACCACGAGTTCTACGGTGCTGACTGGCGACGCTGAGGGCGCGCGTTTTGTGCGCATGGCCAGCCTTATTGACCCTTCGCCCACGGCAAAAGAGATTGCGCAGGGATACCTGACTTACTACGAAGAGGTCACGGACCACCCGGGCTTTCTGGATTCTGCCGCTGTGTACCTGCGCGTGGCGCAGGCCCGGTCGTCGCTGACGGCCGTAGCTGCACCCCTGATTCGGATGCACTATCTGGGCAACGACTACGAGGCGATTACCCGGATCGCCCGAGGCCTCGACTCCATTTACGATGCTTGGACGGCCTATCGGATTGGGGATTCGTATCTTGAGACTGGCAATCCTGGTGCATCGCTACCCTATTTGGAGCGGGCCGTGGCGCTTGCGCCGGCTCACCTGCAATTCAAACGACGCTTGGCGTCGGGTTACGTGCACAACGGGCGTTACGTGCAGGCAAAAGCGGTCCTAGATGAGATCTTGGCTGCGAACCCGAAGCACGCTGATGCCTACAGTGACCGGGGGTACACGCATGTGCTCCTTAGGGACTTTCTAAAGGCGGAGGCGGACCTGCTGGTGGCCATCGCCTTAAATCCCGACTTGGAGCCGGCCGTTGCCAACCTTGCTTCCCTGTACTTTAACACTGATCGCGTAGCAGAGGCGCGGCCGCTCGTACAGCGCCTGCTGGAGCTCGATAGGACCAACATTCAATACCACCAGCTATGGGACCTCGTGCAGTAGTGCTGGCTGCCCTTGTTGGTTTCTGCTGCACGATTCCTCTTAGCGCACAGCCCCTAGGAGCGTCCAACCCCGCCCTTAGCTTGTTACCTAAGGGCACGCAGGTAGATTGGGCCTTCTGGCACCAGGAACTGGCTCATCGTAGCCGCGCGCGGGCCGCAGCAAACGTGCTAGCGGTGCGCAGTTTGCCGGAGGTAGCAGAGCAGGAGCCGCCCAACGAGCGAAATTGGAACGATAATCAAGGCAGCGCGGAGTTTCTTTCCTCTTTCGGTCGCACGCTGACCCCAACGGTACTCGTGCGGGGCGTACTTGCGGACTCCGTAACCAGAAACCTGGGCGCCCTTCCTGAAGCTGAGGATGAAGATGACGGAGCAATTCCGCTGGCAAGGGACACACCGCTGGGCCCTGGCGAGCGCCTAAGACTTCAGGCGTTCATTGGTGACGGCCCGCATGGATCAGCTGGCAATGGCACGGCAGACTACGACTTCTACTATATCGGGCATATACAGGCCGACCAGCTTGTGACGGCCGAGATTAGAACCGCTGCCAGCAGCATGCCACGCCTTGACACGAAGGTGGGACTCTATGATGCTAGTGGGATCCGGCTCTTTTCGAACAACAATGGAATTGCCGGTGAACCGGACAGCTACTTGGAGGCGCGCCCGTTGGAAGCGGGAGAGTATTGGGTCCTCGTACGCGGCGTAGACTCGGACTGGCCGGCCGATCCATTTGACTCTGCATCGGGCCCCAAGGCTGGCAGCGAAGGCCCGTACACACTAACACTCGGGCTTGAGGCCCAGGACTTCGACTTCTTCAGCTTTGACCTGGAAGCCGGCGACATCTTCAGCGCCGGAGTCCAAGGCGAGGCCCGCCACCTCTTGCTTTTCGACGGAGACGGTACCTTACGCATGGGTACAAACGTGAACTGGAGCACGCTCTATCCGCCACAGACGCCGCTCTACGAAGGAGGCAATGCGAATTTAGCGGCGGTAGCAACGGCGCCGGGCCGTTATAGTATCGCCGTTTCGCGAGGCGGCGGGGAATATGCTATGCAGCTCGGGGTTTTGCGATCGCCCCTGGCCACTGCCCTTCAGCCGCAGACTCTGTTTGTAGACTTTGATGGCGCGGAGTACGACGCTTCCCACCTGGGGGGCAATGCGAATGCGCAATTGTCATCACTATACGTGCTGTTGGAGACAAGTCAGCTCCAGGGGGAGGAGGACGCCATTATTGACGTGGTGATGGCGACCGTCCACGAAAACTTGGTGGCGGACCTGCAAACGGCGCGCAACCCTGACTTCCACCTTGAGGTACGCAATAGCCGCGATCACGCTGATGAATGGGGCAATCCGCAGGTCAGCAGAGTTATTGTGGGCGGCACGCAGCAAGAGATCGGCTTGTACACCTTAGGCGTAGCAGCATCGATAGATGTCGGCAATTTTGCATTGGAAGAGACGGCCGTAGTACTTCTGGACCTATTGGCGAATCCAAACGACCAGAACTCACCGTCATCGGTGCCGTATGCGGCGTCATTGACTGTTGCGGATGTTATAGGCACAGCGATCGGTAACGTGGCGGCGCATGAGGCTGGGCACATCCTTGCCAGTTTCCATACGGGCGATCCGGGTTTTGAAGTCGACCTCATGTACGCGGGGCAGGATCCCAAAGCTCTCTTGGGGGCGGGGCCGGATAGTATACTCGGCACGGCAGATGACAGGGACGTAGACTTTGGAGAGACTCCCTACAGCGAGTGGGAGCCCTTCACCGGATTGCAGGATAACCGTAATGGCGTGGCATACGGACTCTCTATTGCCTCCCCTACGGTGGTAGAGCAGAAGCCTCGCTCCATAAGTGGCGTGCGGCTGACGGCCATCTGGCCCAACCCGGCAACGACGCGCCTGCACGTGGCGCTGAGTGCTCCCGAGCCAGTGGCGTTGCGCTTGGCGCTCTATGACGTCTTGGGGCGCCGCGTGCGGGTGCAGCGACATACCTTGGGCGCCGGTGAGGCGCGCCTGGTCATGCCGGTAGATGGTCTTCCCGCCGGCGTGTTCATGCTGCGAGCGGAAAGCCCACAAGCCGGCGAGACGCGGAAAGTTGTCGTTACGCGATAGTGGCTATTCCAGGGTTTTCCAGTAGCGCTCCGCTAAACGAAGTGGCGATACCTTACCAGTGGTAATGTGCTTCACGATCTGCGCGGCATGAAAGCGGCCGTTTTCTATGAACCAGCGGCTCGTCTTAAGCCCGCCGCAGACAGTACCGGCGAGGTATAGACCGGGGCGGTTGGTCTCAAAAGACTCCTCGTCATAGTCCGGCGTATTGTATTCATCTTCCTTGGTAGCAATGCCCAAAGTGTCCAGAAAGTCGTAGTCGGGTCGATACCCTGTCATGGCTAGAACGTAGTCGTTTTCTATGGCGTGCGGCCCGTCCGGGCCACTGAGAAGCAAACGGTGCGGCTCAATAGCCTTGACGGAGGTATTTAAGAGCACCCTGATGCTGCCATCTCGGATTCGGTTTTCCAAGTCTGGCCTGATCCAATACTTGATGCGGCCGGATAGCACCGCTCCGCGGTGAACCAGCGTAACCTCTGCGCCGTGCCGATAGCACTCCAGGGCGGCTTTGGCAGCGGAGTTTTTGCCACCAACTACGACGACCTTCTGCCGCGTGTACGGATAAGGCTCACGGTAATAGTGCGTAACCTTGGAGAGGCTCTCTCCAGGGACGTTCAGAAGGTTGGGAACGTCGAAGAACCCTGTAGCGGCCGCTACTTTTCGGCACTTGATCGCACCCTTGGTTGTTGTGACTTGAAAGGCGCCGTCCGCGCCGTCAACCCCCAGCACACGCTCATAGAGGCGTATGTCAAGGTTCTCCTGGAGCGCTACGCGGCGATAGTACTCTAGGGTTTCGCCCCGCGTGGGCTTGTAGCGAAGGGTCGGAAACGGATGCCCTCCGATCTCCAGTAGCTCCGGTGTGGAGAAGAACTCCATATGGAGCGGGTACCCCACAATTGAGTTCGCCAGGGCGCCTTTTTCCACAATCACCGCTTCCAGGCCGCTGCGTACCGCCTCAATGCCGCACGTCAGGCCCACCGGACCCGCCCCAATGATGACGATGTCTACCATGAATGCATGTAGATCATTCTTCTCACTGAAACACTTGCCCGAATAGGGGGGTTTCGGATACATGATTCTTTCCCACTGCTGGCGCGTTGCAAATAGGCTGCGCTTACTGTAACACCAGCGTCCAGGGGGTGACTGTGCGGCACTGAAAAACCTATTCGTTGTCATTAACAAAGGAGTATCCCCCGGCAACACGACAGGCAGCAGGCATTGAGGTCGAATATGTTTTGGCAATCGTTTTTCGGGCTATATGTCCGGCATCGCGGTGACGCGTACGGTGCACTGCCACCCGGTCGTGATCGAGGCCATCAGCGCCAGTTCGAGGCTTTACTCTACATCTGTGGCGCCGAGTTCTAATATCCGACCTGCATTGAATGCAGCGTTCGTCTGGCAGACCCTGTATTGGGCGACGAGTGCTGGTGCATGCACCTTAGCAGCTCCAGTGCCGAATCTGCGGTCAGGCTTGCACACTGCCATTCGCGGTGCCTGTATGCCATTACCTTCTGCGGCGCGTTCTCCATGGCAGGGCGTATGGGGCAATGAGCTTTACGGCAAGTCGGGGTGGAACAGTACAGCACCTGCGACGCACAACCCACATGCTCTATGGTGTCTGTAACGATTGTGCTGAATACTGGCGCGCGGGCCTATTCGCGCACCAAGTATGTCCCAAAGAGGTGGTGGCTTTGATCGTAGTGCCGATCAAGGCAGAGGAAGGTCATCGAATTCCATCTCCGGGTTTTTACCTGCAACTTCATCGGCGCTGCGAGGACTCGCACACGCTACTCGTTGCTGACGATATCCACTCGACGATGAGCCGAAACAGCGCCTTTTCATATTGAAGCAGTGGGGCATCGCGCCGAATACCGTCACTCGAGCGAAGGGGGTTACGAATCGGGGCACCCGATCAGTGCCACGATGGTCAAGGACCTGGAGATTGCGTGGCCCCATACCAGCCGCGGCAGCGCTCTTTGTGACAACCTGTCGTCCTTGCGGCGGCCAGCGCCATGTCACGACTGAATCTGGGCGGGCTCATGGACCAGGCTGCCGTGATGGGCGAATACTCTTTTCGGCAGCTGGCAGCACCACAGTTAGGACATGTGGAATCTACGGAGATTCGCGGGCGTGGGCGCATGCTAGCACTGGCATATGCTGCGAGGTTTCACTACCCACGTCTTTTAGTAAGTGTGGATTGGCTGAGGACTGCCAGAAATGGGCTGGGGGCAGTAAGCCGTGCGGCTGCTGACGTCTTTAATCCTTCAGGATTGGCAGTCGAAGGTCGCTGGAGAGACTGCAGGTGCGGCGCTCGTGCGCTAGGTGCTCCGCCTTGACCGAAAAAACGCCTGAAGCATCTCGGCTGAACTCTCGGCTTCAAGGCCGGAGATCACTGCAACCCGATGGTTGAGACGTGCGTCCTGCACGATGTTGTACAGCGTTGAGGCGCTGCCCGCCTTTTCGTCGAATGCGCCAAATACAAGTCGGTCCAATCGGGACAGGACGATTCCGCCCGCGCACATGGGGCAGGGCTCCAGTGTGACATACAGGCAGCAGCCCTTCAGGGATTTGGACCGGAGGGTTTCGCACGCTGACGTGATGGCAATCATCTCAGCATGTGCGGTGGGATCGGAGAGAGACTCGACAAGGTTGTGGCCCCGACCGACAACCTGACCCTGGTGGGTGACGACTGCACCCACGGGCACTTCGCCCTTTTCGAGCGCCCGCTCGGCCTCGCGCAGTGCGGCCTTCATCCAGCGCCGGTCCGGCGCCAGGAGCAAAGAAAGACTTACCACCGCTTAGGCCGCTGGAACATCGCAACAAGTCGCAGAACGACCGCGATGGCCAGCAGCGCAACCAGCACGAATATGGCGATCCTGAGCAGAAATGCAACGATCGGAAGCAGGAACGAAAGCACGATTACAGCAAGTACCAGAACGATTGCCACTACGAGTGCGCGAAGAATCGGTCCGAGGTCCATAAGCTCTAGTCTTGCGGGCTTTCGGGTAAGACAACAAAAAACTCTGAAGCGGCCCGAGCAGTTCCATCAGGGCCAAAACCACCGATGATCAGCACTTCACCAAGTTCCATGGTCGTGGCGGTGTGGCCGAATCTTGATAAGATCGGCTGCCGTCGGCTCACGCGAAACACAGTTCCAGACGCCTGGGAGAATAGCTCGGTTTCAAGGACAATATTTGATGCAGAATGCTGACGCCCACCGGAGATGAGGAGAAGGTTGTTGAGGATGGGGGCCGCTGAGTGGCGTGTCCGTGGTACTTGAAGCGGCGGAACGTCGTCGAGGCGAACTCCCTGCGAGGACGTGAATTCTATGCTGAAGCTTGCTTCCTGCTGGACGCTCGTATCAAAACGGCCACCAAAGACGAAGTAGGGCCCGATCTGGATGCGGTTGAGCGTGTGCCCGTAGATCTCGTCCCCCAGATATGGTGCGGTCGCCAGCGAGTTCTCGGCAAAGAGTGTGTCGTTGAGTATGCGAAAAGTCCGAAGGTCTGGGCGTACGCCAAAGGCCGGATCACTACCATATCGTGTGTCGCCCAAGCCTCCGTACAGATACACGAACTCGCCTTCGTTGGTTCGGCGATACACGGTGGTGTGCAAGGCCCGGCGTATGGGCTCTCCAATGACCACCCAATCCTCGAATGTGCGTGCGGAATGGTCGTAGACTTCAGGTGTCTCAACCAGGTCCGCAACGCTAACGACGTCGTCAGTGCGGCTACCACCCAGCACGAGAACTCGCCCGTCGGCTAATAGCGTGGCCGTGTGTCCGGTCCTGGCTTCCGCAAGTCGCGCACTGGAGGCAGTAAACCCGCCTCCAGGTGGCGACATGACGTACAACGTCGCATGAGCGGGTCCCCCAACGCGCGAAGCGCCGCCGATCACGAGAAGATCCTGGTTGCGTGTTCGAGTTGTCGTGTGGCCTCCACGCCCTGCGGGCAATGCCGGGCTGTTGGCTACATATTGCGAGGGAATGTACAGTGCGTACGCTGTGTCAAGGCTGCTGACCCCCTCAACGTCGGATGCTTCAATAATGAGCTCGTTAAGGCCGCGGCGCGCGTTCAGCGGGAGGGACCAGACCCGATCACTACTGGCATACTGCATCGGTACGCCGTTGACCGAGACCGTTTCGATGTCGCGAAACGATCCTGCGCGGATCTTAAGAATGAAATGAGTCTGTTGCAGGGCCTCCGAGAGGTCCGGCGACAAGATTACCACATCCGGCTGGCTAGCGTCTACGAACGGGCGTTCGCATGCCGCCAACACTACGACGATCAATAGCGCCAAAACGCGCGACATGGCATACCACCGTTTGGGAATAAGGATGGTACCCCTTGGGAGAAAAAGAGGTTCTACTCTGCATAGCGGACGAATTCCAGCACTAGGCCATAGGGTGGTGCCGCTGGCCCGGCTTTTCGTCTATCGCGCGAGTCCAGGGTGCGTGCTACGTCTTTCATGGGCCGCTTGCCCCGCCCGACGTCGAGCAGCGTGCCGACTATTGCGCGCACCATGCCGTGCAAGAATCGGTTGGCTTCGACTTCGAAGCGCCATTCGTGCGGGCGCGATTCGGGCATCCACTGCGCACGCGTAACGTTGCACACCCGGTTGCGAGTCGCGGAGCGGTGAAGGCAGAAGGCACCGAAGTGATGTTCTCCAAGCAGGTGTGTCGCTGCCTCATTCATGGCGCCGAAGCAAACGGAGTAGGGCAACATGTAGCGAAAGTGCCGCTCTAGAGCGGTATTCTCGCAGTTTACGTAGTAGTGGTAGCGCCGACTGGTGGCATCAAACCGTGCATTAAAGCCGTCGGGTGCGACTTCAAGTGCGTGCACGACGACGGAAGGGGGTGTGAGGCCATTAAGCGATCGCTGCACGTGCCCGGTATCCAGAGCACACGCTTGAAAGTGTGCCACCTGTCCCCGCGCATGGACGCCGCTGTCGGTACGCCCCGCGCCTGTAATGGGCGTTGGTACTTGCAGCACGATGGCCAGCGCCTCTTCCAGCGCCGCTTGCACCGACGGCGGACCATGTTGGCGCTGCCACCCGCAAAAGGCGCTGCCGTCATATTCTATCAGCAGGCGATATGTCACGGGTCCTATTGCGTGGGTGTCTTAAGCTTTGTCACTAATGCAAACTGCCACGGCCGAGCCCCTCATGCGATTCTGGCAGGCTGCCTTGATGCCTGCACTGTTGAAGCCAGTCTCGGAGCAGCATCGCTCCGCGTATCCATATTACGGCTACTGGAGTGCTTTTCGTAGCACGCACACATGCTACGTACCGGCGATTGATCGCTACGGCCAGGCAAAACAGGAATCGAGTCAAGTATTCCAGATTCCGAAACTCCGTTTGACGTTCAGCTGGTCGAGCCGCGTACCGACAAACTCACAATACTCCGTCTTCAGATGCTTCACATGTTCCAGCTCCGAATTGCAGAATATATCCGTTTAGTGCGTGCGGTGAGTTGGCTCTTACGTGAATCAAGCGGGGTGTCGTGGCTCCTCCATTCGCTGGTGGATGTTCATCTCGGCTCACATGATCAGTGCATTCAGCGGCGGCGCTACAGGCACTGATCGCAAGGTCACGATGATCTTCAGATAGAGTCTGCTGCCGGATAAACCAAGCAACCAGGCGATACAGTTGGCACCAGTCAGAGTGCATGTCGCCAAAGGGAATGAAGAATCACGCTGCGGAGCGGGCCGCGTCCGCGAAAAAGTCGACTCACCCCGCCCTCGCGTTTCCTGCCAGGCGCACAGGCACCGCAAGATCGAATCGTTACGCAGCCCCTCTATCAGCGCCCGCATGATCAGCAGGTCTGGCACCTTTGCTGGACAAGAAGGCTGACGCCAGTGCGGCCCGATCCGGCTCGCCTGCTCTTCGACCACTGAGCCCCGATCCGCACCAACCCCAGCACATGGACCGGTCGCTTTTAGAGTACGCTGGGTTTCTGCACAAGCCATAGGAGCAGCTGCCACTGGATCGTGAACCCGTACCGCAATAGCATCTCACTCATAGTCAATTCGCTTTCGGTACCGCTATCGTGTGGGCTCGATACACCTTTGATACAACTCGAATCGCACTAAAGCCGCTACTGTACGCTAACCGTAATGGCAACAAAATCAACTGGTGGGCGACGCAGGATTTCTGCGCCTGCAAATTGGCCAGACACAAATACGCGGCCGTCCTGAACGGTGGTGTGCGAAAGGTCGTGATGCGACCAGGGTGATCCCATTTTTCTCGCGGACCCACTATAGCGTTCGCCTGCACAATGGGGCCATTCGAGCATTCCGCGACAGTTTGCTTGCACATCTGGCAGAGTTCTGGTGAAGGGTTCTTCGCCAGCAGAGTCGAGGGGCGAGTTGCTGCACATGTCAGCCAATCCGCAGGAGGGTGCCCTTTGGGGCGGCCATATTCCTGGGGCGAACAGCATCCCGTGGAATTGTGCGGCGCCGAACGTGGCAATATTCAGGGTTCGCCAGGAGCACTTCAACCGATACGGCAGTTTTGAGACGACGGTGATCCGAGGCCTTCACTCGCATAGGACCACGTAGTCCAGCTCCACGCATCCTTTGCGCGGAATTATGGTTTACCTTATCCTTTGACACAGAACACAAAGCAGTTATGGAAAAGTTCATCACGGCTGCAGGGCTGTTGGCCTTCGGTGTGCTCTACTCGGTTCCCGCCCTTGCGCAGAATCATTGGTATCTGGGCGCGGAGTTTGGTGGCGGCGTTGCCCCTGGTGTGACCATGAATGGCAACAGCAATGACCGATCCAGCCTTTGTGACGAGTTCATCAACCCGCAGTATGCCAGCGTGCCCGGCTGTACCGATCCGAATCGGGGCGCTGGCAATGGATGGAAGGCGGAATTCGCAGGCGCGGGCGGCCTGATCGGCAACCTGTCAATTGGATATCAGGTTAGACCGTGGCTCCGACTCGAGGCTGAGCATGCAGTATGGAAAGTGACCTACGACGACGCTGCGCTTGTGGGAGAGGCGACCGGATCTAACCAGGAAAAGCTGACACAGGAGATTTTTCTTGCGCGCGAGCGGCTGGGTTCCGTTTCTGCCAATGGGGTCTTTGTGAACGTATATCTTGATCACACGTTGGGCGAGCGTCCCATTGGGCTGTATGTAGGGGCCGGTGGGGGTGTGGCCCTCACAGCCGCTGGATACACCAGCCTCTGGGCGCGCAACAAGGATGTGGACGCAATTAAGACTGGTTCGGACCAGCCCAATGGCGACGAAATCCGCCAGAACCTTGCAGGCACCTTCAGTGACGGCCAAGCCGTCATGCGGGCTACCACTCCGGCGATCCACTTGATGGTTGGGGCCGACCGGCACTTGTCAGAGCGGTTCTCCATTGGGCTCAAGGCGCAGTTCATCATGTATCTTAATTTCGAAAGTGACGACTTGGTGTGGGATCCGCTGCGCAGCCACGAGCCCAACCTCCGCAAGGGTGGAACCGAGCCCGTACACGGAAATTACTCGACGAGCGACCTTTCGGCTGTGACGGTGGGGCTGCAGGTGAAGCACCGCTTTTAGGCACTCTGGCGCGAAATGCACGCGGGGCTGAGTGACACCAAGGTGTTTCTGACAGGCTTCATGGGCAGCGGCAAGAGTACGCTCGGCCGGCCGCTGGCAGAAGCGCTGAATCTCCGTTTTGCGGACCTTGATGTCGTCATTGCGGACCGCGCAGGCCAGAGCATTGCTGACATCTTTGCGCAGGGTGGCGAGGCACGCTTTAGGGCGTTGGAAGCGGCCGCGCTGCGTTCGGCGCAGCCAGGGGTCGTTTACGCCCTTGGCGGCGGGGCTTTGGTCCGCGAAGGCAACCTACGTTGGGCCCTTACCCATGGTATCGTGCTGTATCTACAGGTGCCCGTAGAAGAGCTGCAGCGCCGGCTGGTGTCCGATCCCCTGGTGCGACCTCTGCTCAGGGATGAATTTGGCCGGCGCCTGCCCGGCCCTGCGCTGTGTGAGAAGATTGCCGGTCTGCTGGCGAAGCGGGCGCCATTCTATGAACGCGCACACATCACTATCAGGCCGGTGGAAAACCATCGCGCACTCGTACGCGCGGCGGTCCGGGCCGTGAGTGCCTACGCGGCACAAAGCCTGAACGATCGGCGATGATGCAGCGTTGGACCGGAAGCCGCCAGCGCAGCATAGTGGGCGCGGGTCGGGTAGCCTACGTTGGTGAGCCAGCCGTATGCTGGATGATGCATGTGCAATGCCCGCATGGTTCTGTCGCGCGACACTTTGGCGATGATGGACGCTGCGGCAATGGACTGGCAGCGGGCATCGCCCTGCTTTACCGCGCGCACCGGCCAGGGGCTGTCCCGAAATGCGCGGTTGCCATCAATTAGTACGTAGTCTGGTGGCACGCGTAGTGTGCCGGCAGCCTCGCGCATGGCCTGAAGCGTCGCTTGTAGGATGTTGACCGCGTCAATCTGTGCAGGTGAGCGCGAACCGACGGATATGGCTACGGCACGGTCACAAATGGTGCAGAAGAGCTCTTCTCGCATCGAGGCTCGCAGCTTCTTGCTGTCGTTGACGCCAGGTAGGACGACGCCCTGTGGAAGGATGACGGCCGCCGCGACCACAGGCCCGGCCAGTGCGCCACGGCCTGCCTCGTCGATGCCAGCTACGTGTGCAAAGCCTTGCTGCCAGAGTGTCTCTTCAAGATCTGTCGTACAGGTCATGCACTTTTCTGCTGAAGCGTGTATCTTGAGACTTAGCCTCTCTGGTAGGTGCAACCTTGCACCGTGTACTGTGGACCGCACATTCGGCGGCCCTGCCCTTTGTCCATCAACGTGCCAGCGCGCAAGACAAGCTATGAATAGCAGGTGGCTTTTGTATGGCTGAAAAACGTTTTCGCGGGATCTTGGAGTTCATAGGCGACAAGAAATTCGGCTTTGTCCGCCAGATTCGATCCGACTTGCCCAAGGGGGACGATGACCCGTTTTGTCCGCCACCACTGATCCGCCGGTTACATCTCCGAGATGGCAGCATCCTGGAAGGGACTTTGCGCCCGGGCCGCAAAGGCGACATGCAGGTGCATCGCGTAAGCAAGATCATGGGGGTGTCGCCCGAAGAGTGGGCCCAGGCGGAGCTCTTTGAATCGGGCCAAATCATTTATCCCGAAAGCAAGCTGAACCTTGTCAAGGGAGCCGCTGACATCACCATGCGCGTGGTTGACCTTGCCTGCCCTATCGGCAAGGGCCAGCGAGCCCTGATCGTAGCTCCGCCTCGCACGGGTAAGACTATCATTCTCAAGGAAATCGCGGCCTCGCTCACGCAGAACCACCCCGAGATATCGCAGGTAGCACTGCTGGTTGATGAACGCCCGGAAGAGGTGACGGACTTCAAGCGATCCACCAATGCGATGATCTTCGCCTCTTCCAGTGACCGTGAGGAGATCAATCATGTCCGCGTTTCGGTGCTGGCGTTGGAGCACGCCAAGCGGCTGGCGGAGTTGAATCGCGATGTCGTGCTGCTTCTTGACTCGCTCACCCGACTGGGGCGCACCTTCAATCTCTGGGGCGAGGGATCCGGGCGAACCATGTCCGGGGGGCTGGACGCGGGTGCCATGAAGATTCCCCGTCGCCTCTTCGGCGCCGCTCGTAACATTGAGGGGGGAGGCTCACTGACGATCATTGCCACGGCGCTCATAGAGACGGGCAGCCGTATGGATGAGGTTATCTTTGAAGAATTCAAGGGCACGGGCAACGCGGAGATAGTGCTGGATCGCGAGATGGCGGACAAGCGCATATGGCCAGCCATCAACCTGCGCAAGACCGGGACCCGCAACGAGGAGTTGCTGCTGGGTGACATGACACATCAGTATCACCGGCTTTTTCGGGCCCTAAACAGTCGCCGCCCCATTGAGGCTATGCAGGCACTGACGCGCCATATGCAAGTTTTTCCGACGAATGAACAGATGGTTACTTGGTTGCTCCACCACCTCTGACGAGCCCTTACGTACTGAGCGCGTCGTCCTTGTATAGATAGCGCCCACGAAAAACCATCCAATGAGTAGTCAGCTAGAGAAGATCGTCTCGCTTTCCAAGCGGCGGGGCTTCATATTCCCTTCGTCGGAGATCTATGGTGGTTTGGGAGCCACCTATGACTATGGCCCGTTGGGCGTCGAGCTCAAACGCAACGTCCGAGAGCGCTGGTGGCGCGCGATGGTTTACGCGCACGACAACATCGCAGGAATTGATGCTGCGATACTCATGCACCCCGCTGTGTGGAAGGCGTCGGGACATGTGGAGGCATTTCATGACCCGCTGATCGATGACAAAGCGTCCAATCGGCGCTATAAGGCTGATCAGCTTATTGAGAATTACATAGAAAAGCTTCGCCAGAGCGGCAAGATAGACCGGGCCGATGCTGTCCACAGCCGGCTTGTGGCTGCGCTGCACTCGGAAAACCTGCCAAGGGCACTGCACGCGATCATCATGGAGGAGGAGATTCGTGCACCCGATTCCGGAGCCTTCGATTGGACCGAAGTGCGGCAGTTCAACATGATGTTTGAAACGCATGCTGGGGCCGTTGCCTCCAGCGATACCCGGATTTACCTGCGACCGGAGACCGCCCAGGGCATCTTCGTCAACACATACAACGTGCGCGACACGGCGCGCCTGCACATACCCTTCGGCATCGCCCAGGTCGGAAAGGCGTTTCGTAACGAAATCGTAGCTCGCCAATTTATCTTCCGTATGCGGGAGTTTGAACAGATGGAGATGCAGTACTTCGTGAAGCCCGGCTCTCAGCAGGCGTGGTACGAAGCCTGGAAGGAAAAGCGTTGGCAATGGCACTGCGGCAACGGGGTACCTGAAGCCAAGATTCGCTGGCATGAGCACGAAAAGCCGGCGCACTATGCCGATGCTGCGGTGGATATCCAGTACCGTTTCCCTTTCGGGTGGCAGGAGATCGAAGGCATCCACTCGCGAACTGATTACGACCTCTCGCGGCACCAGGAGCATGCTGGCAAGAAGATGCAGGTGTTCGAGCAGACTACCGGACAGAGCTATGTCCCGTACGTGGTTGAAACATCCGCAGGCCTGGACCGCACCATCCTGATGCTGCTCTGCGAAGCGTACCGAGAGGAAATGGTTGACGGCGCAATGCGCACCGTGATGGGCTTTGCACCGGCACTCGCGCCGTTGAAGGCCGCGGTGTTTCCGCTGGTTCGTAGGGCGGGCATGCCTACGCTTGCGCGCAAGATTTCGGACGGGCTACGGGCAGCGTATAACATCTTTTATGATGAGCGCGGCTCTATCGGCCGGCGCTACCGCCGCATGGACGAAGCGGGAACCCCGTTGTGCATCACCATTGATGGGCAGACAATGCAAGATGGAACGGTCACAGTACGCAATCGCGATACGCTCGCACAGGAGCGCATCCCGCAAGATGGCGTCGTGTCATACGTGAGCGATCGCGTTACGGCGCGTTAGTGGCTGCCTGGAGCTCAGCGGCTACACGCTCAACGCCTTCCCACACCCGTAAGGCGTTGCCGCCAAGTATCTTGGCCAGGTCCGCGTCCGAATAGCCACGCTTTAAGAGCTCGGCGACAAGGAGTGGATACATGGACACGTCCTGCAGATCGGAAGGGAGGGCGGTAACCCCATCAAAGTCGGAGCCAAGCCCGACGTGGTCCACGCCTACGAGTCCGACGGCATGATCGATGTGGTCTGCCACGTCTTGCAGCGTCCCAATGGGGTTTGCCTTGCGCTCTGATTCAAAGTAGCGTACGCCTTCCGTCGAATACCGAGCTATGCCGGCTTCTGACAGGTGTGCTTCAATCGCTTCGCGCATCGCTTGTTGCCGGGCGCGATATCCGCTGCGCAAGAACGTCGACCCAAAACTGATCATGATCACGCCGTCACGCGCAGCCAGTGCCTCAATGAGCTCATCGCTCATGTTTCGTTCCCACCCTGGTGTGAAGCGGCGCGCCGAAGAATGCGATGCAAGCACCGGTGCCTTCGAGCGACGCAACACTTGCCAGATTGTGCTATCGGTTACGTGCGACACATCCACGATGATGCCAATCCGGTTCATTTCATCGACGACCAGCTTGCCAAACGGGCTCAGCCCCTCCCATGTGCGCGTCGTGTCGTATGATGAGTCGCTGATCTGGTTGACCCGTGCGTGGGTTAGTGTGATATATCGGATGCCTCGGTCAAAAAAGTACTGAAGGTCGGCGAGGCTGTCGATCGGGGCTCCGTTTTCCATGCCCATGGGTAGCGATACCAGGCCGGCCGCTTTGTGGCGATGGATATCGGCCGTAGAGGTTGCCACGGCAAACTTGTCCGGCGCGGCATTTGCAATCTGGTAGACCATATCTATGAGGGAGTCCGCCAGTTGCAGCGCTGAACCTGGGACCTCCTGGCGGGTGCTCGGGATGTAGATCGACATGAAGGGGGCGTTGAGCCCGCCGGCCGCGGCGCGCGGGAAATCGAAGTCACCTCCAATAGTAGGGCCGCTTACATCTTCGGGGAAATCCGTCATACGGTACGGTAGATCGATATGGCCGTCCACGATCGTCATCTCCTGCGTGAGGGTACGCGCGTGCTCCATGCGCATGGCCTTCTCGGAGGTACAGGCGGTAGCAGAGAGCAAAAGCAAGAGGACCAGTGAGCGCATGTGAAGTACAGGTTATCTGGCATACGCGGTGACACGCACTTCCCGGATTACGGTTACCTTGATTTGGCCGGGGTAGCGAACCTCATCTTCAATCCGTTTGGAGATTTCCGTCGAAAGGGCGTTGGCCTGTTCGTCAGTGATGCGATTCTGGTCCACCAGAACCCGAATCTCTCGGCCAGCCTGGAAGGCAAATACACGATTCACACCTTCGAATGACGACGCGAGTCTTTCCAGCTGCTCAAGCCGTCGGATATATTCCTCAACAGTAGCACGGCGCGCACCTGGCCTGGCGCCGCTAATGGCGTCGGCGGCCTGAACGATGGGAGAGATGAGTGCGGTCATCTCAATCTCATCATGATGCGCACCTACGGCGTTGCATACCTCGGGGTCTTCGCGATATCGCTTGCACAATTCCATACCCACCAGAGCATGGGGTCGGTCCGAAGCTTCCATGACTACTTTGCCGATGTCGTGCAAGAGACCCGCACGGCGCGCGAGCGTCGGATCAAGCCCGATTTCTACGGCAATGAGGGAGGCGATACGGGCCGTTTCCACGGAGTGGGCCAACAGGTTCTGGCCATAGCTTGTCCTGAAGCGCATCCGACCCACCAGCCGGATCAGCTCTGAATGGAGGCCGTGAATGTTCAGGTCGATCACGGCACGCTCCCCGACCTCAGTGAGCTCTTCCTCCAAGGACGTTGCAGCCGCCTTGACGGTTCTTTCTATGCTGGCCGGATGAATGCGTCCGTCACTGACGAGGGACTGGAGTGCACGCCGGGCGACTTCGCGCCTGACTGGGTCAAAGCACGAGAGTACCACGGCACTAGGCGTATCGTCTACAATGACCTCGGTGCCGGTGGCCGATTCAAATGCCCGTATGTTTCGTCCTTCACGCCCGATTATACGGCCTTTGTGGTCGTCCGAGTCGAGGTATACCACACTTGCCGTGGTTTCCATCGACAGGCTTGCCGCAGTGCGCTGGATGGCGGTCAAGACGACTTTGCGTGCGCTGTGGCGGGCGGTGCGTTTGGCCTCTTCCTGTACCTTTTGGATGTGCGTCGAGGCCTGGCGCTTCGCGCTTTCTATCAGCTGTTGCTTGAGCTCCTCGCGTGCATCTTCGGCAGACAGTCCGCTGATTTCTTCGAGGCGCCTGGTCTGCTGCTCGATGACTACGTCCAGCTCGCCACTCTTGGCCGCAATTGCCTCTTCGCGTGTAGACAAGGCGGCTTCCTGATCCTTCAGTGCGCTACTCCGCGCAGTCGTTTTGGACAGGAGCGTATCGGCATTGGCACGAAGAAGCTCCGCATGGCGGTTTGTTTTCTCGGCCTCGCGCTGCAACGCCTTCAGTGCAGCGGCGGCCTTGTGAAGGAGCGCGTCGCGCTCGTTTAGTCCCTGTGTCCTGCTGTTGATCTTGCGCTCACGGCGCTCCGCTTTTTGTCTGGACCGGCGCAACAGATGCCGTGCGTGTTCCCGTTCCTCTTCGAACGCGCTACGCTCTTCGGCAAGGGCCGCCTTGACTTCTTTGACATACTCTTCGCGGTACTTGTGAGCCTCATCTTTGGCGCCGGACAAGAGGCGCTGTACTTCTTGTTCGGCTTCTTCTATGCGTGAAGCTGTGACCCGCTTCAGGAGCCAGCGCTGCACCGCAATGCCCAAACCAAACGCTATTGCCAACAGCAGGACGGTAAGTAGTGTACCGTCCAAGACCTTCCTCGTTAAATGTCCTCATGCAGTCACCCTTCGGGCGATGAGGCGACATGCCTCGCATCCGCAGTGGCGGGTAAAAAGAACCCTGGGTTACACGATTGGCACTGCCCCAAACCCTTCCGCCTTCCTCGGCTCCGCGTAGCGGAGACCCCTGCAAGGGCTGAGGTCTGATGTCCAGATCCGAAGAGCAGCTTCCTTTAATACCATTGTCGGTTCAACACAGCCAAGACCACTGCGGACGCCAAGCAGCCGCACACCCAAAATACCCTGCAGTGCCAACCGCGGTTCCATGTTACGACATGGCGTCTATAAGTTCTTTTTCCATTAGGAGCATCTCGCGGTGCATGGCTTGCAGTACGGTGCTTGAAGTGTCCCGCATGGCCAACACTTCCTCGGCCAAGGCGAGTGCAGAGACCACTGCGGCGACGAGGTCTGGCTGATCCGGGTGCTTGGCCTTAAAGTTCTGCATGCGCATGTCTACGGTATCGGCCACCTCACGCATAGAAGTTTCGTCATTCTCATCAACACGGAGCGGGTATTCCTTACCGAGGATCTGGACACGGATAGATTTCTGCATGCTACTCCTCGTCCTCAGCCAGATAGTTGTCGATGGCCTGGATAAAGCCCTTTACCGTAGTGCGCAGCCGCTCGGGCTCCTCATCGAACGCAAGCACCGCTGCGTCGGGGTCGATCTTGGGGCCGCCCTCCAACTCCTGGATGCGCTCGGCCAATGCCGCGTTCTCTTTCTTGAGGCGGCGCAGCTCTTTTGAGGCCTGCTTTACCAGGTCCCGCAGATTGCGAAGCGATTCAGCACTTTGGATCGACGAGAACGATGGCGTACCGTCTTCGTCCGCCTTCGGCGCCATATTTGAGGTGGACTGCTCGGTCTTACTCATTTCCCACGGGTTCGAACGGGAGAAATCTAACGCTTTGCCGCATCATATTCTACGCGTCGGGCGACGCCGCTGGTCCACGCAATTGTACGCCGTGTTCGTCGTTCAGCGCCTGCACGATAGCACGGACGGCCCTTTCTACCTCATCGTCACGCAGGGTGCGCTGCGCGCCAAAGCGAAGCGAGAAGGCGATGCTTTGCTTGGCGTTGCCAACCTCCTTATCCGCGTACAAATCAAACACGGTTACGTCCCGCAAGAGCGGCTGCCCGGCCACTTCGATGATTGCAACCATCTGTCTCGCAGGCACCGCGCGATCCACCGTCAAGGAAATGTCGCGCGTGACGACTGGGTACCGGCTAATCGGTCGGTAGTGCCGTGCGACATGATTCCTGGCATGAAGCACCAGTCGCGTCCAATTGAATTCGGAAAAGAACACTGGGGCCTTTATGTCACGAGCGATGCTGACCGCATCCGCCAAACGCCCCATCCGACCTATCTCAGTGCCGTCGGAAAAAATGGTGACATGGTACTGCGTCAGTGCGGTGGGCTCGTAGGACGACTCCGTTGTGACATTCGGGACGCGCAACACTTCCAAGAGTGTTTCGACATCGCCCTTCAGGTCAAAGAAGTCGGCTACTCGCGTTGTTTCTCCCCACTCTGCAGGGCCGAGCGGGCCGCTCATAGCCAGGATCAGCGCGTCGTATTCGGAAAACCCGGGTATGAAGGAAACTTGTTCATGAACGCGATGAAAGACATGCCCAAATTCGTAGAAGCGCAAGACCTCCTGACCATGATTCTGGTTGTGTTGCATAACTCGCAGAACCCCGGGCACAAGACTGGGTCTAAGCGTTGTCATCGACTGAGACACGGCATTGAGCGTCTCAACTACGGGGCCTCGTGCTGCCAGGACGGGTTTGCAAAACTGCTCCGCTTCGGCCTTGGAGAGCAGGCTGTTGGTGTAGATCTCCCTGTAACCTCGACCGCCAAGCAGGCCGTATACCTCGGTGCGCAGAAGCTCTTCCGGACGCGCGTGCGGGGCTGAGCCGGGAAGCTGTGTACCGTGAAGCAACGGGATATTGTTAAGCCCATGGATGCGCGCAACCTCTTCGATGAGGTCGATTTCCTGCGACACATCCGGGCGGTGGGACGGTACGCGGCACTGCCAGGTGTCTGGTCCAGCTTCGGAGACCTCAAAGCTGAGCGCGGTAAGGATCCTTTCCACTTCCGGCGCCGCAACCTCGGTCCCAAGAATCCTGGCTATGCGGGCATGGCGCAGGGCGATGGTCGGCATAATGAGTGGATTCGGGTGGGCATCGACTCTGTCTTCCACCACAGTGCCGCCTGCCAGGTCGGCAATCAGCGCGGCCGCGCGAGCGGCTGCCCAAGCCTGCCCGTTCGAATCAACGCCACGCTCAAACCGATACGAGGCATCGGTGCCCAAGCCGAGCGCACGTGCCGACCGACGCGTGGCCGAGGGGTCAAAGTACGCGCTCTCTATCAGTACATTTACCGTACTGCTTTCGACCTCAGAGTTTTCGCTCCCCATGATACCGCCTACGGCTATGGGGCGCTGCTGATCGCAGATGAGTACCGTACCGGGGGGTAGTGCACGCGTCTTGCCATCGAGCGTAGTGATTGATTCACCTGCTGTGGACGCGCGCACAACGATGGAGCTGCCCGCAATATCGTCATAGTCGAATGCGTGCAGTGGCTGCCCACATTCGTGCATGACGAAGTTGGTGATATCCACCACGTTGTTTATGGGGCGTAGCCCAATGGCGCGCATGCGTCGCAGGAGCCAGAGTGGAGAGTCTCCAATCGTCACGCCGCGTACCAGCATCGCTACATAGCGCCGACATTTGTGTGGACATTCGATGGTAACGGAGACGTGGCGCGCAGCTTCTCCACCCACCTTGGACACACTTAATTCGGGCCGCTGGAGCGGTAGGTCGAAGAGTGCACTAATGTCCCGCGCAACGCCCATGTGGCAGGCAGCATCCGGGCGATTGGGCGTAATGGCAATGTCCAAGACTGTGTCCTGTGCCGAAACACCTATACGGGTGAGGTACGTGCGAAAGGATTCACCCGGGGCTGCGTCCTGATTGAGAACCATGATTCCGCTGTGATCTTCGGAAACCCCAAGTTCATCCTCTGCGCAGATCATGCCCATCGATATCTCGCCCCGCATCTTCGACCTTTTTACCTTCAGTGGCTTTGCCTTGCCCGGCAGCTGCAGCGTGGTCCCAATGGTCGCCACGGCGACCCTTTGGCCGGCAGCCACGTTCGGCGCGCCGCAGATGATCTGAATCGGTGACTCGCGGCCTACGTTGAGTTGGCATAGCGTGAGGCGGTCGGCATTGGGGTGGCGCGATACTTCAAGGACACGGCCTACAACGATGCCCTCCGTGGCGATGCCCCCGGTGTTTTCCTCTTCCACCTCCAACCCGCACATCGTCAACGAACGAGCGAGGTCGCGCGGTGCCAGCGGATAGTCGACGTAGTTACTAAGCCAGTCGCACGAGATCTTCATACGTCATGTACGCGTAGAGTCCATCAAAACTGTGACAGGAAGCGGATATCATTTTCGTACAGGATGCGGATGTCCTCAATGCCGTATAGCAGCATTGCCGGGCGTTCCACGCCCATTCCGAAGGCGTAGCCGGTATACCGCTCCGAGTCGATGCCCACGGCTTCCAGCACATTTGGGTGAACCATTCCCGAGCCCAAAATCTCCATCCAGCGCCCACCCCCGGGAAGTTCCCACCAAACATCCAATTCGGCGCTGGGCTCGGTGAACGGGAAGAAGCTGGGGCGAAAGCGCACCTTTACATCAGCACCAAAGAAGGCACGCGCGAACGTGTGAAGGACATGTTTTAGGTCTGCCATCGTAATGCCTTCGTCCACCACCAGTCCTTCCACCTGGTGGAAGAGGCAGTACGACTTGTAGGTGATGGTTTCGTTGCGGTAGACACGGCCCGGAGCGATCAGCCGGAACGGCGGCTTACCCGCGACCATGGCGCGGATCTGTACAGGTGAAGTGTGCGTGCGCAGCATCACGCCGCCTTCGCCACCCTCGGACGCCTGCAAAAAGAGCGTGTCCTGCATGTCGCGTGCCGGGTGATCTACCGCGAAGTTCAGTGCGGTGAAGTTGTGCCAGTCATCTTCAATTTCCGGCCCTTCCGAGATGCTGAATCCTATACGCTCGAAGATGTCAGTAATGGAGCGCAGTGCGTGCGTAAGCGGATGAATGGACCCGGCCACGCGCTGGCGCCGGCCGGGAAGCGTCAGGTCAATCCGCTGCTCCCCGGGCGACTGATTGGATCGGACTGCCGTGCGTGCGGTAGTCAAGCGCTCCTGGGCACGCTGGCGCAGGCCATTCAGCGCTATGCCGGCAGAGCGCCGGGCGTTGCGCGGGAGCTCAGGAATCCGCTTGAAAAGATGCGTGATGAGCCCGTTTCGCTGTCCCAGATAGCGGATCCGAAAGGCTTCTGCCTCCGCCGCGGTACCCAAGCTGGCGCGCTCGATGTCCTCGCGAAGCAATTCGGCTTCGTCAAGTAACGCCTGTGCAATCGCCCGTTCTTCCATCACACCAGCGCAAAAAAATCCCGCCAGGCCTGCTGAGCAGGGGCGGGAATGTGGCCGAATGAGTCCGGCGCAGCATTGAGGCCCCTATAGAAAAAAGGCAGTACTTACGGATTGCAATCTCGAAATCATCACGCCTCTGTCTTGGATGCCTGCACGACGCGGGTAAAAGCCAGCGGATCATGCATCGCGAGGTCTGCCAAGACCTTGCGGTCAAGCTCAATCCCGGATTTGCGCAGCGCACCCATCAGGCGCGAATAGGTAGTTCCATTGAGGCGGGCCGCTGCGTTGATACGGACGATCCAGAGGCGCCGAAACTGCTGCTTACGCTTGCGCCGATCGCGATACGCGTATTGTAATCCCTTCTCGACCGCATGCTTGGCGACGGTGTAAATCTTGCTGCGGCCGCCCCAATAACCTTTGGCCATGTTGAGGACGCGTTTGCGCCGGCGGCGCGAGGCGGCCGTGTTTCGTGCACGTGGCATGGTTCTGTCAGTGTGTTAGGCGCCGAGAAGCCGCTTGATCCTTGCCTGGTCACGCAGGTCAACGAGTGTCTTCTTGCCGAGAGCCCGCTTGCGCTTGCTGCTCTTCTTGGTCAAGATATGACTCTTGTAGGCCTTCGCACGCTTGAGGCGACCCGAAGCGGTCTGCTGAAATCGCTTTTTGGCACCACTGTTAGTCTTCATCTTGGGCATGGGCCTACTCCGATGCTGATTCAGCCCGCTATAACCCAAGCCCCATCCTTGCGTTCCCGTCAATTGCAGGTCTGGGGCCAAAGCGCGAAAAGCACGCGATCTTGACGACCTACTTCGACTTGTGGGGTGCCAGGATGGTGGTCATGCGACGCCCTTCCATGCGGGCGGCTTGGTCAACCTTGGCTACATCCTCCAAGGCCGCTACCAAGCGCACTAGGACTTTCATCCCCTGGTCCTTGTAGATGATGTCGCGTCCGCGAAACTGTACGTAGGCGCGCACCTTGTTGCCCTCGGTAAGAAACTCGCGGGCGTGCTTCGCCTTGAATTCGAAGTCGTGTGTGTCTGTTCGTGGCCGGAAGCGCACCTCCTTCAATTGCGCCCCCTGCTGCCGCTTTCTCGACTCCTTATCCCTCTTTTTCTGTTCGTAGCGGTACTTGCCAAAGTCCATGATCTTGCACACGGGCGGATCGGCGTTCGGCGCGATCTCTACCAGGTCCAGATTCTGGTTACGGGCCATGTCAAGCGCGTCTTCAATCCAATAGATGCCGTGCTGGCCCTTGGGATCAACCACTCTCACCCGTTCGGCACGGATATCATTGTTGACCCGCGTTCTTACTTGTCTTGCGATAACGTCTCTCCTGGTTAGTTTAGCAGCGCGAGGATTTCACCCGCGACGATCTTCGGTAAATCAGTTTTTGCAGCAACTTACACGCTTGCCGTGGGTCCTAATGGATTCGAACCATCGACCTCTACGATGTCAACGTAGCGCTCTAACCAACTGAGCTAAGGACCCTTGCGCCATAAGAATACGACTCACAACCTGAAAAGACGTATGCTAAAGCCGCAAAGCCACATGAACGACCGGCATTTGGCTCTGGCCCGTCAACCTGAGTGAAACCTCGGTTAAGGTACTATGGTACCGGCGGGCGCTGCGCAGAGCGCTGAGTGCAGCTAAAACTCTGTTGGCCGCTAGCGTGGCAATGAAGACGGTTCTACGCTGGGCCCACGTGTCGGCTGCGCTACGCAGGTTGCGATAGGTCAGCATGTCTGCTTCAGAGCGCCAGTGCCAATGGAATGCTGGATCTTTTACGTATCCGACCTGATCCCATCGCCGCTGGCGTAGGTGGTCTTCACGGTACGCGTCCGACGACGCGTACGTGCCAAGCGTTACCAGGAAACGGCGGTCTTTGCCGTCCAGTTGTGCACCTGCATGGGCAATAGCATAAGTGCGATAGCTCTGCATCGTCTGTTGACGCTGCCACTGGCTGCTTACCACACCGAGCCACAAGCTGGCTTCGGCCAGAGCCAGGTAGCTCGCAGTGCCGCGCCAGCTACCCTCGTTGAGATACCGATGCCCCAAGCCCGGCAGCAACATACTGAGCGCCGCGGCCTTGCTCGGCGACGACTGGCCAGATGCAGGCAGCGCAAAGCAGATGAGGACAAAAACTGCTACGTTCCTTTTCACAATGTCATCTACGCATCAGCCGGGAATAAGATGCCGCTTGTTCATGCATGGAACCTGTCGCCCAAAGAAGCGGTGGCGCTGCAGAAAGCGCTGGCTTCTTCTGTACGGGAAGTACCGCTGAACTATCCGGTTCGCACGGTTGCAGGTGTGGATGTCAGCATCAAGAATGGCTTGGCCCACGCCGCGGTGGTGGTGCTGGAGGCACCCGAATATATTGTGGTGGACCAAGCCACCGACCGTGGCCGGGTGGAGTATCCGTACGTGCCGGGTCTGTTGGCGTTTCGGGAGATTCCACCCATCCTTCGTGCGCTTAACAGGCTCAGCACACCGTTTGAAGTTCTCATGACGGATGGCCATGGCCGCGTGCATCCGCGCCGATTTGGGTTGGCTTGCCACCTCGGGGTGCTGTTGGATATGCCAGCCGTGGGTGTGGCCAAACGGCCGTATGTAGGTGTCCACGGCGTGTTGCCACTGGAGAAGGGTGCCACTGCGCCGCTCACAGACGCCATGACTGAGGAAGTGCTCGGCATGGCCGTGCGCACGCGGCGTTGCGTAAAGCCGGTCTATGCGAGCGTTGGCCATAGGGTAATGCTTTCCGACGCCGTGGGACTGACCATAGACAGCGCACTGCATTTCCGACTCCCGGAGCCCACTCGGCAGGCACACCTCTTAAGCCGGCGCACGTTTCGCTAGAAGGAGGTACGAACCCGAATGTTAATGGTGCGCGGCGTCAGTCGGGTCGGGACGCGTTGCCAGATGCCGGCGGCGCCCGGCACCCAGGCGTAGGCTACCGTGTTGGTTATGTCGAAGATGTTAAGTATCTCTGCCGTGAGCTCCAACCGGACGAGAGTGAGCGAGATCTCTTTGGTTGCTCCGAAGTCCATGCGCCGATAGGCGGGGTAGCGAGCAGACAGCCGGTCCCCCGGCACTTGAGTTTCCACGGTCCCTACGCGCTCACCAGGTACCGGCGGAGTGTATGGTAGCCCGCTCCCAAAAAGTGCTCGCAAGTGGAGCTTCCAGGACGGATCTGCGGGAACATAGTCCTGCACATATAGCGCGACCGTATGCCGCTGATCCGTTGGGCGCGGATTCCACCCGATCCGATTTGGGGCCACGTGCGTGGGCATGAATCGCTCACGTGCCACTAGGATGCTGTAGTTGATCCAGCTTTCCAAGCCAGGAACGAATTCCCCACGCGCCTGCAGGTCCAGCCCGTAGACATATCCCTTGGCATCGTTCATCCCGGAGTAGCTGATGCGCACATTCTCCAGCGAGTATGAGATGACGTTGGCGAGATTCTTCCAGTAGCCTTCGGCTCGAACATAGAGCCGGCGCGTCGGCAAAAACAATTCTCCACCCATCACGACCTGAAGGGACCGCTGGGAGCGGATGTCGCGGTTAAGGGCGGCGATGAGCGAAGATCCTGGAATTGGGGCGCCACGCAACTCGCGGTATGTAGGGGCCTGGTGGTATATGCCTAGCCCTCCTACCAACGTGATTCGATCCGAGGCCTCCAAGCGCATGGAAAGGCGTGGGGACCAAGTCCATTCGCGATTAAACGAGAAGTAGTCGGCGCGCATTCCCGCAGTTACCGCAAACTCCGGCGTGGCCTGATAGGCATCTTGGGCGTAGAGCCCAAATTGCGCTTCGCTGAAGCGGGCAGTGCCTCGAATGCTGTCCACTACCACGCGGACAAGATCACCACTGGTGCTCTGCCCTTCTACTGTAGAGTGCTCGCTGATACGGTCATCGAACCGCAGGCGGCGAACGGACCACCCGGCTTCAGCGACATGGCGCATCATCAGAAGCTCATACCTGCCTTTGGCGGTGTAAGTTGTTACGCGGACGCGGTTGTCAGCAAAATCTTCTTGCTTGGCGTTACCCCGCGGGACTAAGGCACTCTCGCCACCTGGCTCCGTTGCCACATCGTAGATGATGGTGTTACCCGCCAGTTCAAGCTGCTCCGTCTCCTGAGTCCGAAACACGGACCCGTCGTGTGTAGCCTGCAGACGTTGAGCGAGGTTCGACTGGAGGCGCAGGCCAGCAAACTGCGTCGTGTACCCATCCTGTTCCTGGCTTTTGTCATCATACTGAATCCAGACGGATCTAAGGCCTTCCGGGCCGCCACTACCGGAGGCGATGCCGTAGTACGTGCGCCTGCTGCGCGGATCCAGCGCGAACTCGTGGTTGGCCCACACGCCGATGAGCTCAATGACATGGTGCTGGGACAGGGCGTAACGCAAAAGGCCCTGTGCGTCCGTGTAGTCCGGCTGGTAGTTGCCCTTAAGCTCTTGTGTCGAAAAGAAGCGGCGCGCCTGCGCCTTGCGAATGCCTAGGAGCCACCCGAGTGGCCCACGCGTGGCGGAGGCGGTTGCACCGGCGTCCAGAAGCGAAACGCTGGCGGATGTCCGCAAGGAGTCCGAAGCGGCATACTGGATGTCAAGCGATGAGGAAATCTTGCCGCCGTAGCGGGCCGGAAAGCCCCCCGTGTAAAGTGTGATGCGCTGGGCGAGGTCCGGGTTGAGCAGGCCCAGGCCTTCTTGCTCTCCTTGGCGTGGTCGAAACGGCATATAGATTTCGAAGCCGTTCAAGAAGATCAGGTTTTCGTTGAATCCGCCGCCACGCACCGAGTACTGATTGGAGAGCTCGTTGGCGGACGCCACGCCGGGCAGCGAGGCAAGTGCCTGGAATCCCTTGAACGGAGTAGGAATTTCTCGCATCCGTTCGGGATCCAGATGCTGTATCCCTGCGCCTTCAGTGTTGTGGCCTTCGATAGTGACCGGGCCCATTTCGACTACTGCGGGCGTTAGTGTTACCGTGAGTTCAAAGGGCACGTTGCGGAGGACTGTTACGCTGTCTACGCGCGCGGCATAGCCTATGAATGAAAAGCGCAATGCATAGCGTCCAACCGGCAGCCGCAACGAGTAGTGGCCGTCCACCGTAGTGGCCGTACCGAAATCGGTACCGTCAACGACCACGCTTACCCTAGGCAGCGCAAGCTGAGTGGGGAACTGATATACATATCCCGTGACTGTACCCCAGACTTGGGCTTGGCACGGATTGACGACGAAAAGCGCCGCTGCAAGCGCAAACAAGCTCCGCATGCTGCCGAAAGTAAACGTAGTAGTGAGCAGTAGCGGTTTGCGGCGGGCATCGGGGTTTATTGAGACCAGCCTGTGGGCATTCGATCCCAGCGGTGATCATGCAACGCCTGCATGAGAGAATCGTTCAGCGGGCCCGCGTTGCTGGTGGCCATGTTTGCTGCAACGTGGCGCAGTTTGCGCATGCCGGGGATGACAGTGCTGATGGCACGTTCGCCTAGGATGAAGCGGAGTGCCACTTCGGCCATGGTGCACCCTGCGGGGATGAGGGGGCGCAGCGCGTCCGCGCGATCTACACTGCATCGCAGGTTTTCTTCTACAAAGTAGGTGCTGCGCCAGTCACCTTCAGGCCAGGTGCTCTTGAGTGTCAGCGTGCCGGTCAGTGTGCCTTCATCAAACGGGACCCGAGCGATGACGCCTACACCATGCTCGCGACATGCGGGCAGGAGTACGTCTATCGGATTTTGATCGAAGATATTGTAGATCACTTGGACGCAGTCAACGAGGCCGCTCCGGACTGCCTTCACGCCGTTCCATGGTTCCCAGCGGTTGAGGCTGATGCCGATGGCGCGGATGTTTCCTTGCTCCTTTTGGCACAAGAGTTCCTGAACCCACCGGTCGTCCTCCAACCAGGCGTCTTCCCAGGTATGCAGCTGCATGAGGTCAATGGCGGCCAAGCCGGTATTCTCCAAGCTGCGCTCAGTGTATTCGCGGACGTGGTCAGGCGGATAGCAATCATCAAGCGTGTGCGTGCGGCGGCTCGGCCACTGGCGGTTCCTGGGTGGCACTTTGGAAGCGGTAAAGAGGCGCTTGTCCGGGTTGGCCCTAGTCAGGCGGCCCAGAAGTTGTTCGCTATGGCCGTCTCCATACGCCCAAGCCGTGTCAAAAAAGTTGCAGCCGAGTGCGACGGCCCGCTGCAGTGACTGGAGCGATTCGTCATCGTGAGAGCCCGTCCAGCCGGCCATGCCCCACATACCGTAGCCTATTTCGCTAACCTGCCACCCTGTGCGTCCGAGGGAGCGGTATTTCATGCCTTAGAGGTGTTATTACTGTACAATGTGTTCTGATTCTGATACACCAGCAGGCCTGAATACGCTTCGAAAGGGGCTTCTGGTTCACTAGGCCTAGTATTTGCATACGAATTTAGCAAAGGATGTACCGATCGGCAGTCACCGACGTTAGATCCAACGAAGTTGTTATCTTCCGCACATGCTACCCCGTACTGCAATGGCACACTTCACGAGAACCTTGACACGCACTGCGCCCCGGTATTTGGCCAGCACGGCACTCTTGATCTTGGCTGGCGGCTGCTACACGCAGTTGGGCTACCAGTACATGGACCGCGAGCCGGACTATGAGGAGGTCACGGTGTACGAGACGCAAACCGGGGACAGCGTCGTGGTGGACAAGTATTACTACGATGGGGCCTACACCTACGCCGATCCACATCGCTATCGCCGGTATTTCTCCCGCTACTACGGTTACCCAAGTTACCTGTACGACCCGTGGTACGACGACTTCGGGTACGGGTCGAGCATCTCCCTGAACGTTGGGTTTGGGAGACCGTGGTATCTGCCGTCCTATTCGCCGTTTGCGTACAATCCCTTTTGGAGCCCAGGGCACTACGGCTACGGGTATGGTTACGGTGGCTACGGGTATGGTTACGGTGGCTACGGGTACGGCTATGGTCATAGCGGCTGGGGCAATCCATACTACTATGACAGCGACTACTATGGACCACGTGGTCCTACGGTCGGGCGCGGCCCGCTCGCAGGTGGTAGCGTAGGATCTGGCCGCTACCGTGGCGGCTCTTACGGGGGCAGCACTTTCGGGCGCGGTGTCCGGCGTGCAGGCGATGCCTCCACTGTTTCGGACTCTGAGGGCGGCCGGCGAATTGGTCGGGGTGGCGTGCGCGCCAGAGGCGAAACAAGCACTTCCTCTGGACGCGGTGTTACATCGGCGCGTGGTTCCCGTGTTTCTGGCAGCACAGGGTCCGCGTCCGGGCGTGTCGTTCCAAGGCGGGCTACCACCACTCGCGGTGCTCGTCGAACTGTTGGCAGCGTACCCACGCGCAGCACGACATCACGTACCGCTCCGCGCGTGCGAGGGTCAAGCACCGCACCGCGTAGCACGGGCCGCGTGTCGAGCACGCGCAGCCGAAGCTCGTCAAGAGGTAGCCGCACGTCAAGCCGTCCTCGTTCGACCACGCGTGGCAGCGGGACGGTATCCAGGACCACGTCTCGTTCATCGGGCAGCACATCGCGTGCGCCATCTCGTTCATCGGGCAGCACATCGCGTGCGCCATCTCGTTCATCGGGCAGCACATCGCGTGCGCCATCTCGTTCATCGGGCAGCACATCGCGTGCGCCATCCCGCTCATCGGGCAGCACATCGCGTGCGCCATCCCGCTCATCGGGCAGCACATCGCGTGCGCCATCCCGCTCATCGGGCAGCACATCGCGTGCGCCATCTCGTTCATCGGGCAGCACATCGCGTGCTCCGTCCCGCAGCAGTCGTACGCCCAGTCGTGGCAACTGATTGTATTTAGCGCTTAACCCGCGCATCGCGGCGTAGCGCGTGTTTAAGTTGCGCCGCTTGAGCGGCCCCGCCTAGCACAGAAATACCCATTCGCAGGACACCTATGCACTTGAGAATCGCACAGAATACTATTGCAATGAGCGCGCTAGTGCTCCTCTTCGTAACTGCCGGCATGGCAAAGGCCCAGACGGCCGAGGAAGGGCTACGCCTCAGTCAGCGCGCGCCGGCTTCCGGCGCACGCATGATTGGATTGGGCACCAAGGGCTATGGGGGTTTCGGGGACTTTACCGCCCTGAACGGTAACCCTGCCGGGCTGGGCCTGGTACAGTGGTCTTCGCTTACCGGCACAGTGCATTCATTGCGGACAAGCGATGCTTCGTCCTCGCAGACACGCGGCTTTTCGCCCTCGGGTATTACCCAGAATATAGGCAGTACCAAGCTAGGCAACGTCGCCTGGCTCTATAAGGCTCCAACGAGTCAGGGCTCGCTCGTATTCGGACTGGCCTTTAACCAGGTGGCAAGCTACGACCGGGAGCTCCGTTTTAGCGGCAGCAATGACGAAAGCACTATCACAACCTCCTTCCTGCCCTTTGGGGGTGAATTCACCCTCACTGACGACGGGGGCCTTGAGTTGGACGACTTCGTGTTCTCTGCATTCAATGGCGGGCTGATCGAGTTTTTTCCGGAACTCCTGGAGGGAGACTCTACAGCGTATCCCTTTTTGGAGGCCGTCATACCTGGTACGACGATCGATCAACACGGACGTGTGAAGGAGCACGGCAGCATGAATGAAGCCAGCTTCGGAGGCAGCATAGAGGTCGGCGAGGGGATGTTCGTTGGCGCGTCCTTGAGCCTCGCGTTTGGGCGCTATGAGTTGCGCAGTACATTTGAAGAAGACGATGTCCTCGACTTGAATACCGCCTTGGACTACAACGTTCTGCAGGATGACGGTAGCCTGCTTGAAGGGTTTGATTTCCTGCGCTATCAGCAGCGCGTGGCAAGCGACCTCCTAGGTGTCAATCTGCGGTTGGGTGTTTCAAAAAAGGTCGCGCCCAGCTTCAGAGTCGGCCTCGCTGTCGAAACTCCTACGAGGATCAGTATAGATGAGTCGTATGGAACGACTTTTGAAACCCGTTTTGATGACGGGGGCATCCTTACATATGGGGACCGCACCGGCGATGTGGGTAGTGGTGTCTTCAGCTACCGCCTTCGCACGCCATGGCGGGTAAACGCGGGCATTAGCCTGGAGTTAGAAAGCTTTACGCTGCTGGCCGATGCGCAGCTGGTGGACTGGAGCCAGATGCGATTTGGCGCCGACAGCGAAGGCATCTTTGACGACCTTAACGACCAGATAAGCGACGACTACAGCACCGTAGTCAATTTCGGGGCCGGAGCAGAGGTAAACGTTAGCAAGGTGTTGCTTCGGGTCGGAGTGGCGTTTCAGCCGGATCCCATAACGCTGGACCTCAGAGACAGTAGTGGGGATATCCTTAACCGTGACCAGCTTCACCTCTCGGCTGGATTCGGCTACCACCTATCACCGAGGATGCTGCTTGATGTCGCTTGGACTATGGGAACCTTTGACGCGGCCTACCTGCCCTATCCCGTGGACGCGCACGGGGCGCGACAGGATGCGAGCCTGCATATCGACGAGTCAGTGACGCGCCACCAGGTAGTAATCGGTGTGACGTATGCGTTCTAAGTTTCCTAGTCTGCTGCTCTTCTGCGCTGGCGCAGGTAGGCCCTTAGCCGTGCGACATCGCTATTGTGGCCCCGCAGTGTGACGTTAAAGGCATGTCCACCCTCTGGCCTTGCGACAAAGAACATGTACGTATGAAGCTCGGGGTTGGCAGCAGCCAACAGTGAAGCCCGCCCAGGATTGGTGATGGGTCCAGGCGGGAAGCCCCGATACAGGTACGTGTTGTATGGATGCTGGAGCCGGTAGTCAGCATAAAGCAACCGACGCTTGCTCCCTTCAAGCTCTATGAGCGCGTACTGGACGGTCGGGTCCGCCTGCAGATGCCAATGCCTCTGCAGGCGGTTCAGGTAAACGCCTGCCACACGGGCTTTTTCTTTGTCGACGTTAGTTTCCCATTCCACAATGCCTGCGAGACTAACGACCTCATCCCGGTCCAGGTCATGCTGTGCACCGAGTGCGGCGAGGCTATCGGCAAAGAACGCATCCATTTCGCGCTTTATGCGGCGCACCACGTCCCTGGCATGCGTCGTACAATAGAAGTGGTACGTATCCGGAAGCATGTAGCTGAAAAGGTGTCTCGTGTCGGTTCCGAGGTCTGTGGCTAGAGTCGAATCCGCCAGTGCGGCCATAAAGTCCTCGTCCGCAAAGAGCATGTGTCGCGCGGCCCTGCGAGCCGCATACTTCGGGCGGGACCCGGACGGGATTGTTACGCGCACGGCGGTCTGCTCCCCGGCGCGCAAGCGGCGCAGGACCCGATAGGCAGAAGTTCCTTGGTCGAATTTATAACAGCCGGCCTTGATCTGATCGTCCCAACCGGTGGCCTTGGCTGACAGCACAAAGGCGAGGCGTTGGGCCAGGAGGCCTTCCGCCGCAAGTAAGTCCGCAACTGCACCGAGCGATGCGCCGCCGTAAATGCGCACCCAGCGGGCCTCCGTAAACGTGGGTGGTTTTGCCAGAAACGTGAGCCATACAGCCAGACCACAGGCAAGCAGCACCGAGCCCAACGCTAAGGACAGCAGGTTTCGAACCATTGGTTAGGGGAATTCTTAGCCCTGATACTTCTGGCGCTCCAGTGCACGGGTCTCGTCAATGATGCGCTCAAACACTCGTCGCACCGCACCGCTATCAAGCGGCCCTTCATTGGCGCTCGTAACGTTGTTCAGCACATCCAGTTCACGACTGGGCACGTATACCGGCAGCCCCAACTGCTTTTTGATGTGGCCGATGGTGTTTGCGCAGTGCGAGCGCTCATTAAGCAGCAGCAGCAGCTTCCGGTCAATTTCATCAATACACGCCCTCAGTGGTTGGAGGTCGCCCTCAGTAGGGGCGGCCGCGACTACGGTGGGTGGCACAGCCTTTGGTATCTGCAACGATCAAGTGGGTATGTCCGTAACAATCAGCACAAAGATAACAAGCGGAGAGCGTGAACTAATCGAGATTAGCGTAGTATTGACTATAGACCTTGAACGACATATACTTCATGCTGTGAAACACAAACCTCATGCTCATGTGTAAGACGGTAGCTGTTTTGTTTCTCGTAGCGGCCGTGACCTTGCCGGCCGCAGCACAGTTCAGGGAGGCGGTGCCCCCCGGGCACCCGTCGGCCCGTCTGTACCAGGCGCCGGACGCGTTAGGCTCGTTGATGAGCCAGATTTTTAACCCGTCGGTGTTCAAGATGAGCCATGGTTTCGAGATGTCAGCCGGCTCCTTTGGAGGCCGTGGTTATTCAATGGGTATGTACACCAATACGATGGCGTGGCAATTCAGCGATAAGTTGGCCATGCGGGCGGATGTGTCGGTCGCCTACTCGCCGCAGAACCAGAATCTGACATCGCTCGGGTTTGAGCGCGCTGGCCCAAGAGTCTTTTTGCGCAATGCCGAGATCGCCTGGCGCCCATCCGAGAAAGTTCACCTCAACATCCAGGTGCGTCAAGACCCGTACGGGTTCAGAAACCCGTATATGAGCGCCTTCGGTGGCTACAATGGCTTCCGTCCCTATGGTTATTCGGGCGGCCCGTTTTGGCACGACCGCTGGCGCTAGTTGCCAGATAACGTATGAATCGGCGAGCCGGTATCATCGGCCTGAATGTGGCACTAACAGTCATGGGCCTCGCGGTGCTGGCATTGGGTTGGCAAATGCTTCAGCGGATGCAAGTCACGCCCATTGTCGCGCAGCAAGCGGTGTCGGTGGCCGACAAGTACCCCGCGGCTTCGGATATCTATCAGGTGGAAATTCGCAACGGTGCCGGCGTGAAGGGTGCGGCACAAGTCTTGCGCAGCTTCTTGATAGAGAAGGGGTATGATGTGGTCGAGGTGGGCAACCATCCCTCGTTTGATGTCGAAAAGACGGAGGTCGTGGACCGTGTGGGAAATCTTGACATCGCTCGTGAGGTTGCGGCTTCGCTCGGCTTGGCGAAAGATCGTGTCAGGGAGGAGGAGCGACGTGAGTACTATCTGGATGCATCGGTCATCATCGGCAAGGATTACCTGACGCTGCCTCCGTTTGCCGATGCCGCGGCGACTGCGCAGCAGGAATAGCCCGCATTGCCCATCGCCTCACCACAGCGCCGCCAAAGTGCCGCACCATCGAAAGTGCTGGCCCGCCTCGCCGTAGAGGCTGCCCATGACAAGAAGGCCGAAGATGTGGTGGTCATGGACATGCGAGCTGTTTGCGGACTGGCAGACTACTTCGTACTTTGCTCAGGTACCAGCGACAACCAAGTCAGGGCGATCCAGGAGTCCATTGAAGAGCGAATCCGGGAGCAGGCAAACGAGCGGCCTTGGCACCGTGAGGGACAGGGGCACCGGCAGTGGGTGCTCTTGGACTATGTAGATCTGGTGGTCCACATCTTTAGTCCTGAGAGGCGGTCATTCTATGACCTTGAGCGCCTCTGGAACGATGCGCCCCATGAGCTGGTAGCCGGTGGGTCGGCGATGATGCTCAATTAGCCCCACGGCATTGCGCTGGACCATTCTCATCCTTCTTGTAACAGGCTGTGCTGGCAGCCGTGCAGCGCCGGAGCCCGATGCGCAATTTGGTCATCGGTATGGAGGAGACCCAGCGCCGGACGGGAGTCACACCGTCACAACCACTCCCGCCGAGGAAGGAGAAACCTATCGCTACTATCCAGCATCGTTTGAGAGCGTAGTGATACGGCCCGCCCCGTTCGACATGGCGGTACCGGTGGCCACTCAACACGTGGAAGTGGAGGTGCTGATCAAAGGCGCACTGCCAGACGCGTGCATGCAGCTTCACTCATTTGAGCAGGAGCGCACCGGCAACATTATCAATGCAACGCTCCAGATGCGTCGTGCCCAGTCGATTGTGTGCGCAAGCGCACTACGTCCATACCGATTCTATGTCATGCTCGGCGGACGGTACAGGGCTGGTCACTATACGCTTCGGCTGAATGGCCAAGCCGTTCCTTTTCAGATACGTACGCCGTCCTCTTAGAATATGCCCCGGGCTATATGTCACGCTTCTTTTTTGTGCTCGGCGCGACGCTAACCGGCATGGCCGTGATAATGGGGGCCTACGGAGCGCATGCGCTAACGGTAACCTCCGAACGTCTTGAATGGTGGAAGACCGGTGCACTCTACCATCTCGTTCATGGACTCGCGCTTCTTGCTGCAAGTTGGGCCTACGCGACCTGGCCCGGGCCGTGGGTTCGGGTGGCCGGTCTTTGCTTCACGGTTGGCGTAGTGGTGTTTTCCGGGAGCCTGTACACCATGGCGCTAACGGGATTTACGCGTCTCGGCGCAGTCACGCCGGTGGGTGGCCTGGCCCTGATTGCGGGGTGGGCCTGCTTGGCATGGGGGGTCATGCGTGCGGCCTAACACGGGTGAGTCGCGGTTTATGTGCCGCCTAAGAGGCTTCCTCGAAAAGGAGCGCGAGGCTTGGCACTAGTCCATGGCGGTGTGCCAAGCTGAGGAGCATCGCCGCCGCAGCGTCTGCCGAGTCGAAAGTGCCGTGGGTCGTGGCGTCGGTCGCAATGGCATAACCGAGCCCGTCGTCCTCATCTTTGGCATCCCATTGTATGGCTTGTTCTATGATGTACGTGGACTCCTCTGGCAAGAAAGAGGCAATGAAGCATTCTTTGGCCGTGCTCTCGTCAATCAAGCTCATGCTGCCTGCCGCGCCGTATTCCTCGTCATAGAACAGCGTCTCGGCAAGCACGCGCCGCGCAAAGTCGTTCGCCCAAGAATTATTTGACATGGTTAAAGGTAGTAAGGGGCGCCCAACTGCTACGGCTGTAGTACGTGCCCCAGGTTGGGTATACCGCTCAGAGACTCCAACTGCTTAAGAGCCGCATCCTCGCTCACGAAGGTCGTGTCCAGGTCGAAGACCGTGCCGAAATGGTGCGCGACGCGGCGACGCACTTCGTCTTCGTCACAGGGGTGCCCGAGCTCCTGAGCCAGGGATGTCACCCCACGGTCGGCAATTCCACACGGAACAATGTGGCGGTAAAAGGAAAGGTCCGTATTCAGGTTGAATGCGATACCGTGCATGGTTACCCACCGGCTGCTGCGGATGCCCAACGCGCATATTTTGCGCTCGCAGCCAGGGTTGCCAACCCATACGCCGGTGCGTCCCTGTATGCGAGAAGCCGCAACGCAGTAGTCCGCCAACGTACGTATGACAATTTCTTCTAGGGCCCGCATGTATCGGTGCAAGTCGCGGAAGATCCGGTTAAGGTCAAGAAGGAAGTAGCCTACAAGTTGTCCGGGCCCATGAAATGTGATGTCGCCGCCACGGTCGATGCGGTGAAACTCGGCTCCTATGGCGCCAAGTGCGCCCTGCTCCAGCATCAGGTGGGAGGCATTTCCACTCTTGCCCAGGGTGAACACCGGAGGGTGCTCAAGCAAGAGAAGGATGTGCGGCAATACCTCTTGGGCACGTTTGGCCTGAACCAGACGCTCTTTAATAGCCTTTTGCAAAGCCCACGTAGGCCGGTACGCCACGCGGCCTAGCGGGCAGATCAGCGCGCTCCTCAAGGCCATCACTAGTGGCTGAAGTTGACGCGTATGTTGAACCCGCCCGTGATCCTCGTATAGGGCAATCGGCGGCCGTCCCCGATGAAGTCTTCGTATTCTACGTAGATGTCCGCCGAAACCACATTGCTGAATTGGTACGCGATTTTGGGCTCGATCGTTATTCGCGAAGTCTCGGTCAGGACATCGGCGTACGGTTCTTCCAGTGCCATCAGGGGCGTGAAGCCAGCCTCCGTGACCGCCGCTTCGATGGCGCGCCGAATGTAGAAGTTGCGATCATCGTCGACACGCCGGGAAAGCGAGACGGAAAAGTTGACCCGGTTGTTTAGCCGACTGCTCATAAACGGCAGCCGAAGGCCTGTGGCCGAGTACGAAGCGGAAAGCGTCAAATCCTGGTTTCGCGTCTCGCTTACTACGTTGTTGGTGGTGCTGAGAGAGTAGGTGAGGGTTCGATTCCATGTAAAGCCTACCTGCACACCGGCTTTTAGCGAGAGGTCCAGCCCAATTAGGGGCTGAAAACGCTTGTTGATGCGGGCGGCGTCCACCGCAATGTTGGGCAAGGTATAGGCAACGGTCGGACCACCGGCGAGGTTGAACTCGTCGGGTGCGCCGCCTTGGAGGTTGGACCGGAAGTCGGCGCTGTATTCTCCGCTGAAGCTGTGGCGCAATGAAGCGCTAGTGGCAATGATGCGAATTAAGGGCCAGTCCGAAATGCCGTTATATCTGACACTCCAACTCGGCAACGGAAACGGCACGCCTCCCGGCGCCGGCGCATTGGCGCCGGTGAGGTACGCCTTGATGAAGTCTTCCACGATCGTCTCGTTGGTCAGGACTCGTGAATGTACCGTGTCCGGCGGCGTGCCGAGTGGCCCACAGTCCGAGCCACAATCGTTGTGGTAGCGGCCCAGCTGGCTCTGGAACAGCTTCCCGTAGGAGCTGCCAAAGGACCAGATGGACGTGCTACCTCCCCCGCCGTGGGTGGTATCGGCACCCGGCGTGCCATCTTCCAGAATCCGGTAGGTTAACGAGGAATTCTCGGAAGTCTCTTTCTTCCAACTTAGCGTGATCTGCAAGTTTGTGCTGGGACTCACCGACATGTTCCCCTGAAACCTATCTCCGCGTGTTTGCTGATCGGTCACCTGGAGCCGGTCGTTAATGACGCGGTCGGTAGCGGGATCTATGGTATTCTCGAACCCCAGGCGATAGCCGACCGAAGGTCCCTTGCCACTAAAGATGGCATCATACAGGCTGTAACTGGGCAATACCATGCCACTTTCGTTTATGCGTCCCACGTTCGTAGCATCGGCGCGCCGCTCTCCACTGTAGCTGAAGGTGGCGTTTTGAATGCCCGTGACGGCTAGGAAGGTGCGCCTGAAAAGCGCCTGCGGCGACAGAAAAGCAGGGAGCCTGATTTTTCCTCGCTTGGTGGTATCTGGCGGAGTCTCCTCGACGACCGGTTGTTCCGGGAGCGGCAGGTCTTCCGGGAGCGGCAGGTCTTCCGGAAGTGGTTCCCCCACCGCTTCGACTTCAGCCGTGTCTGCCGCGGCCTGTTCTCGCGCTAGGCGCCGAGCCTCGCGCCGAGCCTCGCGTCGTGCTTCCCGCTCGCGCTGCCGCTGCGCCTTCCTGTCCTGAGTTGCAGACTGCGCCGCGCGCTGGCTTTCGTCAAGCCTTTTGTAAATGGGGAGGTTTTGAAGAACATCCCGTGGGCGTGCGGTGATGCCGCCACGGAGCGTGACTCTGGTGTTCACCTGTGCACCGGTGTTGTTGCTTACCGACCCGTTGCGCCACGAGAAGTTGGCGCTGTATCCTATATCCTGGAGGTTTAGCCAGCTAAGCCAGGGAGCGGATAGCTGTGGCCGGAAGGTGGCACCCGCCTGCGATGAGTATGTCTCCGTCCTTACGGCAGACAGGTCGGCGCGGCCGCTGACGGCGCGTTGCAGTACCTGTAGGGCACCAGGTGTGCGGAGCCCCGTAAGCTCAAATGCAGAGACTCCAATCTGGGAGCTATCAACGGTGCCTTCATTGATTAGCGAGGCGAGCCGCGTATCTTCCAATCGCGTCTCAGCGCCCGTGGAATCCACAAGGATAACAGAAAACGTCGTATCAACACCTACAGCGTTAAGGGTCTGGTTTGTGTTGGCTTGCATGTTCATGCTGAGGAATCCAAACGGGTTGTACTGCAGCGAAAACCGTCGGGCATGGCCGAGCCGGTGCTGTTGTCGTACGGGCAGCTCAACATCCAGGGGTTTCTCCAGTATTCGTTGTCGCACGGGGTCCAGCCGCTGCTGTGACTGGCTGAATGTGCGGTTTGCGGTGAGGCTGTAGTCGACCGAGTTGGGCAGATAATTGAAGGTGAGATCGCCTATGACCCCAACAAAACGGACGCCCTTTAAAAACCAGAAGGGATATAACAGGCGTGCCCGCGGCACCTGCAGCCGGTAGGCTAGTGACGAATTCCAGCGCCAGGAGTCACGCATAACCTGCCGTGGTGAGCGGCTCTTGGTTTCGGAGAAGGAATACGAAATGTTGGTGGCATCGACCGTGTATTTCAGCAAGCCCGAGCGTGAGCGCGACTTCTGTATTCGGGCCGTATACGATCGCGTCTGGGAGCGTGTCTGCGCTTGGAGGTCGATCTCTTCCTGGCGCTGCCTGATCTGTTCAGGTGTCAGCGTGGAGTCTGCGGCGATGGCATTCTTCAGACTCGTTACGCGCACATCGCCCCGGTTGGGATCAAAGCGCGGCGTGGACGAACTTGATTTGACTTCCATGCTCACCGGCAATCGCCACCCGAAGCGCGCTGGAACGAAGGTGTCCATGTTGACCTGGGTGTTCACGGTCCAGTCCCTGCTATTGACCTGGGAGCGGTCGCCCAGCGTGCTCTGGAGGCCTCCGAAACCGTCCGTCTGCATCCGCGCGGTGGCTTTGACACGGCCGAAGTCGGCGAGTCCGATGTTGGCATTGAGGAGGCCAGCAATGCCAGCTTCCTCATCATAGCCAGCGACCCTCATTTCATTCACCCACACGTTGACATCGGTGAGCACGCGTTGGGACTTAGAAGTGTTGCGGATGCCGAGAACAATTGTGTTGACGCGTGCGAGTGAAGGCGTGCCTTTGACACCAACGCGTGTTCCGGGCGCGGCAAAGGCATCTACGATCTCCTGCAGGTCTCCGTGTATGTTGCTCCAGAACACTGAGTCGGGATCGAATGGCATGCCAGACGCGTCTGCGTACTCGTCCCGCCTGAACTTGAGTTGGTTCAGCGCACTGAGCTCTATGTTTACAGAGTTCAGGTCAATATGTGAGGGTCCGTCAGGGTCTGGGTTGGGCTGATGTGTACGCCAGACGTAGTCACTGCGCTGCGTGCCTTCTTCTGGGAGCATATTCATTGGACTGGGCGTCAGCGGCAGCTCAATCTCGTAGTAGTCGTTGATTTCGTTGGCGCCCAGGCGCATAAAGAAGCGTACCTCACCCCGATCTTCCTCCAGTAGCGGCAGGCCATCTGCAAAGCCGTCTAGGTGCAAAAACATGCGGAGGTTGCCGTAGCGCAGAAAGTCGACACCTGAGGCGTAGGTATGGAATACGGCCTGCTGGCGTTTTGGATGGACTTCCTTGGCACGGAGGACCATTGCCTGTTCCCGCGCGTCCCGCGTTTCGACGCCTTGCCTGATGCGAGTGCGAACGGTGCCGTTGGGGATCTCGTAGCCTGTGGTTTCTTCGTTGTTGACGCTCTCGATGCTGATGGTGCCGGCCGGGAGCGGGTCGTCGTCGGGGAGCTCGAAGTCACGGGCACTCCGCTTGCTGACCGCTTCCGATGTACGCCACTGGCTACCTACAAGATCAAGCGTAGCAAACCGGAGCGTGATCGGCTGAGTATGGCCGGTGGTCCATAGTCGGATGGACTCGATCAGGGTAAAGTCCTGAATGTCACCAACACGACGACTGAATTCTTTGACGGGGATTCGCACCACGTACCAACCGTTACCGCCGTCGCCGGTCTCAATCTCGTTGACGACGTAGTCATCGGTTCGGTCCGGGCTGGCAAGCTCGTCCAGCTTGGTGAGGCTCAGCGGCAACTCATACTGAAAGTAGCTGTTATCCGTGTCAGAAGTGGAGTTGAGGTTGATATCCTCGGAATCCGGTAACCGCGAGTTGCCGGTAGGCTCCGACGAGTCGGAGAGCTCCCTCTGGGCCTCGAAGGAATTCAGTTCGTGGCCCGAAAAGAAGTGCGTAAACCGCTGCTGGACGGTGGCACCGCCAGGGGGGTAGAACGACGAGTTGGAGTAGAACGTCTCATCCAGGAAGTAATGATAATCGTCGCCGGAAGGGTCGCGCTCAGCCTTTTCTCTTTCGCGCGCCAGTTGCTGCGGAAAGAGTGCACTTGAGGTCGCTGCCAAAGAGTCCCGAAACTCCTTAAACTTCTGGTCCTCCGTGCCGAGGCCTCCTTCGCGCTCAAACTTGTTGTCAGGGAACGATGCCAGCCCATCGAGCCCAAGGTCTTCTGTGATTCGCTCTCCGGGGTCAATGGGGTTGATAGCCTGGTTTTGCTGCCCCGTGGAGAGACGTGCCAACCTGCCGACCGGTCCGCCGTCCGAGGTTGAAAGGCCGTCCTCTGTGTTAAGCTTGTTGTCCGGGATGACTTCCTCTGAAATGCGGCCCAAATCTATAATGAGGCGTGCATCGGGGTCTGCATCGGTCCCTTCCGGGAAGGGTTGGAAGACAAATTCAACGAATTCGATGTTCTTGGACGTGAAGTCGGTGTTGCCTTCGGAGAGGCGTTGCGTCATGCCGCCCCATGCAGAGCGCGGGTCGTCGAGGAAGCCGCCCAGATCCATGTTGTAGTTGTATGGACCGCGCTCATGCGGGGTAAAATAAAAGTCAAGCAAAGTCAGAGTGCGCTCATACGTCGATTCTGTACGGTTTGGGAAGACCGAGTTTGGCGTATACTGGGTCACTGCGGGGTCGGCAGGCCTGCCCAGCTGCTCTAGCGCATGGTCGTTAAGGGTATACCAGCCCAATGCGGCGCGTGTGTTGTTGGACAGCTCCATCGGGGCACCGCCGTTGTCGACATGCTCGCCCAGCACGGGGGCGCTGCTAAGAAGCCAGGCACCCGGGCGCTTCAGCGTCAACAGGTTCTCAAAGCCTTCGAAGTCATCCACGTACGAGATGCCTTGGATCTCGTCGGAACTAAAATCACGGCCCTGCTTTCGCAGGTCCCGCCGCTCTTCCTTGAAGGCATTGGTGAGCGAACGACCCGGCCTAAGCTGCGCAAACTCACCCTGCAGGCTAATGGAGCTCGGTTCCTTGGTCTGAAGCAACGGCACTGCATCAATGAAACGTGTAAGCCAGCGGGGCTCGAGGTCCAGCGACCCATCCACGCCCCAAATCATGTTCGAGATGGGCTCTTCGCCGATACGATACTTGTCCGTGACGGATTTCTGATTCATTCGCATCACCGTCCCGCCCAACTCGAACCGCTCGTCCGTAGAATAGTCCAGTCTGGCGCCCAAGAGCGTCTTCTTCTGCGCATCGAAAAGGGAGTTCTCCTCATGCTCAATGGAGATGTCACGTCCGCTGGTGAGGTATGCTGTGTTGATGATGTCGACCGTGCCTCCCTGGTAGTCGACGATGAAATCGGTGCGCTCGGTAAGCGGGACGCCGCCACTGGTGACGCGCACCGAGCCCGGCACTACGCCGCCGAGGGCATTTAGCTCATAGAAAGACGGAATACCGCCTTTATAGGAGCCTTGGATACGGTATACGTTTAGCTTCGTGTTACGTGCGGCATTGACGCGCTTTTTGGTATACATATCCGTGAAGACATACTGCTCCCGGGCCAGCACTTTCTCTTCTTCCGGCAGCCCGCTTTGGTCAATAAGCGCTTCCATACGGTTGCCAAATGGCTGCAGGTACGGAAAGATGAGCAGCCCCTCACCTTGTATGACAGAGTAGTTATTCAGGTAGTCAAAGAGGTCGTCCGGCTGGTCGGCGCCATCCTCATTGAGGCGGTCAAGGCCCAGGACTTGGATCAGCGTCTGTTGTCCCGTGATGCCGGCCAGCGTCTTGGTGGCCCCCCGCCCGGGCGGCTCATGCACGATATCGAGCACAAACTCGGACGGCATCAGGCCGCGCCCAATGCGGTATATGTTGCGCATTTCCAAGTACCAGGCGGCCGGATTGAGCCGGTTGGGTTGGTCGAGGTTTGCAGGCTGTTGCAGGTTTACGGGCTTAAGCAGCTTAAGCACGATTCGCTCACCGGTCTGGCTGTTATCACCGCCGCCGGTTTCAGAGGAAAAGTCGCCGACCTGTACTTCTTGTCCGCCTGCCAGATATCGGAATGAGACCGCAAGCGCTTCGCTTTCCTGGATTGGGCTTTTCAGGGTGAGGTAGCCGAGCAGCGGATCGATGTCATATTCGCGACCCTCATCAAGCTTTTTGAACTGACCCACCTGGTAGTCGAAGCTCCGGAGGGGGCGGTCCATGGCATCGGACTCAAGGTAGCCACGGGGCACGGCATCGCCTGGGCGAAGCTCCTCGTCAAGCTCGGTGTCGGAGTACTGGTCCAGGTCTGGACTGGGTCGTAGCGGTTCGGTGTAGCCGTCTGCGTCACGAACGACCTGCTGGCTCTCACCCAGGTCTACCACCGCAACGACCTGGCGCACGTTTTTTTCCTCCGGTGGTACGGGAGTCAGTTTCCAGACTTCAAGGTTGGTAATGCCGGAAAAGACCGCATCCAGTATGATGTCCGGGGGATCGCTTAGAGCCAGCTCCCACCGGTTGCGGAAGTAATAAGACAGGAAGTAATGGGTCCGCTCACTGTAGTCGGTGGGCCTGTTGTTGAATTCAGTGGATTCGGCGCCACCTTCAAGTGAAAGAGAGTTGGACTGACCTTCCTGTTGGCTGGCAACGGTCGTCAGCGTGAAGCCGCCCATCTGGAATTCAGACTTTAAGCCAAAGAGACTTTGCCCGCCTCGAATGAGAGATGACTGGGTCTGAAGAAAGACGTTGCCGGCTTCAATGCTCTGGATGATCTCGTCTTCGTAGCCGGTGTAGTGCAGCTTGAGCTGGTTTTGGTAGTCGAAATCGCGGCTCGTGTTCCAGTCCACTTCCACAGCCATCTTATCACCAATAGTGCCTTTGACGCCAAGGCTCAGGTCCATCTTGAATGATGGGTCGATGCGCGAAGGCAGGCCGAGCGCAAGCTGCTGCTCACTCTTGTTGTATATGAATCCCGGTTTGATATCTGCGCTGCCGGTGACGCGGAGATCTACCGTATTTTTTCCAAAGATGGTCGTAAACCCGCTCTCGCGTCCGCCCGGCACTTGGATTTGCAGGCCTACGCCGCCGCGCCGCTCATAGTCGCGCCGCTCCTGTCGGCGCTGAAGTAATTCACGCCAGTTGCGATCCAGGCTGGCTGCCAACTTTTCCTGGCGATACTGCGAACGCGTGAGGGTGACGGGATAGCGGATGTCTCTACCCAGTATCTGTTCGCGGGCCGTGTACGTCATGCGCGTGGAGTCCAGCATCAACTGGTGCCTACCTGGCGGCGTCGGCCCAAATGAGCGTCGCGTTGGCTCAAAGATGGACGCGACGCGTGGACGTAACCGCAGGGCCGACAGGTATCGGTCCGCGCGCACGATTGTGTCACCGGCTACCGAGTCGACCAGCGCGGTTAGAAGCGAGTCGTCCATCGTGCGCACCAGTGCACGCAAAGAGTCCACGCCCAACTCACGTATGAATGCAAGGAGTGAATCGACCTGGTACAGGCCCACGGTATCGGTATCCGCGCGGACGCTCGACACCAATCCTGCGCTGCGGCCCTGGAATTGGACGCGCGCGAATTCGCCCTGCGCCGCAGAAGAGGCCAGACACAGAAGGATGGCCCCCGCAACGAGACTTGCCAGCCTGCGTAGCGGATGGTGGTGCCGCACGGTTTCCTGCATATGCTCTAAACGAGCAAGATTCAGTCAAGAAGTAGTCGCCGGTAGCAAGAAAGGTCTATGCGGTGTCCCTTTTTTTGACGCGATTTTGTACCCTTGCAGGGCCGACTTGCGGCGTTTGGCACTTCTGTGTCAACGCAGAAATATTCGGTATGTTCACCAAAGAGTCTACAGCCATGAGTCGTCTTTGCTTCCTGATAGCTCTTTTCGTCCTCGTTGCAGGGTGTGATGCACTTGATTCGTCTCCTGTCGATTCCGCCCCGGAAGAGGCGGCCATACGCGCCGTGCTCCTGGCGCAGCAGGCGGATTGGAATGCGGGGAATATTGAAGCCTTCATGGAGGGGTACGTCATGAGTGACACGCTCCGCTTCGTTGGCGCTTCAGGGGAGATCCTTGGTTGGGATAATACACTCGAACGGTACCATCGTAACTATCCGGATCGCATGGCGATGGGTATTTTAACATTTGACCTGCGGGACATCGATATGCTGGGGTCGCAGCATGCGACCGTATTCGGGGCGTATTCGCTGCAACGGGAATCTGACAACCCAACAGGTCTCTTCACACTTATTCTTACGAAAACGGAGGGCGGATGGCGAATCGTGCACGATCACACTACCGCCGATCAACCATAGGATGCCATGGAGCGTGTAGCTGTCATCACGGGTGCTTCCGGGCGGCTTGGCACCCGCATGGCTGAGCGTTTCCTTGTCGGCGGGTACGTGGTGGTCGGCGTTGGGACAGGCTGCGATTTTGAAGCGGATCTCACGGTGGAGTCCGAGGTGAAACGGGTTTTTGAGGAGATTGGGAACGACCACGGCACTATTTTTGCCCTCGTGCACACCGCCGGTATGTGGGGCGCCCAGCCGCTGGCAGAAACGACCTTGAAGGACTGGCAATTGATGATGGATGTCAACTTGACCAGCACGTTCTTGTGCTTTCGTGAGGCGGCGCGCCTAATGGGACAATCTGGCGGCCGTCTGGTGGCCATCACGTCGGCCCAGGGCGCCGATCGCGGAATCGCCAGACAAGCGGCGTATGCGGCAGCTAAGGCAGGGGTTGTACGGCTGGTCGAGGCGGCTGCACAGGAATACCGTGCGAGGGACATCACAGCGCACGCCGTGGCGCCCAGCGCCATTATCTATGGTGACCGTGATGCCGCCGGCGTGTCCGCTTCAGACTTGGTCGATGCGGTGCTCTTTCTTTGCGGTCCCGCTGGCGCATCCGCCAGCGGGGCGACTTGGCGCCTTTACGGAACCCGGGCAGGCTGGTGAGTCAGGCCGATTCCAATATTCGCATTCTCCCCGCAGAAGATGCGGCTACCAGGCGCAAGTTCTGGCGGACGCTCGCAGGCGTGTTGGTGGTCCAGGCAGTTGCGCTAGGCCTCCTGTGGCTATTACAATTGGTCTACGGTCTCTAAGTGCATTGGATTAACTGGTTCATTGTCGGAGTCTACCTGGTCTATGTCGTCTGGGATGGGCTGCGCCGCTCGCGTGACACCAAGCGCATAGAGGGGTACTTCCTGGCCAACCAGTCGCTGCCGTGGTGGGCGGTGGGCCTCAGCGTTATGGCCACGCAGCTCTCGGCTATTACGATGATAGGGACAACGGGGCAGGGTGCTACTGATGGGATTCGCTTCATTCAGTTCTACTTCGGGCTTCCAATCGCAATGGTGATCTTGGGGGTAACGCTGGTTCCCTTCTTGCACGGCAGCAAGGTCTTTACGGCGTACGAGTTTCTGGAGCGAAGATTCAATGCACCGACGCGTTCGCTGACCAGCTTCCTTTTCCTGCTCTCGCGCGGCATGGCCTGCGGCACCATCATTGCCGCACCGGCAGTCGTTTTCTCAGCAATTTTTGGGTGGCCGCTCACCTGGTGTGTGGCGGCCATCGGGATCCCGACGGTCCTGTATACCATGTTCGGCGGCATCCAGGCCGTGGCATGGACGGACGTGAAGCAGATGGTCCTGATTGTATTAGCGCTTGCGGCTGTGGTAGTAGTCCTCTTGCTCAAGATGCCGGTGAATCCGGACGATGCACTGCGCATTGCCGGGGCCACAGGACGCCTTCAGGCATTCGACTTCTCATTCAACCTCAATGAGACTTACACATTCTGGTCGGGCATCCTTGGTGGGACATTTTTGATGCTGTCCTACTTCGGCACGGACCAGAGCCAGGTGCAACGCTACCTGGCAGCACGCAGCATTGACGAGGCGCGTAGATCTCTGCTCATGAGCGCGTACTGGAAGATTCCGCTGCAGGGCTTGGTGCTGCTGATTGGGGTCTTGGTGTTCGTCTTTTATCTTTTTACGGTCCCACCGCTTTTGTACAACCCGGCCCATGAAGCGGAGGTGCGGGCGCAACACAGTCAGGAGTACGCATCGCTGGAATCGCGCTTTGGGCAAGTCTTTGCACAGCGCGAAGATGCCGCCTTCGCCGTTGCCATGGACGGCGCACCTATGGATGCGTTTGAGCGCCACGAAGCTGAGTTGACGGCGATCAGGCAGCAGGCGCTGGACTTGGCCAATACCACTACCGGCGAGCCCAGCCGTGACGTGAATTATATCATCCCGAGCTTCGCGCTCAGGGAACTTCCCGTGGGCCTTACAGGACTGTTCATCGCCGCGGTCCTGGCTGCGGCGATGTCCAGCATAGCAGCGGAGCTCAACTCGCTCTCCACAGCTACCGTGATCGACTTTTATCGCCGCTGGGTGCGACGCGAGGCCTCGGATGGTCACTTCCTTATGGTGAGCAAGATCGCGACCGGGTTCTGGGGCTTGTTCGCGTGTACGGTTGCGACGTTTGCGGCCACGCTGGGCTCGCTGATTGAAGTCGTCAACAGGTTTGGATCATTCTTTTACGGCTCCATCTTAGGAGCCTTTCTCTTGGCCATGATTCCTGCGGCCCGTGGGTGGGGAGCTTTTGTGGGGCTGCTGGCCGGAATGGGTACGGTGGCGGCCGTGGCGTTTGGCTTTCCAGATGTGTCCTTTTTGTGGCACAACGCGATCGGGGCCGTGACCGTGGTCGCCGTTGGACTCCTCGTGCGCCGGTAACGGGCGCTCCACTATAGTGGGCCCCGGCCCGCGAGGGCGCGAGCAAGCGTCGCCTCGTCGGCAAAGGCCAGGTCACCCCCGATTGGCAGGCCGCGCGCCAGGCGCGTGACACGCACCTCAAATGGCATGAGGAGCTGGCCAAGGTAGTACGCGGTGGTATCGCCTTCCACGGTTGGATTGACGGCCAGGATCACTTCCCGGATCTCGTGTGCGGGGGATTCCTCCTTCGGGTTCATGCGGGCGAGGAGCTCGCGGATGTGCAAGTCGTCCGGTCCCACGCCATCCAATGGTGAAATCACGCCGCCCAAGACATGGTAAACGCCGGAATACTCTCCGGTTCGTTCCAGCGCGACGACGTCATTTGATTCCTCAACCACGCACACGACCCCATGGTCGCGTTTGTCAGATCGGCAAAGTGCGCAGGGAATCGTGTCGGTGACATTTTGGCAGACTGAGCAGCGCTTTGCGCGGTCCTTGACGGCCAGAAGCGCACTTGCAAGTTGTTCCACCTCACTACGCGACATCTTCAGCACATGGGCCGTAAGACGTTGCGCGGACTTGCGCCCAATGGTTGGCAGCTTGGAGAACTGCTCTACCAGTGATTCTACCGACTCTGACGAGTAGTACATCTGCTCAGACGTGCCTGTGGGTTCTACCCGAGAATCCGATCCGGGTCAAATCCGGGTGGCGCGAGGCCGCCTATGGCTTCTCGCGTTTGCGTCCGTGCTTTTTCTGCGGCCGCTTCAAGGGCCTGGTTTAGTCCAGCCACCAGGAGGTCCTCCAACATGTCCATGTCGCCGGTATCAAGAAGCGCCTGGTCGATCTTGATTGACCTGATTCGCTGAGATCCGGTCGCCGTGACTGTGACCATGCCCCCACCGGACTCTCCGGTAACTTCAATGTCGCCAAGCCGGGCGGAAATGTCTGCCATAGTCTGCTGGAGCTTGGCCATCTTACCTAGGATGTTCATCATGTCGTTGCTGAAGTGATGGATAGGGCGCCTGTTTACCAGACCACCTCTGCGCCAAACTTCTCAACCAGCGCTCGGACAACGGGCTCGCCGCGCGTGCGCTGCCGTAGGTGGAGGCTCGCATCAAACGGGCGGTCGTCATGTTTGTGCTGTTCCTGTAATCCAGGCAAGATCTCAAAGGCGAGTCGCTTGGGGCTGGTGCCACTTAAGTGCGCGAGTACTCCAACTAGGTCAGAGGCCCGATCCTCGCAAAGATTCTTGTGTAGCTCGCCAGGCACGCCAATGTGCAGCGTGTCATGCTGAAACTTATGAGGCTTTGAATGTTCGAGCAAGGACCCAATCTTGAGGGAGTCTTGCTTCACACGTTGCACGAACTCCGGCCACAACTTCGAAAAGCGATGGACTTCTGCAGATCTGCCACCGCCAGCGGGGCTGGACACCTTGCGGTCGGGCTTTGGGTCCTGGGGTCTCTCCAAGGACGGTTTTCCAAAGACGGCTTCTTCTGTACTCGATTCTTGCCTGCGTTGTGCCCGAGGCTTGCGCGGCGGCACATTTGGCTCCTCAGCCGCCTCCTCCACAGGAGGCGGCTGAGGCTCGGATGCTGAGTCGTAGCCGCGTTGCACGTCCGTGTGCCCCCCCGCGGACGCACGGCGTTTGGTACTTTGTCGGATCGTACTGGCGGGAGCCTTTGGCGCAGGCGGATACGCACTTCGCGAGGGCAGCTTGCCGCCTTTTGCCAGCACGATTAGTTCATCAACCCGGTTTAACGCGTCGGTAAGCACTAGGGCATCCTGCATGCTGGCCATCTTAAGCAGCGCAAGCTCCAAGCGAAAGCGAGTATGGGTCGTGGCGGTGATGGTGCGTAGTGCTTCTTCGACGGCCATCATCAAGCGGAGCAGCGTAGTTTCGCTGAATGCACCACTGGCCAGCATGTACCTATCCCGCGTTGAGGCTGAAGCCTCTACTAGCGTAGGGTCTTGCAGGCTCTGTGCGACGAGCAGGTTTCGCAGATGCTCTGACAGGCCGCCAAGAAACTCTTGGACATCGTGCCCGCTGCGCATAAGCGTGTCAACTAAGCGTAGCATGCCTGCACGACTCCGATTGGCCACATGGTCTGTCGCCGTAAAAAAGAATTCGACATCAACTACGCCGAGTGCCCCTGCGAGCGCAGCGTACTGCAGATCTGTTCCACAAAGTGCGATAGCTTGGTCAAACGCAGACAGTGCATCGCGCAGCGCTCCGTCACCCTTGCGGGCCAGCAGAAGCAGCGATTCTTCGTCAGCGGTAATGCTTTCCGCGGCACAGATTTTTTTCAGGTGTGCGACGATGTCCTGTACAGGGATTCGCCGGAAATCAAAGCGCTGGCACCTGGAAAGGATGGTGGGCAGGACCTTGTGCGGCTCGGTCGTCGCAAAGATAAAAAGTACATGCGGCGGTGGCTCCTCAAGTGTCTTCAGCAGCGCATTAAATGCCGGCTTTGACAGCATGTGAACTTCGTCTACGATGTAGACCTTCTTGCGGGCGCCCTGCGGCGGGAATTGCACGGTTTCCTGGAGCTCTCGAACGTCTTCAACCTTGTTGTTGGAGGCGGCGTCAATTTCAAAGATTGAGATACTGCGACCCAGCTCGAAGTCTTCGCATGAACTGCAGGCGCGGCAGGGCTCCTGGCCCCCAGCGTCGCAATTAATAGCCTTAGCTAGGATACGAGCCGCAGTTGTCTTACCTACGCCCCGTGGCCCGCTAAACAGATAGGCATGCGCAAGCTTGTTCAGCCTCAGGGCATTCTGAAGCGTCTGCGCTACGTGTTGTTGTGCCACCAGTTCGCTGAACTGCTGCGGGCGGTGCTTGCGTGCTGAGACGAGATAGCGCTGGTTCGACATGGAGCGAGCGAGGTGCCAAGATGCAGTTCCGGCGGCCCGATAGCCGCAAACACAGGATACTCCTTGCCACCGAATTAAGGTTCATAATAAGTGGCACAATCCGGTGCTTGCAGAGTTTTCTGTGACGGCAAGCCGGTTGAAAGTCTACATCTGCCAACGACCTTGAGACCCCAGGGCCTTGCCGCATCCAGCACAATCGCGGCTTCAAGTAGGGGGCACAATTCAGGTTTCATGCGCGGCAGAGGTCTATTGGGCTGCGGGCGTTGGGGTGACCCGCAATTCCGGTAGTCGGCTGATCCAGAGGGTCATGGCAGCATGGGCGTGCAGGGTATGCCTCGGTTGCGCCGCACTTTTTTTCCGCAAGCCAGTTAGCCACAACTTTTTGCCTGGTCGCGCCTGTGACCTCCTTTCTTCGCCCCTGCAATCCCCTGTAGTGGTTTCGCATGCCGCCCCGTCAAAGGGGACCGTCTCCTGACAGACGAAAACCGCCAGGTTCCGCATCAACGGCTATGGAGGAACCGGCGGCGGTGCATCCTTGTGCTACTGGTCATGCGCGGATCCAACGCGCGGCTGATCTAACTTGTCACGCGAACCGTGATGATGTCCAGACCGTGGTACTGCTGATGCCGCACTGAAGAAGCGTAGTGGCGTAACAGGCGCAACGAAACGTTGCTTTCGCTGATCGTTTCAGTCAATTCGCCCAGCATCGCTAGGCGATCTTCCAGGTTTGCGCTTTCAAATACTGCCACAAACTCGATTTCCATTATCTTGCGTGCCGGGCGCACGGTAAGCATCAAGTGCGGGGCCATGTCCGCCGGGTACTCCTTGCCCAGTTGCAGCAGGCACGCGAGCGCTTCTTCACCTGCGGAGCGCAATCGTTGGGATGCGTTCCTGTTCCAACCCATCCTGGAAGCCACGGCCTGAAGAAAAGCGTCGATTTGCGGAAATTGCGTGATATCGAGTGTCACCTCCAAGCACTCGCGCCGTCGTGCGACCAGTTCGAGCAAGACGGTTAGCGCAATTGCCGTGACCGTGCCAACTGTCAAGCTGCTGCCTAACAGTGTGTCCCAAGGGTCGGGGAGCAGCCCCGCGAAAATATCTTGAAACTGCATGAACAGGCCTGCGACCAGCGCCACCCCTGCTACGATTGCTTTCTGCCTGTCCAGGCCGCCCTTTGCAAGGGTTCGCAACCCGCTAACGAAAAGTCGAAAAAGCGCGAGTAGCGAGTAGCAAGCAGGTCCCATGACCGGGCTGGGGATGGTATGCAGCGCGCCCGTAACCTTTGGGAAGAATGCGACCACTGCGAAGGAAGCTCCCAAGGCATAGCCAACACTGCGGGACTTCATATCTGTTAGCGTAATGATCGAAGCTGTCAAACCCTAGTATCCTGTGGTAGGCGGTGAACCTGCAATTCCCGAAAGCAGCACGCCAATACCGCCGGAGTAGGTCTAGCCTTGGATTAGGCGAAAATCAATCGCTCGCTGCCCATCCTGCGATGCGCGCTGAACCACAGACGCGTCGCCAATACCCTTGATGGCTTGAACGAGAGCTATAATCAGAAACATGGGAAGCAATGCCCAGAAGCCTATGGTCGGTGTTAGTTTCAGCCCTGGTAGCCCGTTGTCGGGAAGTCCAATCCAGTGCGCTTCGGACACGAGTCGAAAGTCGTACAGGTTGAAGAATGCCGCGGTTACGCAGCCTGCCAAGATTCCGATCAGAAGTGAACACATTTGCCAGGCTCTCGGCGTGCAAACGACAAAGAGCACGATGGCTATCAGCATAACTGCTACGACGGCCGGATCTGCTCTAGCCCCCGCATTCTCGGGCGCGTTTCGCATTAGCGCGATCGCGAAGGGCAGAATCATGACAGCGATAAGCATGAGTGCCGTTCCGCTGGCAACCGGCGTTATGACGCGTCGAAGCATGGGCAGCCACCTCGTCACCACGACGTAGACGAGGGATGCAAGCACGACAAGACTAGCCAGCATGGCTGGACCACCCTCTTCCAAGGCGAGAGCCGAGACGGCAATGTAGGTAGGCGTAACGCCCGTTTGCGGCAGGTGCCCCCACCTAGTCGTCCTATCCTGGCTGCCTGCAGCGCAGTGACCAGGCCGATAACAATCAGGGTTGCAATGACTGCCCACGCAGGTATTGGCCGCCTTGGCCGGCGGCTCTGGCGGTGATAGCCACGATCATCACCGCCATCGCCAGTACTAGCATTGCACCCTGGGCTAAAACGCCGAAGGTCAGCAACAGGGGGCGGCGCCCATTCACTTCGTGACGCATAAGACTATTAACGAGCCAGCTAGAGGCGGGGATCTATTGACTTGGGTCGTTCGGACTCTGGCGCGGGTATCTAGTGGCTGTACAAGAATGCTATAATTACCTGCATATCAGTAGTCTTGGGCGCAAAGGCCGGAATTGCTGTTGCTTGCGGCGCAATATCAGGTAGTCTGCATTGCCGCGAGGCTTTCTACGGGGCAGTCGCTGAAATTCCTGCGCTGAGTTGGTTCCGCACATGTTGCGCCGTTTTTCGCTCCTACGCCAAATAGTCGGCGTGATTGGGTTTCTTCTTGCTCGCCATCTGTCCACTTTGCCGCTATTTGGAAGAATTGCAAGCCACAATTGAGCTTGGACACGCGCCATTGAATAGGTCAGGTTTAACCCCCGAACCAGAGACGATCTTTCGGCAGAGCTACGTGGGCTGCAGGACATCTATACGCACCGGAAGACCCGCAAGCAGGTACACGCGATCTTGAGTGAACGGGTGAGCATGAAGGTCAGCCTGAAGCGTGGTCGACTTAGCCTGCTCCTTTGGGGGATATTCGTGTGTGGCGTCCCACAGAATGCTTTTGGCTGCGACTTCGATCATCAAGCACAATTTACGAGTTTTCATGCGGTTCTGCGCGAGATGCTGAGGCGCGTAGATCGTGGAGTGAAACACCACAATCACTACTGTTACTTGCATAACCGAATTGGCATGGTGAGCTCGCTTGAGGAAGAGGCGCCGGAAGAGGTCAATGCGGTGATGACCCGGACTCATTGGCTGCTATTACGCAAGGAGTCGGGTCCGCTTTGCTGGCGGTCCGATTCGGCGGTAACTTAGGCGTACGTGCATCGTCCTACGGATATCCGTATGCACTAGCGTACGAAGAACGCTCTGATCAAAGAATTGGTGCATTTGTGCCAGAGCTGTGCGATAGAGGGCAGTGGCAAGTCACGCGCTTCGATGTTTACAATGAAGCGCGCCTTGGGTCGTGCGTGCGCCTCCTGGCGTTGGCATAGCACGCTACGGACTACCTCGTGCGGGATTGCACATTTTCAAGTTGGGAATTGGAAAGTTGCTGTGGAGGTGGACCCTAGCCTCCACCATTCTTTTCCAATCATATGAACCCCTCACAGCCTGATTTGGGGAGCACTGAGGCGCCTTTAGACGCCCAGATCAATCCCTCCGGTGACTCGCGGCGGCTTCTGATGAAGCTCTGCACGCACATACTGCAACAATTGACCACCGACTGGCCCATTCCGGCAGCGCATCAGCAGTCGGTGCCACCGCCCGTAGTGATCAAGGCTTCTGCTGCGGCCCAGGACACAAAGCCGGACTCGGCGCAGTTGAATGAAGCGTGGCAGCTGTTGCATTCGCGCAGTCTGCAAGACGACCCAATCGTTGCGATCTGGCTGCGCGGGCTGTGCCCACGCGGCGTTAACATCGTTCTTGGAGCGGGTCTGACCATCACGGGCTATCGCCGCATACTTGGCCTGGTAGCGTGCTACCCTGAGAACGTCTCTGCTCTTGCGTCCTTTGTGCAGTCGCTGTCCGACCGTGGTCTTTCGGCCGCCGACGGGCTGCTCTGTGTGCTGCCCAGTAGTACTGGACTTCAATCGGCGGTGCGCCAGGTGTTCGGCCCCAGGGTCGCTATACAGCGCTGTCTCAATACGCTATTGGATCAAGTCACCTGTGGTCTTCTGGAAGACCTTGTTCCTGTGTATCGCAATCGCCTCCGCCAGGCATGGAATGGGTTCGATGCCCGGGAAGCTGAACGCGCACTCACCCATATTCACCAGGACTTGACGCGCGTCAATCGGTCCGCAGCGAAGGTTCTGTGGGAGGGCCTGGAGCAATCTCTGACGATTCAACGCACGGGCATGCTGCTCAAGCTCGACAGAGGGCTGCGCGTGATGCGCTTCATGAATGCCATCAGTCGCAGGTTGCAGACCCCGGCCAGCGCCGTTTTCCAGCAACGCGAACAGATGGCACTGGCACTGTTGGAACACGAGGCTCAGCTGCGCCGTGTGGCCCATGCGGCCCATCTGCCACAACTTCGTGAGAGTCTCATCAACCTCAACGCCGTATGATGCCCCATACCCCTATGCTGGATCAATCACTCATCGAGGACCTTCGCGGGCTTGCGCAAAGGAATTTCATCGGCCTGGCCAGCTGCCTTGGATATCTCGATGATCTTCTTACCAAGATGGCCACATGGGTCATGGAAGCCGAGGCCCACTTCATATGCGGCGCACGTGGGAAGCACCATAAGACCGGCTTTCAGCGCTGGGGGACGAATCCGGGTTCCATCCGCGTCGGTTTGGAGCGCATTGCGGTCCGCGTTCCGCGCGTACGGAATGTGCGAACCCGAAGGGAGCGTCCTCTGCAAACGTACCGCCTCTTGCGCGAGCGTGGGCTTATGGACCGGGAAAGCGTGGTAAGAAGGTTGCTGTGTGGACTCTCGCGGCGCAATTACAGGCAGGCGGCCCAAGTCTTCACCGATAGTATGGGGTTGAGTGCCAGCAGCATAGGCAACGCCTTCATGACGCAGACGGCAGCGCTACTGAAGGAATTTGAGACGCGCCGCTTCGATCAGCACACCTTTGCGGTGCTCCTGCTTGATGGCAAGTATCTGGCCGATATGCAGATGATAGTAGCGATGGGCATCACGACCGAGGGCGAGAAGGTCGTCCTGGGCTTTGCGGAAAGCCGTACCGAGAACAGTGCGCAGGTGGAATCGCTGTTGCAGGATCTGTTGCATCGGGGCTTCACCCATACCGACAAGCTGTTGGTACAGGTGGACGGCAGCCGCGGGCTTCGCAAGGGGATCGGCGCGGTGTTTGGGGATGCGGTCGTATTCCAGCGCTGCCAATGGCACAAGCGTACCAATGTGACGCGTCACATCAAAAGCGAGCCAGCGGCCACGCATATGAAGCGTCGGCTTCAGGCGGCTTGGGAGCTACCCACGTACGCGGAGGCACGGGCGGCGCTTGTGTCGCTGCATGAAGCGCTGCAGCGGTCGTGCCCGAAAGCCGCACGCAGTCTGGAGGAGGGTTTGGAGGATACGCTGACACTTCACCGGTTGGGGGTGCGGAACCAGGCTGTCAGAGACAGTCTGAAGACGACGAACATCATCGAGAACCTCAACAGCATTATTGCGAACCGATCACGGAACGTGAAGCGCTGGAGGTCATCGGGGATGCGTCAGCGCTGGTGCGGGGCGATATTCATGCAGTACGAGTCGAATCTGAAGCCGATACGCCGGGAGGACATGAAGGAGCTGACCAAGGTCCTGAGCACCTCCGGGGGTCGATGGGTTAGTGGGGATTCGGTCTGCCAGCCCCAAAGGGCTGCAAAGGCAACACCTGCCGCTGGATGCCGCGCGCAGTAGCGCGCTGCTGACGCTGGCATAACGCAAAACCCGCAGCTGTCTGGACGCTCTGAGGCGCTGCACCCTGCCAAGATCGCCGCTTACGCGTGCAATCAGAGGATACCTGCGGGATATCATGCCCGGAAAGTCACTCCACGAGCCTGCCTACGCCCGAAAATCCGCGTGCGAGCACGCAATTGGGCCCATATAAGCTTGCACCGTCCCATTTGCACCCACACACTCGGCCCGTAGCGCAATCCATTGCCAAAAGATATCTACTTTGAGGGCCCATCTCGGCAGAAGCTGCCGAAACCCAACTTAAAAATGTGCAATCCCCCTCGTGGCTCAGGAGCATATTAGTTGCGAAGCCAGTGGCCGCGCAAAAGCATCTGAGGCAAAATGGCATTGAGCACTACAAGGTTCTGCTGTGCCTGCCGACAGGGGGGTATAGCTGATAGGCCATACAGCTCGCCACTTGATCAAGGCAGAAAAGATTCCGCATGGCGAGAAGAACTACTCCGCCCACGAGGTCCACACGCTGCCCCAGCAATGGAAGGCAGGCAGAATGACATAACTGGTTATACCGTTGTGCGTGTTTGAATATCAGCACTGGTTTCGTGTGTGCTGCCGCGTACAGCACTATGGCGCCGACCAATACATGACCGTGCATAATGAGGCCGAGGCGGCGGTTCTGAAACTCGGGTCACACAGCAAGGGCTAATGCACGCCAGGCAATCGAGAAGATCTTGTCGAACAACTCGGCCTAAAAGCGATGCCCACCAAGGCGCGATACAGTGAAGCGAAGCGCTAGAGGGTGCCGCTCCCAGCCCTCATGGAAGCACGGTGTCAACATTGGGCCGCAGGTGTTCGGCAATCAACAACGTAGTGAAGCGGGCGCAATGCTAAGGCGGAGTCGCATGGCTATTGTGGGGTTTGGCTTATGGAGCAGAACGAAGCATACCGACGACAGCGGCAACAGGCTTGCAGAACGGGGTTGTAAGATCCGTCCAGCGTAACTATGTCAGCAAAGCCACATTGATTGTACTAGGGAGAGCGCAAACATATGCAGCTCTTTTGGATTGGTGCAAGAAGCTAGCCCCAGTCCAAGACTAGGCGCCTAGTGCGGTCAGATTCTTGGGCCGCAAACCTTGCACAACCCCAACACCCCGCCGCCACATTGTCTGCCCAAACCTGAGAATTGCTTCCAAAAGGCCTGTAGCTGGCAAACAGTAATCCGCCAAAACATGCAGTGAGTACCACGTCGTCACGTAAACCGATCGGGCTGTTGGCAGGTATGGCTACCAGATTAGCCTAATTGCCAAGGACGGAGTTACCGGAAGCGTGGCCCGCTCCTTGACAACCAGCAGACCGCTGTCTGCAGTCTCATCGGCATTGTGGACAAGTCCCCAGTCCGCGACGTTGTTGAAGCCAAGGAGATTGATGGCATCCGCGCGCAACTGTACGCGGGTCGAGCGTAGCGTGTGCGTGTAGGCAACACTTAGGTCGACTTGGTGAACCGCTGGCAATTGGTGTTCTTCCGGGTGTTCAAGCCGATACGCATCAATGTGCTCAAGGACCACTGGCACGCTAAGTATGTCAAAGTCGTCATTCGGGTTCCGGCGAGGCGATTCGAGTAGCGCGCGCAGCTGCCGTCCATATGCGCCAAGAAAGTCATAATAGGACTGCCTGAAGCCCCATGTTTTGCCCCAGATGCTTTGCCAGCGGGCCTGCATTACCAGGTTTGGCGTTGCATGGTAGTCAGCTTCCAACTCCAGACGATGAGGTTCATTCCATGGTGCGACGACAGTTCGGCCTTCAAACTGTTCCCCAAAGCTGCGTGCGGTGTGGCTAAATTCGTAGCCAGCCTTCAGTAGCAGGCTGGCAAGACGCTTTTCAGAGTAGAAGCTGAGGCCGAAGGCGTAGCCGCTGCCCGAGCTCAGGAACGAAGATTGGGCTTGGCTCGGCAATGACGTCTCGTCACTAACGGGAGCAAACAAGTTTTTGCCGGTGAGGGCGATCTGGCTAAGTTCGGAGCCGGGGACCGACGCCACGTAGTTGATAGTCAACAGGTGTATGAGTCGCTTGTAATAGCCTTCCGCACGTACCGACCATGTACCAGAGGGCTTAACCACGGCCTCCAAGCTTACGTGCGCTGCCTTGGGCGGCGCCACTGTCTTGTCAAGCGCCATCCACATTCGACTGGACGACCGCAGTGCGCGTGCGCTACGACTGGTCACATCGAATTGCGTAACGTATTGACGGTACAGACCCGTGGCCAGGCGAGCAGACCATGGTCCGAGCCTGCTTTCTGATGCGTCGTACCGCACGGACAGGCGCGGCTCGCCGTACCACGAAAGACGCGAGTGTAAGAACGTGACGCGTGTCCCTGCATCAAGCGTCAGACGCTGGCCTATCGGGATGCGATTCTGAAGAAAGCTCTCAACGCGCCACGTTCCAGATGCATGTGCGATAGGGTGAGTGCGGGTACCATGTACCAAGAAGCGGCTGTGAGTATAGGCAGGCTCGAGGCCTGCCTCAACATTCCAACCGCGCCAAAGGGCGTACGTGATGCGGCCAGCGGCGCCGTACTCCCGCACGCGGTTATTGTTGTCGTCACTAAGGTTCACCTGCGCTGCCAGACTGCTATTGCCGGAGACGATTTGTTGTGTAATCTTCGACGTGCTAATGTCATGCTGCAGCCGGAACAGGCTTGCCCTTGCCTGCACAGAAGCCAGTGCGCGTGCACCAAGCACAGCTTCGTAACGAATCTGCCCGGTAAGGTTGTCCCACACATAGCGGTCTTGAACACTAGGTGCTGCCTGGTGCAGCAACGCGTATTGCGGTACGTGCTCGCTGCTACCACTCCGCTCCTGGCTTCTCAGCTGTCGCCTACCCCAGTAAGCCGAAGCGTGCACGCTGCTTAGCAGCCCGTTGCGTTTACGCAGCGCAAAGTGCGCATCGGAAAACTGCAGGCCAGGGTCAAGCGTGGCCAGCGATTGCTCAAAGTAGGAACTGTTCGAGGGGCGTGGTTGCGGGACTGCGCGAAAGGCCGAATACATGAACTGATCCGTCTGATTCCAGCGCCGTAGCATACCCTGCACCGCAGCCGGTGCGTACAGGTCCCACAGCCCCAATCGGCCAGCGGCCATGATTGCAGAACCGTCTTCCAGGTTGTGGCTGGCCCGGGCGTTAATACTCATTGGGTCCACGTGCACGTCAACATGGCGGCCGGGGCGCGGGCCCAGGGCATGCGTAGCATCAATGACTCCCGCGGTCTGGCTGCCGATGTCTGCCCCAAATCCGGTCTTGTGCACCGTAATACGACTGAGGGCATATGTGCTGAATGGGCCAACCAGGCCGCCAATGCTAACCGGCACGAATACCGGTGCATTGTCCAGACGATATTGGTGCTCTCCGGTACCGCTGCTTTGTATGTGCAAGTCTGCCGTCGCGTCATTAAGCCGGACGCCTACCATGTTGGCTACTGCACGGCCGAAATCAGCTAGCATGCCACCACCTGCTGCCCGCAGCAGTGCTTCGCGATCCAGCGCATGCTGACCCAGTGTGTCGGAAGGGACACGCCAGCCTAAACCGTCGATCACGACGGGGGTTCGTTCGACTATAACCGTTTGACGCAGCGCAAGCCGCGTCTGCGCCACACTGTCGGGGACGACCTGTATGTACTCCAGCCGGCTGGAATAGCCGAGGTACGTACTGGTTAGCGCGTAGAGTCCCGGCTTAAGGCTGCTGAAGATGAAGCGTCCATCTTGGTTCGATACGGTGCCGTGTCCTGGATTCAGCATGATGTGAGCATGCTCCAGCGGCTCGCCCGTATCGAAGTCAACGACGACTCCGTGCAGGGCACCGTACCGGACGCGAGCCTCCGCGCGCTCGGTAAGCACATATAGCCCCGATGGCAGGCGAAAATAGTCCACGCCAGTGCCATGGAGGATGCACCGAAGGAGTTCCTCTTCGGTAGATTGGGAGGCGACACAGTTGGTCCACTTACCCGCGACCAAGCGTTGGTCGAATCCCAGTACGAGGTCGGTACTGGTCATGAGCTCCGCCAAGGCCTCTTCGAGTGGCACGCCCTGGAGCAAGACATCGTACACGCGCTGTGCACGTGCGGGTAGCGCCAGCGTGAGCACACACAATAATGCGACCAGCCGGCTACGAATGAGCGGGCATACCGAGTCCATGGCGGCTACACTTCCAAGATCTCGAAGCCAGTGGCGGTAATTCGGTATCGGAGCTTCATGGATGTAACGCTGCGACAAAGATCGCTGATGAGGGCTTCCACGGTCGTGACCTCGTGCTTAAAGTTGTGCACATGCTGCCGTATGTGGTCATCCGCCATCACTTCGATATCGAATAGATCTTCCAAGGCGTCAAACATCACGCCTAGCGGCTGCTTGATGTGGATGAATAGGTCGGGAGCCTCAGTGTCCTCTGCCGTGAATGTGGTTAAGCCGCCAAAGGCGGTTGCCAAGCGGACGCCTTCGCCAGCCGACAGTCTCCGCACATGACCATGGGCGGCAACTTCGACCGAGCCTTCGGTGACGTAAACGAAGGACTCCTCTCCAGTCGCATCTACACTGAATTTCGTGCCGAGCACTGTGACAGTCAGCTCAGGCGTCTCTACGACGAATGGGACACTACTGGTTTGCACATCAAAGAGGCCGCTACCCTTCATAGTTACATGGCGGTGGGACTGACCGAACCGGCGGCGGTAAACGAGTTCGGATTGGGGTGACAGTGACACTGTAGAGCCGTCTGGAAGCATGGTGTCAAGGGCCGCAGTGGCAGTCACATGGACGGGGCGCGACAACGCGAAAAGGCCTGCAGCTATGAGCAAAACGACGCTGGCGGCCATTGCCCAATAGCGCCTCGGCTGCCCTTGAAGCCACTTGTTAGCAGAGTAAGCGGTCAACCTGTGCCCAATGGCACGCACACGCGCTGGATCTGGCGCATCCATCGCTGCAAGGGGGTTTGCATCCGCTGCCAGCGCCCATGTGGACGCAAGCTCCTGCACCGAAGTGCCGAATTGCGCATCGGGTTGCAACTCTGGTGGCAATGCGTGATTCGTAGTCATGGCGTTATTGTGTCCTCAGCATAAGCGCGCAGATTCGTGCGCAAGTGCGCAAGCGCTAGCACAATATGGTTATTGACCGTCTTTGGCGTTAGGCGCATCACCTGTGCTATCTCAACGTGGTTCAACCCCTCATAACGGCTGAGGACAAATGCCTCGCGGCGCCTTGCAGGCAATTCCATGATCCAGCTGCGAATCCGTTCACTAAGCTGCCGCGCTTCGAATTCCAGGTCCGGCAGTGCATCCGACGATAATGCTTCGTGTTCGGGCCCCATACGTATCTCCCTGATTCGTGCGCCGCGTTGCATGTAGTTGAGGGCGCGGTTACGCACCATCTGGTAAAGGAGTGCCTTCAGCGAGCGCGAAGGATCAAGCCTTCGGCGAATCTGCCAAAGTTTGAAATACACATCCTGCAGCACGTCGTACGCAGCCTCGTCTTCTTTTGTTATAAAGTTGGCATATCGGAACAGGGCGTCGTTTGTCGCCTCGAACAGCTCGGTATATGCTCCCTGATCTGAGTTGCGCAGCGCGCGGCTCCATGCGCTGAAACGCTCTGTTGTCAGAGTATCCATGACCGGGTATTCCATATACACCTAGCGCGCCTTGGTTACCTAAACTGTGATGACTATCTGGCTGGGCTGCGTACCGCCCGAGCGCTTGCCGGCGCCGGCTTTCACGCATGAACCTTCACCCAGCAACCCAAATAGCACCGTGGTTGCGGCCAGGTTCGCCAGCGCAGAAGGCCGATCAAGGAATCGGGCAACTCCAACTGGGTTCAATGGCACAAACCGTGAAGAGTTGCTGAAAGATTCGGTTTAGGACCAACTGAGCAAAAAGGAAGCTGCTGCGCCCAAGTAGTGCCTCGGCGAAAAGGCATCGGGTTTGACAATCTCAAGGAAGGCGACAACTATCTTTGCCGAATTGGCGCACAGATTCTCTGGCCCGGATGGCTGGTGATACGCTCTTAATAGCCTCGTGGCGATCAGAATAGGCCGTACTTGTACGGCCGGGAGCGATGTGTGTGCGATCCCTCCTACTATTGTCAAGTACTATGAGCCTGGTGTAGCGGGCACTATGTCAAGGGGGGTCACATTGGAAGAGCCATTAGCCGATACGTTATCCGGTGAACTCGCGACAAAAGATCATGGCAGCTCCGGACGAATCCGAAATCATGCGTTACGGCCGACCCCGGCCCAACACGCGAACACCAGACTGATGTACCGTCGAAGCCACCTGGCCTCTTCTCCATAAGCCAAAACCGCCAGAAAAATGTGACCCCCCTTGACATAGTGCCCGCTACACCAGGCAGCTGAGCCCGTATTGGCGCCAGCTGCATGATCCCACCATACCAAGACACGCCATTCGATAGCCACCCCAAACCTCACACGCTTTGCCTTATGGAGGAGAGACCGGGTACGGAAGGAGAACCCATGGAAGAGCCATGCGATAGCCGATACGTTATCCGGTGAACTCGCGACAAAAGATCATGGCAGCTCCGGACGAATCCGAAATCATGCGTTACGGCCGACCCCGGCCCAACACGCGAACACCAGACTGATGTACCGTCGAAGCCACCTGGCCTCTTCTCCATAAGCCAAAACCGCCAGAAAAATGTGACCCCCCTTGACATAGTGCCCGCTACACCAGGCAGCTGAGCCCGTATTGGCGCCAGCTGCATGATCCCACCAGTACCAAGACACGCCATTCGATAGCCACCCCAAACCTCACACGCTTTGCCTTATGGAGGAGAGACCGGGTACGGAAGGAGAACCCATGGAAGAGCCATGCGATAGCCGATACGTTATCCGGTGAACTCGCGACAAAAGATCATGGCAGCTCCGGACGAATCCGAAATCATGCGTTACGGCCGACCCCGGCCCAACACGCGAACACCAGACTGATGTACCGTCGAAGCCACCTGGCCTCTTCTCCATAAGCCAAAACCGCCAGAAAAATGTGACCCCCCTTGACATAGTGCCCGCTACACCAGGCAGCTGAGCCCGTATTGGCGCCAGCTGCATGACCCCACCAGTACCAAGACACGCCATTCGATAGCCACCCCAAACCTCACACGCTTTGCCTTATGGAGGAGAGACCGGGTACGGAAGGAGAACCCATGGAAGAGCCATGCGATAGCCGATACGTTATCCGGTGAACTCGCGACAAAAGATCATGGCAGCTCCGGACGAATCCGAAATCATGCGTTACGGCCGACCCCGGCCCAACACGCGAACACCAGACTGATGTACCGTCGAAGCCACCTGGCCTCTTCTCCATAAGCCAAAACCGCCAGAAAAATGTGACCCCCCTTGACATAGTGCCCGCTACACCAGGCAGCTGAGCCCGTATTGGCGCCAGCTGCATGATCCCACCAGTACCAAGACACGCCATTCGATAGCCACCCCAAACCTCACACGCTTTGCCTTATGGAGGAGAGACCGGGTACGGAAGGAGAACCCATGGAAGAGCCATGCGATAGCCGATACGTTATCCGGTGAACTCGCGACAAAAGATCATGGCAGCTCCGGACGAATCCGAAATCATGCGTTACGGCCGACCCCGGCCCAACACGCGAACACCAGACTGATGTACCGTCGAAGCCACCTGGCCTCTTCTCCATAAGCCAAAACCGCCAGAAAAATGTGACCCCCCTTGACATAGTGCCCGCTACACCAGGCAGCTGAGCCCTATTGGCGCCATGCATGATCCCACCAGTACCAAGACACGCCATTCGATGCGCTTTGCCTTATGGAGGAGAGACCGGGTACGGAAGGAGAACCCATGGAGAGCCATGCGATAGCGATACGTTATCCGGTGAACTCGCGACAAAAGATCATGGCAGCTCCGGACGCGTTACGGCCGACCCCGGCCCAACACGCGAACACCAGACTGATGTACCGTCGAAGCCACCTGGCCTCTTCTCCATAAGCCAAAACCGCCAGAAAAATGTGACCCCCCTTGACATAGTGCCCGCTACACCAGGCTCCTATATGAGCTCAGCACTGCGTTGCAATGGAGAGGCGCCGGCGTTGAGAGCGCCAAGCTATGTGTTCACACAGCAGGATATCCGTCGCCGTGATCGAGAGAGAGCTGAGTCGGCTGCATAGTGGCTACTCTGTCCCTTCTAATTGTGCGTGAGCTAAATTTCGAGGCCGCAGGTCAATCATTGTTGTTTCTGCGGCGGCGTGGTACTCACGGGCTACCCTGCGTCACGGTACACTGCGATTTGCTTTCAGTTCAAGCGGCCTCTCATTGTATTGGCGCCCCGATCCAGCATACCGTAGGAATGCGCCTTGTTGGCCTTAAAGTAGACCGCCCATGTTAACCGTGTTCAGCAGCGGGAAAATTGTGCTCGGCATCAGCCCAGCAGCGGCACAGATGCGCCAACGGTGGTCTATGCAAGAAACAGCCTTCGCTCCAGAGCGAAGCCAATTTGAGCCAGCCAGTAAGAAGGCCAAGTGGTACCTCTAACTCTATCCCAGCACCGCTTGGGCATTCTATGTCAAACCTATTGTACGGCCCGGGTACTGAGGACTACGTTTCCCCGTAGGCACCGGCCTTTTTTCCAGTACGCGTACCCGTCACTGGACGTTCTGCTACTCGGCGCACAAAACGCACTGCTCCAGCGCCGCCGCTACCCGAAAGGATGCGCACAGAAGAGCAATAGGCGCGCTCGCGTCCACCCGAAGTAGTGCCCGCAGTAGTCAAGGTAGCCCTTAACCTGCGTGAACTTTTTCTTCCGCTTCAATTGCAGTCTCAATAGGCACCGGTGCGACGCCTTGGCTGTCAAGCCCGCAGATAGGTAGCGTGCAGGGAATTCCACCGCACTTAGTAAGCCGATACGTGCTTAATCTCACCTCCGGCCATTCAATACGCCGGAAGCGGTATTGCCAGGGATTGGTATGGACATCTGCAAGGAGCGAATTCAGGGGCTCTAACAGAGCGCATCCGCGTGTACCGTTACGGCGGCCGGCCTGATCATCAATACCGCTAGCAGCTCGTCGTCCTCGTGTCCTACCTCGTCCGCCCAACCCAGTGCATCATGGTGACCTTTGCCGTGATGGCACCGGCCGAATACCTCCCCAAGCCACGGCGATTGCCATATGGCCAAGCTACGCCATTGCCCCAATTGCAATCCACAAGCGACTCGGATTGGCCGGAAGTATCCTGCAGCAACAATACCAGTGCGCAAGACCCTACATAGGCTTCGCCCCCGAAGCCCAAGTAGTAGGTGCACTCAGTGGGGCACTCAGGACTTACCGGGACCGTTGCCGGCGCGCGGCTCGCACATTGGAGCGAGGTAGCAATTTCCTCCACGCAGGACCACGCCCGCACTGGGGTCAGATCAGCCGCCCCCACTCCATGGTGGGACAACGCCAGTCGAACGTGCATAGGCAATCGACTGCCCAAGGTGCTCATGGCTATGGCTGCCAATGATCATCAGGACCCTGTAGCGCGACATGCTCTGACCAAATGCGCTGACTTCGCCGGAGAGATCTTGGCCCATTAGCATCTTTACCGCTCCTCGAACGTGATCCTGGCTCATCTTAAGGTCCGCCATGACGTCCGCTTTCGAAGTGATCCTCTTCTCCGCTTCCTGCATGGAGGGCCGTTCCATCTCCATGCTGTAGCCGAGTGCCGAAGCCAAAGCGATGTTGGCCGTGGCGACATGGACAAACACCTCGCTTACGGCACGAATGCCCTCGGCGGGTCTCCAGCCGTATTGATCATCTGAGAATGCACCAGCCAGCTGGTTCAGCTTGTCTGAGGCACCGTCGAAGTCGGCCATGAAGGCAGTGAGGTACGCATTGTTGTCCATTGCGTCATCCTGCGCATAGCCCGGTAGCGCAAAGCAAAGGGCGAGAGCACAAAGGAATAGGTGACGAAGTTTCATATCTGCAACTTGGAATGGTTGGCAATCAGATTGTATGGCAACGATACGCGTTTGTCCGCACGATTGCAATGGCTGCAATGAGTCGCGGCTGGGCGCCAAAACAAGGTAGTGCGTCGGCTCGTGGGTTCAAGCCACCAGAAGTTCTGGCAGCGGCCGTGAATCTGCTGGCGGCACGGCAGTTTCGGCTACGCAGTCCATGAAGTTCACGAGGAATGCCATGAGCTTAGGGGCCTGCAGAGGCGATAGAGCTGCGCGAGGGACGCAAAGCCGGTGCGCTGCAGGCTGTCTGCACGCCCACGCCAATAGGCCAAAAGCACTGCCAGGCATTAACCCGGGAAGCGCAGTACATAACAGTCGCCTGCTGCGGCGTGGCATGGCAGGACCCGAGAACGTGGCGCGGACTGAGGTCTGGAGCAAAGCCAGCGAGCAAGCTTAAGAACGGCAAGGACTGGCGCGCCAGGACACGACCTTGCGTGAATGTTAGCCCTTAGCCGTGGGTCTGATGATCAGAACGGTACACGTCCGCCGCGAGTGTTAGCAATTCGAAAGGTACCTTTGCCGAGCCCGTACCTGTAGAAATGGGCGCCAGCGGCGGCCCGAGTCTTGTAAATGCCTAGGTATTTCAGCCGAATAGAACAAATGCTCTCGTTGAGTAATCGCCCATTCACCTCGGCGCAAAGTAAACCCGATGGCAGGTCTTTGTCCCGAAAGCGCCTTAGTGAAATTGCGAAGGCCGGCAGGTATTTTGTGTATGACCCAAGCCACCGGCAATCCTCATCCATGAAGTACGGACTGATTGCATTGGTCTGCCTGCTGAGCGCCACCAGCATATGGGCCCAGCCCGCGATCACTGGCACCGTTACCGACGAAGGCACAGGAGATCCGGTACCCGGCGCATCGGTTGTGTTGGCCGGCACTACCATGGGTGCCTCCACGGACGCATCTGGGCGCTACGAGCTCTACGGTACGCCACCCGGCACCTACACGTTGATCGTGCACTTTATTGGTTACAACGAAGCCTCGCGCGTAATTACCATTCGCGGCTCAAAATTGCGGGAAGACTTCGCTATTGAGTTCACGAGTGTTGCACTGAAGTCCATGGAGGTTTTCTCTTCGCGCGCGCTGGAGCGTAGCACGCCTGTTGCATTCAGTACCTTTGTCCGTGCACGCGTGCAACGAGAGCTTGGCTCACGAGACGTGCCGCTTGTCCTCAACAGTACGCCGTCAGTCTACAGCACAGTACAAGGTGGTGGTGCTGGCGACGCGCGCGTGAACGTGCGCGGGTTTAATCAGCGCAATGTTGCCATTATGATCAATGGTATTCCGGTCAATGACATGGAGAACGGTTGGCTGTACTGGTCCAACTGGGACGGGTTGGGCGAAGTGACCAACTCTATCCAGCTACAGCGCGGGCTTTCGGTGGTTAACTTGGCTACGCCGTCCATCGGTGGCTCCATGAATATCCTGACGGACCCTGCGCGCAATGACCGCCAAGTTCTGTTCAAGCAGGAATTTGGTAACGACGGGCTTCGCAAGTCCACCGTTATGCTCTCGTCGGGCCTCATGCGCGGCAAGGTGGCAGTCACCGTTTCGGGGGTGCGCAAGACCGGCAGGGGGTACGTTCACGGCACTTGGACGGACATGTGGTCCTACTTTGCGGCTGCAGGATGGAATGTCAATAGCCGCCACCGTGTCGATGTTTTTGCAATAGGCGCGCCCCAGCGCCACGGCCAAAATCTTTTCAAGCAGAACATCGCAGCGTATGACCATGCTTACGCCCGCAAAATATTCGAACGAGACGGGCTCAGCGAATTCACAATCCAGGATATTCTACGGACATATCCCGCTGCCGGGAGGCGTTGGAACCAGAACGTCGGGGCAGTGTCTCCAGCGTACACAAGCATGCAGCACAACGGTTTCGGCACTGTGCGCAGAAAAAATGCAGGCTACGTTGATGAAATCGAGAATTTCTTCCACAAACCAATAGTGAGTCTCAGTCACTTTGGTCAGCTTTCGGAGAGATCGTTGCTCTCCACCGTGGTTTACTACTCTGGCGGCAAAGGTGGCGGCTCTGGGCGGCACGGAGATCTGCTGCCGGATACCAGCGGACCGTCCCCCGTGCCTGACTACGACGCAACGATAGCAGCAAATCGCAGGAACGGGCTGTCGCTCGGTATCATTCGCAACCGGCACAATGTGCAGTGGACGGTGGGGGGCATCTCCAAATTCATCCACGAGTTTTCGGAGCACCTTCGCCTGGAGGTAGGCCTCGACTGGCGTTCAGCGGAGATTCAGCACTTCAGCACAGTACGTGACCTTCTAGGCGGAATCGGCTACCTGCGTTTTGACAGCGACTACTGGGGCGCATCAGGGCGCATTCTGGCACCTGGAGATCGCTTTGACTACAACGACATCACTACCGTCAGCTGGCTCGGCGGCTTTGCACAGGGCCAATTCCAGAGAGGACCCTTGGCCGGCTTCGCCGTTGTTGGCTACTCCGGCATCCGCTATACGTTTGAGGACTTTTTCTCAGACGACGGCGGTCGCCCTTTCCGTGTAACTCCAGACCCAATTCGCGGTTATCAGGTTAAGGGCGGCGCCACTTACAGCCTAGCCGGTGGCCTATCCGTCTTCGCAAGTGCGGGCCAAGTATCCAAGGTTCCGGTCTTTGACGGCGTTGTGGACGCCATCTCGGGGTCCGTCAACCCCGATCCCCAGAATGAGACCTTTTTGGGATTGGAGGCGGGTGGAACATTCCAGTCTGACGACAGAAGGCTAAACGTAAAGCTGGGTCTTTATCACACCACATGGAACGATCGTACGGTAACCCGCAACCTAGTCGAGCAGAGTGGCAACGATGAGTTGGTCAATATTCGCGGTCTCAATGCGCGGCACATGGGCTTGGAGGGGGAATTGGCCTACCAGCCTTATGATTTCGTTAGGGCAGACGCTGCGTTTTCCTTCGGCGATTGGCGCTACACCGACGATGTCTTCGGCACGTACACGCCAGATCGGTCGGATCCACGATCGCAGACCCAAGTGTCGTTATACCTCAAGGACGTGAAGGTGGGTGATGCCCCTCAGCTGCAGCTGGCGTATTCCTTGACTGCGTTTGCAGGCAAGAGTCTGCACGTCACGCTCACCGGGCGCTCCTACGCTCAGCACTACGCGGATTTCGATCCTGCTGGACAGAGCTCGCCGGGAGGACGGGTGTGGAAAGCTCCGCCGTACACCGTTATTGATCTGCAGGGGGGCTACCATTTCGAAATGGGCCGCATGGGCGTACGGGCCTTTATCCACGTCTTCAACGTGCTGAATACGTTCTACGTTCAAGACGCTACCAACAATTCGCGCTTTTACGCCTACGTCGGCAACGGCACGGGAATGGGGACCTCGGACGACGCAGCGGTCTTCCTGGGTCTCCCTCGTACCTTCAACCTGGGTACACGCGTCACCTTGCGGTAGGAAGCTTCGCTGGCGCCGGATTCGAAAGTCCAGCGCTCATCATCAGAGAACCAATTTGTGCAGCAGGGGCATGACGCACCAGAGACGGCTGAAGCGTATCTGTGGCTTGCTGTGCAGCGGACATTGGCCACCTTTTTGGGTACACAAGTCATAGAGTCTTCACCTTATCCCAAACATTTGCAGGGTCGGCCCCTGCCCCGGGAGAAGCACCACAGGTATACAACGCACCGGGCAACAGCTGCGTTGGATTCAAGTACGGACGCGGCTGGTCAAACGGGAATGTAGGCGTGCCGGGATGTATGTGCGTACCACCGGCCAGTGCCGCCAAGATCGGAGCTTTCAAAAGGTGCCGGCGGCCTGGGCACCTGGGCCTGGCCCTCCTAATTGTCAGACCCTGTGGACTCTTGGACGGCCACCTCCTCACGCTGTTGCTTAACCATGTCCGCTACATCACGCAGCAAGGCGCGAGCATCATAGATGATGCCGTCCTTGATGGTGAATTTTACGCCGCCGACGCGTTCAACCCTTCCCGTCTGGTCGTTCAGCTTCATGGCGCCAGTGCCGTAGAGCGTCTTCAGGTTGTGAAGCGGGTTCTCTTCCAGCACCAACAGGTCGGCCCGAAGCCCTGCTTGCACTAAGCCATACTCAATTGGCTCGCCAGATGGCTTAAAGATCTCCTGTGCGCCGTGCATGGTCGCGGCTCGGATGACCTCCAATGGATGAAAACCTGCTTCCTGCAGCAGCTCCATCTCCAGAATGGTGCCGAATCCATAGAGCTGATAGATGAACCCGCTGTCCGATCCCACCGTGACTTTGCCTCCCCGGTTCTTGTATTCGTTGAGAAAACGCATCCAGACTTGGTAAAGCCGTTTCCATGCTACCTCCTCGTGCGTGGTCCAGTCGTAGAAATACGAGCCATGGTCCCGGCGGCTTGGCTCATAGAACTCCTGAAGGCTGGGGAGCGTGTATTCGGCATGCCAATCGGCGTTGCGGGCTCGCATCACGTCCCTGCCTGCCGAATAGATGCCCATCGTCGGGTTGATATAGAAATCCAGCGCGAGCAGCTCGTCCATCAGCGCGTTCCATTTGTCGCCTCCGGGCGCAACCATGCTCCACTGATGTGCCACCTGAGCGAATCGCAATTGCTCATCGTTGTAGTCCATCGACACAGGCCACGTCTGCACGTCGCTAAAGTCGTACATCGCTTCAAACAGCCCATAGAAATGCGTCATGCCGGTCAGACCCAAGCGCGCCGCGTCCAGCGCATTCATGTCGGCCACGCCCATCTGTCCCAAATGCGCCGTCGAGCCCATGCTGTGCTTTTCAGCCTCATCCAGAAGTGCTTCCATGATTGAGGGGCGGTACGAGCCCAGCTTTAGGCCGTCAATACCTTTTTCCGCAGCGAACCGTACCCACTCACGTGCATCCTGGGGAGTCTCGATACTGCGGTCCCAGCCGCTGCCAGGGCGGTGGAAAGAAACAATATGTGGCGCGACGATCTCATTGCGTGCGCTCCGCTCCTTTTCTTCCAGGGACCATTCTAACGGTCCCGTGGGCACGCCACGTACTGAGGTGATGCCATGCGCCATCCACAACTTGTACACGTATTCGGCCTCGGGCACTTTGGGCAGGCCGCCCGTGTGCGCGTGCAGGTCGATGATGCCCGGCATGACGTACATGCCGTGCGCATCAATCTCGTTGGTCGCTTCGCCTGGGCGGCCCTCCTCGTTTATCTCCAGCATCGGGGCACCAACGCTGGCGATCCGAACTATCTTGTTGCCTTCGATGACGATGTCAACAGGGCTTCGCGGTGGTGCGCCTGAACCGTCAATAAGCGTGGCGCCACGGATGACAAAGCGCTCAAAGGGACCTTCGCCCTCTCCTTCGCCACGGTCCGGTGCACCAAGGACTCCGCGGCGCTGCTCTTGGGCGAGCGCCGATACCGGCGGCAAAAGTCCTGCAATAAGCAGTCCGCATGCGGCAAGGAGTAAGGAGATACAACGTGGAAAGGGCATAGCGCTGGTTGCAAATGGTGTGTCAGATCTGTGAGAAAGGCGTCGGTCGCAAAATGATGTCGGAGATGTTGGATACCGTGTCCGCATACTGAGGGTCATCCCGCAGCGCGTGCCATTCTGGATCCTCAATGAAGCGTTGCCAGGCCGCATCGCGTGTAGCCATGCTGCCAAACGCTAGCATGTAGGTCAGATTCGGCATCGCATGGCCGAAAAGCGTTTCGCCAAAAAAGACGGGCGTAAGGCCGGTCTTTTTGAAGATGGTGATTTCGCCGCCTTCGTTGAACATGTCGATCTTCTTCTGGCCGGCCTTGACGCTGTGGCTTTCATAGATACGCCACTCGAAGATCCGGCCATCTCCCATCGCGTCCGTGGGCGCTTCCAGCTTTGGCATGTCCTTGAAAGCCAGCATTAGCTGTCGCTCTTGACGAACGTATGCTGGATCAGACAGTCGAGCCGCAAGAAACGCTGCTCCATCTTGCGCATAGGTCGAGTCCTGGAGGAGTTGGCTGCCGGCAGCAACGGCGGACTCGAGAGAGTGATGTGGAATGAGCACATACAGCGAAGGCGAATTAGGACCGTACATGACCGTAAACACGCCTACAGGGCCTATTCCGAGGCGCTGGTATGCAGGCAGCGCCACATCACGATAGAAGTCGGAAACGCGTCCACGGCGTGCACCGACATGCGTGTGGTAAATGATCACTTCCAGATATTGTCGCTCATCGGAGCGAAGTGGAATGGAAGCGAGCGGGGCTGCGGCAACCGCGCCTGAAGCAGCAAGAAAGTTACGCCGATTCATGAAAGTGGGCTTAAACGTCATAAATGCTGAGTGCACGTATTATAGTGAACTCAACGTTGGGGCATCCATGCGGCAGCTCGTAAATGACAGCCAGTCGATCTATTGGGCCGCGGTGCGAAGTGCGCAGGCCGACCGGCTGCTGAGTGGTTACGACTTTGAAAAAGCAGCCGGTAGGCCACTAGAGCAATTCAGGGAGCTTTATGTCGTGGGTGCGGGCAAGGCTGCCATGGCGATGGCCGGAGCGCTGGAAATAGCGTTGCTCGGCCAGATTGCCGGTGGGCAGGTAGCGATTCCAGAGGGCTACAAGGATACGTTGCCTGCGCCACAGCGGCGTCCGACGTTACTCAAGCTTGTCGAGGCCGGGCACCCCGTGCCCAACGCGGCGAGCATGCAGGCCGCAGACTACGCACTTACTGTAGCTCGGCAATGCGGTCCAGACGATCTGCTGCTGGTGCTGCTTTCGGGCGGTGGTTCCGCCCTTTGGTGTGCACCCGTCGCCGACGTGACCTTGATGGATTTGAGGTGGGTGAGCCGCGCGCTGTTGCGCTCCGGGGCGACCATCCAAGAGATGAATGCCGTGCGAAAACACTTGTCGCGCATCAAAGGTGGGTGGCTGGCTGCTGAAGCTTGGCCAGCCACCACATTGACGCTTGTGGTCTCCGACGTACCTGCCGATGACCTGTCAGTTATCGCGAGTGGACCAACGGTACCAGATCCGACTACTTTTGGCGACGCGCAAGAAGTGCTGCACAAATTCGGGCTATGGAATTCCGCACCGTGGTCGGTGAGGGTTTATCTGACGTCTGGCACTCGAGGCGCGGTGGAAGAGACGCCGGGCGTGAGCGAACTGGAGGCTGCACGCGCAGATCTTATTGGTTCAAATCGGCATGCACTGGAGGCCGCGGCCCTTCAGGCAGCGGCCTTGGGCTACACGCCGGTGCTGCGTCTCGATGTGACGGGCGAGGCGCACTTGGTGGGACAGGCACTGGCCACGGAGATCCTTGCCCAGCCAAAAAAGGCGTGCCTGCTCTGGGGCGGGGAAACTACGGTTACCGTGACTGGAAGTGGCGTTGGTGGGCGCAACCACGAGGTGGCCCTTGGGGCCGCCTTGGTCCTTGCCGGATCGGATCGAAAGGCGCTAGTTCTAAGCGGGGGGACTGATGGCGTTGACGGCATGACCAGGGCGGCGGGCGCCTGGGCTACGCCCCAAACAGTGGCAAAGGCAAGGGCGTGCGGCGCGGATCCGCATGCGGCGCTGCGCAACAACGACTCGTATTCGTTCTTTGTGAAGACCGAAGGATCGCTACGCACAGGCCCCACGCATACGAACGTTATGGACGTACTAATTGCACTTATAGCCTAAGAAAAAAGGTGCCTGCATGGCGAACAAGTTAGAGAATGAACGAAGCCCATATCTCCAGCAGCACAAGGACAATCCTGTGGACTGGTGGGCTTGGTCAGAAGAAGCGTTTGCGGCAGCAGCGTCGCAGGATAAGCCCGTGTTCCTGTCAATCGGCTATTCCACATGCCATTGGTGCCATGTCATGGAGCACGAATCCTTTGAAGACCACGAGGTGGCAGCGCTCCTGAACGCGGCATTCGTCAACATCAAAGTGGATCGGGAGGAGCGGCCGGACATAGATACTGTTTACATGACGGTATGCCAAATGATGACGGGGCGAGGCGGATGGCCGCTTACTATCATCATGACGCCGGACAGGCGGCCGTTCTTTGCGGCCACGTATATCCCAAAAGCGAGTGGCCCTGGCCGGATAGGGATAATGGACCTAGTGCCCAGAGTGGCGAACGCATGGCGCGCAAGGCGGAACGACCTGATGATGGATGCCGACCGCGTGACCCGCGCGCTTTCAGATGCCGTCATGGCAGACACCAGCGGCGACGAGCCGAATGAGGCATCGCTTCACAGGGCCTTCGGAGTGCTCCAGTCCAACTTCGACGCGGTAAACGGTGGCTTTGGTTATGCGCCGAAGTTTCCGTCGCCAACAAGTCTGCGCTTTCTTTTGCGGTACTGGAAGCGTACCGGGCAGGCGGGTGCCCTCCAGATGGTGGGGCAGACGCTTACAGCAATGCGCCGCGGCGGTATCTACGACCACGTTGGCTGGGGCTTTCATCGGTACGCAACCGATGCGGCTTGGACGGTGCCACACTTCGAAAAGATGCTTCACGACCAGGCAACGCTGGCTCTGACGTATACCGAAGCCTATCAGGCTACCGGAGAAGAGCTGTTCAGGCAGACGGCTGACGAAATTCTGCGCTATGTTCTGCGTGACATGACAAGTCCAGAAGGCGGCTTCTATTCGGCTGAGGACGCGGATAGCGAGGGCAAGGAAGGCAAGTTTTACTTCTGGACGCGAGAGGAGCTACGAGATGCGGTCGGTGAAGACCGGTCTGGGCTCGTCGAACGCGTGTACAATGTGCAACCAGGGGGCAACTTCAGAGATGAAACTACGCGGCAGCACACGGGAGAGAATATCCTGTACCTAACCGGCACTAGCGCCGTGGACTCACACCTGGAGGAAGCCCGACAGAAGCTCTTTGAGCGTCGCAAGACCCGTGTCCACCCCCTCAAGGACGACAAGGTGTTGACAGATTGGAATGGGCTGATGATCGCGGCGATGGCGCGAGCTGGGCGCGTGCTGGACAAAGCGTCCTGTACAGAAGCGGCGGCGCGTGCGGCAGCATTTGTGGCAACTCACCTGTCGCGCGGCGGGCACCGCCTGTTGCATCGCTGGCGAGGTGGCGAGGCCGCAATTCCTGCACTCCTGGACGACTACGTGTATATGACCTGGGGGCTGATCGAACTCTACGAAACGACGTTTGACGCACGATACTTGCAGACGGCGCTGCAATATTGCCAGGTCTGTCGAGCGCACTTTCGGTCCGAGGATGGAGCATTCTACCTGACGCCAGATGACGGCGAAGCCTTACTGGTCCGAACGCGTCCCTCGTACGACGCACCTGGTCCCTCCAGCAACGCGGTCATGATGATGAATCTATTGCGCCTGGGGCACCTAACGTCAGATGCTGAGTTGGTCCATGAAGCCAAGGGCGTTTTAAGAGCACACGCCAGACTAATGACCTCCGCACCCACGAGCGTCACGGCCATGCTTTCCGCGCTGGACTATACACTGGGTCCTTCTTCTGAAGTCTTCATCGCCGGAAGCCCGCAAGCGGCGGATACGAAAGCCATGCTTCGGGCGCTACGCAGCACATACCTGCCAAATTCGGTAACCTTCTTGCGCCCAGTGACTCCGGCTCGGACCAAGGCGCCGGACACGATGCTACTTCCCCGCCTTACACCGTATGCGATGGTTGATAACAAGGCTACTGCGTATGTTTGCGAGGACTTCGCCTGCAAGGCGCCCACCACTGATGTAGCCACGATGCTTAGGCAGCTTGGTGATGTGTGTGCCAACACGCAGTCCCAATCCCGTTTACCTTGAGTAGCATGAGTGACGTGTTTGTTTTGGCGGCAGCACGTACGCCGATCGGTCGCTTTGGTGGATCACTCAAGAGTTGGGGACCTGTGCAGCTTGCTGTACCTGTATTGCAGTCAGTGCTGGAGCGCGCGCGCGTCACCGGTGACGCACTTGATTTGGTCATCCTAGGCAATGTGCTTCGCGCCGGGCGCGGACAGCTGGTGGCGCGACAGGCAGCACTGACGGCGGGGATTCCGCCAGCAGTGGACGCAGTTTCGGTTGACATGGTTTGTTCTTCCGGAATGATGAGCGTGATGACAGCGGCAGCGTACATCAAAGCCGGAGCTGCGCACCTCATCCTTGCGGGTGGGACCGAGTCAATGTCGAGCACAGGCTTTTACCTATCCGGGAAAGCGCGCTGGGGATACAAGTACCTGCCGGGACCCAAAGAGCCTGTAACCGATGTGCTGTACGGCGATGGGCTGTCGGACCCGCTTTCCGGCGAGGCCATGGGAGAGCAGGCGGAAAGGCTTGTTACAGAGTCAGGCGCTACACGTGCAGACCTGGATGCTATCGCCCATGCGTCGCACCAGCGTGCAGGCGCAGCTACGCGCAAGTGTCGCTTTGCGGATGAAGTGGTTCCGTTGCCCGTGAGGAGTCGCAAAGGTGTCCGCGAGCTTACGCTGGACGAGGGAATTCGGGTTGATACTACGCTGGAAGGACTTGGCGGTCTCAAGCCGGCCTTTGACAATCGCGGCACGCTGACTGCCGGCAATAGTAGCCAGATCAGCGACGGCGCGGCGGCCGTTCTGCTGGCGAGCGAAGAGGCCGTACTGGCGCATGGCTTGACTCCGCGCGCCCGGCTGGTGTCTAGCGCATGGGCAGCGGGTGTGTCGTGGCGGTTTCTTGAAGTGCCTGTGCAGGTATCAAAGCGTGCACTAAGTCTGGCCGGCCTGGGAGTGAGGGACATTGATATTTTTGAAAACAACGAAGCTTTTGCACTAAGCAGTTACCTCTATCACAAGCAGCTAGGCGTGTCGTATGATGACCTCAATGTTCATGGCGGTGCTATCGCGCTGGGTCATCCCATTGGCTGCTCAGGCACGCGTATTCTGGTCACCTTGCTGAATGCGCTCGCGCAGCGGGAACAGGAGTTGGGGCTGGCCGCAATCTGCCACGGCATGGGCGGGGGCACGGCGCTGGTTGCAAAAGTAGCATAACAATCATTGGGGTCTTTATCGCAATGGGAATCCTGAATTATGCGTCGCAGTCATCTTAGCAAGGCTTTTCACTGGCGAATTCACTTATGAAGCACGCCTGATTGAGGTGCTGCGACGCTGTGAGCAGGTGATTCGGATCATTCCTATAGAGTTGTCGGCCGAACGGCTTTTTGGGAGTTGTCCTGATGGAGTGCCAGGAGTTGTAGACGGTGGACCATCGCTTCTTAACTGTGAACTATTTCTGGTGCGTTGAGCAATCCTCCAGCACTCTTGACTTCCGCGGTTTAGGTGCAAAATAGTATGAGTTATACTTGACCATCATACAATACTGAACACTACGCGTGCCGGTTTTGAGGGAACCCTTGAGGCTCCTCTCGATCGTAGCCGGACTCCTTAGGGGAGCTGGTCGGGAGTTGCCAGCTCGCGGGTCCTGCTGGGGTACTTTAGTCCGGCTGCGCTGTAGAGCGTCCGCTGAGCTGCGGTGGCGGGGGAGGCGAGCAGATACTGCTTCAGCGTACTGGTGTCGGTAATGAGGGAGACTTGCGCGCCGCTCAGCTCTGTCAGGATACGAGCCTCGCTGAGTGGCTCCTGGCCCGCATGCATGGTGTTGTGCTGGTAGCGCAGCAGGCGCAGCAAGGCAAAAGCGACGAAGCAAATCGCGATGTGCGCCTTGACGCGGCTGGGAGTCCAGTGATAGATGGGCCGCGTCGCCATGGTGTGCTTGAGCACGCGAAAGCCCTCTTCGATGCGCCACAGCTCCCCGTAGTACGCATAGATGTGTTGTGCTGGATGGCTTTCGCGATCCAGGCTGGTCCACACGCCGTGGAGCCCGTCAAAGCATGCGTCTCGGTCAATGGCATCCTGGTTCAGCTCCACGGCATCGCGGTCCACCTTGAGAAAGCGGCCTCGTTTGCCGCTTCCCTTAATGCCTTGCGTTAGGCGACGCTTGAGCTTCTCTACGATTCCATCACGTTCATGGACATCCTTGGCCGCCCGCTTCTTGCTGTGGCGCAACACCAGACGCTGGCCCTTTAATTGCAATTCTGTTACGCTGATATCTTCGCTGACCGCGACCCAGTCATGGGACTCGAAAAGCTCGGCCTCCATCCTGCGTGGCAAGCTGCGTAGGCGCGCCGCGACCACCCAGTCCCAACCCTGGGAGGCGAGCAGGTCCAGGTTGCCCTGGCTCAGCATCCCGGCGTCCGCAACCAAGACCACCCTGCCTATCTCAAAGCGCTCCCGCAGGGCCTTCAGTGCCGGCTTGAGCGTGCGCACATCGGTCGTGCTACCTGGAAACAACTCATACCCTATCGGCAGCCCCTCCACGCTCTGGAACAAGGCCAGAACGACCTGCACCTTCTGCGGCTTACCGTCTTTGCTGAATCCCTTCTTGCGAAGATCATCGGCCTTGTCGCTGGCAAAGAAAAGCGTGGTTACGTCGAAGAAGAGGACGTCCACATGCTCTTGCAAGAGTCCGCGCACTTCATGCGAGACGATCGACTGCAGCCGCGCAATCCGGTTATCATTGACCGCGTCCATCATGCGGTAGAACTTGTCCGGGTTCACTTCCACGCCATGGTGCTTGGAAAGCTTGTCACAGCACGCGTGCTTGCTGGAGCCCGGCGCGGCCAGTCGCATCAGCACGGCCTGACGAAACAGGCGCGCCGCCATCTTTTTGCGGGCCCCGAAGACCTTCTGAAAGCCCAGCCGATCGTACAGCGCCCCGAAGACCTCGTGAAAGCCCATAGTCAGACGCTTGGTCTCGGCCAGCTTGCGCGCATCGGGTATGGGCAGCGGCTGGTCGCCCTGGCTGCCATGGCGGGCCCCTTGCACGCGCTCGGCCAGATACTCGAGCCTTTTGCAAAATTCACTTCAGCCCTTGATTTGGGAGTAGGAGCTTCGTCAAGCCAGTATGATTCTGCACGTATCAACTTGTTTGACCTTTGCATTGCGGAAGTCTTGCTCGAATGGGGGTGACGAACTGCGCAGGGAGGCATGACACGGCATAGCTGACCCGGCCCGCGCTGATGGCGAGACGGGCCCTACGTGAGGGTACGGGTGCGCTTAGAGCACCAGGCGCATCAACTGGTCGACGGTCAGCGCCAGGATGCCGAACATCAGGTGGCAGTAGACCTTGCTATGCCCGCGTACCCGCACATACCGTCCGCCGAACTCGTCTTTGAGTCGTCCATTGACCCGCTCCACCGTCGAGCGCTCTCTGAAGCGTCTCCTCTCTGGCGTAACGTGTCCGATGCTGCGTTGCGCCCGCGCCTCGCGCTTCAGCTCCTCATTGCCACGCGGGTTGATATCAATGATCGGCACATGCCCCAGCGATCTGCTATGCTCTCGGATTTCCTTAGCATCGTACGCACTGTCCATCAAGTCGTACAGACTTTGTACCCGAGCGGCCGTCATCACTGCCAGCGGGATCGCCACCTGGCTGTCATGGACCGAAGCCGATGTTAGCGCAGCGCTGATCGGAATCCCCCCGTCAATCACATCCAAGTGCAGCTTGAAGCCGACCCAGCAGTGCCCGTGACCCTTCGAATTGCGTTTTGTCCCGACATTGCAGTCCTTCGGCAGTTCTTCCAGCATATCATCCAGCTCCATGGAGCGTTGACGCTGCAGGCGGGTAGGGGTTTTCGGTTGTTTGCCGTCGTTGGCCTTGGGCACAGACCGCTTCGGCTTCTCGCGTGCCGGAATCGCGGTCGCGTCCCGCGAAACGTGCCCGGCCAGATGATCCTCCAGCGCGCACTCCAGCAGCACTGCGTGCAGCCGCCCCGGCAGGTCACTGTTGGCAAATTCCGCGAACGCCCGCGAAAACGACGATTCGCTCGGTACCATGTACGACCACTCCCAGCCGCATAGCTGGTGCAGTACCGGATCGCTCTTCAGCCGCTCCACCAACGCCCGCGTGGTCGGGATATCGAATACGGACTTAGCCAAAAAAGCCCGCGCCAGCGCAGCCCGGTCCGCCTTCGGACGGCCTGGACCCTTGGACTCGCACCCCGACAACAGCTCCTCCACGCGCACTAATTCCACCACAGAAACGAATCGTCTGTGCTGTTCACTGAGCTCGCCAATAGTGAGCTCCAGCAATGGAAACAATCTGAGCTGGAATGTGGACCAGTACCTGGACAACTCTGATCGCAATCGCATTTGCACGTCTATTGTATACATTTATGATTCTCACGTGTTCAAGTATACGACTCACGACGCACTTAATCCGCATTATTCTCACCCACGCCCTAACTTTCTACGCCCGGTTTCGCGCTCTCAGCCTATTTTTGCAAAAGGCTCACTCTATAGGAAACAAGGAGGGCTGTCTCTCTTCCAGGAGCCGCAGCTTCGCCCGGTGCGCCAACCGCACCAGCGCCTCCAGCAGCGGCCCTTCAGGGGCAGAGCCCATATGCTTGACGATCCGCTGCCGCGGTCCCTTGCCGGGTACGCGGGTCGATTCGACAATCTGTACGCTAACGTTCTGGGTGGTCTTGCGTCGGACGGTACGGACGAACATGCTGAGCGCGGGATGGCTGCGAGTATCGCTACGCCCTAAGGTACATCAGCATCTTAACAATGTAAAGCACTAAATAGGACTGAACACTACAAACCAGCATCGCCCGAATCGACACGGCCCGCGTGATGCCCTGGCACATGTTTTGGGGATCACATCCAACACTGCATACTACCGCCCTTGGTGTCTCAACGCACGCCAGGAGTACCACAATGGATCGATTTGCCCTAAAAAAGCGCAAAAAGGGGCCCAAATCGGACAATGTAGCCACCAATTCGGCTAATCCACACGTAATCTGGACACCTCAGGCCGAAGCGTCCAAAGATCGAATTACCGCTTCATCCTGGCTGGCGGCGGAGCCCCTTCCTCGGCAAAACCGCGGAAGTCAGGATTCCTATAGAGTTGTCGGCCTCACGGCTTTTTGGGAGTTGTCCTGATGGAGTGCCAGGAGTTGTAGACGGTGGACCATCGCTTCTTAACTGTGAACTATTTCTGGTGCGTTGAGCAATCCTCCAGCACTGCTCCGGTCGCGATTTGCAGCGCTATCTCTATACCTTGCCCGCTGCCAGCACCAAGGACAGACTACTATCCTTCAGCACAAATCGGACTTGATATCACGTTAATTGCGCACTAGTATTACTCTTGCCCCCGAAGGCCGCTTGGACCCCTTGGCCAGCGGGTCCGAGCGTTTGCACGCTGGATATTTTCTATCGCAGGCTGGGCCACTTTAGCCTGTACCCTAACCGGTACTCGCAACACCCTAAATGACTGTGTCGAAGGTGCTTGAGTCCAATTCGAGTTTGTCTCAAATGCCATGGTGCATGCCAATCCTGGTTCTCGTGCTGCTTGCCCTTGTGGTCGCGCAGGCATGCCGGTCCAGTGCGCCAGGTCAGGAGGAATTGCAGGCGGAGGTCGAGACTGCCCTCGATGCTTTTGTGGCAGAGCTGGTGGCGGAACGACCGACCGATGCAGACGCATATGCGGCGCGCTTGCGGGCCTACGTGAAAGCACACTCCACCTTCTTCGGGAGTGCCGTTGCCCTGCTGAGTGATAGCGGCACGGTCATGACTAGTCCCTACGTATATAGATCTGGCGACGGCTTGGCCACCCTTGACCTAGCTACGCCCGGCTACAACATTTAGGCGCAGGTCTGGTTCACGATGCCATTGGCTGCGAATGCAGGTATTTGGACAGCCCCTTACTTTGACAAGGGAGGCGGTGAGATTTGGATGATTACCCGTTCTGTCCCGGCGCGCGATGATAAAGGTGTTTTCGCCATCGTCACCACAGACCTTCCTGTAGATGCCCCTGCTCAGTAGTGCCACGCGGGCGCAAATCCGTTTTGATAGATAAGTCGCTCTTTGCTAGTGTTATGTCCCAGTAATACGCGACGTTAAACGTTGAATCTTACTGAAGATCGAGTCCGCCGTAGCAACCCAAACAAACGGCGTCGCCTCCTCATTGTACGCTGCAATGAACTGCTCGATGGTCTGCTTTAACTGCTTTACGCTTGTAAACGAACCCCGTTTGATCGCGCGCCGACTGATTAGACCAAACCACCGTTCAACCTGGTTCAGCCACGATGCGGAGGTAGGCGTGAAGTGAAGGTGGTAACGAGGCCGCTTGGACAGCCACGCCATAACTTTCGGATGCTTGTGCGTTGCGTAGTTGTCCAAGATCAAGTGCAGGTCCAGATCCTTCGGAGTTTCGCGCTCGAGCAGTCGCAAAAAGGAGAGAAACTCCTGATGCCGATGCCGCGCCATGCATTTCCCAATTACCTTGCCCGTGGCTATGTTGAGTGCTGCGAACAGTGTAGTCGTGCCATGGCGGATGTAGTCATGGGTGTACCCCTCTACATAGCCCAGCCCCAATGGCAACGTGGGCTGGGAGCGGTTGAGTGCTTGTATTTTGCATATTCCGGCGATGTGGGCCACTGAATCCGATCCATGTGGGCCACCAGTGGTTGGGTGCGAAGTTAGCAACTTCATCTCTTTTTTTGCAGTGTATGGGAGGGCCCTAAGGACTTCTTCTTCCGCATAGATTCTCCGACCAGTGCGATTTTGTGCGCGTTGTGGATTAGCCGATCGAGCACGGCGTCGGCCAAGGTAGGATCCTCCATGGTTTCATGCCATTGTTCCACTGGATACTGACTCGTCGCAATGGTGGATCGTGTGTCATACCGATCGTCGAGGAGCTCCAGCAGATGCCGTTGCTGTTCTGCGGAAAGGTGCCCGAGACTCCAATCATCCAACACCAGCACGTCCATTTTGGCGAGCTTGTTCAAGAGCTGCTGATAGCGTCCATCGGCGTGAGCGATCTGCAAATCCTCCATGAGTCGGGGCAGTCGGTGATACTGTGCCCGAAAGTTCTCCAGGCACGCCTTGTGTGCAAACGCGCAGGCCAAGTAGCTTTTTCCGACTCCGGTCGCGCCGGTGATGACGATGTCCTGGTGACGTCGTACCCATTGACAACTGGCCAGATGCAGCATGAGATGCTTGTCGAGTCCGCGGCCCTGCCCGTAGTCGATATCCGCCACAGAGGCCTGATGCTTCAACCTGGCGCGCCCCAGCCGCTGCGCCAGGCGACGCGATTCGCGCACAGCCATCTCGTTGTCGACCATCAGCGCGAGGCGGTCCGTGAAGGTCAGCTCGTCCATGTCGGAGGTGACCAACTGGTTACGCAGGGCATTCGCCATGCCGAACAGACGCATGTGTTCAAGTTTGGCTACGGTAGGATGGGTGAGCATTCCTCTTCCTCCTTTGGGGATGAATTACTGTAATAGGCGGCACCGCGAATGTTGTTGTGCTCAACGACACAGGGCCGCTGACTGCCTGCGGCGCTTGCGATCTTCTCAACGATCTGCTTGACCGCGGGGTAACTGAAGACTTGCTGGTCCAGCGCTTCTTTCGCCGCTGCCTCCATGGCGAGCGCACCATGCTTCTTCGCCAGGCCCAGAACCCGACTTCGCCATTTTGGGAACCCACCGTCGCCTAAGGGGGGCTAAACCAGGTACTCCCAGCCCCCTTTTCGCCCTTTTCAGCCCCTTTTCAGCCGTATTTCGGGGCTATATGGTGAAGAATACGTGAAGTTGAGCGTATTCGTCTTAAGAAGGCCATTGTAGTGCCAGGATTGTTGGTGGGGACTTACTACAGGTGCGCCCATGCACTATATTGGAGCCGGCATTGACCTGCAGACCCCATGTACATACGGGCGACCAAGACCCACGCAAAGAAAGGTGAAGCGCGACACAGCTACCGCCTGGTACGCAGCGACCGCATCGGCGGGAAGGTGCGCCAGTCGACCCTGCTGAACCTGGGCGTCCACTTTGACACGCCCCGTGAGCAGTGGGGCGCCTTGGTGCTGCACATAGAGAATTTGTTGCAGGGGCAGCCGACGCTCGTGTTCGATCCCGACCTGCAGCACACGGCCGAAGCCATTGTCGCGCAGCTACGCGCACGCGGCATAGGTGCACACGCGAAGCCGGAGGGTGAGCCTGACAGCGTCATGACGGTGGACATGGACTCCCTTGAGCACCCGGAGCATGCCCGCAGCGTGGGTGCAGAGCGCGTCTGCCTTCAGGCGCTCGAGGATCTGGGACTGAAAGACACGTTGATCCAGGCTGGTGCCAAGGAGCGCGACGCGCGTCTGGCCGTAGCCCTGGTGGTCGCACGCATGCTGCATCCCAACAGCGAACGGGCCACGCTTCAGTGGTTGCAAAGCAGGTCGACGACGCTGGACCTGTTGGGACTACGTCCCGGCAGGAAAGTGTCGTTAGCGAAGCTGTACCGCATTGGGGACCTGCTCTGGGAGCACAACCAGGCGATTCAGCAAGCGCTCTTCCAAAAGGAGCGGACGCTCTTGAGCCTGCCGGAGACCGTCGTTTTTTATGGCGATTATATAGTTAACTGAAACTTGCTTCGTCCTGGGCAGCTGTCTTGGCCTTCGGTGCCTCCTGTCTCCCGCCCTTCAAAAACTGCCGCGCGTAGCTTCCAGTATCGTTAACCCGCCGTAGCGCGGATTCGCAGCTGGTGTGTTGTCCCACTTGTCCTGCAAGCGCTTACGCTTGCGCTCCTGCCGGTCGTCTTTTGTCATTTCAGTGCCTTGTTTCCGGTATTGATTGATCCGCTTGGTTGGTGCGCTATGCTACGCTGTCAGCGTCTTGTACATGAGCCGTTTGCCCACCATACCGGCCACGACGTGCTGCATTTGCTCCAGCGTATCCATTGTGCGAACGTTGTGCTTGCCCGCAAACTGGTGCACGTAGCGTTGCAAGTGCTTCTTGCTCAAGTGGTGGTACGTACCATGATACGCCCGCTTGAACATGCTCCAGAATGATTCCAGCCCGTTCGTGTGCGCCATGCCGTTGACCCACTCGCCGACCGAGTGCTTGACGGTTTCGTGCTGCATCCCAATCATGCCCTTGTAGGCGTGCGCCTCGTCAGTGTAGACCGTTGTGCCGATCTCGGTGTTATCGTAGACGAACTGCTGTAAGGTCGCTGCGTCCGTGCTCTCCACCACTTCGGCCCGAATCTGTCCGCTTGCACGGTCCTTCAGGCCGGCCACCGCAGTCTTGCCTACCGGACCGCGTCCGGCTTTCTGCTTCCTGTGCTCGTGCTTGTTTTTCTCCAAGCCACCCACGTACGTTTCGTCGGCCTCCACCGGTCCCTCGAACGCAGCAGCCAGCAGTGGCGCAAAGGCGGCCCGTACGCGCTGCAACATGAACCAGGCCGTAGTCTGCGTCACATCGAGGTCGCGGTGGAGCTTCATGCTGGAGACGCCCTTCAGAGAAGTCATTTCAAGATAAATGGCCCATACCCACTTCTTCAATGGCAGTCTGCTACTGGCCAATGCGGTACCTGTGCGCACCGAGAAGAACCGCTTGCACCGACGGCAGCGGTACGGCATTTGCCTGTGTGTGCCCGCATACGTGTCTGTGCCCTTGCAGCGCGGGCACACACGACCGTCCGGCCAAATCACAGCCTCGAACCACAGGACGGCCGCCTCCTCATTCGGAAACATTTCGGCCAGTTTGACCATGCTGATTCCCTTGCGATAACTGCGCCCAGGCCCCGATTTAACAGCCATGATTTCCCCGATCTGGTTTACCCCCTCATACGGCCGATCGGGAAGAAGGTTTCAGTTAACTATATAATCACCTTTTTTATGACCTGACCACAACGTGGAATCAAAAGTTCCGTGGCGCTGTCGCTCGATCGCGGCGGCGGACTGGAGCCTGGTGCCGCGTCGGGGTCTGCTGAAGGCGTGAGCGGTATGCAATGGCACACCGTGACGTCGGTCTTGCCGACGCGTACTTCGCTAACCAGTAGTCGAATCAGCTGCTGACGCTCCGTGATGGACAGTGCTTTTTCGCCTTCGGACATCCGCGCCAGGAATTGCTGCACACTATGGGCAAGCGTCAGGGTTGTCGAGCGATCCAGCTCCTGGGCCTGCAGCGTTTTGAGCTCGGATTCAATCGCCCGCTGACGCGTACGCAACGGTCCGGTTCGCGTACGTAACGCATCCAGACTGAGCAGACTTTCCTGGTACGCGTCAATCAGCCGCCGGCTTTTTGCTTCACACTGGGTGCGCTCCTTCTGCAATTCGTCCCTACGGCGCTGTGCAGGACCTTGGTCCTTGGCCGCCTGGATGCGACGACGAATCTCGTTCTGAATGAGGTCGGGGCTCTTGAGCACCTCCATCACCGCATTCCACACCGCTTCGTCGAGATCCTGGACATTGGCGTAAGGGTTGTCACAGACCGCGCCGTCAGGAAAATGCCAGGAGTTGGTCCCCAAACACCGGTAGTAATGGTTGCGCATGCCTTTGGGAGTGAGGCGCGACATCGCATACCCGCACTGCGCACAGACACAGAGTCCCTGCAAGAGCGTAGGCGTGCGCGTGTTGCGGGGGGAGAAGCGCCGGTTCGTCTTGCGTTGCGCTTGCGCACGCTGGAAGGTCTGCTCATCTACGATGGCGGGCACCGGCAGGATGATCCATTCTTCGCGCGGACGAGTCGTGCGCCCGTTCAAACGCCGGACGGCCCCCTTCTTGCTGCGTCCGATGCGATTGCGCCGAGCCCGACGGCCCGTGTTCATCGTCTTCTGGTAGGCGGCCCTGCCAATGTAGGCCTCGTTGCGCAGGATGACCGCCACCGTGGATATACTCCAATGCTTCCCATGCCGGGGCACGTAGCCCAAGGCGCGCAACTTGCGCGTTACCGTCGTCATCGTGCCGCCTTTCTGGATATACAGCGAGAAAATCAGACGTACCACCGCTGCTTCGGCCGCGTTGATCACCAGCTGTGCTCCACAGGTCTCCGTCTTGCGGATCAGGTCATAGCCGTACGGGGGCCGGCTGATCATGTTCAGGGAGCCCTGGCGTGCCCGATAAATCTTGCCTCGGCGCGAGCGTTCGGCCATCTGCGCACGTTCATACTCGGACAGTACGGACAGGATCTGGCGCAGCAGCACTTGCTGCGGCGTCGCCTCCTCGGGCGCTTCCACGAACACGAGCTTCGTGTCATAGCGCTCGAACTCTTCCTGCAGCAGTACCTGATAGGCAAACTTGCGGCTGACCCGGTCCGGCGACAAGGCCAGCACATACGCAAGCGCACCTTGGGCGACCTGGTCGCGCACAGCGTCCAGACCGGGACGATCCAGGCTCGCACCGCTGTAGCCGTTGTCGGTGAAGATCAACTCCGGCGCGATGGTCCAGCCCCGTTCACGCGCACTGGTGAGTACCGCCTCGAGCTGGCTCTCAATGGTCTGCTGCCGCCGCTGACTTTCGCTCGAGACGCGCACGTAGGCTGCCGCAATCTTTTGTGCTTCGTGCTTCATGCGCCGCTGCCTTGCGCCGTGAGGTTCGGTGTTGCACCAGCAGCGCGTAGGCCTGCTCCAGGCGTTGGTGCGCCAGCCGGTTCGGTACGGATAACAGGCGAAGGGGGCCCATTCACGGTGGATCGTTGTCCAACAAGCGTGCCAGGGCCCGGGCCACCAGTACACCGAGGCTCACGCCGGTATGGCGCGCCCGGGCACGCACACGTGCGAGTAAGGCCGCAGGGATCCGGACGTTCAGGGGCGCGGTGGCCTCGGCACGAGCCAGAGAAGAATCCTCCTGCGCCGCGCGGACATAGCGCCAAGCCTGCGCTCTCGAGAGCGCGTACCGGGCCGCCAGCATTCGCGCCACCTCCGTAGCGCTGTGCTCTTGGCAGAGCGCTTGGGCTGTGGCCACGCGCGCGGCGCGTTCGGCTAGGGACGCTCGCTTCATGTATCATAAGATACAACACGTATATGATCATTTTCAACTGATTCGCCGTGAGGGCCGGGCAATGACACGATCCAGACGCAATGGCGCTTTTGATTCCACGTTGTTACCAACACCCATTATCATGGCCAACAGCACGGCGAGTACCTGGCCTACGGACGTTCGAAGCAAAAGCGTTCCGATTGTCCGCTGGTGACGCTCGGGCTGGTGCTCGATGGCGCGGGCTTCCCGCGCACCTGCGAGATCTTGCCCGGCAACGTCTCGGAGCCCGGCACGCTGCAGGACGCTATCGAGCGTCTGAACGCCAGCGTGGATGGCCAGAAGCCGACGGTGATCATGGATGCAGGGATCGCTACGGAAGCGAACGTGTCCTGGCTGGCAGAACAGGGCTACGACTGGATCTGCGTGCACCGCGGCCGGCGGCCCCTGCCGCCAGAGCGGGAGCCCGACAGTACGCTGACCACGCAGGCCGGACACGCCGTACGCGTGTGGCAGTTGCAGCAGACGAAGCAGGAAATGCTGCTCTATGCCGTCAGCGAAGCCAGAAAGCACAAGGAAGAGCAGATCCTCCAGCGCCGGCGCACGCTACTGGAGGCGGCCCTCACCTCGCTGCACGAAGGGCTGCAGAAGCCCTACCATACCAAGCGGCTCAAGAAGGTCGTCGAACAGGTCGGACGCATAAAAGAGCGATATGCCCGCGTATCTCATCAGTACGAAGTGACGGTTGTAGAAGGGAGTGGCCCCAACGCCAAGGCCGTGAAGTTTGCACGCAAGACGCAGTGGGAAGAGGCCGACGGGGCCCTGGGGGGCTACGTGCTACGCACCAGTCAGACGGGATGGGACCTTAAGCACATTGTAGCCACGTACTGGCGGCTGTCCGAGGTGGAGGCCACCTTCCGCTCGTTGAAGTCGGAACTGGGGATGCGGCCGCTATACCACAGCAAGGACGCACGCATCGCCGCGCACATCAGCATTGCCGTGTATGCCTATCACGCCGTGCACCTGATCCGGACACGCTTGAAGGCGCAGGGCATCCACACCAGCTGGAAGACGCTTCGCCAGCAGCTGAGCGCCTGGCAACGGGTGATGACAACCGTAAAGGACACCCAGGGCCAGGTGATTGTCAACGTGCAGGACGAGCGCCCAAGGGCAGAACTGGCTCAGATAGCGCGGATCTGCGGCGTCACGCCCAGCCTGCATCGGCAACGCTACGTGCGCCAGGACTAGGGCGGGCGCACGGCGGAAGAAAAGTAGTGCCAAGCAGGCGGGAGTACACCCTTTTCTTATATGTGGAGAATGTGTCTACCTATACTCCTGACTTCCGCGGTTTTGCCGAGGAAGGGGCTCCGCCGCCAGCCAGGATGAAGCGGTAATTCGATCTTTGGACGCTTCGGCCTGAGGTGTCCAGATTACGTGTGGATTAGCCGAATTGGTGGCTACATTGTCCGATTTGGGCCCCTTTTTGCGCTTTTTTAGGGCAAATCGATCCATTGTGGTACTCCTGGCGTGCGTTGAGACACCAAGGGCGGTAGTGTGCAGTGTTGGATGTGACCCCCAAAACATGTGCCAGGGCATCACGCGGGCCGTGTCGATTTGGGCGATGCTGATTTGTAGTGTTCAGTCCTATTTAGTGCTTTACATTGTTAAGATGCTGATGTACCTTAGGGCGTAGCGATACTCGCAGCCATCCCGCGCTCAGCATGTTCGTCCGTACCGTCCGACGCAAGACCACCCAGAACGTTAGCGTACAGATTGTCGAATCGACCCGCGTACCCGGCAAGGGACCGCTGCAGCGGATCGTCAAGCATATGGGCTCTGCCCCTGAAGGGCCGCTGCTGGATGCGCTGGTGCGGTTGGCGCACCGGGCGAAGCTGCGGCTCCTGGAAGAGCGACAGCCCTCCTTGTTTCCCATAGAGTACCTGGCCGAGCGCGTGCAAGGGGCCCGCCATGGCAGCCAGAGCGACCAGCCGCTTCCCATACCCGATGCACGCAAGCTGGCGGAGACCAAACGTCTGACTATGGGCTTTCACGAGGTCTTCGGGGCACTGTACGATCGGCTGCACTTTCAGAAGGTCTTCGGGGCCCGCAAGAAGATGGCGGCGCGCCTGTTTCGTCAGGCCGTGCTGATGCGACTGGCCGCGCCGGGCTCCAGCAAGCGCGCGTGCTGCGACAAGCTTTCCAGGCACCATGGCGTGGAAGTGAATCCGGACAAGTTCTACCGCATGATGGACGCGGTCAATGATGACCGGATTGCGCGGCTGCAGTCGATCGTCTCGCATGAAGTGCGCGGACTCTTGCAAGAGCATGTGGACGTCCTCTTTTTCGACGTAACCACGCTTTTCTTTGCCAGCGACAAGGCCGATGATCTTCGCAAGAAGGGATTCAGCAAAGACGGTAAGCCGCAGAAGGTGCAGGTCGTTCTGGCCTTGTTCCAGAGCGTGGAGGGGCTGCCGATAGGGTATGAGTTGTTTCCAGGTAGCACGACCGATGTGCGCACGCTCCAGCCGGCACTGAAGGCCCTGCGGGAGCGCTTTGAGATAGGCCGGGTGGTCTTGGTTGCGGACGCCGGGATGCTGAGCCAGGGCAACCTGGACCTGCTTGCCTCCCAGGGTTGGGACTGGGTGGTCGCGGCGCGCCTACGCAGCTTGCCACGCAGGATGGAGGCCGAGCTTTTCGAGTCCCATGACTGGGTCGCGGTCAGCGAAGATATCAGCGTAACAGAATTGCAATTAAAGGGCCAGCGTCTGGTGTTGCGCCACAGCAAGAAGCGGGCGGACAAGGATGTCCATGAGCGTGATAGCATCGTAGAGAAGCTCAAGCGTAGCCTGAGGCAAGGCATCAAGGGAAGCGGCAAACGAGGCCGCTTTCTCAAGGTGGACCGCGATGCCGTGGAGCTGGATCAGGATGCCATCGACCGAGACGCATGCTTTGACGGGCTCCACGGCGTGTGGACCAGCCTGGATCGCGAAAGCCATCCAGCACAACACATCTATGCGTACTACGGGGAGCTGTGGCGCATCGAAGAGGGCTTTCGCGTGCTCAAGCACACCATGGCGACGCGGCCCATCTATCACTGGACCCCCAGCCGCGTCAAGGCGCACATCGCGATTTGCTTCGTCGCTTTTGCCTTGCTGCGCCTGCTGCGCTACCAGCACAACACCATGCATGCGGGCCAGGAGCCACTCAGCGAGGCCCGTATCCTGACAGAGCTGAGCGGCGCGCAAGTCTCCCTCATTACCGACACCAGTACGCTGAAGCAGTATCTGCTCGCCTCCCCCGCCACCGCAGCTCAGCGGACGCTCTACAGCGTAGCCGGACTAAAGTACCCCAGCAGGACCCGCGAGCTGGCCACTCCCGACCAGCTCCCCTAAGAAGTCCATCTACGATCGAGAGGAGCCTCAAGGGTTCCCTCAAAATCGGCACGCGTAGTGTTCAGTATTGTATGATGGTCAAGTATAACTCATACTATTTTGCACCTAAACCGCGGAAGTCAAGAAGAAAAGTAGTGCCAAGCAGGCGGGAGTACACCCTTTTCTTATATGTGCAGAATGTGTCCACCTATACTGTTTGAGTCATAAAATGGCGAAGTCGGGAGAAGGCTTCTGCATCGCGCGAAGCACTGCTCTGGGATATCGAATCGGTGGAAGTTGGCTTGGATCAACGCCTGGGTGTGCGTCCCGACTTCGGCGGCCCAATTCACAAAGCGCTCTGGCGTCCACGCGGCGTAGGCTTGATGGTGCGAGGGCATGTGATGCTGGTTCGTCACGTGTTGACCTCGCAAAAGACCACGACGATGCGCTGCTATGTACGTATCATCCTGCCGATCGAGGTAAATCTCCACCGTGTCCTGATGTACCAGCGCGTAGACGGTCTTTCCTGCATACTTGAAGGGTACGCTGTAGTAGCATTTGTCGATCGACACGTGATAATTGAACTGCACCTTACGCTTGCTCGTCCACTCACCGTACCGGTAAGGCGTGCGTGGTAGCGGGCGTAGCGCAGGCTTGTCCAGATCTACAAACCAGCTGTGACGACTGCCATCCTTTTTCTGGAAGGGCTGGGCGTTGAGTGCTTCCAGCAACGGGGCGATGGCTGCATTCAGGTCTTGTAGACTGGAGAAGTGACGATTGCGAAGTGGCGCCAGGATGCGCCTTTGAGCCTGCAACACGGCGTTCTCAACGGCGGCTTTATCCTTTGGTTTTCCTGGTCGAGTAGGCAGCACACAGACCTGGTAGTGATCCGCCAATTCCTGAAACGTTGCGTTGATCTTCGCTACGTCACCCCTGTTTATCGCCGTCACGGCGGTCTTCATGTTGTCCGGAACCAACACGCGAGGCGTGCCACCTAAAAACTCGAAGCATCGCCGAAGCGATCCGCAGACATCTTTCAGCTGCTGCGTTAAGGTCGCCTCTACAAAGGTGTAATGGGACGCGCCCAGCGTTGCGACAAAGAGCTCAACCTCACGTGACTTGCCCGTGCGAGGGTCTACGATGGAGGGCTTTTTTCCTGAGTAGTCCACGAAGAGCTTCTCGCCCGCCCGGTGTTCCAGACGCATCTCCAAGTGCCTGTCGCTGCCACGCCACTGGCGGTACCGCAGGCAAAACTGGCTATACTCCAGGCCATCAGGATGGCCCGCTTTGTACTCAAGCCACAGTTGCCGCACCGTCATATACGAGTGCTTGGCCAAGGCCTTGTGAACCTGCTCCCAATCTGGCAGCGGCCGCTGAGGCACCTGTTGCTTGTCGTCCGAAGGGAAGAGCTGCCGCTGCAGCTCTGCATCGCTCAATGCAGCGCACTGCGACCAGGTCAACCCCGTCTGCTGTACTCGCGCCAACGTACGAGATACCGTGCTGCGACCGACTCCTACTTGCTGCGCGATGCGCCGCTCAGAGTAATTCTGCTCGTAGCGTAGGGAAAGGATATACTTGATTCTGCGCATCGGTATGCGGTGTGCTGCCATGTTGCTGTGCCTCCAATTTGTTAGGGAAGACACAACTTATTCAGTGTTGCTAGATGCCCAACGTCACGCTCTGCGGGGGCACCCAAGCGGCCCTATGGTATCGGATCTGGTGGCCCACATGGATCGGATTCGGTGGCCCACATGGGCCGGATTCGGTGGCCCACATGCATCGTAGTATGCATGTATTTGGCTCTTTTCGTCCACGCACAACACGATCGCGTGATCGGGCGGGTTTAGATATAGCCCGGTGATGTCGCGAACCTTTTCGATAAAGAAGGGATCGCTGGACAGCTTGAACGTCCTGCTGCGATGGGGTTTGAGCCCAAAGAGGGCAAACCAGCGCTGCACTGTGCTCTTAGACACGCCTTCGGCCTCGGCCATCAGGCGAACGCTCCAAGCATTCGCATGGGCGGGCTTCTGTTGCAGCGCACGATTAATCACCTGGGCCACTTTCTCGTCATCGTGCGTTCGGGGCCGTCCCGGACGCAGCTCGTCGTGGAGCCCTTGCAAGCCACGGTCCAAGAACCGGCTCCGCCATTTGCTTACGGTGGACGCGGATACTCCCAGCGCACGGGCAACCGCAGCATTGGTGTCCCCAGCAGCGCAGGCCAGAATGGTCTTCGCTCTTTGAACCATGCCGTGGGGCATAGTAGTGGATTTCGACAAGGCGACGAGCTGGTTTCGCTGCTCATTAGAGAGAACTAGGGGCGCAAGTTTTCTTCCGCGACGCATAGACTTCTGGCATGGATGGTGAAGTCATTAATATACGTCGCTTATTAATGGGACACAACACTAGCGACAACATGGCGTGGTGGAATGGCCTGCACTTAGCGCGATAGCGCCCAAGGCCTATTTCTTGGCCAAGGTAGCCTCACCACAGTGCGGATGTGACGGGGCGGTCCCCTCCCGCATGCAGGGCCTTTTCGCGCCTGATTGGAGGCCAAAGTTGCTGTTATACCCCGATGAGTGGCTGACGGCACCATATCCTGATGGGAAACGTACGCTCTCGCGGAGCCAATGGACGGAGAAGTCATTCTGCATGTGTCTCACAACGCCTCCAGAATGGTGCTTACCACAGCCGATGCTGCACGCAACGGGACCAGAGCCGGAATCTTGGTTTCCCAATCACCAATCCGACAGCTCCCTGCTGCCGAAATAAAGTAATTCAAAGCCAAGGTGAAATATGCAGGCTAGAATGAAATTGTGGACTTGCCCAGGCTCTCATGAAAAGGAGGGCGTCCACATTACATTCAACCATCTCAAGAAACTTGGCGACACGAGAGACGATTCTTTTGGTACCCTGAATCCTTTTTGCCGCACGCACCGCTGCCTACGCATAAATTACGACCCGTACGAAACGGTCGGCACGGCACGCGTAGATAGGTGAATATTCAGAATTCATGCCCCAAGACGTGTACCCGCTGTATCAAACAGGCTGGCAAAGCGCCTCGGATCCCACATTCTCTACCGCGTCACTTTTACAGTGACGATATCCAAGCCGTGATATTTCTGATGCCGCACCGAAGAAGCATAGTGCCTTAAAAGGCGAAACGATATCTCCGTTTCGTCTAGGATTTCGGCCTGTTCGTTCAGATATGTAAGACGGTTTTCCAGGTTTTCGTCCTCGATTACCGCCAGGAATTCCATCTCCACGGCCTCATCCTCTGGGCGCACGGCGACAATCAAGCGCGGTGCCTTGCCTGCCGGGTACTCGTTGCCCAGCTGCAACATACTCGCCAAGGCCTCTTCACCCGCGGAGCGCAACCTCTCAGTGGCAGCCGTATCCCAGCTAATCCTTGCAGCAACCCCTTGGAGGAAGACGTCGATTTGAGAGAAGCTGGTATTGTCCAACTGCACCTCCATACGCTGGCGGCGTCGGCTGGTCAATTCCAAAAAGGCGGTTAGTGCAATCGCCGTTGCGGTACCGATTATCATGCCGTTACCCAACAACTTTCCCCAAGGACTGCCGAACACTTCCTCAAGAACATTGTGATGCTGCACGCCAAACCCGGTGGCGACCGCAAGCCCTACCACGATAGCATTTTTCGCGTCGAGGCCTGCCCGCACGAGAGTCCGAATCCCCTCGACGAAAACCATCCCCAGCGCGACTAACAAGAATCCCCCCATGACTGGGCTGGGAATTGTGAGTAGAGCTCCCGTAACCTTGGGAAAGAACGCCAACACCACGAGAAGACCTCCCATGATGTAGCCAACACGGCGAACGGTGACGCCTGTGAGGTTGATGAACGGGACTGTGAAGGACAAGTACGAACTTGTTGGCGGTGTTCCTGCAATGCCCGACAACAGAATGCCTACCCCATTGGCGTAGATGGAGCCTTGGATGAGGCGAAAATCGGTCGCCTGCGGCCGACGCCGCGACACCTGTTGTACTGCGGCAGAATCGCCAACGCCCTTGATGGCGTGCACGAGGGTCACAATAAGGAACATCACCAGCAACGCCCCGAACTCCGTCGTCGGTGTCAGGTCAAGTCCTGGGAACCTTGCATCGGGCACTCCGATCCAAGAAGCCACGACAACACGCTTAACATCGTATATGCCGAACATTGCTGCGGTTATGCAGCCCGTTGCAATCCCGACCAGCAGCGACCATGGCCGCCAGCTCTTAGACGCGCGGAGGACCAATATTGCGGATACTATCAGCGTTACCGCTCCCGAGCAGAGACCTGCCGCCCTTGGTGCACCCTCAGGTACTTCTTGCAGTCGATCGAACGCGAATGGTAGGACCATAGCCGCGATCAGCATAAGTGCCGTGCCAGTGACGACCGGCGTAGTGATGCGGCGCAGCATCGGCAGCCACACTGCAACTAGCACGTAAAGGAATGACGAAACGACGATGAGGGTTGCCAGCATGGCCGGCCCACCCTCAGCCAGGGCCAAGACCGAGACCGCGATATAGTTAGGCGTGACACCGGCGATCAGAAAGTGTCCTCCGCCTATTCGTCCGATTCTGGCTGCCTGAAGTGCCGTAACCACTCCGACAATTATCAGCGCCGCAAATACGGACCATGCTAGGGAGCCTTCGTCCTGACCGCCTGCCAGGACGTTGATAGCTACGACCAACACTACCGGTGCCAGCACCACCAGAATACCCTGAACCCCAACACCTATGGCCACGAATGGAGGGCACGGCTCGTCCAGTTCGTAGCGAATGCTGTCGTTTGCGCGGACCGATGCCAACTGAGGTCTCCAATTCAGGCTTCTAACAACTACTGCGACTCCAACGAGCGCGGCATCTGCGCATTCCACGACAAGGAATCCAGCAATGGCACTCGAACTCTTCCATTCAATCCTGTCTTTGCAATGTTGGAGTAGTTATCTGGCGGAGTAGAATGGTCTGGCGGGCAGGCACATTTTCTGCTGGCAATTATAGTTGAAGTCTTCGACAATTCCAACTACATGGAGAGGATGGCAGGACTCAAGCCAGGTCAGCGAACTGCGGAGCCTCGAATCTCCGACCAAGGGCGGTTGTGCCTTTCTTGTTCGGTGCATTTAGTGGGCACTAGCCAAATCGGGCCAATAGTGCTATGCTGCAGGCCATGGCGCCGACAGCACTAACCCGGATACTTCGATGCCAGTGGGCCACCAAACCTCACGCAAATGGGCCACCGAATCCGATGCATTAGGGCCACTGGGGTGCCGCCGCTGAACGTGAGGCCAGCCGCCTATTGACCGAGGAAACGTTGTGCCTTCCCTGGAAGATTGGAGGCACAGGACCATGGCAGCGCACCGCATACCCTTGCACAGAATCAAGCATATCCTCCTGATGAGCGGCATCTATTGATTCCGCTCAGCGACAGGGTTTTTGTCGGTTGAGTGGACGCGCACCCGGCGTGCGCCGGGTGGAGGGTTGACTTGTACAACCAGCCCTTGCAGCCCCGCGTGCTCCAACAACGTCATCTGCAAATTCTTTCGTCTTTTGAGCACAGAACGCAAGGTCACCGCAGCGGCCAGAAGAGCAGGCATCAGCGAAAAGGCCGCCTGCAACTCCAAGCTCACACGCCGCCTCTCCAGTGAATTCACGTGCCGCGTACGCGCCGAATGCGCCAGGAAGCGAGCCAGGAGGAATGGAGCGAGGTCGTTAAGAAACTCGAAGTCAATCCGGGTCTGCAAGCCACATCGCTATTACGGGATCGCCAGCGCCGCCATCCGGGCAAGAACCAGGACAGTCAGTAGCGCCTTTCAGCGGCGAACAAAGCAGTGGAAGGCCTAGGAAGGCCCTCCCAAGGAGGCGCGATTCCGTCAGGATTACGTGCCCGGTGAACTAGGTCAGGTAGTATGAAAAGCGGACGCGTACTTCGTACCGTATGAGTGCGCTATACGCCACGAATGCCGCCGGGAGGCCTCGCGGTGCAGTATGGGCCGTGTCCAGGGGATTGTGGTGTGTGCGGTAAGTTCAAATGATCTTTGTGGGCTGACTATCGGAAAAGAGGCGTTGGCATACTTCGATGGCTTGTCACATCCCTATTGACTGAGCAGCAATGGGATGGAGTATGGTACGATCTGACGGCGTACTCCCTGGCGCTGGCCGCGTTTATATAAAATGGCCAGTCTTTTCTCTTTCCCCCGCGTGAACTTCGTAGCCCTGCGCGGCACTCCGCGTACTTTCCAGCTTCGGGGATGTGCTTCAGCGGACGTTTACGAGTGTATAGCCATGCTGCTCAGCATTTGCGACCAATCACGGGGATGAAGCAATAGCTACGGGAAAGCAAGGTGCCGCTAGTGGGTTACGACTCCGCGGCAGGGTCGTACTGCATGCTCGTACAGAGGCATACCTGGCGCTTCATGCGCGTAAGCACGCTGAAGTTTTGGCAGCTTCTACAGCCCTGCCAAAAGGCGTCGTCTGAGGTCAGCTCCGAATACGTAGTCGGCCAATACCCAAGATCGGAGATGATCTTCATACCGGCAGCGCTGGTTGTGATGCAAAACAATTTGGCACTAGGGTATCGCTCACGAGAAAGCTCAAACGCACGTCGCATGATGAGGCGCGCCAATCCCATTCCACGAAATCGAGGCGAAACTATCAGCCCCGAGTTTGCCACGTACTTGCCGCGATCCCAAGTTTCAATGTAGGAGAAGCCAGCTACTTCATTATTTGACCCCAGGGCGATGACCGCCTTGCCTTCTGCCATCTTGCTACGGATATACACGGGCTTCCGCTTGGAGACGCCAGTGCCGCGCGCCACGGCTGCGCGCCTGATAAGCTCGCAGATCTCCTCGGCAAGGACAAAATGTTCCTTCGTAGCTACCTGGATCTCGATGCCCGAATCACTGCTCCTTTTTGGTGCCTGGGTAAGAACGGGGCCGCCCCTGAATTGCTGCAAAACGCAAGCAGTCTAGTCCATGAAAAGAAAAAGTATAAACGCCTTGTGGCCCGTTGACGTGATCGCGAAACCTCACCAAAGCAAGACATCGACCAGCGAGCAAGGTAACGCTTGATCAAATTACATGAAAGGGAGCGCTCTCGACAGACGAGGGCTGCAACCAGGGTCAAAAGTACCCGTGGAATGAGTTACTGAAAGTCCAGCTGCCAGAGAACTCTGGTGGGCCGCTATCGCCGCAAAGCCCGAAGCCTGACGGTGCCGTCGATAGATCTAGCCTGGATGAGGTCACCACCACCATTGACTTGACCGTTAGCACTCTTTTCCTGGATGCGTCCTGAAAATTCCAGTCCGGATTCGATGTCAATGGCGTTCCCGGACACCTGTAGATTGGCTGCGTGCTTTCCAGACAACAAGATGTTTACGTTGCCATTTGTTGACCTGGCATCAACAGGTCCGGGGCTCACAAGCGCAAGCGTGAAATCTCCGTCAAGAGCGGAGACGGTAACACTGCCCTCAACTTGATTCATGGAGATATCCCCGTCGGAAGTGCTGGCTGAGATGCGCGTGCCTTGGACATCGCCAAACGTGATGTCACCGTCCAGTGTTTTCGCGTGTATGGATTCTCCGTCAGCTGACTCCACTGCGATGTCCCCGTCCGACGTGCGAAGCTCCACTGTGTGCCCGTCCACGGAGCCTACAGCGATGTTTCCATCCAAGGTGTTGGCTTGCAAAGCACCTGCCACCGATTCAAGGGAGATGTCCCCGTCGGAGGTGCTTAAGACGACTCGCGTGCCTTGGACATCGCCGAACACGATGCCACCGTCCAGAGTCTTGGCGTGTACGGATTCGCCGTCAACTGATTCTACTACGATATCCCCATCCGAGGTGCGAAGCTCCACTTCATAGCCATCCACGGACCCTACCGCGATGTCTCAGTCAAGTCCTTTATGTGCAGGTCACCTTGGAGCCGGTTGATAGAGACACTGCCGTCACTCGTTCGGACGCCGACGGTAAAGGATTCAGGAATCTGGACGCGGACATCAATGTCAGGCGTATTGCGCCAGTTATTCCAGGACTGGCGTCCCTGACGATCACTGGAAATGCGAACAGCGTTATCATCAATCCGCACATCAAAATTCTGCTGCTCGAAATACTCATGGCCCTTGGCCAGATCCTTGCCGGAAATAGACACCACGACGCTAATGTCGCGTTCAGTGCCGGATAGGACAGCGACATCTGCGTCCAAAACGCTCACTATAAGGGACTCGGCCTCGGAAGCGTCAAAGGATGTGTCTATCATGACCTCAGATCGAACTTGGGCCGATGCACACTCAAGGACTAACAGGTTGAGCGCAACTGCGGACAGGATGCTGGAAGGATTCATGGAGTGTGCGGAATGGGTGATTCCTTGTCTGTACTACGTGGCACCGGTGAGCGTGTTGCGTGCACAAATGGGTAGTTAAAACGAGTTCAGCAGCTGAAACGGAATACAGCCTTCCTGACATTTGCCGGAACGCGAAGTGTTGCTTGGCTTGCGAATTGGCTGACGCGTGTTGCCCCTGCCTATCACTGCATTCTGCGCAGTCGGACTTCACCGCCGGAAGCCCGCACATAGATGAGCTTGCCGCCGCCGTTAATGTACCCGTCAGCGATTCCGATTCCAAACTTACCGGTGAAGTCCAGATCCGATTCGATGTCTATGAATTGGCCGGCCAACTGAAAGTCAGCAGCATGCTCCCCAGCCAGCGTGATGTCTACGTCACCGTCCGATGTAACAACGGACACCTTGCCGGGATCAAACAGGTTCAACGAGACATGTGAATCTTTGCCGTTGACCTGAATGTTGCCGGTGATGAGGCCAATTTTGATGTAACCGTCAGAGGCGCGCACCGTGCTCCCAATCGTTTGAAGTCGGTCAATGGCTATGTCTCCATTTAGTGAAATGGCTTGCACGTCGCCGGTCAGCGACCCGATATTGATATAGCCATCAGAAGTTCGTACCAAGGTATTGGCTGCCTGAATGCTGCCGATCGCAAGTTTTCCGTCCGAATTCTGTACATGGACTGTTTCGCTATCAATTGACTCGGCTACAATGCCACCATCCAAGTTGCGTATGATGGTGCTGACAGCATGGGTATTGCCGAGCATAACATCACCGTCCACGGTCTGAATATGGCCTACTTCGCCATCAATTGATTCGACTACAATGCCGCCATCCGATGTGCGCACAACGGTGCTGGTGGCCTCAACATCACCGAGCGCAACATCACCATCCACAGTCTGAAGATAGACGGTTTCGCCGCTGAGGTAGTTGACAGCGATATCGCCATCCGATGCGCGTGCGGCGGTGCTTGCGGCTTTGACATCGCCCAACGTAACGTCACCGTCCGCGGTGCGAAGCTCCACCTCGTCAGCTTTTACGGAACCGACCGAGATATCTCCGTCCACTGTCTTGATTTGCAGATCACCCACCAGTTGGTTGAGGCTGACATCGCCGTCGCCGGTGCGGACGTTGACGGTAAAGTGCAGAGGGATGTGCGCCCGCGCTACAATTCTGAATTGATCGGGCGGCGTATTCCAGGTCCGATTGCCCTTCGATCTAGACTTGACATACACGGCTTTTTGTCAAAGCCCAACTCGAAATCTTGCTCATCTAAGTACTTGTGCCCGGCGGCCATATCGTCCGTCGTCGGCTCCAATTCAACCAGAACTCTGTCAACGTTGCCGGAAAGGATGTCAACATCCGCGCCATGTACGTTGATTTCGAGGGTCTTAGTCTCAGAAGTAGGGCCATGTACATGCATCATGGCCGCAGTTTGGACTTGGGCCAAAGTGCTCGCTACAAATAGCAGGTTTAGCGCTGCTACGGCAAGGAGTCTGGGGGATTTCATGACGAGCGGAAGTAAGGTCCAAGAGAAGCTGTGCTACACTACCCCTTGCGGGACAGTTCCGCGCTGGAAGCTGACATTTCTGCGTGTATTCGAGCGGCACCATTTGTGCGAGGAAGCCGAGCCGCCGGTGTAATCAGGCACATATCAAGGTCATAGCGCGTTCAACTAGGTTGTTCGAATACGGTGATTTATGGCCAATCCCGACGACAAAAAGCTGAAGCGCCGACAGGCGGCGGCAATTCGGAAAGAGTTCCTGGACTTCTTTGCGGAAAAGCAGCATGCCATTGTCCCCAGCGCACCACTGGTGCCACGAGACGACCCGTCACTACTGTTCATCAATGCCGGGATGAACCAATTCAAAGATGTGTTCTTGGGGACCGGTACGCGCAAATACCGGCGCGCGGCAGATTCCCAAAAGTGTTTGCGCGTCTCTGGTAAGCATAATGACCTCGAAGAGGTAGGGCACGACACCTACCACCACACATTTTTCGAGATGCTTGGCAACTGGAGCTTTGGCGACTACTTCAAGGACGAGGCCATTGCTTGGGCCTGGGAGCTACTCACGGGTCGCTGGGATCTTAACCCCGCGCGCCTGTATGCTACCGTGCACGAGGGCGACAAAACGCTTGGACTGGGAGCGGACGACGAGGCGGCCCAGTACTGGCGCCGGCACCTTCCAGCCAGCCATGTGCTTTACTGCTCCACCAAAGACAACTTCTGGATGATGGGAGACACGGGTCCGTGCGGCCCGTGCTCCGAAATCCACATAGACTTGCGAACGGATGCAGCGCGTGCGCGAGTTCCGGGGTGGGAAATGGTGAACAAAGATGATCCACATGTCATCGAGCTGTGGAACTTGGTTTTCATCCAGTTCAATGCCGTTTCTGGTGGCGTGTTGGAGCCGCTTGCGGCCCGGCATGTCGACACAGGAATGGGGCTTGAGCGCCTCACGGCCGTACTGCAGCATGCTACCAGTACATACGATACCGACCTGTTTGCGCCCTTGACCGATCGCATAGCCACCCTCTCGCCCATAGAGGCCATACGCGCATATGACGACATCACCGACGAGAAGCAACAGGCGAGGATTCGCGTGGCCATGCGAGTGGTCGCTGATCATATCCGTGCCATTGTGTTCGCCATAGCCGACGGCGTGGTGCCTGGAAACGTGGGCCGCGCATACGTCATTCGGCGGATTCTGCGCCGAGCGGCGCGCTATGGATATACGACCCTCGGTTTTCGAGAGCCATTCCTGTACAAGCTCGTGGAGCCGCTGATTGCGCTGATGGGCGAACAGTATAACGAGCTTGTCGTGCACCAGGATCGGATAGAGAAGAACATTTGCGGCGAAGAGACGGCATTCCTGCGCACGCTAGGCAATGGCATCGTTCTGTTTGAACTCATGGTACCCTATGTGTTGGCCTTTGCCAATGCTGACCTCGAAGCGCAGCAGTCGGCGTACAAAAGCTTGGAAGCGGAGTCGCGTGCTACAGATCTTCTCCAAAAGGCATATCCCTTGGAGAAAGACCCGGCCAATCGGATTGACCGGTTCGTAGCAGCGGCGTCCAAAGGGGAAGTGCCCGGGGAGTTGGCGTTCCTTCTGCACGACACCTATGGATTTCCGCTGGACTTGACTCAGCTCATGGCGCGTGAAAAAGGCCTGGGGATCGACAAGGCGCGTTACAATGCGCTGATGGCAGAGCAGATCAAGCGGGCGCGGAAGGACCTTCGATCCAAGAATGTTTCGCTGAATACAGGCAAGAATCAGGCCTCCTGGCAGGTCATCAGCGTGGGAAGTGACTCCGCATTCCTAGGCTATGACACCCTGACGGAGTCAGGTCTCTCAGTTCGGGCGCTCCATGCCAGCACGCCATTCATGGTAGTGCTTGATGCTACCCCATTTTATGCCGAGAAAGGCGGCCAGGTCGGCGACACAGGTTTCCTGCGTATCGGAGGTGAAGAAATCCGTGTGCTGGATACCCAAGCAGCCAACGGACAGGTTCGGCACATCGTGAATCGTCTGCCGCAGCGAGTACATGATGCCGTCTACGCGGAGGTCGACTCTACGCGACGCAAAAGGATATGCAAGCACCACACGGCAACCCATCTGCTGCATGCTGCGCTGCGAAAGGTACTGGGCCCTGGCGTTGCCCAGAAAGGGTCCCTTGTTGCCCCAGGGCACCTGCGCTTCGACTTTAATCACTTTGAGAAGGTTAGCGCCGCTGAGATACGCCACATCCAGGAGTTTTCCAATAGCGTGATTCAGCGCAACGTGCCGGCAGAGATAGAAACAGATGTGCCGATAGACCAGGCGCTCTCGCGTGGTGCTACGGCGCTCTTCGGTGAGAAATATGGAAGCCGTGTGCGGGTCGTTGTCTTTGATGAGGACTTTTCCGTGGAGCTTTGCGGCGGTACGCATGTGGGAGCGACGGGGGAGATTGGGCTCATGCTGCTGCGCTCGGAAGGATCGATCGCCGCCGGAATTCGGCGAGTCGAAGCAATCGCCGGGCTCGATGCCGTAGCTGTGGCACAAGCGGAGCTATCGGAGCTTGGCCGCGTGCGCGGGCAACTTAGGGGGCAGCCGGGCGAACCGAATGAGTCCGTTGCTGCGCTACAGGAAGCAAACAAGACGCTTCAAAAGGAGGTCGAACGATTGCGCAATGAGCGCCTGAAAGCAGGCCTGGAAGGGTTTGTCCAGTCAGCAGCGTGCGTAGGTCCATGGCGCGTAGCGGTAGGGCGCATAGCCGACACGAAGATGGATACCCTTCGAATGCTGGGTGAAGAGCTTCGTAGCCGGCTTGGGCCCGGAAGCGTCGGGGTGCTGGGTACTGCCGATCCCAAAGGCGGGAAAGCGTACCTGGTTGCGACGGTTTCTGACGACCTAGTAGCGCAAGGCGTGAAGGCCGGCACGATTGTGAGGCAGCTTGCCCCGCACGTTGGCGGTGGAGGTGGAGGGCGCCCACAGTTGGCTACCGCAGGGGGACGCAGCCCCGAGAAGCTGGATGGCGCGCTTGGAGTTGCGCGCCGGAGTGTTGGCAACATGCTCAACGCACTTAGCTAGGCAACCAACGTGGCGTGCACCTGTTGAACGTGCGCACGGAGGGGTGCCGGAGCGGTCGAACGGGGTGGTCTCGAAAACCATTGTAGGCCTTGCCTACCGGGGGTTCGAATCCCTCCCCCTCCGCCCTTGCGGGGTATGGCCTGTCGCACAAATGCATCCAACGGCTCACGTCACAGCCGCACCGTCCTATCGGCGGTTGTGGTGCTGTGCGCAATGCTGTTGCCCTGCGCCGGAAGCCATGCGCAGCTCCTGGACCTACGGCGACTATACCAGCCTGTGCCAAGGCCTCCGGGGATTCGGTACCAGGTGCTGGAGAGCGAGCATTTCCAGATAATCTTCCAACAGGGGGCAGAGCCTGAAGCGAGAGAGGCGGCCGCCGTCCTGGAGTACGAACTTCCCAAAGCAGAGGCGATAGCCGGGCACAGTCGTCCCATGCGCATGCCCGTGATACTGAACGCCTACAACGATCGAAGCAACGGATTTGTCACGACGCTGCCATTCAGGCAGGAAATAGAAACCTCCAGCATCAAAGGGCAGCGCCTTTCGGCGCGATACACCTCCTGGATGCAGGCGGTGGTACCTCATGAGCTTGTACACGCCACGCACGCGAATTCCCACGCGGGATTTGGGGTAGGGGGCCTGTTGCGCCTGGTGTCACCAGACCTTGCGCGATCACTCAACTTGGGGTTGCCCCCGGGGCTCTCCGAAGGCGCGGCCGTGTACCACGAAAGCACCGTGCAGGAGGGTGCGGGGCGGCTGAATTTCTCGTTGTTTCAGATGCAATTCCGCGCAGCCATGTCTTCCAATAGGCCCTGGTCCCTTTCCCAGCTCCTCGAAATACCGGCCTATTCGTTTCCCATAAGCAGGCATTACAGCGGTGGTGCCAACCTCTTTGCACATCTTGCCAAAGATGACGGCGGCGAGTTTTTTCGTGTCGCCAAGGCGATTCACTACAGGTTGCCGCTCTTTGGCACCGGAGTTGAGTTATGGCGCAGTACGCGCATTATGCCCCGCCGGCTTGGAACGACGTTCCGACAGGACATGAAGGCACTGGAGGCAGCCCGCCAAGCATTCCTAGGGCCAGTCACGAGCGGGCGCCTGGTCGCCACGGGGCCGGGGCGGAGCCATCGGCGCCCGCAGTGGCTCAATGACAGCACCGTAGTTGCGCACGTCTCAGGATATGACATTCGCACGGGATTTTACCTAGTCGACATGGCCAGCGGCTCATTGCTTCCGGTCGCCTACCAGTCCGTAACCGGCGACGCATCCTTTAGCCTTTCGCATGATGGGGATGCGTTACTGTTCTCCCGGTACGTCCGTGATCAGCATGTGGCCTCCCAGTGGGTTTCGGACGTCTTTCTACATGAACTGGCTACGCGCAAGACGCGCAGACTCACTCGGGGCCAGCGCGTGTTTTTTCCTGTTCAGGGACGCGGCCGGATGTGGGCGATCCAGAATCAAGGCCAGTTCACCGGCTGGGTACGGATCGGCCATGGAGGCAACATCGAACGTATCTCCAAGCCCATGCGGGCCACTTTCGTTCAAGTGGTGCCATCACCCGATGGTGAAGAGGCTGCGGTGTTGCTCCGGCAAGAAGGCCGGCAAGGCATCTACCGCGCGACTTGGCGTGGCGGTGACGAGCCGGAACTGGAGCCTTGGATTGTATTCAAGGATGCCTCAATCTATGATGCCTCATGGCAAGGCCAATTTCTGTTGTTTACGGCGGATCCGGGGGGCGTAGCCAACGTGTTTGCTGCGTTTGGCAGCCAGGTCGTTCAACTGACCAATGCCCGCTACGGTGCGATGGAGCCAAACCTTTCGCCAGACAGCGGCGCACTGGCCTATGTAGAGTATACGCACGAGCGTTACGATCTCAAGATGGTCCCGTTTGCAGTCGCGGCAGCCCGGCCGGTGCCGGCATCTCAGCTCCTTGCTACCGTACCGCGCGTGCCTGGCGTCACGCCGCTCACCGGCGGAGCGGTCGTGCCGTACCGGGCCGTGCGGCACCTCCGCCCAAGAACCCTGCTACCGGATTTTCTCAACAGCGGCAATGGCAACCCCTGGGGTGGCGCTTTAGGTATTGGACCGGGCCTGACTGTACAAGGAGCGGACCCGCTACGGCGTTGGGCTTACGCACTTGGTGCGCACTACCAGGCCGAAAGGATGTGGTATTCTCTCGGCTTGGCAACACATCTTGGGGGCGTGCGTGCGGACCTTGAGGTGTACACCGAGTCAGGCACTGCCGTGGTGGTGTCCCGCGAACGCGTCGTGGCGGCAACTGTTGGCCAGGAGCATCGCGGAGCGCGACTGGGCTTGAGCTTGCCTATCTTCGTGGACTCCAACGTACGAAGCACCATCCTGCTTCTGGCCTTGGAGGGTGCCCTTTCAGAGAACAGGCTGTTTGCGCCTCCAGGTAAATCGCTTCCTCAAGTGCCGCTGGAATGGCGCTCATTCAGGAGCAGGTTAACCTTGGGGCCCACCGTTTATCTGCGCTACCGCACGAGCCGGAATGTGCGTGACCTCATGCCCAACAGTGGCACGACTCTTAGCGTGTCGGCAATCTGGGATCTGTGGGACAAGCGTGAAGGCGGCCGGCGCGGGATGACGGCGCGCTTTGCGCAGTATTTTTCGTTATCGCACCGTACGCACACCGGGATTCGGCTGCGCGCGACGCTGGTTGCACAGAGTATTCCCGGGATCTACAATCTCGAGTACTTCGCACCACGCGGATACGAATACGAACACTTCTCCGAGCGCTCGTACATAGGATTGGATGGCTTAGTGATGCAGCCGCTGTGGTTCATTGACAACGGACTTGTGTTGCTGCCCATATACTTCAAGGCGCTTTTTGCCTATGGCTTTGCGGAAATACTCTACGGGAGCGAATCCGATGCGCGGTACAGGGCCGCTGGCGCAGGCCTTGGCCTGCAGCTTCGTCTAATTCATCACCTGAATTTGGAAATTCGGCTTGGGTATTCGTACTTGGTAGACGCGGACAGACTCAGATGGACGTTCCGGTAGTGACCCGTTGGAAACCGACGGTAAGCCGATAGGGTTTACACGCTGTGAAAAGACTAACGACATGTCTCGATTGCTCTTAAAGGCTGGTGTGCTGTTGGCGCTGGCGGCAAGCCCGTTGCACGTGCCTGAAGCCCTGGCCCGTGAGTTCGAGTGCTCGGTTCAGGTCAACTACCGGCAGCTTGAGGGCTCCGGCTTTGAGTTCCTCAACGGCCTCAAGGTGCTGGTCGAGGACTATATGAACAAGAATAACTGGACCGAGGACCGGTTCGAGTTGCACGAGTTGATCAGGTGTTCGATGCAGATCATCTTCCTGGACGCCTATACGCAGACGAGGTTTCGCGCACAGATCGTTCTGACGAGTAGGCGTCCCATCTACGGGACTACCGCCACGACCACTGTGCTGCAGGTCAACGACAACCAGTGGGAGTTTTCGTTTGCGCAGGGCACTCCACTCGTCTTTGAGACGGAGCGATACAATGAGCTCACGTCTGTGCTGGACTACTACGCGTATCTCATGCTTGGGTATGACTACGACACGTTCAGTGAGCTTGGTGGAGAACAGCACTTTCAAAAGGCCAGGCGCATTCAACAGGCTGCCGCCACCGCCAATGGTGCCGGCTGGAGTGGCCTTGACCTTGAGAGTCGGGTCCGTATCGTAGATCAGATGACCGGTCCGCGCTTCAAGCCGTTGCGCGAAGCCTACTTCAAGTACCATTTCTTTGGACTTGATCACTTCACCAAGAATGTTGTCGAGGCTCGCCAGGCGATTCTGGAGGTTCTTGTGACTATGCAGGAACTCTACAACGACTTGTCGAGGCAGTATGTCTTTGACATCTTCTTTTCAACGAAATACCAGGAACTCGCATCTGCCTTCGAGCAGTCTGACGAAAGCTCGCAGGCATATTCTTTGCTGGCCGATGTCGATCCGTCTCACCTTACCACATACGATCAGCTCGTGCAGTAGCGGCGAGCGAGACAACATCAGCAAACGCATATGAAAGCTAGGACTGCCGTACTTGCCCTTGCCGGCTGCCTTCTCTTGGCAGCAGCCATCGGCTGGAACCTGCTTCAGGAAGATCGCCCACACGTCGTCGTCTACAAGTCACCTACTTGCGGTTGCTGCGTGAAGTGGGCAGGCATGCTGGAAGAAGCGGGCTTTGACGTAGAGGCAAAGAATGTCAATAACCTCGGTGCCATCAAGGCTGAGTTAGGTATTGCCCGGGAGCTCTCGTCGTGCCACACGGCGGTCGTGGATGACCGCTACCTTCTGGAAGGCCATGTGCCGATCGAGCAAGTAAGGCGGCTGCTCGAGGAGAAGCCAGACATCAAGGGGCTGGCGGTGCCGGGGATGCCGATCGGATCGCCAGGGATGGAGGGGCCAAACCCGGTGTCCTTTGAAGTCATTGCTTTTGGCGAAAAGGGCCACTCGGTATACGCGACTATTACCCCGTAGCAGTCCAGCCATGATACTGCCGATCCGTGTGTTTGGCGACCCGGTTCTGCGGGCAGAAACGCACCTGGTGTCCGGCCCAAGTGAAGCTTTGGACTCGCTGCTAGCGGACATGATCGAAACCATGCGCAACGCCCGAGGCGTCGGACTCGCTGCGCCGCAAGTTGGTCGGTCGGAGCAGGTGTTCGTGGTAGACCTTGCGCCCATGATGGAGGAAATGGACGAGGAGGAACGCGCGCAGTATCCGCCCCAGCCAATGGTGCTCATCAACCCCGAGATTCTGTGGGAAAGCTCGGAGGAGGTGGACTTTGAGGAGGGCTGCCTTTCCATCCCCGATGTACGGGAAATCGTAGTTCGCCCCGAGCGTGTTCGAATCGCTTACCAAGACAGGCAGTTTGCCAACCACACGCTAGCAGCAGGCGGGCTCTTGGCACGCGTCATACAGCATGAGTATGACCACCTTGAAGGCGTGTTGTTTATTGATCACCTCAGCTCCTTTCGGCGGACGCTACTTAAGCGACGTCTCCGGGAGATGGTGCGTGGGGAGGTGGAGGCTGACTATGCCATAGCGGTGTACCAAAATGCCTTCTCAACCTCATAGTCCAACAGGCGCGACATGCGTGCCTCGAAAGCCTAGCGCCCCACGTCCGGCACGTGCACAATGAGGTACCGCACATTTTTCAAATGAGTGGCCACAGCAAGTCTGCGGCATCATCCGTGAAGCACTGTCGGCATCCCTGGATTGCTCTGGTTGCAGCTGTGGCTTTGTCCTTGGCGACGCAGCCTGTTGCTGGTCAGGCTACTGCGCCAGAACACGAGATGGCTATGCCCACGCTGATTTTTCCTACGGACAATACGGCGCTGCTGCGGGACGATGGCCCGGCCTTCTATCAGTACACTGACCGTCCGATCAAGCCGGGTTTTGATAAACCCTGGATGGGCGGCCGGTACGGATTTGTTCGAGATGGCATCCGGACGCGATGGGGCATCCTGTACCCGCGTTTTCATGAGGGGATCGACATAAAGCCGGTGGCGCGTACGGCCAATGGCGAGCCGCTGGACGAGGTGCGAAGCATTGCCGATGGGGTAGTAGTGCACACGAACATGGCCAGTCGGCATTCCAGTTATGGCCGCTATGTGGTGGTGGAGCACTGGTGGCGCGGTTCTCCTTACTATTCGTTGTATGCGCACCTAAACGCGATTCATGTTGAGCCGGACCAACCGGTTGAGCAGGGCGCGCCGCTTGGTCTGATGGGATACACCGGCAGTGGGATTAACCGGCGACGTGCCCATGTGCATCTGGAGGTCAACCTGCTGCTGAATCGGTACTTTCAGGGGTGCTACGATGACTATTTTCCAAGCGACGAGAATCGTCAAGGGCTATTCAATGGCTTGAACATGTCCGGCGTTGAAGTTGCGACCCTGTACGTCGGGCTGGCGGAGGATTCTTTGTTTACAGTTCGGCACCTCGTGGAGCAGACGCCCGGATTCTTTAGGGTAATCGTGCCGGCACAGGAGATGTTGGACATCCTTTGGCGCTACCCGTGGCTTTCGCCGCAGCTGCAGGGTTGGCTGCCAGAATTTGGAGCGCCGATTGACTTTGCGACCTCGTGGGAGCTCACGTTTTCTCGATCAGGGCTACCAGTGCGCATTGATGCGTCGGAAACCAAAGTTGAGCGTCCTATCGTTGAAATCCTTGAGCCGACCGTTATTCCTTATCAGTATCTCACCAATGGGTTGGTCACGGGGTCAGCAGGCCTGCCGAAGCTGACTCGTAGTGGGCAGCGCTTGGTCGACTTTATTACCTGCCCCGCCCCGGAAGTGCTGGATTTCACGTGGTAGTGCCACGGCTGGCGCGGCTCTGCGGCGCAATGCGGGGCAGCCTTCTCACCGTCCTTCTCACCGTCCTGCTAGCCTTCGCGTGGCCGGTTTGCGCTCAGTCCATTTCCGGTACGGTAGTGGATGCGCATTCGAACAGCCCACTGGATGGGGCCACAGTAATCCTTGTGGGTACGCTGTATGCTTCCGTTGCCGACTCGGCTGGCACCTTTACCCTCGGCCCGCTGCCCGTCGGCAGCTATCACATGGAGGTCTGGCGCCATGGGTACCTGCCTTCGCGCCAGCGCGTCACGGTAACACCTGACCGAGACCTTGTAACAAGCATTCGCCTCAATCCGGAGTATCGGGAGACACCTTTTCCCGCTTCAGTAGGGCACTCCTGGCGGCAAAGGGACGTGCGCCGTCCTTTGCATGAGGCGTTACGGGCTGTTCCGGCGGTGCAGGTTGCTCGAAGGAGTATTCACGACTACGCTCTCGTGATAAGAGGTATGCATGCCGCGCAGGTGGATGTGGACGTGGACGGTATGCGCAGCACGCCAGGCAGCCCGTACGGGCCGACCATTCAGACGCTGATACTACCGTATGAGGTGGAGGTAGTCACCGGTCCTTATGCGCTTACTTGGGGTCAAAGCGCATTCGGTGCAGTACGCGTAAGAACGCCCTTTCAGCATGCGGTTACCGTGGAAGCAGGCTACGGCAGTTCTCCGCGCCGTTATGAGGCCGCAGCGGTCGTGGGCCGCATTAGGCGTGAGTTGGCGTATGAGTTCACGGGCAGCTACGGCTCGGCGAATGGTTACTTGGACCGCTTTGGCAATCAGCCGCTTGCGCACATGATTGCAAGCGCTGCGCGGGGCAGAGCACGTCTTCGGCGCGAGGCTGCGGAAGTAGTGGGCTGGGTAGGGTACCAGGGGCGCGCTGTAGAGGAAGGGACCGGCGTCTACCAGGTGGACGCCGGAGCGCGCTTTGCTCAGACAATCAGTGGCCGCATGGTGCGCAACGTGGACATGGGTGCGAGTTGGCAACAGCGCACTCTGTCTGGATGGCCTTACTCAGACTCGCGAGGCCATGACGAGCGGCAGATCGGTGCCCACGTAATTCTGCATTTTTCCCCGGTGGCAAGTTGGCGGCTGATTGCGGGCACGGATATGACGGGCGCACGGTACGACAAGGAGCGACAGGACCAAGCCGGCGTGTTCGCTTATGGGTCCAAGGAGGCCAACCGCGTTCGTTATAGCGGCGCAGTGCGCGTGCAAGGGGTCTTGTCTAGGAACCAGTCTCTGGAGATGCACCTGAATGCAGCCGCCGCGACCGTGGTAACCGTGGCAAACAATCTGCGGCTGTCAGCCACGCTTGGCTCGGCAGCGAGGTCTGCTGGCGTATATGAGCGCCATCCAAGTCGCGCGCCGTACGCGCGCATGCCGCTAAGCTTTATCGTCGACGGCAGTGCAACCCTTAGGCCGGAGCGGGTTTTTCAGGCGGATTTGGGGCTTCATGGCAGGTTTCCAGGCACCAACGCCTCGCTGGGCGCCTTTGCGCAGCGCGTGTGGGGTCAAGTCGATGTGATCACGCAACGCAAGTACGTTAACGCCAATGGTACCTTCTTTGGATGCGAGGCCTCGCTTGCGCACGAAGTGGTAGGCGAATACGTACAATTCACAGCGGGGGCGGCGTACATCCAAAGACGAAGTAAGCTACCGGCGGTTGTGGCGCCGCTGAGTGGCGGAGCTGGCTTGGTGCTCCAGGCCCCGGCCAATCTGTTCGCTCTGGACTTCCAAGTACACGGGGGCACGCCCTCGCGCATCGAGATCTTCCAGGGACGCTACCGTGTGCCGGGTTACCTAACGTTGGACGCGCACATACGCGTCGCGCTTCCGCATAAGGTCTTGCTAACGATCGGCACAAGTAACATTACGGGTGAACGCTACGGCTGGCATGCCAGCGGGCTCCTGCGCAACGCGAGGGTACTGGAGGAGCCGGGGCGGCAGTGGACTGTGCGGCTTCGCCGTGGCTTATGAGGATGCTTCGGCCATCCGCTTGACGGTTTCGGCAAAAGGACGGTACGAGTATCCAAGTTCTTGGATGGCTTTATCACTGCTGAGTCGCCAAAACTGAAACAGCCCTCGGGTTGCCTTGCGGTCTATCTCGGGGTTCTTTCGGAGTGCCAGCGCACCGTACTCGATTGCCGTGACGAATGCCAGAGCCAAGCCAAGTGAGAGCTTACGGCTTGGCACAGGTAACCCGGCAGCTTCGGCCATGAGGCGGAAGATGGTTGCCCAGGAAAGGTTTTCGCCGCCGAGAATGTAGCGTTCGCCTATGCGCCCGTGCTCCATGGCCTGTATATGCCCGCCGGCGACATCATCGACGTCCACCACATTCACACCGCCACAAGGTATGCGCAGGCCCCGTAGCTTTTTGACGGCTTCAAATATTTTCATGGTATTCTCTCCAGGGCGGCCAGGCCCAAAGATCACTGCCGGATTCACTATGACCGCATGGAGGCCTTCCGCAAGGCCGCGGTGTATCTGTAGTTCGGCGTCACGTTTCGAGATGGCATAGTGCGAGTTCATTCGCGAATTCTGCCAAGTGGCGGTCTCGTCCGTGAGGAGCGAGCTTCCCTCTTGGCGGCCTAACGCAGCTATGCTCGAAGTGTGAACGAGGCGTCGTATGCCTGCAGCCAATGCTGCATCCACCACGTTCGCGGTGCCTTCCACATTAACGCGCCGCATCCGCGCAACAATTCTCCGCTCTCTTGCCATGACCCCTACCGAGCCTGCGACATGATATACGCAGTCTATGCCACGCATTGCTTCCTGCAGAGACTCTGGGTCTCTCACATCGCCAACAGCATGCTCAACAGACCGTGCGTGATTGCCCAACAGATCAAGCTGGGACTTGGCTCGCCTGAGAATGCGTACGTCTGCGCCTCGCTCAAGGAGTTGGCGGACCAAGGCCGACCCAACGAAACCTGTGGCGCCCGTTACCAGCTTCTTCATGATGGGAATGCGGCGTATCCAGCTAAACTGATACGTAGAGCACCCCATGATGTCCCGTGGTACGGCCTGGTGTCCGTAAACTGGCCACCGATGCGCTCAAGGTCTTGAGCCAAGTACTTCACAAGGCAACGAGGCTGCCAAAGCAGCACGCATTCATGAATTCATTTGCCGCTGACCACTACAGCATCCGTGGATTGTGCCGCCATGAAGGCTGAAACCCGGGGTTTCGCGCGTAGGCCAGCAGACAAGCTCGTGGCGAGCTGGTATGGGCGAGCAGCCATCCTTCACGCTGAGCCAAGGGATTTCCTCATTTTGAATAGAAATGGGACAGGTAAGCATTCAACCGTGCCAGAACACCAGATCGGGGCGCTGGGTAGCGAATAAGATGAGGGCCTACGTAGCAGCACACAACCTAACTCTGTCGACTCAGCGGTGCCAGACAACCGCAATCAGGCGACAGGGCGGCGTAGGGAAATACCATGATCCGGATGGCAGGCTTCATGGCCACCGCCGGCTTGAATTGTGCAATTGTCCATCTACTGAGCCAAAGGCTGTGCTTCGTGATTGTCATCAGCATGGATATGGCGTGCCTGACGTCTGTTGAGACCGGCTATCGTGATGCTGCCGGCACCGATAAGTCTGCTCGGGCTGCGCGGCGAAGCAGGCATCGTTTCAATCTGATGATGTCAGTGTGCTAAGGAAGAGTCCGATTGTGTTGCGCCCCCGGGCCACTCAGACAATGTCGGCGGGCGGCGCGGTTTGCAACAGTTGCGGCAAGCCCCTAGGTTCGATCGAAATAACTTAGCGGTCCAGAGATTTGCCGAGCCAGGCCGCAGTCAGGAAGCATCGGTATTGGCCTTGCGCACCGATCTGCAGGAGCCGGCGGGCTGCCCGCAGGCTTGCGTCGGGTCTTGGTCTGACGTCAGATTTCTCGCCAGCGGTAGCAACAACCATTAGCAGCCGGAAGCACATCCAGTCGTACTTGGTCATGAGCGTTCTCTTCAAGAAGGGAGCGTGCCCGCTCCTGGCGCAGGCCTTAGTTCCTCAGGTGCAGGGCACTAGAGCATCCCGATCGAGCACAATCGGCGCTGGGCCATGCTGCGCTGTATGGCGTCGCGTGTCGGCTTTATGGCAGTCCATCAGTGCGTCACACATCCATGGCAAATTCTGGCGTGACGGCGGGAACCTGGCCACTGGTCAGTGCCACATGCAGCTTTGCGCCGTTTCAGGTGGCGCTAGTTGGCGAAATCAACTAGGAGTGCATTCTTTGCTACCGCGTCTCCTGCTGTTACATGGACTTTACGGATCACGCCGCCGGTAGGCGTCCGCAGCTCGTTTTCCATTTTCATGGCTTCCAGCACGACAATTCCTTGGCCTGCCTTAACGGCATCTCCTACCTGCACGCTGACACGGAGAACAAGCCCGGGCATGGGGGCACGTAGGCTCTGCGCTGCTGCTTTTGTCCCACTGTGCTCACAAAACTTCTCCAGGAGCAATGCCTTGGTGTCCTTTACCTCTACACGAACTGGGATTCCGTCGATAATGACCAGCGTGGTGGCGCCATTCTCACCTAGAACAACGTCATAACTGGCCTGGTCCAGAATCAAACTGTAGAGGCTGCCGGCGACCTTCTCCAAGGACACAGACACGGTCTTGCCGTCAATCATGACGTGCCCGTCCTGTACGCGGATGACAAACGAGCGGTCACCGACCGTAACCACAAAGTCCTGGGGCGCAGCATGCATGGCACAAACCTTAGCAGGCAATGGGAGTAAACCGCAACGCAAAGGTCCGCGCGTCAAGCGCGGTCGCAGCTCATGTCAAGGAAGGTACAGGTATTCGATCTACCATGAGAATAGCAAAGCGCATAGCAGTCCTTGCCATGCTGATGATCGGGGCTTGGTGCGCGCAGGGCCAGTCAGGGACGACTGCAGCGACTGGACAGCTATTCAGCCGCATTATGAGTCAGGCGCGCCAGTCAGGGTTGCATGAAGAGCCACTGGAGAAGATCATGCGCACCATTGGGCTACAGTTTCTGGGCCAGCCGTATGCAGTTGGGCTATTGGACGAGTCGCCCGAAGAAAAGCTCGTGGTTGACCTCACGCAATTTGACTGCGTGCTCTACGTTGAAGTCGTTCTCGCGATGGCCTTCGGCGTGGCGGCGGCGGAGTATGATTTCAGCTCCTTTCGGCAGCGCCTGAAGTCAATTCGCTATCGGGCTGGCGATATCGACGGCTATTGTAGCCGCCTGCATTATTTCACCGAGTGGATCACCGACAATCAGGCCCGCGGTCATGTAAAAGACATCACGCGCGCTTCCGGCGGCGTGCCGCTGGATAAGACCCTCAACTTCATGTCGAGCCACCGCGACAGCTATCCGCGCCTAGCGGCGAATGACAGCCTGTTTCGCGGGATCATAGAAATGGAACGAGGCTTGGAGGGAGTGGCGCTGTTTCATATTCCTCAGGACAGGATCCATCTGTCCTACGATGCGCTGCGCGACGGAGACATCCTGGCCTTGAGCACACATATCAATGGGCTTGACGTGACCCATACGGGACTGGCTTTTGCCCAGCCCGACGGCACTTTCGGCATGCTGCATGCCTCAACCACGGGTGGCGTCAAGGTTTCGCCGGACTTGGCAGCCTATGTCAAAGGCAACAAGGTTCAGATCGGAATCGTCGTCGCCCGTCCCGTGGACCCTCGCTCGGGGCAGTAGCCCATGCAGTGCTATCCGCCGACAGGTGAGAAGCCGGGGAAGCGAGAACAGGTCGAGGCGATGTTCAACGCCATCGCGCCCCGCTATGATTTGCTTAACAGGGTCCTGAGTTTCGGGATTGACCGGAGATGGCGCTTAGCTGCGGTGCGTGCCTTGGGCACCGAATCCGCAGGGCGCATCCTGGATGTGGCTACGGGCACTGGTGATCTGGCCTTCGAAGTACTTCGCTTGCACCCTACGGAGGTCGTTGGCCTGGACATCTCGGAAGTTATGCTTGCAGTTGCGCGCGAAAAAGCTGTGCGAAGAGGTGTGTCCGATTGCGTCAGCTTTGCGCGCGGCGACGCAGAAGACATGCCGTTTGAGGACAGCATGTTCGACTCGGCATTGGTCGCCTTTGGCGTACGCAACTTCCAGGATCTTGGTGGTGGCCTAAAGGAAATTCGCCGGGTGTTGCGGCCAGGTGGCCGACTCATCGTGCTGGAATTCAGTCAGCCGAAAAGCCGCATGTTCACGTTCGTGTACCTGCTCTACACAAGACTCGTGCTGCCGCTGGTCGGACGGATGCTCTCACGAGTTCGAGGTGCATATTCCTACCTGCCCGAATCGATTCGTGTCTTCCCGCATGGTGACGAGTTTCTTGCACGTATGCGTTCAGCGGGCTTCACCGACCTTAGCGCGCGCACGCTTACTCTCGGCGTGGCTTCGCTATATATCGGACGCGTGCCTGACCAGGCGTGTACTACTGCCGGCGGTACTTGACGAGGCAAATCTCGTTCTTGCCGTCGCATGTGCGATATTCGACCTGGTCCATGAGGCGACGGATAATATGGACGCCCAGGCCACCAGATCGCCTTTGCTTCGTCAACAACCGGAGTTGGGGCTCAGAATAGGTACTTGCGTCAAACGGTTTGCCATCATCGCAGATTCGGACTGTAAAGCAGCTAGGATCCACGATGATTGTGATCTCAACCTTGTGCCCGGACTTGCCTTCATAGGCGTGCTTAATGATGTTCGTACACGCTTCGTCCACTGCCAACTTGAAAGCCTCTACAGCATCGTCCGAAAAGTTTGCATTCGAAGCATGGCGCACCACAAAACGTCGCACCTGGCGCAGGTGGCGCAAAGAGCTCGTTATGGCAAGAGTGTAGATGGAAGCAGCCACTAGGTCGGAGAATGAGCCGTACACGTTGCTTATTGACCGCCTGGATTCCTGCCGAACAGGCGCACGGCTTCATCAACGGTGTTAACGATGTCGAAGAGCATGGGGAAGCCCAGAAGGTCAAACACGTTGAACACCCTGGGCTGCAGTGCGGCAATCTTGATGTCTCCGCTCTCGGTTCGGATTTCCTCGATAAAGGCCATGAAGACTCCCAGGCCCGCACTGGAGATATACGCCAAGTGTTCGCCGTCGATCACAATGCTGAATTCGCGATCGCTTTTGCACTTTTCAATGGCCTCTTCAAGTTCCGTGGCCGTATGGGCATCCAACTCTCCCTTCAAGGCAAGCACCTGTATGGCGCCGTGGCGCTGGAAGGCTACAGAAAAATTGCTCATCGTTGGTGCAGTGGATGCGTGTTGTGTACGCTTACGACTGTTGCCGCCAATAAAGTTACGTCAGCACGGCTTTGGTAGGGCCGGATTCGTGCCATTTGAAGACCAGTAGCGTCATGTCGTCATCGTAATGGTGATTGCGCCCCATAAACTGTTGCAGTTTTGCCAGGAGGGCAGAGTGGATTGCGGCGGCGTCGCTGGTTCGCTGTGCTTGAACGGCAGCCAAAAGCCTGTCGTACCCGTATTCCTCGCCACTAGGGTTGCGGCTTTCGACCACGCCGTCGGTGTAAAAGACCGCCACGTCGCCGGGGGCCATGGTCATGATTTCCACTGCAAGCGTGTCCCGAAACCGGGCGCTTCGGTCCAGGCCAACCCCCAGTCCGGAGGATCGCAAGAATTCCGCAGGCTTGTCGCCGCGTGCAAAAACGGCCGGGCAGTGGCCGGCGCGTGCAAGTGTGATCGTTTGCTGCTTGTGGTCCAAAATGCCGTAGATGACCGTGATGAAAACGTTGCGCTCCAGCGATTCACACAGTACATGGTTAGCATGCGCGAGGAAATCGCGCGGGTCAGGCGCAATCCGCGTAACCGAACGAAAAATTCCGTGCATGCCTGCCATGTAGAAGGCAGCCGAGGTACCTTTGCCTGAAACGTCACTCACAGTGAACGCGAGACGGTGCTCGTCAAGTTCTACGAAGTCGTAGTAGTCCCCACCAACCTCGTGGGCTGGAACACTGACCGCGGCCACGTCGACGTGCTCGAATGCCGGCAAGCGCTGGGGAATCAAGCGCTTCTGCACGTCCCGCGCGATAGCGAGTTCGCGGGCCAAGCGCTCTCGTTCCACCTGCTTTTCGAAAAGGCGGAGGTTGTCCAGCGCGAGTGCAGCCTGTGCCGCGAAGGAGTTGACCGCTTGAATGTCCTCCCTATCGAAGCCATGGGCAACGTCCCTGGCGAGAAAAAGCACTCCGAGCACCTGTTTGTGTGTCGCTAGGGGAACGATCAGCAAGCATTCGATGCCGTCCCCGGAACGAGCCAACATGCGGCGGTCGGCTAGCGCCTGATCCAGATAGAGCGTTTCTTGCGTGGAGGCGGCTTCGTCGTAGAATGCATTCAAGTTGACCTTAGCCTCAGCCGTGCCTGGCGTAATGTTGTGTGTGGCTACTACGCGCGTGCACAAGCGTCCAGCGTCAGGATCTGGCATGGCCAGCCACGCCATGCTGGCTGAGTGTGCCTTTGCTGCGGAGGTCACGATGGTGCGAACCAGCTTATCCCGATCAAAGACCTCTTTCACGAGGTCCGTCAGCGAATAAATGGCGGCCATCTCTCCCTCCCGCCGTCGGAAGTCGCCGGTAGTAGGCAGGTGGAAAGCCAACGACAGGATTGAGGTCAGGCAATAGACGACACCAAACGCGCTCGCGGATTTGCCGAAGAAGTGCAGACCTGCGCTATAGGACTTCAGAAGGGAAACGGGGTCGATGTACTCTCCAGCACCGCCGACTTGAAAACGGTCCTCAAAGTCTCCGGTAGTAATAGCGCAAAAGATCATCAGGACGACAGCCATGAGAATCGTCTGCGCCTTTCGCCCTGCAGAAAGACGCACCACCCAGGAGGCACGAAATACGTTGATGGCTCCAAGGATGAGCAGCGGCACCGCACCGGCAATTCGAACTGGGTCTTCCAACTCACTTTCCGGGAAGGCCTCAAAGATGGCTGACAAAGCTGCATTAAGGACCAGGAGTCCGATCCACCAGCGCCAGGATCGCACGGTGGCTTTACTTCTTCGGTGTAGAATCAACCCCCGGAACCGCAGCAGCAGCAGTATTGTGAAGGCAACCCACACTGGTACAACTAGCGCGGACTGAACAACGGTAGAGATCGCTATGGGCTGCCCTGCATTGAAACCGCCGGGGATGATTGTCACAACGGCAATGAACAGCGCTGCAAAAACGACCGCGCCTACGATCAGATGCCAAAACGCTTGTACCGGTGAAGGTCGTTTGCGGCAAAACAGGTTTTCCAGGAGGAACCACAGCGATCCGTAACAGCCGAGTACAAAGACCTGAAACACGAGCTCCAGCAATGGCGACGGATGACCGCCCGTACCCTTGACAAGCAGCAGATAGGCGGCAGTTGCCAAATACAAGGAACCAAAAGTGGCGATCAGCGCGCCGCGCTTTAGCAAGATGCGTGGCGGCGAGATAAGGTTCCGTATCGTAAACTTGGACAAGCTTCCCAGATGCAGTATTTCTGCCTTTGATACTCTTGGATCGATGCTATTGTTACAGCCTGAATCCTGGCGGAAGTGCCCAGGTAACAATGCGCACGGATCTGACGTACTCTAGGTCATAGCATAAGAATTCCGCGGGCACCAGCCCTACAAGACATGGTTCAAAAGGTTCTGAAAATCCTGGTGGCGGTACTGGCAGTGCTAGTCTGTGGCCGGCTCGTACTCGGACCGCCCAAGCCCAAGGGACTTGTCGTCATGACTGACCTGAAACCCTACACGCTAGAGAAAGCCGCGTTTGAGGTTGATGCATCCACCGTCATGGTTGTCAGTGCCACGGGCTCTGCGGACGAGCGCTCGGGTGCATCGGGACTTGCAGCCAGTGCATGGATTATCAGCGCGTCAGACGGCAGGGCCGTCTGGGACATGCAGCATCGGCCTTTATTGGCTGGGAAAGGGGCGCTGCGCCGCGTCAAGGCCGATACCATTATTCTGGAGAGCGGTCAGTACGCAGCTTTTTTTTCCTCGTATGGGCAGCTGCTTAGACACGGTGGGCGCAAGTTGCGTCGGGACCGCGATGCGTGGCAATTTGTGCTGCGCCCGGCAGAGAAGGATGCGCCTGCCCGCCTCATAGACCATGTACGGAACGACGCAGTTGGTCCTTCTGCGGTTTGGGACGCGACCCGGTTGAGAAATAACGAGCACCGCGACTTCCTGTTCGAGGTCGTGCGGCCTACCACTGTGAAAATAGCCGCTACGGGCCAAGTGCAGCAGGACCCAAACGATGAGCCGAATGATCACTCCTGGATCGAGAACGTTGCGAGTGGGCAGCGCGTGTGGTCGTTCACTAGCAGGGGATCCGAGCCTGCCGGCGGCCTCCCGTACAACCGCAGGCTAAGCGGCGAAGTCACATTGACGGACGGCGTTTACCGGGCAGTGGCAGAAACGGATCGCTCGCATTCGTATAGCCGCTGGCTCGGCAACCCACCGTGGGTCCCCGAGGCTTGGGGCGTTAAGATTACGGCCGAAGACCAGAGCGCCATCAAGCCGTTTGACCCGTGGCAGTCGCGCCAGCCCATCGTCAGCATCATGCGCGTGGGAAATGATCGGGACATCAGGCAACGCTTTGAAGTCGCACAGCATGTTGCGGTGGTCATTTGCAGTATGGGGGAAGTCATGCGGCATGACGCATTTGACTTTGCACGACTCATAAGGGAGCAGCGCGACATCCCTGAAGCGATATGGGCCATGGACTATAGCAACTCGAAGCATGCGGGCGGGGCAAGCAAAAACCGCTATGCGGAAGCGTTTCTCTTGCTGGGTCCAGGTATGTACACGTTGGAGTACGAGTCGGACGGTTCCCATGCCTGGGATTCGTGGAACGGAACTGAGCCGGACTTCCCGGAGCGCTGGGGTGTGTCAATGTTTCCGGTAGCCGATACGCTGTCGGGAGGCGTGATTACGTTGGTGGACAGGCCGTGGACCTCGGAGACCGAGGAGCGTAGCGGTGAAGCGCCGCAGGCTAGGCCTCTGGCATTTCCCACTCCGCAGGGTGCCGTGCGGCCACGCGGAGGTATTGCGCCGGTTCAGCAGCAGATTAGCGACGGAGAGGTGCTCATTGACTGGCGACAGTTGGGGGCCCATGAGCAGAGAGCACATCAATTCACAGTGCAAGAACCGATTCAGATAGGCATCCGTGCCGTGGGTGAGATAGACGACAACAGGGGGTATGACCATGGGTGGATCCAGCGGATCGGGCAGCGCCAGCCAGCGTGGGAGATGACCATGTCCAATACGGTTCCAGCTGGTGGGGCGGACGAGAATCGCTTGTTTGTTGGCTACGTCTCCCTTGACCCTGGCGAGTACCTCATCCAGTACGTGACAGATCTAACGCATCACTTCGGCGATTTCGAGGACGGTGCGCCTGACCGGCCAAATGACTGGGGCATCACCGTTTGGGTGAGCCAGGAGTAAAGATGGCTATCTCGCGCAAAGTGCTTCCCGTGCGCAACACATATCAAGGAACCGGGTTAGTGGGGGCCTGTCTGCAAGCTTCAACCGCTACTGGTCATTCGCATCGCTGTAATTGATATTGGAACTAACACGGCAAAGCTGCTGGTGGCGGACAAGCCTGCTGACGGCAGGTTGCAGGTGGTGGCGGAGCGTGTATTGATGGTTCGACTGGGTGAAGGAGTAGATGCCGCCAAGGCCGTCAGCACCACAGCGCTGCATCGTCTTCGCGAAGCACTGCAATCGTTTAAGGCAGAATCCAAGCGCTTGGGCGCCGAACGCATTGTGGCAGTAGGCACCAGCGCTTCGCGCGATATTCGGGACCGGGCTAGCCTGGTGACATGGGTCAAGGAACATACGGGACTGGACTACGCCATCCTGTCGGGTGCCGAGGAGGCGGAGTGGGGTTTTCGCGGTGCTACGGCTTACCTCTCCCAAGGGCACGGACCGTGCGTGACGCTGGATATTGGGGGCGGCTCCACCGAGATCGTCGCCGGAATTCCTGGAGGTCTAGCCCGGCATAGCCTGGACATCGGGTCGGTTCGGCTACGGGAGCGGTTCTTTGCACGGCTGCCCCCAACTACGTCCGCCGTAGCACGCGCCACAGCCGTGGTGCAAAGCCAACTGCAAGGAATAGCGCTGCCCCCATCCTACCCGCTCATTGGCGCGTCCCTGACGCAGCGGTTGTTGGTGGCGCTGGACCATAGCGAGGCCAGACTATCCCAGGCGCCGTTGCCCCGGCTGACAGCGCAGGCGGTGCGCGCATGGCGCGAACGCCTGCTTCTGATGACGCGCAAGGAGGTATTGGCGCTCAATCCGCGTCTCATGGCGGGGCGTGACGACGTCTTTGCGGGCGCCGTGCTGATTTTGGACGGGGTGATGCGTCAATTCGGCTATGCTTATACGAGTGTGAGCCGGTGGGATCTAAGGCACGGCCTCGTGCTGCGTCATGCGTATGCGTCAGGAACAATCGACTCCGCCAAGGGGTCTTAAAGGTTACATTGTGCTCCTGCCTATGACGCGAAAATCGGTGCTGGGCGCCTTGACATCGATTGTTGACCCGGACCGGAACGCGGACATCGTGCGGTCAGGCTTGATTCGTAACCTGGAGGTCAAGGGTCACGTTGCCTCTTTCACGGTAAGCGTCGCCAATCCGGGCAGCCACTTTGCCGAAACGCTTCCAGCACGCTGCCGAGAGGTCATACAGGCTTCGCATGGGGATGGCGCAGACGCTCGTGTGCGCGTGGTCAGTGGCAAGAGCGGCAAGGTGCCTATTCGCCTGGGCGCGAACCATATGATTGCCGTGGCGTCCGGTAAAGGGGGCGTCGGCAAGAGTACTGTTGCGACAAACCTTTCCGTGGCCCTGGCGCAGCAGGGTTTTCGCACGGGATTGGTAGATACGGACATCTACGGACCGAGCGTTCCGACAATGTTCGGGGTAGAGGATGAAAAGCCGCGGGTAAACAAGGCGCGCAAAATCATTCCGCTATACAAATACGGCGTACGCCTGCTGTCTATGGGGCTGCTCGTGGATCCCGAAAAAGCCGTCATTTGGCGTGGTCCCATGGTGTCGAGTGCCGTACGCCAGTTTCTCGGAGATGCGGAGTGGGGAGACCTGGACTTTCTGGTGCTAGACCTGCCACCCGGTACCGGAGATATCCAGCTGACTATTGTGCAGACGGTTTCTCTTACCGGGGCAGTTATCGTCTCAACGCCGCAGCGGGTCGCACTAGCAGACGCTCGCAAGGGTCTAGCCATGTTCGACCAGGTGAACGTGCCAGTACTGGGCATCATCGAGAACATGGCCTACTTTTCGCCCCCTGATTTGCCCGACAGAAAATACTATCTTTTCGGGCGGGGCGGCGCTCGCAAGCTCGCAGCAGATTCTGGCGTACCGTTTTTGGGAGAGGTGCCATTGGAGCAGCGCCTTAGAGAGACAGGCGACGATGGGATACCCATTGTGATTGCGGCGCCCGAAAGCGCTTCGGCGCGGGCATTCCGGGCCGCGGCCGATCACATTGTATTTTCCGTGGCCCGCCATGCCGAGGCCGAAACAGCCATGCCGGAGATCGTATACCGCTAGATAGCACGTACGCAAAGCATTATAGGCCATGTCAAAGGAGTCTTACGATCCCAATCGCGACGAAGCGCTTCGGCGGCAGATAGAGGATGGCCTGGACTCCATTCGGCCGTACCTCAACGCGGATGGCGGGTCGGTCCGGCTACGCAGCATTACCAAGGACATGGTGGTCGAGTTGGAGCTTCTGGGCGCGTGCGGGGCGTGCCCCATGAGCACCATGACGCTGCGTGCAGGCATCGAGCAGGCACTGCGGCACGCAGTACCGCACATCCGCAGAGTTGAGGCGATTAACGTCTATCCAGCCTACTAGGCGCTCCTCTGGCGCTAAGGCAAAAAAGGGGCGCGGTGGCATTCGAATTTCTTGAATTTTAGGTGCGCGTCACCAATTTTCCGTACCATAGTTTGCATTCGGGTGCCCGTAGGGCGCCGTTGACTCTTCACACAACCTACAAGGCCAATGGCTAATTCGAACGCAAGGCGAAATACGGGAGCGTACTTGCGCTGGGCAATCGGCATGATGCTAGCGACGTTGGTCGCGCTGCCAAGTGCTGCTCAGACAGACTTCGCCTGGCAATTTGGCAAGCTGGTAAATCCGTTTAGTTCGGACGGGTACAAGGCGACGACCTCGATCCTGACGTTTCAGAACGCTAGCAGCTGGAAGTACGGGGGAAGCTTTTTCTTTATTGACTTTCTTGATGATGTAAAGGACGACGGCTTCAACGACAAGGAGTTCTACGGCGAGTGGTACCCGACGCTGAGCCTCGGCAAGGTGAGTGGCAAGGAAATCAAGGTGGGGGCCCTGCGCGATGTGTCTCTCATCGGCGGCATCAACTTTGATGGCGACGCAGATATCCTCAAGATACTGCCGGGGGTGCAGTTTTCCTGGTCAGTTCCGGGATTCATCTTCCTGAATACGGATTTTACTGCCATGCTTGATGTGAGTGACGGCCTAGAAAAGGGGGGAGCTCCCAAGACCAGTGATGTAGGATTCATGTTCGATGTCAGTTGGCTGCTGCCCTTCAAGGTGGGCAGTGCATCGTTTGCGTGCACTGGGCACGCAGAATTCATTAGTGGCGTCACTGACGAGACTGGCAACGAGGTTAAGTCATGGATTTTGGCGCAGCCTCAGTTCACGGTTGATGTGACGGGCGACGGCATGCTGCATGCCGGTGTGGAATTTCAATACTGGGGCAAGAAGTTAGGTAGCTCGCATAGCGAAATTGCTCCGCAGCTCTTGCTGGTCTGGCGCATGTAGCCGAGCAGGCTTCAAATCGGATCATTTGGCTATCAATTCTTCATTTCTTGTATGCTGGGCCTTGCTCCTTCGTTGACGACGCTGTGGAGGCCCGGCGTAATCTTCTCACCGCTAACGACGTATTGACATGAGCCAGGAAGTGCAGTTTGTCTTCAACACCTTGTCATTCCTGATCTGGGGCGGCTTGGTCATGTGGATGGCGGCCGGCTTCACGATGCTGGAGTCTGGATCGGTTAGAACGAAAAACGCGTCGGTCATTTGCCTGAAGAACATTGGCGCGTACTCTATCGCGGGAATTGCCTTCTACGTGATTGGGTACAATCTGATGTATGTGGACGTGTCGGGATGGATCGGCTCATTCAGCTTGCTGTACGGGTCTTCGTCAGCTGAGGTCGCACTGCTCGGAGGTGACGAGGGAGCGATTGAAGCCGTTGTAGAGAATGGATACTCGGTGATGAGCGACTGGTTCTTCCAGATGGTCTTTGTCGCCACGGCAGCGTCCATTGTGTCCGGAGCGCTAGCTGAACGTGTCAACCTGTGGGCTTTCTTTGCTTTCACGCTCGTGTTAACCGCCTTCATCTACCCGGTTGTAGGGGCATGGACCTGGGGGGCGGGTTGGCTCGCCGAGCTTGGATTCCACGACTTTGCAGGCTCAACGATTGTCCATAGCACGGGCGGCTGGGCCGCGTTGGCTGGTGCCATCGTCGTAGGTGCACGAATGGGTAAGTTTCGAAAAGATGGCAGCGTCAAGGCCACGCCGCCTTCCAGCGTCCCCGTGGTAACGTTGGGTGTCTTCATTCTTTGGTTTGGCTGGCTCGGATTCAACGGCGGATCTGTGTTGGCGCTAGGGTCCGTCTCAGATGCCACCAGCATGGGTATCGTTCTGGTTAACACGAATCTTGGTGCCGCAGCGGGGGTAGTCACTGCGATAATTTTTGCGCGGCCGATCCTGGGGCGCTTCGACCTCGTTTCGGTCCTTAACGGTGCGATTGCCGGACTTGTAGCTGTCACGGCGGCCCCAGATATGGTGAACCACTATTGGGCAATAATCATTGGCGGAGTTGGGGCGATTGTCTGCACGGGAGGGATTAGGATCTTGGAGAAGTTTCGAGTGGATGATGTGGTCGGCGCTGTGCCTGCGCACCTTTTCGCTGGTATCTGGGGCACGCTGGCAGTAGCTATCACCCATAGCGAAGTGAATATTGGTGTTCAGCTGCTCGGTGTGGTGTCGGTCGGCGTCTTCGTCTTTTCGCTCTCGTTTGTGCTGTGGAAGGTTATTGAGATGACTATCGGTGCACGCGTATCGCGCTCTGTCGAGCGCTTGGGCCAGGACGTAGCCGAACTGGGCATAGAGGCCTACCCGGAGTTCGTGCTGATGCCAGAGCCGGACGACGAGGAGGACGGACTCGATTAGCGGGAGCGGTCTGCCGGTTGCTCATTCGGCCAGGCCCCTGCGCCAAGCTGTCCGACTGCATTCG